>NZ_JBMOIR010000036.1:0-4602 GCF_049317225.1 Aquabacterium sp. | reverse complement strand
CGCAGCTTGCCGATGTACTCGGACACCTTGCCGCCAGGCAACTGACCGCCTTCACCGGGCTTGGCGCCCTGAGCCATCTTGATCTGGATCTGGTCAGCAGACACCAGGTATTCGGTGGTCACACCGAAACGACCCGACGCCACCTGCTTGATCTTCGAACGCAGGCTGTCACCTTCCTTCATTTCGTAGTCGGCTTCGATGCGCGAAGCGCCCACGATGTCGGAGACCTTGGTGCCGGCCTTGATCTTGATGCCCTTGAGCTCGTCACGATAACGGCGCTCGTCTTCACCACCTTCACCGGTGTTGGACTTGCCGCCGATGCGGTTCATGGCCAGTGCCAGGGTCGAGTGGGCTTCAGTCGAGATGGAGCCCAGCGACATGGCGCCCGTAGCGAAACGCTTGACGATTTCGGCGGCGGGTTCGACTTCCTCGACGGGAATGGCCTTGGCAGGATCGATCTTGAACTCGAACAGGCCACGCAGGGTCAGGTGGCGCTTGCTCTGGTCATTGATGATCTGGGCGTATTCCTTGTACGTGTCGAACTTGCCGGCACGGGTGGAGTGCTGCAGCTTGGCGATCGCGTCAGGCGTCCACATGTGCTCTTCACCGCGGGTACGCCAGGCGTATTCACCGCCAGCGTCCAGCGCGTTGGCCAGCACGGGGTCGTTTCCAAAAGCCGCCTTGTGGTTGCGGATGGCTTCTTCAGCCACTTCGAACACACCGATACCGCCGACTTGCGTGGGGGTGCCACGGAAGTACTTGTCGATCAGTTCCTTGTTCAGACCGATGGCTTCGAAGATCTGAGCACCACAGTACGACATGTAGGTGCTGATACCCATCTTCGACATGATCTTCGAGAGACCCTTGCCGATGGCCTTGGTGTAGTTGTAGATGGCCTTCTCGGCAGACAGGTCGCCGGGCAGGTCCTTGGCCATACCAGCCAGGGTTTCCATCGCCACATAGGGGTGAACGGCTTCGGCGCCGTAACCAGCCAGCACGGCGAAGTGGTGCACTTCGCGAGCGGTACCGGTTTCCACGACCAGACCGGTCGAGGTACGCAGGCCCTTGCGAACCAGGTGGTGGTGGATGGCCGACAGCGCCAGCAGCGCTGGGATCGCGATGTTGTTGCGGTCCATCTTGCGGTCGGTCACGATCATGATGTTGTGACCGGACTGGATGGCTTCCACCGCTTCAGCGCACAGCGAAGCCAAACGAGCCTCCACACCTTCGTGGCCCCAGGCTGCTGGGTAGGTGATGTCGATTTCGTAAGGCTTGAACTTGCCGCCGGTGTGCTTCTCGATGTTGCGCAGGCGAGCCATGTCATCGAAGTCCAGCACAGGCTGAGACACTTCGAGGCGCATCGGGGGGTTCACCGCGTTGATGTCGAGCAGGTTGGGCTTGGGACCAATGAAGGACACCAGCGACATCACCACCGCTTCACGGATGGGGTCGATCGGTGGGTTGGTCACCTGGGCGAACAACTGCTTGAAGTAGTTGTACAGCGGCTTGTTCTTGTCGGACAGGACGGCCAGAGGCGAGTCGTTGCCCATGGAGCCGGTGGCTTCTTCGCCGTTCTGAGCCATGGGCGCCATCAGGAACTTGAGGTCTTCCTGAGTGAAGCCGAAGGCTTGCTGACGGTCCAGCAGCGACTCGGAGAACTCGCCCACCGAGCCCTTGGCATCGATGGTGTCCAGCTTGACGCGAACGTTCTCGATCCATTGACGGTAAGGCTTGGCCGAAGCGTATTGAGCCTTCAGCTCTTCGTCTTCGATGATGCGGCCTTGTTCGAAGTCGATCAGCAGCATCTTGCCAGGCTGCAGACGCCACTTCTTGACGATCTTGTTCTCGGGGATGGGCAGCACGCCGGACTCGGAGGCCAGCACGACCAGATCGTCATCGGTGATGATGAAACGAGCGGGACGCAGACCGTTACGGTCCAGGGTGGCACCGATCTGGCGACCATCGGTGAAGACCATGGCGGCAGGACCGTCCCATGGCTCCATCATGGAGGCGTGGTACTCGTAGAACGCGCGGCGACGCTCGTCCATGGTAGCGTGTTGTTCCCAGGCTTCCGGGATCATCATCATGGCGGCTTGTGCCAGCGGGTAGCCAGACATGGTCAGCAGTTCGAGCGCGTTGTCGAACGTGGCGGTGTCGGACTGGCCTTCCAGGCTGATGGGGTACAGCTTCTTCAGGTCGTCGCCCAGCACGGGGGACTTCATGACGCCTTCGCGGGCGCGCATCCAGTTGAAGTTGCCCTTCACGGTGTTGATTTCACCGTTGTGAGCGACCATGCGATAGGGGTGAGCCAGCGGCCACTCGGGGAAGGTGTTGGTCGAGAAACGTTGGTGCACCAGCGCCAGCGCCGACACGACGCGCTCGTCCTTCAGGTCGTTGTAGTACTTGCCGACCTGGTCAGCCAGCAGCAGACCCTTGTAGATGATGGTGCGGCACGACATGCTGGGCACGTAGTACTCGGAACCATGGGTCAGGTTCAGGCTTTGAATCTTGCTGGAGGCCGTCTTGCGGATGACGTACAGCTTGCGCTCCAGAGCATCGGGCACCAGGATGTCGGGGCCACGACCGATGAAGACCTGGCGGATGACGGGCTCTTTTTCGCGGACCAGCGGCGACATGGGCATGTCGGCGTCCACGGGCACGTCACGCCAGCCCAGCAGCACTTGGCCTTCGGCCTTGATGGCGCGCTCGAGCTCTTGCTCGCAAGCTTGGCGAGAAGCGCTTTCCTTGGGCAGGAAGATCATGCCCACGCCGTATTCGCCGGGAGGAGGCAACTCCACACCCTGCTTGGCCATTTCGGCACGGTAGAACTCGTCAGGGATCTGGATCAGCAGACCGGCACCGTCACCCATCAGCGGGTCGGCACCCACGGCGCCACGGTGGTCGATGTTTTCCAGGATCTGCAGACCTTGGCGAACAATGCTGTGCGCCTTTTGGCCCTTGATGTGAGCGACGAAGCCCACACCGCAAGCGTCATGCTCGGCGTTGGCGTACATGCCCAGTTCGGCAGCCGCCTGGATTTCCTGACGAGTGGCCACGGCGGTGGCTGCGTCAGACACGGGGGTGATAGGGAACGTCGTTCCCGAAGTCGCCTGGGTCATGAGGGCGCTCCAGATGTTAGTGTGGAAAAACAACACGGGGACGGTCGAGGATACTCTCGTTTGCCCGCAGATTCAAGTTTTAATAAATAGGGTCAGATCAATTTAGCAAGAGCCCAACGGGCACTCCTGAAAATAAATAGGGACAGATCAACTGTCGAGGGACTTTCGGGGCCGCCCGCGCGGACGAGGCGTCAGCCGCCGACCGGCGCTGGCCTCCAGACCGTGCGCCACCTCAGGCGCCATGAGCGCCCATCCTTTATGGACAGCCTGCGCCATGTCCTCGCACAACTTGGCCGAGATCCCCTCCTCCAGTCGCCGACGCCACGCGAGGTCACGCTCGAAGGGCGTGTTACCCAGCGCCCAAAAGAGTGCGTGGTCGCCGATCAACGCATCCGTGCAGAGCCCAAGGTGGTGCCGCGCGCTAGACCAGAGATCATCTTCAACGCGCTGCACCCGCCCAGAGCGCAGCCCATCCGTCTCGACAAAGACCATGGCATCGAGCAAGAAGCGGGCCGGATCCAGCACCGTGGCGCGGTATCGAGAGGCCCACAACCCCCCTTGTCGGGCGTGTCGGGCGTTGTACGCCGCCACATAACGGCGACCGATGGCCTGCATGAACAGGCTGATGGCATCTTCTGCGCCCGGAGTCAGCAGCAACACGAAGTGCTCCGCCCCCACACCGTACGCATGCACCGTCACGCCGTGCAGGCGTGCGGCTTCACGCATGGCCGTGATCAAAGCCTGCCGATCGGTATCGTCACGAGCCAGTTGCTGGCCATCATGCACCCGCTGCACGACCAGATGCGGCCATGCCGCCAGCCCCAAACGCGGCAAACGCGCCATGCGGTCACTCCTCCTTGGTTGGGCGTTGATTATCAAGGGAGGCCGAAGAGATTCGCACCCTTCAGACGAGAACTGAACGACTCTTACCCGCCTATTTGTTGGACGTGGTTCCACCCTCTTCAATGAAGACCAAAAGTCATTTGTCGGATTTTTTCTGACACGACGGACATCCTGCGCCTGACGTGCCTTACAGCGGGCGCCCTATTCAGAAAAACAGACCCGATCTCCAGAATTCATTCCATGCCAGCAACACCCATCGCTGACACCCAAAAGAGACCCAGCAAAACCGCTTTCCAAATCGCTTAAGGAGAACGACATGAACGCCGACCAGATGCTCAACGAAATCCGCGAAGCCAACCTGTCCTACCTGATGCTGGCTCAGAGCCTGATCCGCGCCGACCGCGAGCAAGCTTTGTTCCGCCTGGGGATCTCCGAGGAAACGGCCACGCTGATCAACATGATGACGCCCGCCCAGGTGCTCAAGATCGCGTCGAGCAACACCTTGCTGTGCCGCATGCGTGTGGATGACGATCTGGTGTGGTCGCTGCTGACCAACCACGGCAAGACCGGCAACGACGCGGTGACCCGCCTGCACGCCTCGATCCTGATGGCCGGCCGCCACCAGGAAGCCGCGTAAGCC
>NZ_JBMOIR010000035.1:0-7595 GCF_049317225.1 Aquabacterium sp. | reverse complement strand
AGTTCACCTCGCTGGTGCTGGCCCTGCTGTGGACCGGCGGCCACCCGCCCAAGGTCGAGGCCGAAACCATCGACGCGATCAAGGCGCTGGACGGTAATTTCGACTTCGAAGTTTTCATGTCCCTGAGCTGCCACAACTGCCCGGACGTGGTGCAGGCCCTGTCGCTCATGGCCATCCTCAACCCCAAGGTGAAGACCACCGTCATCGAAGGCGGCACCTTCCAGGAAGAGGTCACGCGCCGCGAAATCATGGCCGTGCCCATGGTGTTCCTCAACGGGCAGATGTTTGCCTCGGGCAAGATGACGGTCGAAGAGATCGTGGCCAAGCTTGACACCAACTCGGCGGCCAAGGAAGCCGCCAAGATCGATGCCAAGGACGCGTTTGACGTGCTCGTCATTGGTGGTGGCCCGGCCGGTGCAGCCGCTGCGGTGTACGCTGCTCGCAAGGGCATCCGCACCGGTGTGGCCGCCGAGCGCTTTGGCGGTCAGGTCAACGACACCATGTCCATCGAGAACTACATCTCGGTGCTGGAAACCGATGGCCCCAAGCTGGCCGCCGCCCTGGAAGCCCACACCCGTGCCTACGATGTGGACATCATGAACCTGCAGCGCGCCGAGTCCCTGATTCCGGCCGAGCAGCCCGGCGGCCTCATCCAGGTCAAAATGGCCAATGGCGGCACCTTGAAGGCCAAGACCGTGATCCTGTCGACCGGGGCCCGCTGGCGCAATGTGAACGTGCCCGGTGAAGCCGAGTACAAGAACAAGGGCGTGGCCTACTGCCCGCACTGCGACGGCCCGCTGTTCAAGGGCAAGCGCACCGCCGTGATCGGTGGGGGCAATTCGGGGGTGGAGGCCGCCATTGACCTGGCCGGCATCGTTCAGCACGTCACGCTCATCGAGTTTGCCGACCAGCTCAAGGCCGACGCCGTGCTCGTCAACAAGCTCAAGAGCCTGCCCAACGTCACCATCCACACCAACGCCCAAACCACCGAGATCACGGGTGCCGACGGCAAGGTCAATGGCCTGAAGTACAAGGACCGCGCCACCGGTGATGAGCATCTGGTGCCCCTGGAAGGCGTGTTCGTGCAGATTGGCCTGGTGCCCAACACCGAGTTCCTGCGCGGCACGGTCGAGTTGAGCAAGTTTGGCGAGATCATCATCGATGCCAAGGGCCACACCAATGTGCCGGGCGTGTTCGCGGCGGGTGACTGCACCACGGTGCCGTACAAGCAGATCGTCATCGCGACCGGCGCAGGTGCCACCGCTGCACTCAGTGCTTTCGATCACCTGATCCGCGCCTGATCGGTGCATCCTCCCCCGTCTGTCGGGGGATCAGGGCCACGTGTCTGCGGACCGTGGCCCTTTTTTCATCCCGTGTGAATTTGTAACTTATGCACGAGTTGCCGACCCGATTAACGTGATCTGGATCAGAGTGGCGATGGACCTACCGAAAATAGGACATCCACTCAGATCTGGAGGGGCAGTGATGGCAAGCAAGCAGTCAAGCAGAGCCGTGCAGACGCTCGGGCGTCGGGGGTGTTTGGGCCTGTGCGCAATGTGGCTCGTGGGCAGCGCCATGGCCGCGCCCATCGCCGAGCGCGTGTGGCCCTCTTACACCGTTGCCGTGGTGCCGCAGTTTCCTGCGGCCGACATCCAGCGGGTGTGGGCCCCGATTCTGGAGCGGGTCGGGCAGGCCGCGAAGGTGCAACTCAACCTCAAGTTTTTCAAAGACATCCCTACGTTTGAGGCCGATTTCCAGGCGGGTGGGGCTGACTTTGTCTACCTCAATCCCTATCACCAGTTCATGGCCCATCGTGCACAGGGCTATGTCCCGCTGGTGCGTGACAGCCGCCTGCTCACAGGCATCGTGGTGGTGCGCAAGGAGGACCCCATCCGCAAGATGGCCGATTTGCGAGGGCAAAGTGTGGCGTATCCCGCACCCAATGCCTTTGGGGCGTCCCTGCTGATCCGCTCGCACCTGGCCGAGGTGGAGCATGTGGAGACGAGTGCGGTGTATGTCCGCACGCACACCAACGCCTATCGCTATACCTTGACGGGCAAAACGGCTGCCAGTGGGGGCGTGCGGGCGACGCTGGACCGTGAACCCCCCGAGGTGCAGGCCGCCTTGCGCGTTCTGTTCGAGACGCCGGGGGCCGCGCCTCATCCCTTGAGCGCGCATCCGCGCGTACCGGAAGGCACGCGCAAGGCCGTGACCGAGGCCATGCTGCGTCTGGCCAAGGACCCGACGCTGGCGGAGGCCTTTCACGACATTCCGATGGACCAGCCGATCCGTGCCGATCAGGTTCGGGACTATCAGCCGCTGGGCAAACTGAAACTGGACCGCTACGTCGAGTAGTGCCTGACACCATGCGACTGCCCCGCCTTCTGGCCTGGATCTGGCCACGACGTCTGTCTCGGCAGTTGTGGCTGATCATTTCTTTGTTGCTGGTCATGGCGTTGGGGCTGTTGGGTGGGTACACCGCCCACGAACAGACCGCGCTGGAGCACCGTGCCGCACAGGACATGGCCCGAGGCATGGCGCGCCATGTTGCCATCAGCAGCGCAGGACTCATCCTCACCAACTCACTGGATGAATTGGAGGATGTGGTGCGTCGGGCGGCCGACTTCAAATCCGTGCGAGCCTTGAGGGTGATGCAGCCCAACGGACGGGTGTTGGCATGGGCGGAGCATGCACCGGATCAGCCGATCCGCATGCAGTATTCGTCGGCGCAACCCTTGCTCGTGAACCTGCCGCCGGATGGCGAGGCCGTGGTGCAAGAGGATGCAGCCCGCGCCTTGTTGGTGGTCTGGCATCCGGTCCAGGCGGGTTCGACGGTGGGGTGGGTGCGTGTGGACTACGACATTGCCGATCTGACCGAGTCCCGCTCTCGCATCTGGCGCAACACCGCGGTCGTGGCGGCCATGGCGGTGGCGGGGGCCATGTTGCTGTTGTGGCTGTTCTTGTGGCGCCCTGTGCATGATCTGGCGCGTGCCCGGCATTTCGCCGTCAAGATGGTGAACGGGCATGGCGAGCAACTTCCCGAGGGCGATGGCCCCATGGAGGTCATGGAGCTGACCCGCGCCTTGAATCAGGCGTCCCAGATCATCAGTCGCCAGATGCATCAGCTGGATGACAACCTCAAGCAGATGACGGCGCACCAGCAGCAATTGGCCATTCAAAACGATCAGCTGGGAGCCATCTTCACCCTCAGCCGGGACGGCCTGCTCACGGTGGGGCGCGATGGCATGGTGCAGTTCGTCAACCACGCCTTCATGGCCCTGTGTCAGATCGCCCCGGATGAGGTGATTGGCCGATCCCTGACGGATGTGGCCGCACGGATCAAGGCACAGGCCCGAGACCCAGAGTCCTTTCAGAGCCTGCAGACCGACGAGAGCTGGACGCTTCAGCTCAACGCTCCGGTGCCCAGGGTCTTGAGCTTTCATGCGCAGACGTCGGACAGTGCCAGCGTGGCTCGCGTCATCTACGTGTGTGACGTGACGCGCCAGCATCAGCTCGATCAGATGAAGTCGGACTTCCTGTCGATGGCCGCGCATGAGTTGCGCACCCCCATGGTGTCCTTGTACGGTTTCACGGAGCTCATGCTCAAGCGTGAGATGGGCCCTGAGAAGCGGCATGAGTTGCTGTCCATCATGTACCGTCAGAGTCAGGCCATGGTGACCATCCTCAACGAGCTGCTGGATCTGGCCCGGATTGAAAGCCGCCAAGGGCAGGATCTGGTGATGATGGAGGCGGAACTCAGCGACGTTGTTCAGCAGGCCATTCACGCCTTCAAGACCCCGGAGGGGCGCACGCCGCCCATCGTGGCCCTCTCGGACCGGACCATGCGCGTTCAGGTTGACGGGGGCAAGATGCAGCAGGCTTTGCTCAACATCCTGTCCAATGCGTACAAATACTCGCCGCAAGGGGGCGAGGTGCATATCGGCTTTGTGGTGTCGCGGTCCAGCCGTGGGCAAAGCTGGTGGGGCGTCGAGATCCGGGATCAGGGCATTGGCCTGTCGCCGGAAAACCTCTCGCACATGGGTGAACGCTTTTTCCGCGCAGACAAGTCCGGCAACATCCCGGGCACCGGACTGGGCGTGGCGATCGTCAAGGAGTTGCTGGCGCTGATGGGTGGCCGCCTGCACATCGAGAGTGAGCTGGGTGCGGGCACCACCGTGACCTTGTGGTTGCCCTCGACCTCAAGCGATGGCGCACACGGAGGTGAGGCCGCTTGAGCCGTGATGGTTCATGTGCACCTTGAGTTGGGCCAGCAATCCGTCTCGCAAGGCATGCAGTTCGGGAACGCGCTGCAGCGCAGCTTCACCCTGTCCGCGGGCCTTCAAATCACACAATTGCTCGGCCAGGCGATGGATTTGCTCGTGCGATTGCAAGATGGGCTCCCAAGGGGCGATCGCCTCGCTGGCATTGACTTCGCTGTGTAGCCAGGTGCCGAAGCAGCATTGCTGGGCGTGCAGTTGGGGTGCCTGATCTCGCGTGCCTTGCAGGTATTGCACGACCCCGTCGACCCAGGTGCGATGGTTCAAGGAGGCCACCATCAACGGCGCATCGGCAGGGTGAAAGTGCGGCAGGTCGCGCCAGGTGCAGGCCGGACGCCACGAGGTGACCCACTGCGGGATGCGGTCGGCAGGCATGGGGCGGGCAATGCCGTAGCCTTGGGCCAGCTCGCAGCCCAGGTACAGCAGCATCTCGCCGTGCTCCGTCGTTTCGACGCCCTCGGCAATGACCTGACGTCGGAACGCCTTGGACAGGCCCAACACGCCTTCCAGAATGGCCAGATCATCCGGGTCGTCCAGCATGTCCCGCACAAAGCTCTGGTCGATCTTGAGCAAGGCCACGGGCAAGCGCTTCAGATAAGTCAGCGACGAGTAGCCAGACCCGAAATCGTCCAGTGCGAAACTCACGCCCATGTCCCGGCAGGTCTGAATCACCTGCGACACGCGAGCCAGATCTCCCAGCGCGCTGGTCTCCAGCACTTCCATTTCCAGATCGCCGTGCTGGGTCTCCGGATGCAGGGACAGCAGATAGCGCAGGCGCTCGGCAAAGTCAGGATGCTGGAGTTGCCGTGCACCCAGGTTCACGCTCACCGGCAGACGCAGGCCCTGGCTGCGCCACACGTCCATTTGTGTCAGCGCGGTGTGAATGACCCACTCGCCGACCTCGATGGCCAGCGCGTGGTCTTCGATCACGGGCAGGAACACCCCCGGTGGCAGCAAGCCGCGCTCGGGGTGGTTCCAGCGAATCAGGGCTTCTGCCCCCACAACATCGCCTGTGCGCATGTTCACCTTGGGCTGGTAGAACAGCACGAACTCTTCTCTTGCCAGCGCATGGCGAATGGCGGCCAGACTTTCGTGGTGGCCCCGTACGTTGCGGTCCTGGTCCGCATCGAAATAGTGGAAGCGGTTTTTGCCCGCCACCTTGGCCTGGTACATCGCCTGATCGGCCTGACGCAGCAACTGGTCGGCATCCACCTCATCGTTTTGCGGGTAGATCGTGACCCCCACGCTGGCCGTCACCTGCAGGGACTGCCCGCCGACTTCGATGGCCTGAGATGCCGCATTCATCAAGCGTTGCAACAGCGGGATCGTGCCCAGTCCATCGGACAAGTCGGGCAGCACGGCCACAAACTCGTCGCCCCCCAGGCGCGCCAGGGTGTCACTCTCACGCAGGGTGTGGCGCATGCGGTCGGCCAGTGTCATCAGCAACTGGTCACCGACCTCGTGCCCGTATTGGTCGTTGACATCCTTGAACCCATCCAGGTCCATGTAGACCACGGCCAGACGACTTTCCCGGCGCCGGGCGTGGCCCATGGCCTGCTGCAAACGGTCGGCGAGCAGCACGCGGTTGGGCAAGCCGGTGAGCGCATCGTGGTGAGCGTTGAACTCCAGTTGGCTCTCGTGTTCCTTCAGGGCGGTGATGTCCGCAAACAAGGCCACGTACTGGCGAATATGGCCTTGCTCGTCCTTCACCGCGCTGATGGTTTTCATCTCGGCGTAGTGTTCGCCGTTCTTGCGGCGGTTCCAGACCTCGCCTTGCCAGTGGCCCTTGGTCAGCAGGTCTTCCCACATCTGACTGTAGAACTCGGGTTCCTGTCGGCCTGATTTCAGAATGCGCGGGTTGTAACCCAGGACCTCTTCACGCGTGTAGCCCGTGATGCGGGTGAAGGCTTCATTGACGTCGATGATGTGGGCGTGTTCATCGGTGATCAGGATGCCTTCGCGGGCATGGGTGAACACGCTGGCCGCCAGATGCAAGCGTTCGTCAGCCAGTTTGCGCTGAATGGCCAGGCTGGCGAGGTGGGTGACTTGGTCGATCAGCCGGATTTCTTCTGCGCTGGGCGTGTGAATCTGTCGGTCGTACACCCCGAACGTGCCCAGCAAGGTGCCGTCGGCGGAAATGATCGGAACCGACCAGCATGCGGCCAGATTGGCTTGTGCGACCAGTTCCCGATAAGGGGCCCAGTTCGGGTGGTTCAGCATGTCGGGCACGATCACCCGTTGCCGCAGAAACGCCGCAGCCCCGCACGAGCCCACGTTCGGGCCGATGTGGACGCCGTCGATGGCCTCACAGTAAAACGCTGGCAGGCTGGGAGAGGCCCCTTGTGCCAAAGACAGGGTGTTCAGGTCAATCAGGTGGATGCTGCACAGCATCCGGGGTTCCAGCGCTTCGACCCCTTTCGCGATGGATTCGAGCAGCGCGTGCAGCGGGTTGTTGCTGGCCAGCATTTCCAGAATGCGGCTGCGGAACTGTTCGAACTGTTCTGCGCGCTTGCGAGGGGTGATGTCCTGGATGGCGCCAGCCATGCGCGAGGCCCGCCCCTGTTCGTCATGCGCCGTCACCATGCCGCGGATCTGAACCCAGTGCTCACGCCCCTGGGGATCGCGCAGCCTGTATTCCACCTGGATGGCCGAGTCATCTCCCTTGAGGTGACGGATCAAGGCTTGCCGCACCCGCTCCCGGTCGACGGGGTGAACGCGGTCGACCCATTCCTCAAAGCTGACCGATTCCCGACCCTGGCCGTAGCCCAGTCTGTCCACCACCGTGCCCCAAGTCTGGTGCGTGCCGGTGGCGAGGTCCCATTCCCAAATCCCATCGCTGGTGTTTTCAGCGATGTGCTTCCAGTGGGTGTCGGCCAGCGTGGCTGGGGAGAAATCAGGCATGGCGAAGATTTTGCACCACTCGGCTCAGGTCTGATATGCGCTAAATCGAAGGGAGGCGAGACATAAGCCCCGAAACCCCTTAAATGCGCCCCGTTTCTCTGTGGAACTTGCCCCTTCGCGTGACAGGTGCACGGCAGAGCATGGACAATACCGCCCACCATGAGTGCCCTGTCTACCGAACTCCTTTTGCCCGCCGGCTCGCTCGACAAGATGCGTGCTGCCTACGATTTTGGCGCCGATGCGGTTTACGCCGGTCAGCCGCGCTATTCCCTGCGTGCGCGCAACAACGAGTTCCGGCTGGAGCAACTCCAGCAAGGCATTCAGGAAGCCCACCAGCGCGGCAAGAAGCTGTACGTCACCAGCAACCTGATCGCGCACAACGACAAGATCCGCACCTACCTGCGCGACATCGAGCCC
>NZ_JBMOIR010000034.1:0-8501 GCF_049317225.1 Aquabacterium sp. | reverse complement strand
ACGACCCCCACCATGTCAAGGTGGTGCTCTAACCAACTGAGCTACGCGCCTGCAAGACCGCTACTATAGCATTATTTGCGTCGCGCCCGCAATACACCCCCGATTTGCAACACTTTGGCCAAGATGTTGTTCAGGCGAGATGTATCGCCAGTCTGCACGGTCAATGTGATGGTGACGCGGTCACGCACAACGTGGCTGTGCATGGACAGTACATGGATCTTGCCTTGCGCCAAAACGTCGCACACGTCGCGCAGCAGACCGGTCCGGTCGTGCGCTTCCACCATCACATCCACAGCATATTGAGCTGACTCAGTGATGGCCTGACGTCCCCACGTGACCGGGATCACCCGCTCGGGCTGTTGTACTGCCATTTGCCGGAAGTTCACGCAGTCCACGCGATGGACGGCAACGCCCTTGCCTCGCGTTACGTACCCTCCAATGCTGTCGGGCGGCGCGGGCTTGCAGCAACGCGCCAATTGCGTCAGCAACGAGTCCAGGCCGACTACCAGCACGCCCTTGCCGTCTGTCGCAGCCTTGGAGGGATCCGCCCGGGCTATTCGTTGCGTGATGAGTTCGTCAGGACTTTGCTCTGGCGCGGCCGGACGCAGGAACTGCTCAATGTTGCGCAGAGAGTACTCGTCCTTGCCAACCACATCGAACAGGGCATCGGCACTCTTGAATCCCAGACGAGAGGCCAACTCATCCAGCTTGATGGCGGTTTTCCCCTCACGCTGCAACAGTTTTTCGACAGACTCTCGCCCCCGAGCGATGGTGGCCTGTTGCGCCAAAGCATTGAACCAGGCGCGAACTTTGGCGCGGGCACGTTGGCTTTTGAGGAAACCCAGATCGGCGTTCAGCCAATCCAGCGAAGGTCCCCCCTCTTTGATGGAGACCACTTCAACGGTCTGGCCGCTCTTGAGCGCGGTGTTCAGTGGCACCATGGCGCCGTCTACCTTGGCACCACGGCAACGGTGCCCCAGATTCGTGTGTAGGGTATAGGCAAAGTCGATGGGCGTGGCACCCTCGGGCAAATCAATGATCTCCCCACCTGGCGTGAAGACGTAGATGCGATCATCGAAGAGCCCTTTGTGGCCAGGCTCCCCCTGCGCATCATCCGCAGCAGCCAGATCTCGCTCCCAAGCCAGCAACTGACGCAAGACGGTTTTGCGTGCTTCGGCCACCCTGGTTTCAAAATCGCCTGCAGCCTGCACCCCCGCGTAGCCTTTGGTGCCAGCCTCTTTGTATGCCCAGTGTGCCGCCACGCCGCTTTCGGCATGGTCGTGCATGGCTTGTGTTCGGATCTGGATCTCGATGCTTCGCCCTTGCTCATCACGCACCACCGTGTGCAGGGATTGATATCCATTGGGCTTGGGCTTGGCGATGTAATCCGTGAACTCTTCCGGCATGGCTTGCCAGAGTTCATGTGTTCGGCTCAGCGCGGCGTAGCAGGCCGGGATGTCTGCAACGATGACGCGCAGCGCACGAATGTCAAACACCCGGTCAATGGGCAGATCCTTGCCCTTCATCTTCTTCCAGATGCTGTACAGATGCTTGGGGCGCCCCTGCACCAACGCCGGGATGCCTGCGTCTTTCAGAGCCTGGGCCAGTTGAGCACGCACCTGTTCAATGTGATGCTCTCGCTCCAGACGCTTTTCGTCCAGTGACTTTGCAATGGCCTTGTACGACTCTGGCATCAGGAAGCGGAAAGACAAGTCCTCCATCTCCCACTTGATCTGCCAGATACCCAAACGGTTTGCCAACGGTGCAAACACTTGAAGAGACTCTCGTGCCAAAGCACGGGGGCACGGCTGCTTGCTCTCGGCGTAATAGCGGAGTGTTTGCAGTCGCGAAGCCAGGCGCAGCAGTACCACTCGCAAATCGCGTGAAAAAGCCAGCAGCATCTTGCGAATGCGCTCGACCTGCTCGGCAGCCAGCGGCCCATCGACATCGTCTGCCATGGCATCGCGCGCATTGCGCTGCACCTGCACCAGCTTGCGGGTGTGCGTGACCAGCGTGGCCTCGTCGTCGCCGAACGAACGGGCGATGATCTCTTCGGGTTGCGTCAGATACTCGCTGGCATAGACCAGATATGCGGCCGCACGCAACGACGGTGGCGCTCCGATGCCTGACAGAATGAAGTTGACGCCGTCGGCATGCGTCAGCGCGTCTTCGCCCGTTTCGAACCGCTGTGTGAGCAGCAAGGGTTCAGCAAACGACCGAGCTTTGGACAAAATACTGCCTGAAGGTGACTCACCTTCAGGGGACATCTCGACCAGCTCGACGATGGCCGCATGCCCCGCCGAACCTGGCATGAGAGAACTGGTCTTCATTCGATCAAGAATTCCTTCACTGCGGCAACCTGATCTGCGGCGATCAACGTTGGCGCATGCCCAACACCGTCAAATTCCACCAACCGCGCCTTGGGTCCGCGCCGGGTCATGTCCACGGCCGTTGCCGTGTCCAGCAAGTCGGACTGCTTGCCTCGCAACAGCAGCACCTTGGCCTTCAAGGCATCGTACACCTGCCACAGCATGGCCTCGCCCGCAGCAGCGCTATCTGCGTTCATGGATTTGAACGGTGCGGCAATGGCCGGGTCGTAGTGCAGGATCAACCCGTTGCCCTCAGGCGCTTGCCGAAGCAATGGCCGAGACAAGGCCAGCCATTGCTCCGGCGTATGGGGACCAAATCCGGTCGAGATGTTCCACAGGTAGTCGGCAGCTTGCTGCTCGTCCGAGAATCGCATGGGCTGCCCCAAGTATTCGCCAATGCGCACGATGGCTTCGTGACGCACGCGTGGCCCCACGTCGTTGAGCACCATTTTGCGCAATGTCGCCCCCGACGCAGCGGGCGGCAGCGCCGACAGCGCCATGCCGATCAACCCGCCCATCGAAGTACCCACCCAGTCCACAGCAATGGGGTCGATTGCACCTCGTTGCGTACGCAGCGACTGGAGCAGCGCCACCATGTCACCCACATAGCCGAACACTTGGTAGCCAGATGGATCGGCCAGCCAGTCGGACTCACCGCGCCCCACCACATCCGGGCAGACCACGTGATAGCGATTACACAGTGCCTTTGCCAGGGTGTCGAAATCTCGTCCTTGCCGACTCAAGCCATGGACACAGATCACCACGTTCGGATTGCGCTCGTCACCCCAAGACCAATAGGCCATGCGATGGGTCGCTGCATCGTTGCGACTGGCGCCCGGGCAGGTGACATGGCGAAGCGTGGGTTGAACGTTGTTGTCTGTGCTCATGGTCGAATGAATGCGTGGCAGATCGATATCACAACAGATAATGGGCCATTCCACATTGTTTGTGTTTCTTCTTACCGACAGGAGGCCCGAGATGTTGAAAGGTAAAACCGCTTTGGTAACAGGCTCCACCAGCGGGATTGGTCTGGGTATTGCCGAGAAGCTGGCTGCGCAAGGCGCCAACATCATTCTGAACGGATTTGGCGAGGTCGAAGCCCCCCAATCGGCAGTTCGGGCCGCAGGCGCTGCACACGGTGTCAATGTGGGCTATCACGGCGCCGACATGTCCAAGCCTGCCGAAATCGAAGCACTGTTCGCCTATGCGCAGGCTGAATTTGGCGGCGTTGACATCCTGGTGAACAACGCTGGCATTCAGCACGTGGCCAATGTGGAAGATTTCCCTGTTGAAAAGTGGGATGCCATCCTCGCCATTAACCTGAGTTCGGCCTTCCACACCATGCGACTGGCGCTGCCTGGCATGCGTAGCAGGAACTGGGGGCGTGTGATCAATCTGGCATCTGCCCATGGATTGGTTGCATCGGCCGGCAAGTCGGCTTATGTTGCAGCCAAACATGGCCTGGTAGGACTGACCAAGGCCGCTGCACTGGAAACTGCCACAACAGGTGTCACCGTGAATGCGATCTGCCCTGGCTGGGTTCTGACGCCCCTGGTGCAAAAGCAAATTGATGCCAAGGCCGAGCGCGAAGGTGTCAGCCTGGCTGACGCGCAAAAGGGTCTGCTGGGCGAGAAGCAGCCCTCCCTTCAATTTGTCACCCCTGCCCAACTGGGTGACTTGGCCGTGTTCTTGTGCTCGCCCGGCGCGGACAACGTGCGTGGCGCTGCCTGGAACGTGGACGGTGGGTGGGTCGCGCAGTAAATCAGCCATGTCAGTGATTCCCGCGGCCCTGGGCGAAAGCCCCTCGGGCCATGCCCCCGGCACCCCCTATTCGCCGGTATACGACGACGTCTATCACGCGGCGGCCGGCGCTTGGCCTCAGGCTCGGCACGTGTTCATGGGCGGGAATGGACTGCCTGCGCGCTGGCAGCATCAAACTCGGTTTGTGATTCTGGAAACCGGGTTTGGTCTGGGGAACAATTTCCTGGCAACGTGGGCCGCCTGGTTGGCTGACACCGAGCGATGTGATCGCCTGGTTTTCATCTCGATTGAGAAGCACCCTCTGACGCGTGATGATTTGGCGCGCGTGCACGCAGCCGTGTCCGACACGCAAGACCCAGACGCTGAATTGCGCGCCGCATTGTCAAAACGCCTGATCGAGCAATGGCCGCCACTGACCGCTGGCTGGCATACCCGGCACTTTGACGAGCCGTTGTCAGCTGGCGGGTGCCTGCAAGGCGTGACGCTGATGTTAGGGCTGGGTGACATTGCCGAGTTGCTGCCGTCATTGCTGGCCTCGGTCAACGCGTTTTATCTGGACGGTTTTGCGCCAGCCAAGAATCCCGATATGTGGGATGAAGGCTTGCTGTCCCGCCTCGATCGTCTGGCGGCGCCTGATGCCACCGCAGCCACCTGGTCTGCTGCGCGCGGTGTGCGCGACGCACTGGCACGAGCCGGCTTTGTAATGACGAAGGCGCCCGGTTTCACCGGCAAGCGCGACATGATTCAGGGGCACTTTGCCCCTCGGTATGTGGCGCCTCCACCTGCTGGTGGCTTGTTGCCTGCCGTTGCCTCGCCACATCGGCATGCGCTGGTCATCGGAGCAGGCCTGGCAGGGTGTTCCGCTGCGCATGCCCTTTGCCGCCAAGGGTGGCGGGTCACACTGATCGACCGGCATGCTGGGCCCGCGCAGGAGGGTTCAGGCAACCCAGGCGGTCTTTTCCACAGCATTGTTCACGGCGAAGACGGGATTCATGCGCGCGCCCACCGTGCGGCGGCACTCGCCACGTGGTCTCAAATTCGTGGGTGGATTGCTGATGGCCGGGTTGCAGGACAGGCACAAGGACTGATCCGCCTCGATGCCAAGACCAACCGCGATGATGCGGAAGCTTTGCTCACCAAACTCAGCCTGCCTGACGACCATGTCGAGTGGCTGGAGCGGGCGCAAGCCGCAGAAATGAGCGGACTGGATTTGCCCAGTGGCGGATGGTTTTTCCATCAGGCGGGATGGGTGCATCCAGCGGGGTATGCCAAGCAGTTGCTGAGCGAAGCTGCGCAATGGCAGCTGAATGGTCAACCGCTGCTGTCCGTACGTTGGCACTCAGCGGTCGCATCGCTGACGCAGGCAGAAGACGGCACCTGGCTGGCTGTTGATGACCATGGTGATGAAGTCATCCGGGCGTCGTCCGTTGTCATGGCCTGCGCGCACCAAACTGTAGCGTTGTGCGAAAAGTTGCCCGAGGCGTTGGCCGTGTCGCCCGTGCCACTTTCAAAGGTGCGCGGGCAGATCACTGCGATCGCGCGCGACACGACGAACTTCGAGTATGTAACGCTTCCCAGATTGCCCGTTGCAGGCAGTGGTTACGTTCTGCCGCTCTGCGGCAAAGATCTTCTGTGTGGCGCTACGACGCAGCACCACGATGAGGATCCAGCGATTCGGCAAGCTGACCACATCCACAATTTGGGTCAAGCCAAGCGCCTCGGTGCATGGCATCGGGATCTGGCCGTGCCATCGGAAGCCCCTGACATGACGACCCTGTTTGGCAGAACCGGATGGCGAGCCACTACGCCAGACCGATTGCCATTGGTGGGAGCGATGCCCTGGTCTATCGACCGACTTCAGGCAGCGAGCCGCAAGGTGCGAATGGACCAGGTGCGGTTGATACCACGCCAGCGCACCGCGCAAGGCGGGCTATTTGTTGTGACTGGACTGGGTTCTCGGGGGATCACCTGGGCCGCACTTGCGGGAGAATTGCTGGCCCACTGGGTCACTGGCGCCCCCTGCCCGGTCGAGATCGGACTCAGAGATGCCATGGACCCGGCACGATTTCTGGCCCGAACCAGCCGCCAGACTGACAAATTGACGAACGATGAGTGACACCGAACGCCCGATTCCAGGACTGACCGACCGGCTAAGGTTGGATAAATGGCTGTGGGCAGCTCGTTTTTTCAAGACACGCGGGCTGGCTGCCGACGAAATTGAAAAGGGTCGCATCCAGGTCAACGACCTGGTTGCCAAGGCATCTCGTGAGTTGCGCGCCGGCGATCGGGTGGAAATCCGTCAAGGACCGATCATCAAAACTGTGGTCGTCAAGGCATTGAGCACGGTCCGTGGCCCTGCGCCCCAGGCGCAGCAACTCTATGAAGAGACGCCAGAAAGTGTGCAACTGCGCCAGCAGGCCCAGGAGCAGCGTCGATTAGGTGCCGAACCCGCCGAGAGCATTGAACAGGGACGACCCACGAAGCGCGACCGACGGAAACTGGCCGACTGGCAGCGGTGGTCCGTCAGCATCGAAAAATAATTTCTTTATCCCTCTTGAAAGCCAGCCGGACACCCTGACATGGGGAGGGTTTTCGCAAACAACCACCCGAATCAGAAATGAGCGACACGACCAACACGCCCGAAGAGGCAGCCACCCCCGACACGGCAAACGAAGCACTGCCGAACGAGTCCGTGGCCCAGGACATGACCGAACTGCTGGCCAAGCACGCCGAGGTGTCCGACGCCTACCTGCGCGCCAAGGCCGAGGCCGAAAACATTCGCCGCCGCTCGGAAGAAGAAATCGCCAAGGCGCGCAAGTTTGCGGTGGAATCTTTTGCCGAATGCCTGCTGCCCGTGCGCGACAGTCTGGAGGCCGCTCTGGCTTCGCACGCTGCCAAGCCCGACACCCCGGTGGAAACCGTGCTGGAAGGCGTGACCGCCACGCTGCGCCAGTTGACCGCTGCGCTGGAGCGCAACAAGGTGCTGGAAATCAATCCGGAAGCTGGCACCAAGTTCGACCCCCACTTCCACCAGGCCATCAGCATGGTGCCTGCCGAGCAGGAAGCCAACACCGTGGTGGGCGTGCTGCAAAAGGGTTATTCCATTGCCGAGCGCGTGCTGCGCCCTGCCCTGGTTACCGTGGCTGCACCCAAATAAACCTCTGGCACGAACGCCCCAAGCCCTTTTTTGAAATAGGGGCTCTTGAAAACGGCGCCGGCGTGCACAGATAACGAATCAATCGGAAGCGACTGTCTTCCAGACCAAATCCTCTAGGAGCACACAAACATGGGCAAGATTATTGGTATTGACCTGGGCACCACGAACTCGTGCGTGGCCATCATGGAAGGCAACACCACCAAGGTGATCGAGAACAGCGAAGGCGCTCGCACCACCCCTTCCATCATTGCTTACCAAGAAGACGGTGAAGTGCTGGTGGGCGCCTCGGCCAAGCGCCAGGCTGTGACCAACCCCAAGAACACCCTGTACGCGGTGAAGCGCCTGATCGGCCGCAAGTTCACTGAAAAGGAAGTGCAAAAGGACATCGACCTGATGCCCTACACCATCACCGCTGCTGACAACGGTGACGCATGGGTCGAAGTGCGCGGCAAGAAGATGGCGCCTCCTCAGGTGTCGGCCGACGTGCTGCGCAAGATGAAGAAGACCGCGGAAGACTACCTGGGTGAAGAAGTCACCGAGGCCGTCATCACCGTGCCTGCGTACTTCAACGACGCACAACGTCAAGCCACCAAGGACGCTGGCCGCATTGCGGGCCTGGATGTCAAGCGCATCATCAACGAACCGACGGCAGCTGCGCTGGCCTTCGGCCTGGACAAGGTTGGCAAGGGCGACCGCAAGATCGCAGTGTATGACCTGGGTGGCGGCACCTTCGACGTCTCCATCATCGAAATCGCTGACGTGGACGGCGAAAAGCAGTTCGAAGTGCTGTCGACCAACGGTGACACCTTCTTGGGCGGTGAAGACTTTGATCAACGCATCATCGACTTCATCATCAGCGAGTTCAAGAAGGAATCTGGCGTCGACCTGACCAAGGATGTGCTGGCCCTGCAGCGTCTGAAGGAAGCCGCTGAAAAAGCCAAGATCGAGCTGTCGAACTCGGCCCAGACCGACATCAACCTGCCTTACATCACCGCTGACGCCACCGGTCCGAAGCACCTGAACATCAAGCTGACCCGTGCCAAGCTGGAAAGCCTGGTCGAAGACCTCATCGAGCGCACCATCGCGCCTTGCCGCACCGCCATCAAGGATGCTGGCGTGGCCGTGGCCGACATCGACGACGTGATCTTGGTCGGCGGCATGACCCGCATGCCCAAGGTGCAAGAGAAGGTCAAGGAATTCTTCGGCAAGGACCC
>NZ_JBMOIR010000033.1:0-9826 GCF_049317225.1 Aquabacterium sp. | reverse complement strand
TGGCCCGTATCCCCATCGAAGGTCAGAAGACCCGCGACATTACCGGCGGTCTGCCACGCGTGGCCGAACTGTTCGAAGCCCGCTCGCCCAAGGACAAGGGTACGCTGGCTGAAATCACCGGTACCGTGTCCTTCGGTAAGGAAACGAAGGGCAAGGTTCGCTTGCAGATCACCAGCCCTGAAGGTCAGGTTTGGGAAGATCTGGTGCCGAAGGAAAAGAACATCCTGGTGCACGAAGGCCAAGTCGTGAACAAGGGCGAATCCATCGTCGACGGTCCGGCCGATCCTCAAGACATCCTGCGTCTGCTGGGTATCGAAGAGCTGGCTCGCTACATCGTCGACGAAGTGCAGGACGTGTACCGTCTGCAGGGCGTGAAGATCAATGACAAGCACATTGAAGTGATCGTCCGTCAGATGCTGCGTCGTGTGCAGATCGTCAACCCAGGCGACACGCATTACATCGCTGGTGAGCAAGTCGAGCGCTCCGAGCTGCTGGACACCAACGACAAGATGCGCGCCGAAGGCAAGATGATCGCCACGCACTCTGACGTGCTGCTGGGTATCACCAAGGCTTCGCTGTCGACCGACTCCTTCATCTCGGCCGCTTCCTTCCAGGAAACGACCCGCGTGCTGACCGAGGCTGCCATCATGGGCAAGCGCGACGAACTGCGCGGCTTGAAGGAAAACGTCATCGTGGGTCGCCTGATCCCCGCTGGTACCGGCATGGCCTATCACCAGGCTCGCAAGGCCAAGGAAGAGATGGACGACAGCGAACGTCGTGCCATCGCCATGCAGGAAGCCCAGGAGCGCGCAGCGCTCGAGCTGGCAGCCTTGGATGGTGACGATGCCGACGCTGCTGCACCTGCCGAAGGCGGTGCTGCCGAGTAAGACGTGATGGGGGTGAGAGCCCCCTCATGAACAAAGCGCCAGGCCCGTGAGGGTGCTGGCGCTTTGTCTTTGTTAGGTCGGAATTCGTCGATCAGTGATCCGATGGCGCCAGCGCCTTGAGAATGGCGCACAGCAGTTGCCAGCACCGGTCGACGGAGGCGATGTCGACACCCTCTCCCGGCGCATGGGCGCCGCGGATGGTGGGGCCGAATGACACCATGTCCATCTCGGGGTACTTGGCCCCGATCAGTCCACATTCCAGCCCGGCATGGATGACCTGCACATGCGAGGTGGCGCCAAACTCGCGCGCATACACGTCCTGGCAGACCTTCAGCAAGCGCGAGTCGGGGTTCGGCGCCCAGCCCGGGTAGTGCCCGTGCTGTCGGGTCGGGGTGCCAGACAGTCGCCAAAGGCTGCTGATTTGATTGGCCAAGGCTTGGGCACCGTTGTCTCGCAGCGAGCGAATCATGAAGTTCACGTCACCGCCTTGTGGTGTCAGGCTCAGCATCCCAATATTGTTGGAGGTTTCCACCACGCCGACCACGTCCTGGCTCATCCGGAACACGCCGTGGGGCGCAGCATGGAGGGTGTCCAACCAGATGGCCTGCTCCGTGCGCGGCAGCACCTGCAGCGGCCCCGGCGGGCAAGGTGTCACCACACCGTGCAATTGAAGGTGGTCATCGACGCCTCTGAGTTCGTCTTGGAGTTGCTGCTCCCAGCGCTTCAAGCTGGCAGTCACCCGGGCCATGCAGTCTTGCGGGTTGGCGCCAGTGCACACCAGTTGGGCGGTGGCCTCACGCGGCAGGGCATTGCGGGCGGTGCCCCCTCGCCAACTCACCAAGCGCAGTTGGGGATGCTCGTGGCATGCGTGTCCGAGCACACGGCTCAACAACTTGATGGCATTGCCGCGTTCCTCGTGGATGTTGACGCCGGAATGACCGCCCCTGAGACCTGTCAGCCGCACTTCCAAAACGAGGGCGCCGTGTTCGGTCAGCACCTCAGGCGAGCAGGTGCGCGAAACGTCCACGTCCAGCCCGCCCGCGCAGCCCATGTAGAACTCGCCCCACTCCTCCGTATCGAGGTTGAGCATCAACTGTCCCTGCAGCCAGCCTGCCTGCAGGCCATGGGCGCCCCCCATGCCAGCTTCCTCGTCCACCGTCAGCAGGACCTCCAGCGGGCCGTGTTGCAAATGGCGGTCTTCCAGCGCGGCCAATGCCAGCGCCACGCCGATGCCGTTGTCGGCGCCCAATGTGGTCCCGGGCGAACGGAGCCAGCCATCCTGAATCACCGCTTGAATCGGGTCGCGAGAGAAGTCGTGGGCGACCCCTTCGTTCTTCTGGCAGACCATGTCCAGGTGCCCCTGGAGCACCACGCCAGGGGCCGACTCGCAACCGGGGCTCGCAGGCTTGCGCAGCAGCAGGTTGCCGACGGCGTCGACTTCGTGGGTCAAGCCTTGATGTTGAGCCCAGTCGATCAAATGATCGCGAAGTTGAGCTTCCTGTTTGGATGGCCGAGGAATGTGGCACAGCATGGCGAAATGGCGCCAAACGACAGGGGGATGCAGCGTGCTCAGCATGGTGCGAATCATCAGGGGTGAGGGTTTGACGGCGAAGACAAGCCGGGATGAGGCCAGCCTAACAACTCCGCCAGTCGCGTCACGATCCACTCGGCTTCGTTGTGGGCGACGCCGCTGTCAGGCGTCAGCAGGCCCTGCTGGCATCGAGTCAGGACATCCTGCTCGTCCACGCCAATGTCCACGTGAATGTTTCGACAATGCTCGGTCAAGTGGTGGGCCAAGTCCTCGCACAACTCGTATCGCGCGCGCAGTGCCGGCACTGGGATGGTCAATCGACGCCTTGCGTCGCTGTACAACGCAAGGAATGACGGTGGGATTTCGATCTGGTACTCATCGGACATTCCTTGTTTGTACCTCAAATGGGGGAGGCGTCCAGCGCCGTGCATCACAATTCCGTGTGATCCATTCTTGGCCCTCCTTCCCGTCGATTTTGTGACTGAGCCACGCACCGCCCACCCTCGCTTTCGTCCCAGACTGACCTTGCAGACCTTGCACCGTGGTGATGGCTTGTTGGGCATGGCACCGCACGACGCTTTGGGGCCGCGGGGTGGGCAGGTCACCGTGGCCATGGTCGAGTGGATCTACTCCGACGCGGCGAGTCTGTTCTGGGCCACGCCCGCACCCATCTCGGTACTGGGGGGGCGCCGAACCACATGTACCGAAGCGGAAGACGCCCAGGGTGTTCGGGTGCAGTGGCAGCGGGACCATTTGGCCGAGTCCGATGCTTTGGATGCGCTCCTCAGTGCCGGGTTCAGACCATTGCCTGCCGACTGCCTGCAGTGGCGCACACCACAGTTGGCGCGTCAGTTTGGGGGGCATGACGGCCCTTTGTGGACCCTGCGCCAAGAAGACGACTTTGCCGACTTCTGGTCGGACGAGGTTCCGCGCTTTCAATCGCTGGGCTGGCATGTGGTGGTACGGCCAGGATTCGCCCATGAAAGCGTGCCAGTGACCGCGTGGCGCCTGGTTGTGCATGGCCCGGATGGTGAAGTGCTGGCGCACGAGCCGATTCAGTTCGAGTCGGCAACCGGTCCGACCCTGGCGCCGCTGTCTGCGCCAAGACGAGAGGGATCCTGGCTGCTGAGCCTGGGCGTGGAGGTCGAGGGCGAAATGCTGGATCTGGCCCCCATCATCGCGGACCTGCTTCGACGTGACAAACGGTGGCTGTCCGTCCGTGACATCTCCATGATGGACGATGCCGCCGTCATTCGCTTGCGTGTGCCTGGCGGTCGCCGCATTGATGCGCCGGCGGCGCCGTTGAAAGCGATTGTGCGGACCATGCTGGACCTCTTGCTGGACCCGCGGCGCCAAGCAGGGCCGATCTCGCTCAGCCGGTGGGATGTTGTGCGCCTGCACGACCTGAGTGATCAGTTAAAACGTGTCGAGGCGGGCGTGTGCCGCTTGGATGGCCATGCGGGATGGATGGACCTCGCGGGGACGCTTCAGCAGGCGGATCAGCCTGTTGCGGTGTCGTTGCCTCAGTCCTTGCAGATCAACTTGCGCCCCTATCAGCAACATGGCGTGGCGTGGTTACAGTACCTGCGCAGGCACGGCCTGGGCGGCATCCTGGCAGACGACATGGGCTTGGGAAAAACCGCGCAGGCGCTGACCCACGTCCTGCTGGAAAAAGAGGCGGGGCGCCTGGACTGCCCGGTATTGGTGGTGGTGCCGACCTCTCTGCTGTCCAACTGGCAAAACGAAGCGCTGCGCATGACGCCAAGCTTGCGTGTGGGGATTCACCACGGCGCAGACCGGGGCCCGTTGCTTGATCAATTGAATACGCTGGACGTTGTCTTGATCAGCTATCCCTTGGTCTGGCGCGACATTGAGGCACTGGCCCTCCATCCCTTTCACATGCTGATTCTGGACGAGGCGCAGTCGGTCAAAAATGCGGCCAGCAAAACTGCGGCAGCCGTCCGCCGCATTCGGTCTCGCCATCGCCTGTGCCTGACAGGCACGCCGCTCGAAAACCACTTGGGCGAGTTGTGGGCTCAGTTCGACTTCCTGATGCCGGGCTATCTGGGGGATGCGCGCAGCTTTCAGCGCCTCTGGCGTGAACCGATCGAGAACGGCGGGGAGACGCTCCGGGCCGAGTTGCTGGCCAGACGGGTCCGGCCGTTCATCTTGCGCCGCAAAAAGGCGGAGGTGGCCACCGAGCTTCCGCCCAAGCAAGAAGTCATTGAGCGCCTCTCACTGGAGGCGCCACAAAAGGCACTGTACGAGAGTGTGCGCGTGGCGGCGGACCGTCAGGTGCGCCGTGTCCTCCAGAAGTCTGACTTGGCGGGGGCTCAAATCACGGTGCTGGATGCGCTGCTCAAGCTGCGGCAGGCATGTTGTGATCCTCGCCTGTTGAAGGTGTCCGGCATGCGCCGCAACGTGGGCAGTGCCAAACTCGCCTGGTTGGCCGACACCATTCCAGCCTTGGTGGACGAGGGGCGGCGCCTGCTGGTGTTCTCGCAATTTACGGAGATGCTGGATCTCATCGCGCAAGCGTTGAGCACGCAGAACGTGCCGTATCTGGTCCTCACGGGGGAGACGCCCGTACCCGATCGGGCGGATCGTGTAGAGGCCTTCCAGTCAGGCATGGCCCCCGTGTTTCTCATCAGTCTGAAGGCCGGTGGGCTCGGCTTGAATCTCACCGCGGCTGATACCGTGATTCATGTGGATCCGTGGTGGAACCCGGCAGTGGAACAGCAGGCCACGGACCGAGCGCATCGCATCGGTCAAACGCAACCCGTCCATGTTTACAAGTTGGTGGTCGCTGGCAGCATCGAAGAGCGGATGCTGGCCCTGCAGGAGCGCAAGGCCCTGCTGGCAGAAGGCGTGTTGGGTCAAGATGGGGCACTCGGCCCCAAGTTTTCTCAGGATGACTTGGACGCCTTGCTGGCGCCTCTGCCCAGCTAGTCCATCAGACAAAGAAAAAGGCCCGGTGCAGCGAAACGCCGACCGGGCCGAAAGGAGCGAGAACGAATCAGGCGTGTGGCTTGCGCAGGCGCCGAGCCGCCGCCAGACCAGCCAAACCCAAGCCCATCAGCGCGTAGGTGGCGGGCTCTGGGACAGCAGGAGTTGCCGTCAAACCATTCAATTTGAACGTGGTCAGCAATGACGCGCCCGTCAGCGTGAAGGATGTGCCGGTGACTCCACTCAATGACAGGGTCTGGGTGCTGACCACGCCGCTACCGTTCAGGTTCAGCGTGTTGCTGCCCCATGTCAGGGTGGCATGATCGGCGAGGTCCCACTCAGCCAGTTTCAGGTTGAGCAGGTTCACAGCCTGACTGAACGTGAAGGTCAGGGATTCACCGTTGCCGATGCCGGTTGCATCGAGAAAGCCGGTGGAAACACCCAGGCCATTGCTGTTGTACGTGACATCCTGCGAGCCCCCATGGCTGGGGCCTTGAATATTCACGGCCAAGCCGCTGCTGCCGAAAGAGGCTGTGGCCGTGGTGCCGCTTCCGCCCGCGAAGTTGAAGTCTGCAGCTTGTACAACCGTGGGCAGCGTTGCGGCCAGAGCCAGTGCTGCAGTAGAGAGCAATCGGGACACGGTGTCTCCTTGAAGAGGTTTTATGTTCCTGGGGTAAGCCGGGAGGTGTTGAACGCACTGTATCCGAGCTTGGTGGTACATGCCATCACCCAGAGTGAGTGCCGGGAACTCCCTATCAGGGTCAAACGGGGCGCCAAGCGCGACAGCGTCGCGGTTTGCTTCTTGCGTTCTGTCAGGTAATTCACCTACAATGGAAGGCTTTTCGGCTTTTCGCGCGCTCAGAAATGAGTGGCGAGGGCCGTTTTGTGCTTGTCTCCAGGCAATGGTTGGGTTCGTTCAAGCCCTGCTAAGCGCCTGATTTTCAAGTGTTTTTTCAACGGGAACCAAAAAATGCCAACGATCAACCAGCTCGTGCGCCATGGCCGTCAGGTCGAGGTCACGAAATCCAAGTCGCCTGCGATGCAAAACTGCCCGCAGCGCCGTGGCGTGTGCACTCGCGTGTACACCACGACTCCTAAGAAGCCTAACTCCGCTCTGCGTAAGGTTGCCAAGGTGCGCCTGACCAACGGTTTTGAGGTCATCTCGTACATCGGCGGTGAAGGCCACAACCTGCAAGAACACAGCGTCGTGCTGGTTCGCGGCGGTCGTGTGAAGGACTTGCCAGGTGTGCGTTACCACATCGTGCGCGGCTCTCTTGACCTGCAAGGCGTCAAGGACCGTAAGCAATCTCGCTCCAAGTACGGTGCGAAGCGTCCTAAGAAGGCCTAATCTCCTTCTGAAAGAAATAGTCGGTCGTCTTCATCTGCGTGTCACCCGGTGGGTGCAAGCTGCATGTGAACAGGCCGAGGTGGCGGTCAGCCCGGAATGGTCCGGTTGCTAGCCGAGTAAGTGGAGTCTATTGAGACTGGACTCCAGGATGTGAGCGAAAGCCCGCATCAACTGAAGCATTGAAAGGAATCGAAATGCCTCGTCGTCGCGAAGTACCCAAGCGTGAAATCCTGCCCGATCCCAAGTTCGGATCGGTTGATCTTTCCAAGTTCATGAACGTGATCATGGAATCCGGCAAGAAGGCTGTTGCCGAGCGCATCATTTATGGCGCTCTGGAACAAGTCGAACAGAAGGCTGGCAAGGATCCGCTGGAAGTCTTCAACATCGCTCTGAACAACATCAAGCCCGTGGTGGAAGTGAAGTCCCGCCGCGTGGGTGGTGCGAACTACCAGGTTCCCGTTGAAGTTCGCCCCTCCCGTCGTATCGCTCTGGCCATGCGTTGGCTGAAAGAGTCGTCGCGCAAGCGTTCCGAGAAGTCGATGGCCCAACGTCTGGCCAACGAACTGCTGGAAGCCGCTGAAGGCCGTGGCGGCGCGATGAAGAAGCGTGACGAAGTCCACCGTATGGCTGAAGCCAACAAGGCCTTCTCGCACTTCCGCTTCTAATCCACACCCTGCGGCATTTGCTGCAGTCCAAGCGTCCGGCTCACCATTGCGTGGCCGGCGCTTTGTCAAATCTGGAGTGACCTCATGGCACGCAAGACCCCGATTGAGCGCTATCGCAATATTGGTATCTCGGCTCACATTGACGCCGGCAAGACCACCACGACTGAGCGCATCCTGTACTACACCGGCGTGAACCACAAGATTGGTGAAGTTCACGAAGGCGCTGCCACCATGGACTGGATGGAGCAGGAACAAGAGCGCGGCATCACGATCACCTCGGCTGCCACGACCTGCTTCTGGAAGGGTATGGACATGTCCTACCCC
The DNA here is from genome assembly GCF_049317225.1 of Aquabacterium sp. GTDB lineage: Bacteria > Pseudomonadota > Gammaproteobacteria > Burkholderiales > Burkholderiaceae_C > Aquabacterium. Next base: position 2,125 of record NZ_JBMOIR010000033.1, on the reverse strand, counting down.
GAGCACCGTTTCAACATCATCGACACCCCCGGCCACGTGGACTTCACCATTGAGGTGGAGCGTTCCATGCGCGTGCTGGACGGCGCTTGCATGGTGTACTGCGCTGTGGGCGGCGTGCAGCCCCAGTCTGAAACCGTGTGGCGTCAGGCTAACAAGTACAAGGTGCCTCGCCTGGCCTTCGTGAACAAGATGGACCGTACCGGTGCCAACTTCTTCAAGGTCTATGACCAGATGCGCACTCGCCTGAAGGCGAACCCTGTGCCCGTGGTGATCCCAATCGGTGCCGAAGACAACTTCAAGGGCGTCGTTGACCTCCTGAAGATGAAGGCCATCATTTGGGACGAAGCCTCTCAAGGCATGAAGTTCACCTTCGAAGACATCCCTGCCGAGCTGGTGGAAGATGCCAAGAAGTGGCGCGAGAACATGATCGAGGCCGCTGCTGAAGCTTCTGAAGAGCTGATGAACAAGTACCTCGAAGAAGGTGAGCTGACTGAGGAAGAAATCAAGTTGGCGCTGCGTACTCGCACCATCAACGTCGAAATTCAACCGATGTTGTGCGGCACCGCCTTCAAGAACAAGGGCGTGCAGCGCATGCTCGACGCCGTGATCGACTACCTGCCTTCTCCAGTGGACATTCCTCCAGTGGGCGGCACCGACGAAGACGACCAGCCCGTCACCCGTAAGGCTGACGACTCCGAGAAGTTTGCCGCGCTGGCATTCAAGCTGATGACCGACCCCTACGTGGGTCAGCTGACTTTCGTGCGCGTCTACTCCGGCGTTCTGAACTCTGGCGACTCTGTCTACAACCCGATCAAGGGCAAGAAAGAGCGTATCGGCCGTATTCTGCAGATGCACGCCAACGAGCGTGAAGAAATCAAGGAAATTCTGGCTGGCGACATCGCCGCTTGCGTGGGCTTGAAGGACGTGACCACCGGCGAAACGCTGTGTGATCCCGATGCCATCATCACCCTGGAAAAGATGGTCTTCCCTGAGCCCGTGATTGCACAGGCCGTGGAACCCAAGACCAAGGCTGACCAGGAAAAGATGGGTATCGCCCTGAACCGCCTGGCTGCTGAAGATCCTTCCTTCCGCGTGAAGACCGACGAAGAATCCGGTCAGACCATCATCGCCGGTATGGGCGAACTGCACTTGGAAATCATCGTCGACCGCATGAAGCGTGAATTCGGCGTGGAAGCCAACGTCGGTAAGCCTCAAGTGGCCTATCGCGAAACCATTCGCAAGAAGGTCACCGACATCGACGGCAAGTTCGTTCGTCAGTCCGGTGGTAAGGGTCAATACGGTCACGTTGTGCTGACTGTTGAACCCATGGAACCCGGTGGTAAGGGCTTCGAGTTCTGCGACGAAATCAAGGGTGGTGTGGTTCCTCGCGAATACATCCCTGCGGTGGAAAAGGGCATCATCGACACGCTGCCAAACGGCGTGCTGGCTGGCTACCCCGTCGTGGACGTCCGCGTGCGCCTGACCTTCGGTTCGTACCACGATGTGGACTCGAACGAAAACGCCTTCAAGATGGCTGCTTCGATGGGCTTCAAGGACGCTTGCCGCAAGGCCGATCCTGTGATCCTCGAGCCCATGATGGCCGTGGAAGTCGAAACGCCTGAAGACTATGCTGGTACCGTGATGGGCGATCTGTCCTCGCGTCGTGGCATGGTCCAAGGTATGGACGACATGGTCGGCGGTGGCAAGGTCATCAAGGCCGAAGTGCCTCTGTCCGAAATGTTCGGCTACTCGACCTCGCTGCGTTCCGCTACCCAAGGTCGCGCCACCTACACGATGGAATTCAAGCAATACGCTGAAGCTCCACGTAACGTGGCTGAAGCCATCATCACCGCCCGCTCCAAGTAATTGATGCGGACGCGCCTCGGGTGGTAACATCCGAGGCTTCACTCATTCGAGCCGGTCTTCGGCGCCGCCTGTGTGCGGTGAGCTTGCTGCCCATGGCAGGCTCGTGCTGGAAACCTTAAACCCACATGGGCAACTGTTCTTTGTTTGGAGAAACAAATGGCAAAAGAAAAATTCGAACGGACCAAGCCGCACGTGAACGTCGGTACCATCGGTCACGTTGACCACGGCAAGACCACTCTGACGGCTGCGATCACGACCG
>NZ_JBMOIR010000032.1:0-10757 GCF_049317225.1 Aquabacterium sp. | reverse complement strand
AACGCCGTATCCGCCAGACCCTTACGGGCACCGTGGGTGGAGATGAAGTACTGCAGAACGTTCAGACCTTCACGGAAGTTTGCAGTAATCGGTGTCTCGATGATGGAGCCGTCAGGCTTGGCCATCAGACCCCGCATACCGGCCAGCTGGCGGATCTGCGCTGCCGAACCACGGGCACCGGAGTCGGCCATCATGTAAATCGAGTTGAACGATTCCTGATCGACTTCGTTGCCGTTGCGGTCGATGGTCTTCTGCTTGGACAGCTGCTGCATCATGACCTTACCGACTTCGTCGCCGGTCTTGCCCCAGATGTCCACCACCTTGTTGTAGCGCTCGCCAGCGGTCACCAGACCGGAGACGTACTGCTGTTCGATTTCCTTGACTTCCTTCTCGGCGCGCTCGATCAACTCGTACTTCTGCTTGGGCACCAGCATGTCATCGATGCCGATGGAGATGCCGGCGCGCGTGGCCAGACGGAAGCCGTTTTGCAGCAGCTTGTCAGCCAGCACCACGGTTTCCTTGAGACCGCACTTGCGGAAGGACGTGTTGATCAGACGAGAGATTTCCTTCTTCTTGAGCGCCTTGTTGATGTTCGCAAAAGGCAGGCCCTTGGGCAGGATTTCGCTCAGCAGCGCACGACCGACCGTGGTTTCCACCAACTTGGTCTCGGGGATGAACTCGCCCGTTTCCTTGTTTTTGGTGTATTCCGTCAGACGGACGTTGATCTTGGCGGTGATTTCGACCACACCGTTGTCCAGCGCGCGCTGCACTTCGGCGATGTCGGAGAACACCATGCCTTCGCCCTTGCCATTGATGCGCTCGCGGGTCGCGTAGTACAGACCCAGCACCACGTCTTGCGACGGCACGATGGAAGGTTCGCCGTTGGCAGGGAACAGCACGTTATTGGAGGCCAGCATCAAGGTGCGGGCTTCCATCTGTGCTTCGATGGACAGCGGCACGTGAACAGCCATCTGGTCACCGTCGAAGTCGGCGTTGAAGGCCGCGCAAACCAGCGGGTGCAGCTGAATGGCCTTGCCTTCGATCAGCACAGGCTCGAACGCCTGGATGCCCAAACGGTGCAGCGTCGGCGCACGGTTCAGCATCACGGGGTGTTCCTTGATGACCTCTTCCAGGATGTCCCACACCACGGGCGTACCGGCTTCGACTTCCTTCTTGGCAGCCTTGATGGTCGTGGCGATGCCCATCGCTTCGAGACGAGCGAAGATGAAAGGCTTGAACAACTCCAGGGCCATCAGCTTGGGCAGACCGCACTGGTGCAGCTTCAGGGTCGGGCCCACGGTGATCACGGAACGACCGGAGTAGTCGACGCGCTTACCCAGCAAGTTCTGACGGAAGCGACCGCTCTTACCCTTGATCATGTCGGCCAGCGACTTCAGGGCACGCTTGTTCGCACCGGTCATGGCCTTGCCACGACGGCCGTTGTCCAGCAGCGAGTCCACAGCTTCCTGCAGCATGCGCTTTTCGTTGCGCACGATGATTTCAGGGGCCTTCAACTCCAGCAGACGAGCCAGACGGTTGTTCCGGTTGATAACGCGACGATACAGATCGTTCAGGTCGGAGGTCGCAAAGCGGCCACCATCCAGTGGCACCAAAGGACGCAGATCGGGCGGCAGCACAGGCAGCACGTCCATCACCATCCAGTTGGGCTTGATGCCGGACTTCTTGAAGGCTTCCATCACCTTCAGGCGCTTGGAATTCTTCTTGACCTTCAACTCGGAGCCGGTCATGTCGTTGCGCAGACGGTCGATCTCGACGTCGAGATCCATGTCGGCCAGCAACTTCTGGATGCCTTCGGCGCCCATCAGGGCCTCGAACTCATCACCGTACTCGGCGCGCTTCGCGTCGTAGTCGTCTTCCGACATGATGCTGAACTTCTTCAGCGGGGTCATGCCAGGGTCCACCACGACGTATGCTTCAAAGTACAGCACGCGTTCGATGTCACGCAGGGTCATGTCCAGCACCAGGCCCAAGCGCGAAGGCAGGGACTTCAGGAACCAGATGTGCGCGCAAGGAGCGGCCAGTTCGATGTGACCCATGCGGTCACGACGAACCTTGGTCTGGGTGACTTCAACGCCGCACTTTTCGCAGATGACACCGCGGTGCTTCAGGCGCTTGTACTTGCCGCACAAGCACTCGTAGTCCTTGATCGGGCCAAAGATCTTGGCGCAGAACAGGCCGTCACGCTCAGGCTTGAACGTACGGTAGTTGATGGTTTCAGGCTTCTTGACCTCACCGAAAGACCACGAACGGATCTTTTCGGGAGAGGCCAGACCAATCTTGATGGCATCGAAATGCTCATCAGGAGTGAATTGCTTGAACAGGTCCAGCAAACCTTTCATGGGGGGCTCTCCTATTCCTAAAATCAGTTGCGTTCCAGTTCGATGTCGATGCCCAAGGAACGGATTTCCTTGACCAACACATTGAACGATTCGGGCATGCCAGCGTCGATGGAGTGCTCGCCCTTGACGATGTTCTCGTAGACCTTGGTACGGCCATTGACGTCATCGGACTTGACGGTGAGCATTTCCTGCAGCACGTACGACGCGCCGTAGGCTTCCAGGGCCCACACTTCCATTTCACCGAAACGCTGACCACCGAACTGAGCCTTACCACCCAGCGGCTGCTGCGTGACCAAGCTGTAAGGACCGGTGGAACGGGCGTGCATCTTGTCGTCGACCAAGTGGTGCAGCTTCAGGATGTGCATGTAGCCCACGGTGGTGGCACGTTCGAACGCGTCACCGGTGCGGCCGTCATACAGCTGAGCCTGCGTACGGGTCGGCGTGAGGCCCTTCGCCTTGGCGATGTCAGCCGGGTAGGCCAACTGCAGCATGGCGCGGATTTCTTCTTCCTTGGCACCGTCGAACACGGGGGTCGCGAACGGCACCCCCTTGGACAGGTTGTCTGCCATTTCCAGAATCTCGGTGTCAGAGAAGGAGTCCAGATCTTCCTTCTTGCCGCCGGACTGGTTGTACAGCTCGTCCATGAACTTGCGCAGCTCGGCAGCAGCAGCTTCTTGCTGCAGCATGTTGCCGATGCGCTGACCAATGCCCTTCGCAGCCCAGCCCAAGTGCACTTCCAGCACCTGACCCACGTTCATACGAGAAGGCACACCCAGCGGGTTCAGCACGATGTCGCACGGCGTTCCGTCGGCCATGTAAGGCATGTCTTCGATCGGAACGATCTTCGAGACCACACCCTTGTTACCGTGACGGCCGGCCATCTTGTCACCAGGCTGCAGACGACGCTTGACGGCCAGGTGAACCTTGACCATCTTCAGCACGCCAGCGGGCAACTCGTCGCCTTGCGTCAACTTGCGGCGCTTCTCTTCGAAGGCCAGATCGAAGCTGTGACGGGTTTGCTCCAGCGCGTTCTTGATCGACTCGAGCTGGTTGGCCAGTTCGCCGTCTTCAGGACGGATGTCGAACCAGTGGAACTTGTCCACCGAAGCCAGGTAGGCCTCGTCCAGGGTTGTGCCCTTGGCCAGCTTGTTCGGGCCACCATTGGCGACCTTGCCGATCAGCAGCTTCTTGATACGGTCGAAAGCATCGGCTTCCACGATACGCAGCTGGTCGTTCAGGTCCAGGCGGAAGCGCTTCAGTTCATCGTCGATGATCTGTTGAGCGCGCTTGTCACGCTGGATGCCTTCACGGGTGAAGACCTGCACGTCGATCACGGTACCGGAGGTGCCTTGGTCCACACGCAGCGAGGTGTCCTTCACGTCGGACGCCTTCTCACCGAAGATGGCGCGCAGCAGCTTCTCTTCCGGCGTCAGGGTGGTTTCGCCCTTCGGCGTCACCTTACCGACCAGCACGTCGCCAGGACCAACTTCCGCACCGATGTACACGATGCCGGACTCGTCCAGACGGGCCAGTTGGTTTTCCGACAGGTTCGGAATGTCGCGTGTGATTTCTTCGGAGCCCAGCTTGGTGTCGCGGGCCATGACCACCAGTTCCTCGATGTGGATCGAGGTGTAGCGGTCGTCAGCCACGACGCGCTCGGAGATCATGATCGAGTCTTCGAAGTTGTAGCCGTTCCAGGGCATGAAGGCCACGAGCATGTTCTGACCCAGCGCCAATTCGCCCAGGTCGGTCGATGCACCGTCGGCCACCACGTCACCGGCACCCACCTTGTCGCCACGACGCACGATCGGACGCTGGTGAATGTTGGTGTTCTGGTTGGAACGTTGGTACTTGATCAGGTTGTAGATGTCGACACCGACTTCACCGGCCACGGTTTCCGCGTCGTTCACGCGAATCACCACACGGTTCGTGTCAACGTAGTCGACGATACCGCCACGCTTGGCGGTCACCACGGTACCCGAGTCCACGGCCGCCACACGCTCGACACCGGTACCGACCACGGCCTTTTCAGGGCGCAGCACAGGCACAGCCTGACGTTGCATGTTGGCGCCCATCAGCGCGCGGTTCGCGTCATCGTGCTCGAGGAACGGCACCAAAGAGGCCGCCACCGACACGATCTGGGTTGGCGCCACGTCCATGTACTGGATGCGCTCGGGCGAGGTCAACACGGATTCGCCATGCTCACGAGCCGACACCAGTTCGTCCGTCAGACGGCCTTCGGTATCCAGCGACGCGTTCGCCTGAGCGATGACGTACTTGCCTTCTTCGATCGCGGACAGGTAGTCGATCTGGTGGGTGGTCTTGCCATCCACCACGCGACGATACGGCGTCTCCAGGAAGCCGTATTCGTTCAGGCGGGCATACAGAGCCAGCGAGTTGATCAGACCGATGTTCGGACCTTCAGGCGTTTCGATTGGGCACACACGACCGTAGTGGGTGGGGTGCACGTCACGAACTTCAAAGCCTGCGCGTTCGCGAGTCAGACCGCCTGGGCCCAGAGCGGACACACGACGCTTGTGCGTGATTTCCGACAGCGGGTTGGTTTGGTCCATGAACTGCGACAGCTGCGACGCACCGAAGAACTCCTTCAAAGCCGCAGAGATGGGCTTGGAGTTGATCAGGTCGTGCGGCATCAGGGCTTCGGTTTCGGCCTGACCCAGACGTTCCTTCACAGCCTTCTCGATGCGAGCCAGACCGGAACGGTATTGGTTTTCAGCCAATTCGCCGACGCAACGCACGCGACGGTTACCCAAGTGATCGATGTCGTCCACTTCGCCGCGACCATTGCGCAGCTCGACCAGGATCTTCACGACGCGCAGGATGTCGTCGTTGGACAGGGTCATCGGACCGGTCGACGAATCAATGCCCACGCGAGCATTGAACTTCATGCGACCCACGCGCGACAGGTCGTACGTGTCTTCACTGTAGAACAGGCGCTGGAACAACGCTTGAACGGCGTCCTCGGTCGGAGGTTCGCCAGGACGCATCATGCGATAGATCGCGACGCGGGCAGCCAGCTCATCGGCGGTTTCATCGGTGGCCAGGGTCTGGCTGATGTAAGCGCCTTGATCCAGTTCATTCGTGAACAGGATTTCCAGGTCACGGATGCCGGCCGCGCGCAGCTTCTTCAGCAGCGACTCGGTCAGCTCTTCGTTGGCCTTGGCAATCAGTTCGCCCGTTTCGGGGTCGATCTGGTTCTTGGCCAGCACACGACCCAGCAGGAACTCTTCGGGCACGCTCAGGTGCGTGGTGCCGGACTGCTCCAGTTGGCGGGTGTGACGCGCGGTGATGCGCTTGTCCTTTTCGACGATGACGGCGCCGCTCTTGTCGACGATGTCGAAACGGGCCACTTCACCCTTGAAGCGCTCGGCCACGAAGGCCAGTTGCGCACCGGCGTCCATCAACTTCACATGATCGTACTGGAAGAAAGTTTCCAGGATCTGCTCGTTGTTCATGCCGATGGCCTTCAGCAGGGTCGTCACCGGCATCTTGCGGCGACGGTCCACGCGGAAGTACAGCAGGTCCTTCGGATCGAATTCGAAGTCCAGCCACGAGCCACGGTAAGGAATGATGCGAGCGCTGAACAGCAGCTTGCCCGACGAGTGGGTCTTGCCCTTGTCGTGCTCGAAGAACACGCCAGGCGAACGGTGCAGCTGCGACACGATGACGCGCTCGGTACCGTTGATGATGAAAGAACCATAGTCGGTCATCAGGGGCACTTCGCCCATGTAGACCTCTTGTTCCTTCACTTCCTTGACCACCTTCGACGAAGGCGTCGACGTTTCGCGGTCGTAAATGATCATCTGCAGACGTGCACGCACGGCAGATGCGAAGGTCAAGCCCCGCAGCTGACACTCGCGCTCATCGAACGCCGGCTTGGCGATGTTGTACTCGATGAACTTCATCTCGACGAAGCCATTGTGCGAAACAATGGGGAACGCCGAGAGGAAAGCGGCTTGCAGGCCTTCAGGCTTGCGTTGTTGGGGCGGGACGTCCTTCTGCAGGAAGGCGACGTACGAATCCTTCTGCATCGTCAGCAGATAGGGCACGTTCAAAACGCTGCCGCGCTTGCCAAAGCTCTTGCGAATCCGCTTGCGCTCGGTGTAGCTATAGGGGGTTGCTTGCGCCATAAACTCTCCGTTTCGGGCACCCAAAGGGGTGATCCCGCTTCGAATTCAAGCCATTTCCCGGCCAAGGAAATAGCCCGTTGTTCGGCGACTGGCCGTTCGGGCATTGCGCCCGAGGCTTGGTGGTTGGCCACTACCAACCGCTGGCAGACAACCAGGGCATTGCACCCCGGCTCGACCAAACCGGTTCTCCGCAGTCGGTTCAGAGAACACTCGAAAAGCCCACCAGTGTACTACCACTGTGGGCTTTCGACTGTTCTCAGGGAATTTGTCCCTGAGACACCAAAAGGCCACCCTTCGAAAAGGGCAGCCTCTTGAGCTGTCGAAGCGCGCACGAGGCGCGCCACGATTTACTTGAGCTCAGCCTTGGCGCCGGCTTCAACCAGCTTCTTGACTGCGGCTTCAGCGTCAGCCTTGGCAACGCCTTCCTTGACGTTCTTGGGAGCGCCGTCAACCAGATCCTTGGCTTCCTTCAGGCCCAGACCGGTGATTTCACGCACGGCCTTGATCACGCCAACCTTGTTGGCGCCAGCGTCGGTCAGAACGACGTTGAACTCGGTCTTCTCTTCAGCAGCAGCGGCACCAGCGGCAGCGCCACCAGCAGCAGGAGCAGCCATGGCGGCAGCGGACACGCCGAACTTCTCTTCGATGGCCTTAACCAGCTCGTTCAGTTCCATCACGGACATGCTGTCCAGGGCGGTCAGGAATGCGTCTTTATCGAATGCCATTTTGGGTTCCTAAAATCGGTTAGATATCAAATACGGTGTTGATTGCTCAAAGAGCACATCAAGCAGCAGGAGCTTCTTCAGCAGCAGCAGGAGCGCCGCCACCCTTTTGCTCGGACACTGCAGCCAGAACGCGAGCGAAGCCCGAGATCGGCGATTGCAGCAGACCGCAAATTTGGGCCAGCAGAACTTCCTTGCTGGGGATCGATGCCAGAGCCTTGACGCCGTTAGCGTCCAGAGCCTTGCCAGCGTATGCACCAGCCTTGATGACCAGCTTGTCATTGCCCTTGGCAAAGTCAGCGATCACCTTTGCTGCAGCCACGGCGTCTTCGGAGAAGCCGTAGATCAGCGGGCCGCTCATGCTCTCAGCAGCGACTTCAAATGGGGTGCCGGCAACAGCGCGACGTGCCAGGGTGTTCTTCAGAACGTGAAGATACACACCTTGGGCGCGAGCGTTCTTGCGCAGCTGATCCAGTTGAGCCACCGTGAGACCGCGGTACTCAGCCATCGCCAGCGTCTGCGACTTGCCCGCTTGGGCAGCCACTTCAGCGATGACGGCTTCTTTCTCGTTGCGATTGAGACTCAAGGTCTACTCCTTAAAACATGCCCCTCGGTGCGCATTCACAGGAACACGCACCTCCGGGCACACCCGGTTTCAGCGACCTTCTGCCTCGGAACCCAGCCTCGGATGAGACGTGGAAACCTTCAACAGCGGGTACGCCATCTGCGTAGGCGAACATTAAGCAATGCCCCAGCTGTACAAGCCTGCGACATCACGCCTACGGTCTTTGATAGCCTGAAGCGCCAAGGCGCTTCAGCCCACCAATTCTTGTCAAACCCTCACGCCAGACTCGCGAGAGGGCCGGCCGCGGCGTCAGCCACGGCAAGTTCGGGTCGATCAGCCAGCGATGCTGTTGACGTCGACGCGCACGCCGGTGCCCATGGTCGAGGACAGAGCGACCTTCTTCAGGTACACGCCCTTGCTCGAAGCAGGCTTCAGCTTGGTCAGTGCGTCCAGCAGAGCGGCCAGGTTGCCCTTCAGCTTGTCAGCTTCGAACGAACGGCGACCGATGGTGCCGTGGATGATGCCGGCCTTGTCAACGCGGAACTGGACTTGACCAGCCTTGGCGTTCTTGACAGCGGTGGCGACGTCAGGGGTCACGGTGCCGACCTTGGGGTTAGGCATCAGGCCGCGAGGACCCAGAACCGTACCCAGGGTACCGACGATACGCATCGTGTCGGGGGAAGCGATCACCACATCGAAGTTGATGTTGCCAGCCTTGACTTGCTCAGCCAGATCTTCCATGCCAACGACGTCGGCGCCAGCGGCCTTGGCTTCTTCAGCCTTGGCACCTTGGGCGAACACGGCGACGCGCTTGGTCTTGCCGGTGCCGTTAGGCATCACGACAGCGCCACGAACGACTTGGTCAGACTTCTTGGCATCCACGCCCAGTTGCACGGCGACGTCGATCGACTCGTCGAACTTTGCGGTGGCAGCTTCCTTGATCAGCGCGACGGCTTCGTCGAAGGAATACAGCTTGGTGGTTTCAACCTTGCCAGCGAAAGCTTGTTGACGCTTGGTCAGCTTAGCCATGATTACACACCCTCCACGATGATGCCCATCGAACGGGCGGAACCAGCGATCGTGCGCACAGCGGCGTCCAGATCGGCAGCGGTCAGGTCCTTCTGCTTGGTCTTGGCGATTTCTTCCAGCTGAGCACGTGTCAGCTTGCCAACCTTGTCAGATTGAGGACGGCTGGAGCCCTTCTCGATCTTGGCAGCCTTCTTCAGCAGAACGGTTGCAGGAGGCGTCTTGATGACAAACGTGAAGGACTTGTCAGCGTACGCCGTGATGACCACGGGCAGCTTCAGACCGGGCTCAACACCTTGAGTCTGGGCGTTGAACGCCTTACAGAACTCCATGATGTTCAGGCCGCGCTGACCCAGCGCGGGACCCACTGGTGGCGAGGGGTTAGCCTTACCAGCCGGGATTTGCAGCTTGATAAAGCCGATAATCTTCTTGGCCATGTTTTCTCCTTAGACCACCCGGCGGCCACGCCAGATGGTTGAGTGCAAACGCCCGGGACGACTCACGCCGCAAACCAGGCTCCTCGTGTCACTGTGTCGCCAGCGACTGAAAGCGGCAGTGTTTGGACTTTGGCCGGCCTACCGCACGCAATAAGCCATAGAAAGACCTCCTCACCACGGAGGAAAGCCTGCGATTCTAGTCCGAGGCCGCCGCACCTTGCAAGCAATTTGTGCGACAACCATGAAAAAAGGCCCGCGAGGGGCCTTTTGCATCCAGCCGTCAGTGCGGCCGGGTCAGATCTTTTCGACCTGATGAAAATCCAGCTCGACCGGTGTGGCACGACCGAAGATCGTGACCGACACACGAAGCTTGGACTTGTCGTAGTTGACTTCTTCGATCGAGCCATTGAAGTCCGTGAACGGGCCTTCCTTGACGCGAACGACTTCGCCCACTTCCCACTCGACCTTGGGACGCGGCTTTTCGATGCCCTCTTGCATCTGGTTGACGATCTTCATGACTTCGTCTTCCGAGATGGGCACCGGACGGTTCTTGGCACCGCCCACAAAACCCGTCACCTTGGAGGTGTTCTTGACCAAGTGCCAGGTGTCGTCGCTCATCACCATTTCCACCAGCACATAGCCAGGGAAGAAACGGCGCTCGGTCACCGACTTTTTGCCGTTCTTGACTTCAACGACTTCTTCGGTCGGCACCAGAATGCGACCGAACTGATCCTGCATGCCGGCGCGGTCAATGCGTTCACGCAGATTGCGCTCGACGGCCTTCTCCATACCGGAATAGGCGTGCACCACATACCAGCGCAACGGTGCGGTGGTGGGGGCGGTTTGAACGTCGCTCATGCTTCAGCCTCGTGTTGTTATTGCAGGAAGATCAATGCTTCCAGCCCAGAATGAGATCATAGAGAACCCATTCCAGTGTCTTGTCGGTCAACCACAGGAACAAGGCCATGACCACCACAAAGGCGAACACGTACAAAGTCATCTGCATGGCTTCAGGACGCGTAGGCCAAACCACCTTGCGCAACTCCTTGACGGAGTCTTGTCCGAATGCCACCAGCTCCTTACCCTGAACCGAGGTGAGGAACACGCCCACGGCAGCCGCCATCAACACCAGCAAGGCGATGATGCGCAACCACAAATCCTGCTTGCCCAGCAGGTAGAAGGCAGCCACACCACCCACAACCAACAGGCCGGCAGCAGCCAATTTGGCCTTGTCAGCACCCGAGGCAACGGTTTCGATTTGCGCGTTGGACATGAACGTGAAATTTGAGGCAGCAAAGCCCACAGACCATGCGATCTGCGGGCTGCTGTGTAACAGCGGTGGTTCAGTAGGTGGCAGGGGCAGTAGGAATCGAACCTACAACCTTCGGTTTTGGAGACCGACGCTCTGCCAATTGAGCTATACCCCTACGCCTGAAACCACATTACTCGATGATCTTGGCAACGACGCCGGCGCCGACGGTACGACCGCCTTCACG
>NZ_JBMOIR010000031.1:0-21352 GCF_049317225.1 Aquabacterium sp. | reverse complement strand
ACTACGACCGTGAAAAACTGCAAGAGCGCGTGGCCAAGTTGGCTGGCGGTGTTGCCGTGATCAAGGTTGGCGCTGCCACCGAAGTCGAAATGAAAGAAAAGAAAGCCCGTGTTGAAGACGCATTGCACGCTACCCGCGCTGCTGTGGAAGAAGGCATTGTGGCTGGCGGTGGTGTGGCATTGCTGCGCGCTCGTCAAAACGCTGGCACCATCAAAGGTGACAACGCTGACCAAGAAGCTGGCATCAAGCTGGTGTTGAAAGCGGTCGAGTCTCCTTTGCGCGAAATCGTCTACAACGCCGGTGGCGAGCCTTCAGTGGTCGTCAACGCGGTGTTGGCCGGCAAAGGCAACTACGGCTTCAATGCTGCCAACGACACCTATGGCGACATGATCGAAATGGGTATCCTGGATCCCACGAAGGTGACCCGTACGGCTCTGCAAAACGCCGCTTCCGTGGCTTCGCTGATGCTGACCACCGAGTGCATGGTTGCTGAAGCTCCGAAGGACGATGCGCCAGCCGGTGGCATGCCTGACATGGGCGGCATGGGTGGCATGGGCGGCATGGGCATGTAATGCCAGCCGCTTGGGACCCACTCAAGCCATGAAAAAGGACCGCAGCGATGCGGTCCTTTTTTTATGCGCACATGCTGGCTAAGCAATAAAAAAGGCTGCCTGATGGCAGCCTCTTGAGCGCAATGTGCGCAGTGCTTATGCGCGGCCTTCGCGAACCAGCTTGTCGTGTGCGGCGGTGTCTTCAGCCACATGCTTCTTGACAAACCAGCCGATGTAGCCACCCATGACAAAGATGAAGGCGATCACGCCCAAGCTCATCAGGCCATAGTCTGTTGTCAGGAAATCCATCAGTGCGTGCATGTTTGCATCTCCATAGTGCGTTCTGCTGCTATGAAACTCCTGATTACCCCCTGGGGTTCTGATTTGAATCAAATTCGCGCGAGGGCACATTTGCCCCCGAGTGAAAGTTTGACGCGGCACAATGTTTGACCATGTCACCTCTTGACCTAGCCCCGTTTTTTCGCTGTGGCCGCCGTCTCACCGCCAGTTTGTCCTGTCGTTGGTGGGCTGGCCTGGCACTGTTGGCAGCCTGCATGCTACCGGCGCAGGGACAGGATTTGCCCCGCCCCCGGATCGGCTTGGTGTTGTCGGGCGGCGGTGCCCGCGGCTTGGCCCACGTTGGGGTGCTCAAGGTGCTGGAGCGCGAGCGCATCCCGGTGGACGTCATTGCGGGTACCTCCATGGGCGCCATCGTCGGCGGCCTGTATGCAAGCGGTCTGTCGGCCAAAGAGGTCGAACGCGAGGTTGAAAAGCTGGATTGGGACAATGTGTTTGCCAGCCGGGTCGAGAGGCGAGAGCTGTCCCAGCGCCGCAAGGAGCAGGATTTCGAGGTCTCACCGCTGATCGAGGTGGGGATTGGTGCAGACGGTGTCAAGGCGCCGCTGGGCTCTTTGTCCAGCCGCATTCTGGAGTCGCATTTGCGCCGGCTGACCCTGTCTGCCAATCAGGTGCAAAGCTTTGACCAGCTTCCCACGCCGTTCAGGGCAGTGGCCACCGACATGGAAAGTGGGCAGGCCGTCATTCTGAAAGATGGGGACCTCGCCACCGCCTTGCGTTCCAGCATGTCGGTGCCGGGTATTTTTGCGCCCATTGAGGTCGATGGGCGCATCCTGGGCGATGGGGGCTTGGTCAACAACACGCCGGTCGATGTGGCGCGTGCCATGGGTGCCGAGCGGCTGATCGTGGTCAACATCGGGACACCGCTGAGCAAGCGAGACACCTTGGCCACGCTCACTGGCGTCACGGCGCAGATGATCAACATCCTGACGGAGCAAAACGTTCAGCAAAGCCTCAAGACTTTGAGGCCGGAAGATGTGTTGATCGCGCCGACGCTGGAGGGCTTGAGCTCTGCCGATTTCAACCGCGCCCGCGAGTTCATGGCGCTGGGGGAGTTGCAGGCCGAAGTCATGGTGCTGCGGATGCAGGATCTGAAGTTGAGCCCCGAAGCCTACGCGGCATGGAAAAAGCGCCGCCAACAGCGACAACCTGAGCCACCCAATCTGGAGTTTGTGCGCTTTGAGGGCTCGGATGGCACGCACCCTGAAATGCGTGCGGACATGTTGCAAAGCCAGCCGGGCAAGGTGTTCAGCGTGACCGATGCCGAGCGCGACATCAATCTGTTGGCTGCGTCAGGGGACTACATGCGCACCGACTATCGCCTGGTCCGTACGCCGGGCGGCGGGCAAGGGCTGGTTTTTGATCTGGAAGACAAGCCCTGGGGGCCCAACTACCTGCAGATGGGGTTGGACTTCAGTGCCGACAACCGGGGGCGCAGTGCGTTCAACCTGAAATTGGTACACAACCGCCATTGGCTGGATGCTGCGGGCAGCGAGTGGCGCAACATCGTCCGCTTGGGCTCATCGCCGTTGTTTGGAACGGAGTTGTACCGCCCGATGAGCTGGCAATTGCCGGATGGTTTGAGCGGGTTCGTGGCCGCATCGGCCGTGACCAAGGTGCAGACCTTCGACTACTACCGCAACTCATCCTCGGCCGAGGATGCCCGGGTCAAGCGCAGCGACATGGGCTTGATGCTGGATGCGGGCTTCAATTGGCGGGAATTCGGGGAGTTGCGCCTAGGCTATCAGGAGCAAAGCCGCAGTGATGCGCCCTCTTTGGCCACGCCCGACTATCGACTGTATCGGGGCGGCGAGAACCTGACCGAGAAATGGCACGAGCGAGGATGGCGCCTCAAAGCCGTGTTTGACCAGATGGATCACGCCTACTTCCCGACATCCGGGTGGCGGGTGGATGGCCAGTATTTCGTGGGGCACAGCGAACCCAGGGGGGGCAGTGACACGCCCAATGGGTTCATCAAGACCTTTGAAATGCAGGCTCAGGGGGTGCGCTCGTGGGGGCGGCATACCCTGGAGGTGTATGGCCGTGTGGGCTTGTCCGAAGGGGCGCAGCCCAGCGTGCCACGCTTTGGCCTTGGCGGCTTCCAGCAACTGTCGGGCTATTCGCCGTACCAGATCAGTGGGCCGCAAGTGGGACTGCTGAGGCTGGACTACCGTGTGCGCCTGGCGGACATGCCCTTGACCCGAGGCCTGTACCTCGGTACCAGCGGAGAGGTGGGCAATGCCTGGGAGCGTGCCCGTGACCTCATGCACGGTGGAAAGAAGACCGGGATGAGCTTGTACCTGGGGGCTGACACCGCCTTGGGGCCGGTTTACTTGGCTGTGGTCAACAGCCCGCAGGTTGGTTCGACGGTGATGTTGTTCGTCGGGCGTCCTTGAAAACGAAGGCCGCCCTTGGCCTGCGTCAGACGCGGCTGAGCGCTTGACCGACCGTGGCGCGCAGGTGATCCAGAACGTGCTGGCTGATCTTGCCCAGTGGGAGCACTTCATCCACCGCCCCGGCAGCGATGGCCTCACGTGGCATGCCGAACACCACGCAGGTGGCCTCGTCTTGTGCCACGCAGTAGGCGCCGGCATCGTGCATTTCGCGCATGGCTCTGGCACCATCCGCACCCATGCCCGTCAGCATGATGCCGATTGCGTTCGGGCCCACCACCCGTGCGGCCGACTTGAACAGCACTTCCACACTGGGCTTGTGGCGGTTGACCGGGTCCCCGTCCTGCACCCGGGCAATGTAGTTGGCGCCCGAGCGCTCCACGCTCAAGTGCATGCCGCCCGGCGCAATGTAGGCGTGGCCCGGCAGAATCCGCTCTCCATCACTCGCTTCGTTGACGCTGATCTTGCACAGGCCGTTAAGGCGTGCAGCGTAGTTGCGGGTGAAGCCCGGCGGCATGTGCTGGGTGATGACCACGGCCGGGGCGTCAGCGGGCAGGGTCATCAGCACTTCCTTGGTGGCCTCGGTGCCACCGGTGGACGCGCCAATGAAAATGATCTTTTCGGTGGACAGGCGGCCCAGGCTGTAGGCCCCGGTCTGCAAGGGGCGGGCGGGGGCTGCCGCAGCGGATGCACTCGACGTTGCCGGATTGGTTGTGCGGGCGCTGCTGACCGTGCTGGTGGCGGGCGCCGGGGCGCCGGGCACGTGCAGGCGATGGATGCGGGCTTTCGAGGCCACACGTATTTTGTCCGTGATGTCATCCGACAACTGGCGCAGGCCATCCGCCACGCCAATTTTGGGTTTGGCCACGAAATCGATGGCGCCCAACTCCAGCGCCTTGAGGGTGACCTCGGCACCACGCTCGGTCAGCGTTGACACCATCACCACCGGCATGGGGCGCAGTCGCATCAGCTTTGACAAGAAGTCGATGCCGTCCATCTTGGGCATTTCCACATCCAGCGTGATGACATCTGGATTGAGGTTGCGAATCATCTCCCGCGCCACGAGCGGGTCGCTGGCGGCGCCGATGCACTCCATGTCGGGTTGATGATTGATGATTTCGGTCAGCATGCTGCGCACCAGCGCCGAATCGTCCACCACCACCACGCGAATTTTGGGCATATTGTTCTCCGCCTGTTAGAACAGGTCGATCGAGCCACCGCCAGTTGCTGCGGGGACCACTTTTTGTGCTGCCATGCGTTCCTGCTGAACGATGGCGTCCGGATTGGTTGGGGCCAGGCGCTTGACCATGGCTTTGCCGCTGAAAGGCAGGAAACACACTTTGCGCGGGTAGATTTCCAAGACGTCCTTGGAGACCACCGGGATGCGTTCTGTTTTCAGATAGTCCATCACGAAGGCCGTATTGCGTTCGCCCACGTTGATGCTGTTCATGCCGCTGATCACCGCACCACCGCCGAAGACCTTGGCCTCCATGGTCATGCGCGACGCCCCCATCTTCATCATTTCGTTGATCAGCAGTTCCATGGCGTACGAGCCGTAGCGGCCCGAGTCGCTGCTGCCGCCACCGTTGTCAGGCAGCATGAAGTGATTCATGCCGCCCACCTTGGCCTGGCGGTCCCACAGGCACACGGCAATGCACGAGCCCAGGGTGGTCATGATCAACAGGTCTTCGTTGTAAACGAAGTACTCGCCCGGCAAGATCTTGACGGCCTCGGACTTGAAATGTGCGTCGTAGAAGAAGAAGGATGCTTCACCAGGCTTGGCAATGCGCGATTTCAGGCGCATCAACCGATCTGTCTTGGGCGAAGGGCTGCTTGCCAGTGCGGCGGTGGCCGACGCCAGGTTCGGCGAACCAGGCTTGGCACCCATGGGGGACGTGCTGCTTATCATCAGTAGATCCTTGTGCGGCGCCGCGATCAAACTCGGTCATAGACCGTCTTGCCCTTGAGCAAGAACAGGTCACGTGACTCGGTGAAGTTTTCAGAGTGGCCTACAAACAGCAGACCCTTGGGCTTCATCACTGCATGGATATGTTCTAGCACCTTGCGCTGTGTGGGTGCATCGAAATAAATCATCACATTGCGGCAGAAGACCACATCGAAGGGTTCGCCGAGTTGCCAGCTAGGCTGCATCAGGTTGAAGGGGCGGAACTCGATCATCTTGGTGAGTTCCGGCTTCACGCGGATGCTGCCTTCGTTGGCGCCCTTGCCCCGCAGGAAGAAACGATGCAAGCGCTGGGGTGTCAGACCCCGTGAGCTGGCGTCATAGACCGCACGGGATGCCGTGGCCAGCACATTCGTGTCGATGTCGCTGGCCATAATCTTGACGGGGGCGTGTGAGCCCAGGCTCTCGACGACGGTCATGGCCAGTGAGTACGGCTCTTCGCCGGTCGAGGCCGCACAGCACCAGATCCGGGTGGGTTGCGAACCACGCGCTTTGAGCCAATCTGCCAGAGCGTGAAAGTGGTGCTCCTCGCGGAAGAAGGAGGTCAGATTGGTGGTCAGGCAGTTGACGAATTCCTGCCACTCCTGCTGAGCCTGAGGCCCGGAGCCGTTTTCCAACCACTTGAGATAGCTCTCGAACGACAGGTGCGAGGTTTCGCGCAGGCGTCGAGACAGGCGGCTGTAAACCATGGCCTGCTTGCCTTCGTGAAGGCTGATGCCCGCGCGCTCATAAATGAGCGCACGCACTCGAGCAAAGTCTCGGGCGTGGAATTCAAATTCGCGATCGGCCACAGCTGTATTCATGACGAGGTGCAATCTGTGCGTGTGCGGGAAACCCGTAGCGATACCGCCCAAAACCGGGTGGCACATTCAGCTTATCGGTCGTTTGTCTGAAGACCTTGAGCCTGCCTGTGACCGTAATAACCCAATGTTGCGATTTGCCTAGGGAAAGTCCTGCATATCGGCGAATGGGGCCGTTCTGCACTGCTAGACTTGTAACCAACTCGCTTCTTTTGCCTGGAGCATTGCCATCTCGTCCACCACTTTGACCCTCGCTGGCGACGCGTCCGACCTGGTCGGGCCCTGTGGCCTGCGCCTCGAAAAAGCGCTCAGTCTGTTGGAGCAGGCCGGATGGGTGGTGCCCACGGATCTGGTGCCGGACAGCGCGCCCTGGCTGCAATGGATTGTGGACGGACTGTGTGATCTGTCCAGCCGCGATGCGTTGACGGGCTTGGCCAATCGACGTCAGTTTGAGGCGGCGATTGCCCGCGAACTGGACCGCGTGGCCCGCATTGGCGAGCCCGCCTTGCTGCTGGTGGCCGACATCGACCACTTCAAGCGCATCAACGACTCGTTCGGGCATGCTGCCGGTGACGTGGTCATTCGCTCTGTCGCGTCCGTGTTGCAGGAATGCGTGCGCCCGATGGACCTGGTTGCACGCATTGGTGGTGAGGAATTCGCCATCATTTTGCCAAACTGCCCCCATGTTTTCGGACAAACCGTGGCAGAGCGGATTCGCCAGCGGGTCGCCGCTACGCCTGTGGCAGTGATCGGCGGGCAGCAAATCACTGTCACGGTCAGCATTGGCGGTGCTTTTGCCCCGCAATGGGTGCGTTCGTCGCCGGCCTTGTGGTCCGAGCGAGCGGATCAGCAGTTGTATCGCGCCAAGTCGGAAGGGCGAAATCGCGCCTGCCTGGACATGCCGCCGCTGACGGTCGTGAGCGCGGAAGAAAAAAGCCTGCTTTTCGCGGGAGTTGGTCAATCCGATTCGAATTCGGACTCAGGTTTTGGCGAGTTTGTGCCGAATAACACCCCATGATGGCGCCTATGTCTGTTTCCGACTCCACAACCTCTCCAGCATCCGCCCGTCTTGCTCGCACGGTGGCCATCACCAGCGGCAAGGGCGGCGTGGGCAAGACCTTTTTCAGTGCCAACCTGGCTGCGGCCTTGAGCCGTCAAGGCCTGAAGGTGTTGGTGCTGGACGCCGATTTGGGTCTGGCCAATCTGGACGTGGTGCTGAACTTGTATCCCAAGATCACGCTGCACGATGTGTTCACCGGCAAGGCGCAACTGGAAGAGGCCATCTTGCCGGCACCCGGCGGGTTTTCCGTGCTGCTGGCCGGTTCCGGTCTGGTCGAGTATTCCCGCCTGACGCCTGAAGTGCGCGATCAGCTGTTCACGATTTTTGAGCAGGTCAAGCCACGTTTTGACGTGGTGCTGATCGACACCGGTGCGGGTATTTCCGACGTGGTGCTGTACGCCGTGTCTATGGCGCACGAAGTGGTCGTGGTGGCCACCCCTGAGCCCACCTCCATGACCGATGCTTACGCCACCATCAAGGTGCTGTCTGCCCAGCAAGCGCGCGAAAGCCTCAATCTGGTGGTCAATCAGGTGGCTCGCCAAGGCGATGGCCGCACCATTTGCCAACAACTGCAGCAGGTGGTGGAACGTTTTGTGGTGGGGGCCAACGGCTCGGCACCACGTTTGAACTTCTTGGGCGACATCCCGCTGGACACCAGCGTGCGCGAGGCCGTTCGCAAGCGTCAACTCCTGTTGGAACTGCATCCGGGCAGCCCCGCAGCACAGGGCGTGGTGCAAATTGCCACCCGTCTGCTCTCCAGGGCGTGATGCGCGTGCGCTGACAAGGTCTTGGCAGGTGCGCTACAGTGCCGCACCATGACCGAAGCGACCGAAGACACAACCGATCAAGCCGTTACCGCCTATGCTTTGCTGGGTGGTGACGCGCGCGTGCGCGAACTGGTGGACCGCTTTTACGATCTGATGGATCTGGAGCCCGAGTACACCGAGTTGCGTGCAGCCCATGGCGCCACGCTGGACGATGCTCGCGACAAGCTGTTCTGGTTCCTCAGTGGTTGGTTGGGTGGCCCCAATCTGTACATCGAGCGGTTCGGGCATCCGCGTCTGCGGGCCCGTCATCTGCCGTTCTCGATCGGCATCAAAGAGCGTGACCAATGGGTCAACTGCATGTCGCAAGCCATGATCGAGGTGAATGTGCCGGCTACCCTGAAAGTGCGGCTGGATCAGGCCTTCATGCAGACGGCCGACTGGATGCGCAACCGCAACGACATTTGATGCGGTTTCAGCCTGGCGTGCGACGGCGGCGTGCCGCCGCACCCAAGCCGACCAGTCCCGCGCCCATCAGTGCAGCGGTGCTGTTTTCGGGGACGGCTGTGGCCAGGCGCACTGCGCCCACGTAGTACGACGTGTTGCCGCCTACCAAGGTGAACGATTTGCCTGTCATGGCTTGGGTCAGGCTGCCGCCGGGCAGTGTGTAGTCCATTTCGTCCACGATCACGTGTACGGCTTGCGTGCTGGCCAAGGTCTGGCCATTCACGTCGAACAACTGGAATCCGATCACGGTGGCCTTGGATGAAAACGCAAAGGTGAGGTACTCCTGCGCGTCCACAGCCGTGTCCGTGCCGAGTGTGCCGGTGCTGGTCTGCC
The DNA here is from genome assembly GCF_049317225.1 of Aquabacterium sp. GTDB lineage: Bacteria > Pseudomonadota > Gammaproteobacteria > Burkholderiales > Burkholderiaceae_C > Aquabacterium. The sequence goes on along the minus strand of NZ_JBMOIR010000031.1, from coordinate 12,624 downwards.
CCAATACGCCCAGACCCTGGCGTGCGGTGAGCAGCGATTGCGACGTCAGGCTGTCGGCTGCTGCAGCATCGAAACCGTAGGCCGCAAAGGTGCCAGCGTATTGCGAGGTGAACTGCAAACCGCTGGCGCAGACATTGGTGCCCGTACACAGGTCGCTGGAGTACAGCACGGTGCCGGTTTGGGTGGGAATGTCGGCGGTGCCAGGGGTATAAAACCGTACTTCTTCATAGGAGCCGGAGGCATCGGTCACAATGCCATTGGCCGCCTGCGCCACAGGCAGCGCTGCCATCAGCAGGGCGGCACAGATCAGGCGTTGGAAGAAGGAGGGGGGCAACATGGCTGGCATTGAATACAAGGTGTATCCAACTGTAGGGGCAGCCGCAGCCTTTGGCTAGCCCTCAAACGGAGGGCGCCCCTCCGGTCTTTCCCGGCTTCAGCAACACGACCAAAGCGCCGACGCCGCCTTCGTCCGCGCGTGCCTGAACAAAGGCCAGCACGCGGTCGCTTTGAACCAGCCAGCGCTTGGTCTTGTCTTTGAGTACGGGCTGACGCCCCGGTGAGCCCAGGCCTTTGCCGTGTACGACGCGCACGCAGCGCCACCCGCGCACTTGTGCGTCTCTCAGAAACTGGCTCAAGGCATCACGGGCCTCGTCGGTGCGCAGGCCATGCAGGTCGAGTTCACCTTGCAGAGCCCAGACACCGCGCCGCAGCTTTCGGACGACGTCAATGCCCAGTTCAGGTCGCCGCCATGACAGTGACTCGTCGGTCTCCAGCAAGCTCTCGACGTCAAACTCGTCTGATAAGGATTCTCGCAACACGGCCTGTTCGTCAGCCTGTCGGCGTGCCGGCACGGGGCGAGGGCGGTTGGGCGTGTGGTGGATACGGTCGGTATCCGGGATCGCATGTACCTGACCGACCATGCGCTTGAACAGCGCGCCATCGACTTGGGCGGCTTCCTTGCGTGCTTTCTCTGCGCGTTCTTGCGCAGCACGTTCAGCCGCTTCCTTGGCAGCTTTGGTCAATGCGCGCTTGAGGTCGGCGAAGTCGCGCAGGGGGGTGTTGGCGGGTGACTTGTTGGCTCGGCTCACGGCGGCAAGCCTACAACACAAACGGCCCTGTTTCAGAGCAGCCCGCGCTCTGCAAACGACACGGCGCCGCATCTCCCTACGACCATGTGGTCCAGCACCCGTATATCTACCAATGCCAGACTGCTCTTGAGGGTCTGCGTCAGCAGTTCATCGGCCCGGGAGGGTTCCAGCAAGCCGGAGGGGTGGTTGTGGGCGAGGATGAGGCTGGCCGCATTGAGTTCCAGCGCCCGCTTGAGGACCTCACGGGGGTAGACGCTGGTTTGCGTCAAGGTGCCCCGAAACAGCTCCTCGCAAGCAATCAGCCGGTGCTGTGCGTCCAGGAACAGCACGGCAAACACCTCATGGGGCAAGGCGCCCAGTCGCATCTGCAGATAGTCTTTGACCAGTTGAGGCGACGAAAACACGGGTTCGGTGCGCAGTCCACCCGACAGGCTGCGGCGGGCCATTTCCATCACGGCCAGCAACTCGGCCTGTTTGGCAGGGCCCAGGCCCTTCATCCGTCGCAGCTGCGCGGGCTGGGCAGACAACAGCCCTCCGATGCCACCCAAGTCGGTGAGCACCTTCTCGGCCAGTTGCAGCACCCCCAGCCCCTTCATGCCGGTGCGAAGCAGCAGGGCCAGAAGTTCAGCGTCGGCCAGGGCGCTGGCACCGTGTGTCAGCAGCTTTTCTCGGGGGCGCATGGCCACAGGCAAGTCTTTCATGGGGATGGGCGTGGGGCAGTCATCGGTCAAGCGGAGGATTGTCGGGACCGCTGCGGCGCGTGCTCATCCTCCTGAAGGGCGATGTCATGCCCCCATCACGAGGGGCAGCTCACCCTCCCGCGCACATGCCGGGCAGGGTTATGTGGGCGCAGCGGGCGGCAAAAAACTAAAATCTCGGTTTTGTTCACTTCATGCCCGGTGCCTGGCGCGGGGCTTTCGTCATGACCACCGCTGTCCCCACTGTTGCCGCAGGCTCGTTTCTGACCCTCCACTATCGACTGGCTGGACCGGACGGGGCGGACGTGGTGAACACGTTCAACGACAAGCCAGCCACCTTGTCGATTGGCCGCGGTGAGCTGTCACCTGCACTCGAAGCGCGCCTGATGGGGCTGGCCGAAGGCACACACACCACCATCGACTTGCCCGCTGGCGAAGCGTTTGGCCCTCACAACCCGGAGATGGTGCAGCGTGTGGGCATCGCCCTGATGCATGAACTGGGCGACAAGGACGAAACCTGGCGTGCGGGCGATGTGGTCCGTTTTCCGACCCCGGATGGACAAGGCTCGTTTGCTGGCGTCATCCGCGAAGTGGCCGCCGATGGTCAGTCTTTCGTGTTCGACTTCAACCATCCTTTGGCAGGGCAGCCTTGCACCTTTGAGGTCAAGCTGATCGGCGTCCTTTAAAACCATTCATCCCATGACCCAAGTTCAGGACGTTCTGCTGGCCGAGCCGCGCGGTTTTTGTGCAGGCGTGGACCGCGCCATTGAAATCGTCGAGCGGGCGCTGGCCCAGTTTGGCGCGCCCATCTATGTGCGCCACGAAATCGTGCACAACACCTACGTGGTCAACGACCTCAAGGTGAAAGGCGCCATCTTCATTGAAGATCTGGCCGAGGTGCCACCCGGCGCGACCTTGATTTTCAGTGCGCACGGTGTGAGCCAGGCCGTGCGTCATGAGGCGGATCGTCGCGGCTTCCAGGTGTTTGATGCCACCTGCCCGCTCGTGACCAAGGTGCACATCGAGGTGGCCAAGTTGCGCCGCGAGGGCTATGAGTTCTTGATGATCGGCCACAAGGGACACCCCGAGGTGGAAGGCACCATGGGCCAGTTGTCTGAAGGCATCTACCTGGTCGAAGACATCGACGATGTGGCCCTTGTGCAGGTGAACAACCCCGAGAAACTGGCGGTGGTCACACAAACCACCTTGTCGGTGGACGACGCCGCCGGCATTCTGGCGGCGATCAAGGCTCGTTTTCCGCACATTCGTGAACCCAAGCAGCAGGACATCTGCTACGCCACGCAAAACCGTCAGGATGCCGTCAAGCTCATGGCGCCGCAGGTGGATGTGGTCGTGGTGGTGGGCAGCCCCACCAGCTCCAACAGCAACCGTTTGCGTGAACTGGCTGAGCGTCTGGGGACGCCCGCCTACATGGTCGATTGCCCGGGGGATTTGCAGCCCTCCTGGTTCGACCAGCGTCCTCGTGTCGGCCTGACAGCAGGTGCTTCGGCGCCCGACGTGCTGGTGCAGCAAGTGATTGCGCGCTTGCGTGACCTGGGTGCCGTGTCGGTGCGACGCATGCAAGGGGTGGAAGAGCATGTGCGTTTTCCGCTGCCCAAGGGGCTGGGGGGCACGGGTCTGGATCGCCCATTGCCGGGCGCTCACAACGGATCTTGAGTCGGATGGCGCTCAACTCACGCTAAGCTTGCAACCTGTTTTAAATAGAACCCTTCACCATGCTCGATATCGCCCTGCTGCGTAAAGACCTCGACAGCGTGCTGGCCCGACTGGCCAAACGCAAGAACCCGCAGCCTTTCCTGGACGAAGCTCGTTTCCGCGCCCTGGAGGCGGAACGCAAGACCATTCAGACTCGCACGGAAGAGTTGCAGTCCCAGCGCAACAGCCTGTCCAAGCAGATCGGCATGCTCAAGGGCAAGGGTGAAGACGCTTCGGCGGTGATGGCGCAAGTCGGTGGCATTGGTGACGAACTGAAGGCCAGCGCCGAGCGCCTCGAGATCATCCAGGCCGACATGGCAGCCATGCTGATGGCGGTGCCCAACCTGCCGCACGACAGCGTGCCGGTGGGTTCGGACGAGTCGGGTAACGTCGAAGTGCGTCGCTGGGGGACCCCCGGCACCTACGCCTTCGAGGTGAAAGACCACGTCGATGTGGGTACCCCGCTGGGGCTGGACTTTGAAACCGGCGCCAAGCTCTCGGGTTCGCGCTTCACCTTCCTGAAGGGCCCGATTGCCCGTCTGCATCGTGCGCTGGCGCAGTTCATGCTCGACACGCAAACGCAAGAACATGGCTACACCGAATGCTACACACCGTATCTGGTGCAAGCCAAGGCCTTGCAAGGCACAGGGCAGTTGCCCAAGTTCGAACAAGACTTGTTCCACGTCACCTCGGGTGACGGCGAAGCGTCTGACAGCAAGTGGTACCTGATCCCCACGTCCGAGGTCACGCTGACCAACTCGGTGGCCGATTCGATCCTTCCGCTGGAACAGTTGCCGATCAAGCTCACGGGCCACACGCCTTGCTTCCGTTCGGAAGCGGGCAGCGCCGGGCGTGACACCCGCGGCATGATCCGCCAGCACCAATTCGACAAGGTCGAAATGGTTCAGGTCACCACGCCCGAGCAAAGCTACGAGGCGCTGGAGCAGATGGTGGGCCACGCCGAGGCGATCCTGCAGAAGCTGGAGTTGCCTTATCGCGTCATGTCACTGTGCACGGGTGACATGGGCTTTGGCGCCACCAAGACCTATGACCTGGAAGTGTGGCTGCCTGCGCAGAACGCCTACCGTGAGATCAGTTCTTGCTCGAACTGCGAAGCTTTCCAGTCGCGCCGCATGCAGGCCCGCTTCCGCAATGCCGCCGGCAAGACCGAACTGGTTCACACGCTGAATGGCTCGGGACTGGCTGTGGGGCGCGCCCTGGTGGCCGTGCTGGAAAACCACCAGCAGGCCGATGGCTCGGTGCGCATTCCTGCAGCACTGCGCCCTTATCTGGGCGGGGCAGAAGTCCTCAACATCGCCTGATGGCGGTGAAATATTGAAAACTGGTGCTATACTTGTGGGCTACACCGTTAACCACAGGTGCACCAGTTTAGGAGAGGTGGCAGAGTGGTTGAATGTACCTGACTCGAAATCAGGCGTACGTGAATAACGTACCGAGGGTTCGAATCCCTCCCTCTCCGCCAACACATCAAACCCGCTTAGCGCAAGCCAAGCGGGTTTTTTGTTTTACGCAAGTCGCTTCATGTCTTTGAACAAACTCCGAAAGGTGCGCATGGCTTTGTTGCGCAGCAGACCCGGTGGAACGTACCTCAGTGGCTTGATGTAAGGGTTCCGGGCACTGATTTGCTGGACAATGGTCAGGTAGCGTGTCCGCGTTTCGCCGGCAATGAGTGGTGCAGCGATCCGCAGGGCATACCGGAGTAGCTGACACTGACGCAGCGCCAGATAGGTTTGCGTGAACCGTTCTCCACCTCCGTACTCGTCAAACAGCGACTCCACGACAGTCAGAATGCCGTCAATTCGTCTTTGCATGTGCGCGGAGTTGGTCTCTGTGGTGATGGAGTTGGGGCGCCGAATGTAGTGATAGACGGGCTCTGCAAATTGACTCACCCGTTGCGCGGCGATCATGGCTTGAACGGTGGACAGGCAGTCTTCATGAATGATCCCGACTTTGAATTCCCACTGGTGCTGCAAGATGAATGCGCGGCGATAGGCATACAGACACACATGCACCATGAGTCCACCCGTGTTGCGAAGGCTGCTCGCGAAGTACTGTGAGCCAGTTTGAGCCCTGATCGTGGGGTGACGCAGTTTCTTGCGCTCAGTGCCGTTGTGCTCCCAGGCGTTGATCGCAATCAGGTCATCTGCACAGCCTGACAAGACTGCGAGTAGCTTGGACATGGCTTCAACGTCGTACCTGTCGTCGTCGTCAAGGAAGCAGATGTACCGCCCCGAAGCCATGTGGATGCCAATGTTGCGAGAGTCCGAGACGCCTCGATTCGATGCTTTGCCCAGAACCTGGAGTCGATGCCCGAATGACTGGCTTGCCTGAAATGCTTCCAGCCGTTGAAGTGAGCCGTCCGGCGAAGCGTCGTCCACCACAATGACCTCGATGCAGGGGTGCGTGGTGAGCAGGTCCGACAGATTGCTCAGCAGCGGGGTGATGCGCGATGCTGCTTGATACACCGTACAGACGACGGTGAGCAGGGGGGCTTCATGGGTGGCGAGCATGGTGGCTTTGCTGAATTTGATGCACTCGTGTCCAAGCTTGTGTGCTGACGGTGTGCCAGTCAAAGTGCCGGGCGAATTCGTTCAGCAGTTGCTGGCTGTGCGTCGTCCACAGAGACTCGTCCTCCATAAGGTGGGCTACTTCTTGTGCGAAGGTGTGAACTGCGCACTGAGTCACGCTGCGTTGGATGTCGTCAGGTAACCCCCTGGCACCAAAGGGCGTGCTGATCACGGGCGTGCCTGTCGCCAGGTAGTCCAACAGCTTGATGTTGATGCCGGAGCCACTGGTGATGGGGTTGAGCGCGACCCTGTGTTTCAGGAGTTCCGCATCCAGATCTGCGACGTAGCCCAGCACTGCGACGTTCGGGGGCAGCGTGCCCGAAAGATGCTCGCCACACTTGCCAGCAATGCAGAATTGATACTGCGGCAATTGCGGTGCGAGTGTGGTGGCGATGTACTGCGCGGCGTCCATGTTGGGGCCCCATGCGGACCCCACAAAGACGGCTGATGGCGTGCGGCGGTGAAAGCCCTGAATCGGTTGCTCACATTGGTTCCGCCCCTTGAAGCCGATCTGCACTTTTTGACGATCGGCCTGTGGTAGCAACTCACGGAAGCAGGCTGCATCCTGATCGCTGCAGCACCAAACCTGTGCGGCAGCACGGCAGAGAGAGGCTTCGATGCGCGCAGTCATGTATTGGTACAGCCTGGCGCGCCAGCGCGCAGGCGTTTGCTGGAGCGCAATCTCGGCCTCGACGTTCTGGGCGTCATAGACGATCGGGCGCTTCAAGATGGCGGGGACGTGTCGGGCGATGGGCCACATCCAGGGCGAGCAGAACACGATGACGTCATGTTGCAAGGCCAACTCCGAAAGTGCCGCACGCAGTTGTCGGGAGGTGCTTTGTCGCAAGGACCGCTTGAGCGGGCTGGTGTCGTCGAGCAGTCCCGATGGGGCTTTCAGTCGGCTGAGCTTGTTGCGCCTGTAGTCCGACGCGGGCAACTTTGCTAATGTGATCTGTGGCGAAACGTCTTCTTGCGTCAGCGTGGAGGCCGCTTCGTCGATAACGGCCAAGGTGCAAGGGGTGTGTCGGGCCAGCGCCTGGGAGAGATCAAAGACCGCGTGCTCGCCGCCGGTGGTTGGCGGGGATGGGTTCCAAGGGTAGAGGGCGAGGACCCGTGGGCCTGCTGTCGGATGAGCCGATTCATGCGCGAACTTCATGGCCGACAAGTCTATGCGCCAGATGCGACCGCGTCACCCAACTGGCTCAGGTTTGATCTGACTGACTTGTCATCAATTTGTGTTCCTGTAGCCTCATGCTGTCAGCACGGCCGCACGTTGCGGTCACGTCACCAGCAAAGGGGTAGGCATGAGCAAGGCCAGCATCATCGGGGCGTACAACACGGCATTTGGCGCCTTCGTTACCAAAGACAAGCAGTCCGGTCTGATGACCGACACCAAGACCTACTATGACTTGCTGATTGAGGCGGGTCGCGGCGCGATTGCCGATGCGGGGCTGGAGGCTAAGGACATTGATGCCATCTATGTGGGCTCTTGTTCGCCGGCTGGCTTCGTGAACCAGGAGCATGTGGCGCCCATTGCGGCAGAAATCGACCCGGCGCTGCGCTTCAAACCCATGACGCGTTGCGAGTGCGCCTGTGCTTCATCGTCGGTGGCGCTTTATGACGCGATCTACGCCATTGAGGCCGGGCGTGCGCGACACGTGCTGGTCATCGGTGTGGAAAAAATGAACCTGCTGCCCACGCCGCAGATGACCCACGTGTTGGCCTGCTGTTCGCACTGGCCGAGCGAGGGATCCAAAGGGTGGACCTTCCCCATGCTGTTTGCCGAGTACGCAAAGGGCTACCAGTCGCACTACGGCATCCCGACCGAAACGCTGGAGCAGATGCTCTGGACCGTCGGGGCGCTTGGCTACCGCAACGGTGCCGAGAACCCGTTAGCCCACGTCCGCAATGGTCCCCAAACCGTCGCCGACATCATGAAGCTCAACGAACTGGACGAGCGTGGTCGCAGCAAGAACATGATGATTGCCGCGCCCCTGCGCTTGCACGATTGTTCGCTGGTGTCGGATGGCGCTGCGGCCTTGGTGATCACCCAAACGGCCAATGTCAGCAACAAGGCTCGGGCGGTGGAGATTGCCGGCATCGGTCACTCGGTGGAGCGTTTGCCTGAAAACGTGCGCCCCAATATGTACGAACTGATGGCGGGTAAGGATGCTGTGGCCAAGGCGTACAAGGAGGCGGGCATCACCGCGGCCGATGTGGACTTGGTGGAACTGCACGACTGCTTCACCATCAACCAGATTTTGTCGACCGAAGCGCTGGGCTTGTCGGCCGATGGTCGTGCTGGTTTTGACTACCTGGATGGCCGTTTCACGCGGGATGATCGTGTGGCCATCAACCTGTCGGGCGGACTCAAGGCCAAGGGGCATCCGGTGGGCGCCACAGGGGCGTCGATGCACACCCTGATCTACAAACAACTGATCGGTGAGCCCATCGGTGTCCCAGCTAAAAAGGCCGACATCGGGGTCACCTTCAATGTGGGTGGTTCGGCCGTCACCAACTGTGTCTCGGTCTTGCGCAAGCTCTGACGTGCGGAGGTGTGACCATGATCAGCTTTGTGTACAACGACACCCGCTACGAATTGCAACCTGTGGGGTCGTCATGGAATGTTCTGCGATGTGAGTCGGGCGGGCGGCGTGTGACCGTCGGGGCTGGGCTGTTCCCCTGGAAGGGGCCGGCCGATGCGTGCTGCCTGGCCGAAGCCTTTGTGCAGACCGCTTACCCCGTTGGTGTCAAGCTCGTGGGGCCCGACGTGCAGCACCCCATGACCGTGGGTGATCTGCGCATCGTGGGGCCCAACGTGGGGCATCCCAACTTCATTTACTGGGACAAGGACAGCACGTCCTGTTCGCCCACCTGATTTCGGCATCCATCCCCTTTTGAAGGATCAGCATCATGAACATTCAAGGCAGCGTGGCCGTCATCACGGGCGGCGGTAAAGGCATCGGTGAGGCCGTGGCCAAACACCTGGTTCGGCAAGGAGCCAAGGTTGCGATTGTCGACATGGGTCAGGCGGACATCGACCGTGTGGTGGCCGACATTCAGGCCATGGGCGGACAGGCCATTGGCATTCAGGCCAATGTCACCAGCGAAGCCGATACGGCGCGCTTCATTCAGGCCACCATCGCGGCTTTCGGGCAACTCAACATTGCCGTGGCCTGTGCCGGCATCATCCGTGATGGCACCATGCTGTCGCTCGACAAAGAGACGGGCAAGGTGTCCAAAAAGCTCACCATGGACAAGTGGCAGTCAGTCATTGATGTGGACCTGACGGGCACCTTCCTGACCCTGCGCGACGCGGCAGAGGCCATGGTCAACGGCGGCTGGGAGGGCATCCTCATCCCCATCTCGTCGGTGAACAAGATTGGTCAGATCGGTCAGTTGAACTACTCTTCGACCAAGTCGGCGGTGGCGCTCATGCCCAAGATCATCGTGGGCGAGTTCCTGATGCGTGGCATTCGTGGCATTCGTTGCGTCGGCATTGCGCCGGGCTACACCGCCACGCCCATGCTCACCGGCATGAATCAGGAAGCGTTGAAGGCCATTCTCAAAGATGTTCACCTTGACCGCCTGATCGAGCCGCAGGAAATCGCCGATCTCATCGGGCACTGCGTCACCAACCAGGCGCTCAATGCCACCACGATCGAGATCACGGGCGGGCTGTGCTATCCGGGTGGCATCGCCAAGTGACGTGGATTGAACCCATCCGTGCGTTCTGGCCGGGTGGGTTCACACATCTTTACCCCGGGTCCACAGCCGGTTTACCCCGGCTCGCCAACATGGCTGCATGTTCAGTCGACGCGTGTCGGCTGCAATGATGGAGAAAATGCCATGTTTGAAAGCAAGTCTTCTGCTGGGGTGAGCAAGGTTGCGCGTCGCCCTTGGGTTGTCGGCGCCCTGGTTGCTGCGGGTGTCGCCAGTGTTGTGTTGAGCGTTGGCGCGATCGCGGCCGAGCGCGGTGAGTTCCGCGCCATGCGTGAGCACGGCGGTGCCTGCATGCACGGGCCCGAACATGGCGGCGCCATGGGGATGCCCCTGATGGGGGGACGAGCGCTGGAGCGCATGCTCGATGATGTCAAAGCGACGGACGAGCAACGCAAGCAAATTCGCGCCATTGCGGATCAGGCACGTGATGATCTGCGTGCGCTGCACAAGCCCGAGCAGGCTGACGACTTCCAGCGGCGAGCCATGAGTCTGTGGACGCAACCCAAGATCGATGCAGGTGCAGCTGAAAAACTGCGCGTTGAAATGCAGGCGCACCACGACCAGATCAGCAAGCGGATGACCCAAGCCATGCTGGATGTGGCGCGCGTCTTGACACCAGAGCAACGCAGCAAGCTGGCACAGCAGATGCAGACGCATCACGATCGCATGAAGGAGCGTCTGGCGCGCATGCGAGACCGAGCCCCGCAAGGCGGAGAGGAGGGCGCTTCGGCCTCCAAGACCCCACCAGCTGAACGTCGTTGAGCACAAAAGCCCGGAGCGCGCGACAATGTCTGACATGAGTGAGCACATCCTGCTGATTGACGACGACCTGCGCCTGAGCGCCATGGTGGGGGACTACCTGAGAGGCCACGGCTATCAGGTGGCCTGTGCCCCCAGCTTGGCTGCTGGCCGTGAGTTGCTGACGCGCCAGAGCTTTGACGCTTTGGTGCTGGATTTGATGCTGCCTGACGGGGATGGACTGGACCTGTGTCGAGAGTTGCGTGCGGCGCCACGCACGCGCGCGCTGCCGCTCCTGATGTTGAGTGCCCGTGGCGAGCCCACAGACCGTATTGTTGGGCTGGAGGTTGGGGCGGACGACTATTTACCCAAACCTTTCGAGCCGCGTGAGTTGTTGGCGCGCATCCGTGCCTTGTTGCGGCGCACCAGCGTCACGACCGAAGAGACGGACACCTGGCGCTTTGGCCGTTTGGAAATTGACACCGGGTTGCGTCAGGTCCGACTGGACAACAAGCCTTGTGACCTCACGTCCTACCAATTTGATTTGTTGTGCGTGTTGGCCCAAAACCCTGGGCGTGTACTCAGCCGCGACCAGATCATGGACTCGCTGAAGGGGCACCCTCTGGAAGCGTTTGATCGTTCGATTGACGTTCACATCTCGCGCATTCGTGCAGCGATTGAAACCGATCCCAAGGAGCCGCGTCGCATTTTGACGGTTCGAGGGGTTGGCTACGTCTTTGCCAAGAAGCAGGACGCGGATCTCGACGCTGCATGAAGACGCTGGCGCTGCGCATTTACCTCACCGTGGTGGCGGTGTTGCTGGTGTTCGCCTTGATCACCGGCTGGGTGGCGCAGCGCAATCTGGAGCACGAGCGCACGCAGTTTCACTCACAGACTGCTTTGGCTGAGCGTGTGGCGGCTTGGGGTGAGTTGCTGGAAAACAGCCTCCCCCCGGTCACGGCCCCCCGAGCTGAGCAAGCGCAGGCTTTCTTGATGTGGGCGGAGCGTTTGCGCTTGCCCATGGCGCTCGACGACCCACAGGGGCAACGCCTGGCAATGGCCCCGGTCTTGCAAGAGCGTCTTCAACGGCATCCTGAAACAATGGATGCGCTGCGGCAGGTCAAGCTGTCTGATGGCCGCACGCTGTGGGTGATGTTGCGGGTGGTGCCTGTGTTGAAAGACCGTGGCGCCACACCTTTTGATCGCGGGTTTGATGGCCCTGGTGGACCGAATGGGCCGATGGGGCCAGGTGCACCCATGATGGGCGAGCCTCCACGGCGCGGTGATGGCGGCCCGCCCCCCGATCTCTCCCCCGCTGATGCCTCGTCGTCGTTCAGGCCTGACCGTCGCCCATCACCTTTGGCTGTGCCACCGCCTTGGCTCTACCCTTTGGTCGGCGTGGTGCCCCCATGGTTGATCCAAGGCGTGCCGGCTCTGGTGTTGTCGCTGGTGCTGCTGTTTGTCGCAGTGGCGATTGGCGCGTGGCCGGTGGCAACGCATCTCACACGTCGGTTGACCGCATTGAGGCAGGGCGTGGAGCGATTCGGTACGGGGCAGCTGCAGCATCGAGTTGCCGTGGAGGGGCGTGACGAAGTGGCCGCATTGGCGCGCAGCTTCAATGAGGCCGCTCAGCGCATTGAAGATCTCATCACCGCCAATCGCAGTTTGCTGGCCAACGCCAGCCACGAACTTCGCTCACCTCTGGCGCGGCTCAAGATGGCCGTGTCTTTGATGGCTGACATGCCACCCGAGCGTGCCACACAGATCCGAGAAGAAATTCATCAAGACATCCGTGAGCTGGATGCATTGGTCGAAGAAGTCTTGCTGGCCAGCCGTTTGGACGCAAAAGCCCAAATCCAATGCAGTCCGGTTGACTTGATCGGATTGGCGACGGAGGAGGCGGCTCGCGTGAGCGTGCAGGTCGAGATCCTGCCGAGTTTCCCATCCCAACCATACCTGGGCGATGAGCGCTTGTTGCGTCGCGCATTGCGCAATTTGCTTGAAAATGCCAGGCGTTATGGGGGGGGGATGTCGAGTTGGAATTGACCAGTTCAGCGCGCGCCGTCGAACTGC
>NZ_JBMOIR010000030.1:0-21435 GCF_049317225.1 Aquabacterium sp. | reverse complement strand
CCCTTCCGTTGGAGCGCAGACGGATCATCTGATGACTATTCACTTGACAAGTGACTGAAGCGGACAACAAAACGACCCCAAAAACCACCCCTATGAAGGGCGAGGAAACTACCTAAGCACCCACCCTTACGGGGGAGTACTCGATTTGCACAAGTATGTAGCAAACCGATAAGGATCAACCCCAGGAAACTGGGACCCCGATAGAGAACACATCCTCACCAAACGAATGTCGGTGTGAATGTGGCGCAACATGCTCCATCCAGCCCCCAAAAAAAGAAACCCCCGACATCAGACTGATGGCGGGGTTGATGGATGCGGGCTTGTCGCCCGCATGCTCCCTGAGCAGATGACTCAGATCAGTGAGCCCACATCCAGAACTTGCTGCCCTGCATGTCGATGTTGTTGATGGCCATCGAGCCAAAGGACTTGTTGCTGCCACCCATCTTGATCGATTCCACGGTGACGGAAGGCGTCAGCTTGGTGTCCATCTTGGCGTTGGGGAAAGCAAACTGAACCACGTCCGAAGCGCCGTCATAGATGGCGGTGCCCGTTTGCGCACCAAACGCGTCGTAAGAGGCAGCCGTCAGCTTGCCCAGTTCGGTAGCGATCGTGCCGCCAGCGGTCACGTCAGCCACCGATGCGCCGCCACCGACCAGGCTAGCCGCCGTAGCGCCACCAGCCAGTTGCTTGGCCAGGTTGGCTTGAGTTTGAGTTTGACCCAGACGTGCGCCGATCGAGTCAGCGACGGTCGACACGAAAGCACCCTTACCCAGGATGTCGATGGTCATCACAAACAGACCCTTGATGCCGATGTTGTTGAACGACACAGAACCACCGTCGGTGTCCGTATCGGTGTACTTGAACGAACCGATGTTGACATTCAGGTCAGCACCGATCGACACACCGTCTTGACCGCTCACAGCGCTCAGGTCAGCGTCTTCGATCGAGGACATGGCGAAGGAAGAAGCGGAAGCGGCGGCCAGGGCCAGAGCAACGAAGGAAAGCTTGAAGGCTTGCATGAATAACTCCAGGAATATGTGTTTAGGTTGGATGTCTCACGCCGTGCTTGCCTCACCACCTCGTGGAGTGATCGGCCCCACTTTTGCTCGTTACGAATAACGTGAAACGGGTGATTTGTTCGCGGCGTGTGACAATGATCACGAATTACCCCCACCCGCAACTGACCCATCCGGCCAAGCGCATGACCCTGGAATCCACCCTGATAAAGGGCGAGGAAAGTGCTTAAGAAGGAGCCCCTAGGGGATAACGAGCGACATTAAACCTAATGCGCCAAACTTATCCGACTTCCCCCTGAACTGGCGACTTCGGGGCCCCATGGCGACTCGCCTGACGGTGATGCCGCAGCCACAACCATCCTGCAAGAAAGGTGACCACAACAATTCCGACGAGCCACACGACGGTGCGTACCTGAAAACGATCTGCCTGAAAGATCTTGACCAAGGCGGTCATCCCGACTGTGGCTGGCAGCAGCCCCAGCCACGTCCCAGCAAGGTAGGCGGATAGCCGTACTCGTAGTGCACCAGCCACCAAATTAACGATCAAAAAGGGCGCCACTGGCAATAGCCTGCTCAAGGCAACGGTCAAGACCCCTCGTCGGCTGAGATGCCGCTGGAGCAGCACCATTCGCGATCCAAGCAAGCGCTCGACCACGCCCGCAGCGACATAACGCCCGATGGCCCATGTGACAACTGCCCCGCCAAGAATCCCGAATAATGCATACGCAGCACCTGGCCACGCGCCAAATACCAACGCGCCTGCTGGCAGCAAGATCAGCACTGGCACCCCAAAGGCTGTGGCCACTGTGAAGCCAGCCACCACATAGCATTTCCCAAATGGCAGCGCCAACACCTCCCGCCCAATTTGAGCCAAGACCGGTGCGCTCATCAGCAACTTGCCTGCGGGTGTTTGCCATGCTCCGTACAACAAGGCCAGGACAGCAAGGTAGCCCGCCATCAACAAGAGTCGCCCCCAAGAAAGGCCCTTCTTGTTCAAGAAAACGGTGAGGGGATGCACGCGCAAACAGTTAGAGCAGCGGAACGACTTCGTCCGCTTTGATTTGTTCGGGCAAGCTGCCAATGTGCTTCATGGGCAGCCACATGGTGACCGTGGTCCCTTGTCCGAATGTGCTGTCGACCACCACTTCGCCACCATGAAGTTCGATGATTTCTTTCACGATGGTCATTCCCAGTCCGGTACCTGGAATGTTGCCAGAGGTGTCCGCGCGGAAGAAACGCTCAAACACCTTGGTTAATTGCGCTTCGGTCATGCCCATACCGTGGTCTTCGACGCGAATGCCGACTTCAGCTTGTGTCCCGCGTCGTCTGCACAAGACATCCAGCGAGATCTCGCCACCGTTTGGCGAATACTTGTAGGCGTTGGAGAGAACATTGGTCAGCGCCTGTGACAACTTTGATCGGTCGACATCCAGCATGATGGGCTCTTCAGGCAAGGTGACCTTGACCTTGCGATCGTCGTTGTTGACGAGCAAAGCACCCAGGGCCTGTTCAATGACACCTTGCAAGGATTGTCTGGATCGATTGAAGTCTTTGCCACGCCGCGCTTCAATCCGAGCCAGATCGAGCAGTTCGTTCACCAGGTTGATCAGGATGGACGCCTGCCGGTGAATCGTCTCGAGCATGTCCTTCCGATGCTCGTCCTTGAACTGCCGCTTCAGCAGCAATTCCGTGAATCCAAAGATGCTCACCATGGGTGTACGCAACTCGTGCGCTGCCATGGCTAGGAACTCGCTCTTCATGCGATCGACTTCGCGCTCATGTGTCACGTCTCGGAAGTACATGACGGTTTCATCGTGCGATCCACCATGCCGAATGCGGCGAACCAGTGTTCTTTGACACGGGGTGTGCAAGTGCAATAGCTCTCGGGTGGTGTAGGCGTTGCCATCGGCATCCTTGTCCGAGTCCGAGGTTTCGTCTTCTCTGGACTGGCACTGACTCATCAGTTGATCTTCAAAGACATCGCGAGACTGCCCCACCATGTCCGCAGCCGACATGCCAGTCATGGCCTCGAAGGCCGGATTGACAATCGTGACCTCGCCTCGCTTGTCCAACACCACAAAGCCGTCGGGGCTCAGGTCGAACACGGCGTTCAAACGCTCCGTGCGCAAACGCAGCACTTGTTCGGCGGCCACGCGATCAGAGATATCGGCCTGGATGCCGATGAAGTGTGTCAGTACGCCCTCTTGATTCAAGACCGGTGAAATCGACAACTCAATGTAGTACTGAGAGCCGTTCTTTCGGTAATTACGAATGACAGCTTGCGCGCGACGTCCCTCTTTGATGGCCTGGCGCAAAACAGTCAGACCTGGCTGATCGGCATCGGTGCCGTGAAGGAATCTGGGGTTGAGGCCAAGCACCTCATGCACTTCATACCCCGTGATTTGCTCAAACCCCGAATTGGCATAGATGATGGGATGACTGGGCAAGGTCATGGAGACGATGATGACGCCATCACTGGATGAGGCCAAGGCACGGTCGCGCAGCGCCAGCTCTTGCTCGGCCCACTTCGCGTCAGTCGTATCACGCACGATAAACGAATAGATCTGCTCCCCATCCAGAAAGATGCGGGCAGCCGACAAAGCCACGGGAAAGACCGTGCCCTCGGCACGCTGACCGACGGTATCCAGGCCAATGACCCGGTTGGAGAAGCCATGTTCGTCAAACCATTGATCGAGCGACGTTGCAGCCAGAGACGGCAGCAGCGTGTCGGCAATCGGCTGCCCCAGCAATGCGTCGCTCTGTCGACCAAAAATGCTCACGGTCGCCACATTGCACCAAGTGATCCTGCCCTGGCTGTCTACCATGACGATCGCATCCGGCGCGGCATCCATGACCGCAGCACGCCGTGTTTGCTCTTTTTGCAAAGCGGCATCCATCTGCTTGCGGGCACCGCTTGCACGGCGACGTGTAGCGATCAACATCAGGTAGCCCTGCATGGCCACCAATGCCGCAATCACCATCACGATCAACGCAAGCCACACTGCGGCATGTCGATACAAATACTCAACGGTGGTGAGTTGGCGCATGCCGCCAGCGATCCTCAACGACCACGAACGGCCATCCAGCGTGATCGGCAGCACGATCCGATCCGATGCCCCGTCCACCATGGCTTCCGGCCATGCCAGCGTGGTTTCGGCAGAAGTCAGAAAACTTTTCAGCGCCCAGAAATGCCCATCGCTGTGGGGCCGCCAAGCCTCGGCAGCAGGCATGAGCGCGGTCACAACCCAACCGCTTCGTGCCTCCCAAAGCGCCTCGACCAGCACCCAATACGGATCTTGAGCGACCGACCCAAGCTGGCAAAGTTGCCACTGATGCGCCGCATCTGCCTCGCTCAGGCATGCGGCGAGCGCAGCGACCTGATCCGAATCAGCCTCCAGGCCCAAACTCTGGAGCACAGCATCCAGCGCCTTGACATGTCTGGGCAACCAAGCTGAACCTGCCTCCGGCCATGCCGACAGCGTTGCAGCGCGTGCCGCTGGCATGGCCAGCACCCATTGACGCACCTCAGACAACAATGCACGACGCTGCTGCAAACGGTACTGCACCTGCTCCTGCATGTGCGTCGCCTCAGCCAAAAACTCCTGCTGATTGCGCCAAGACTCCAATCGATAGACTGCAACCAGCCCCCCAGCGGTCAGCAACGTCGCGAGCAAAACGATGACCGCAACGACACGACGAGGCGTCCAACTGCCGAAGACATGCTCCAGCAGGCTTTGCACCCGACTGACGGGCTGCACCGGGTCTGGCGCGGTCATGGGTGGCCCCTCAGGCTGACGCCGAGACCAGGTTTTCGACGCGCTCGATCAACTCCAGAGGACTAAAAGGTTTCACCAAGTAGGCATCAGCGCCCACCGCCTCGCCGGCAGCCAAGTCAGTCGCCTGACCACGCGCCGTCAGCATGACCACGCGGATCTTTTGAAGCACCGGGTCCTTCTTGATGCGATCACACACCTGGTAGCCATCCAGCAGTCCCGGCATCATCACATCCAGAAGGACGACGTCAGGCATGATCGCCCGCACCATGTTCAACCCGGATTCACCATCGTGTGCCTCATGGATCTCGAAGTCGCCGAATTCGAGCGTCATCCGAATGAGTTTGCAAATATCAGGTTGATCTTCAACGATCAAGATGCGGTGGGCCATGTTGGTCTCCTGTTATCCGTGCAGCACTTCGCTCAGTTTTCATCGAGCTTGACGCGCTTGCTCATGCTGCGCGCCATCAGTTGCGCCATGTCTCGTGCATAGCGTTGCGCTTGCTCTACCGACAGTTGCGCGTCTTGAGATGCCGGCGCCCCGGCGGGAATTTCCAGCACGAAGTCAACCCCATCGAAGTCATCTTCGATGCGAACCGAGCCACCGTGCTCTTCCAGAATGCGTTGACTCAATGCCAAACCGATGCCCTTGCGCGCATCGCTGGGCTTGGCGGTATCCCCGACCCCAAAGGGTGCAAAGGCACTGCGTCGCTCGTGGTTGGACACAAATAGGCCTTTGTTGCTGGCCCGGACCATGACACGGGTCCCCACGGCATGAACAGACAGTTCGATCAAACCACCGCTCTGCGCACTGCGAATGGACTGTTCCAAATACTCCGACAGTGCTTTGCTGAGCCAGTGGGTGCTGCCATAAATGGCTGGTAACTCGCCTTGAATCCCCTCTGTGGCCACGGTGATGTTGCGGGCGGTGGCCAAGGGCATGACCTCTGCCAAAGCTGCCCTGAGCAAATCAGGCAGCATGATGCGCTCTTCTCGAACGATTGAGCTTTGACCGAAGATAGACACAAGATCTCGCAACTTACCGAGCTTTTGAGACAAATCCTTGGCGTTTTGAACCAACTCCACCAACTCTGGCGTGGGTTGCTGCTTCTGGGCAATGCTGATGACCGTTGGCAAGCGCTCCGCCAACAGATTGATGGGGGCCTCCATCTCGGCCTCAATGTAGCCAATGAGGTTCTCAAGGGCCTGTGAATACCAACGCTCCTCAGACACATTGTTCATGACCACCATCAGGTCATTGCCAACCGGTGCCTTGATGACCACGGCCCGAATCGAATCGGGATGAGCTTCCTGCGTGGTCAGCTCAAACTGAAACGGCAACTGCAGCATGTTCTGACCTGCAGCCTTGACCGTCCGTTCAGCCACAGGGTCCATCATCTGTTGCCCGAGCATGACGGGTGTCATCTGCACAGCCGCCTTGTTGGCGTACCGAACAATGCCGCTGCGCTCAACCCAGACCACGCCACTTTTGACCTGATCAAACAATAATCGGAATGCCTCGTTCATGATGAATATCCCATCTTGGTCAACGGATGCCCGAGCAAACTCCGCCCTACCCTAGCAGCAATGTCTTCTGGCGTAAACGGTGCACCTACCTGCTCGACTCTCTCGGGGATTCCCCCCTTCGCCGCTAACGCCTCACTGTTCAGATCCGTCAGCAACATGATCCGCATGTGCGCCATGGATTCACAGCGCTCCAGCGTTCGCAGCATTTCCATACCGTCCATGCCATGCAGGGCCAACGTGGTGATCAAAATATCCGGCGCCTTTTGTCCAATCTGTATCAAGGCCAGATAACCGGTTTCGGCGCGACGCACAGAGACTGCTTCACCAAAAGCAGCCAATGCGGCCTCACAACGATCGATCCAACCACTTTCGTCGGCCACCAGCAGCACATCGACGACATCACGCTCCGTTGGCGCCAGTTGTTGCTGTCGCATGGCCAGCAATTCGCGCTTGCCGGCACGGGGCTTGTCCTGCTGAGTCTCACCCAGCCCGGTACTGATCGCAAGGGCTTCCACCGCCGTAAGCGGAATGCGGCGATGCCCGCCAGGCGTCTTTGCAGCAGGCAAGATGTCGGCCTCTACCCACAGTTGCACCGTGCGTAACGAGACACCCAAGCGCTTGGCCGCTTCTCGGGTGGTCATCATGCGGGAGCCTGGGCCCAGAGGAATCACTTCTGACATACCTCACATCCTCGCGAGCAATGGATTTAGGTGATGTACGGTTTATCGGCCATCCGTTTCATTTTTTTCGCTTTGATTTCAGGAAATGGCACGCATGCCCCGTTAAATCAGAGAGATATGTGAACTATTCACCCCGCCATCGCCACTTTCTGATCGGCCTCAGATTCGGCACAATCGCGCACCATGAGCAAAGCGTTTACCAAGGAATCAGCAGGCGATGACGAGGACGATCTGGCCTTGCCCCCCCTGCCTGCCGGCGGCAAAAACTACATCACCCCCGAGGGATACCAACGTTTGCGCAATGAGTTGATCAACCTGATCGACAGCGAACGCCCCAAGGTGGTGGAAATCGTGCACTGGGCTGCCTCCAATGGCGACCGCTCTGAAAACGGTGATTACCTTTACGGCAAAAAACGCCTGCGCGAAATCGACCGGCGCATCCGCTTTCTGACCAAGCGGCTCGACATCGCCGAAGTGGCCGACCCCAGCCTGCACCACGGCAACGATCAGGTGTTTTTTGGCGCCACAGTGACCTACGAAAACCAGGCTGGCGTGGAACGCACGGTCACGATCAAGGGCATTGACGAGGTCGACAACCTCCAAGGCGAAGTCAGCTGGATTTCGCCGATCGCCCGCGCCCTGCTCAAGTCACGCGAGGGCGACGAAGTGCAATTCATGGCCCCCGGCGGCCTGGAGCGCCTGGAAATCATCCAGGTCAGCTACCCCAAGCCTGCCACTTCGCACTGACACGCGTCAGTGCGGCACCACGCGCTGGGCGTTGAGCACCACGGCACAACGCTTGAGCGTGCGGATCACTTCAGCCAAGTGATCCGTGTCGCGCACTTCCAGGCGCAACTTCAACTCGGCCGTTTCGCCCAAGCGTTCGTCACCCATCTCGATGTGAGTGATGTCGGTTTCGGCGCTGCTGACCGCCGCCGCCACTTGGGCCAGCACGCCCTTGCCGTTGGTCACCAAGACCTTGATGACGGTTTCGAACATACGGGCCGGCTCATCTGACCAGCTCACATCGATCCAGCGTTCACGATCGCGCTCGAACAAGCGACGGCCTACGCCGCACTCGTGCGTGTGGACCACCATGCCCTCGCCGCGTCCCAGGTAACCGGCGATGCGGTCGCCCGGCACAGGACAACAGCACGGTGCCAGGCGCACGGTGGCGCCTTCGTTACCATCGATCACCACAGCAGCCTGATGCGGCACATCAGCCTCAAAGCGCCCCAGTGTCAGGGTCACGGCATCAGGCCGCTCACCCGACTCGGCACGCATCTGTGCCAAGCGCTTGGCCACCATCTGCGCAATCTTGCGCCCCAGGCCGATGTCCACCAGCAACTCGTCACGGCTGCGGTTGCCCCCCCAACGAATCAAGGTCTGCCACAGCACGCCCGTATCGCCTTCAGAGTCTTCATTGCCCGGGGGCAGCGACAAGCCTTCGGCACGCAAGGCCTGCGTCAGCAACTTCTCACCCAAGGCCAAGGATTCTTCCGCCTCCATGTTCTTGAGGTAGTGGCGAATCTTGGAACGGGCGCGACCGGTACGAACAAAGTTCAGCCAGGCAGGGTTGGGGCGTGCGCCCTGCGCGGTCACGATTTCAACAACATCCCCGCTGCGGAGTTCGGTCCGCAGCGCCACCGGCGCGCCATTGACCTTGGCCGACGCGCAGTGATCACCCACGCGCGAATGAATAGCGTATGCGAAGTCCACCGGCGTCGCCCCCTTGGGCAAAGCCACGATGCGAGACTTCGGCGTCAACACGTACACCGACTCGGGGAACAGGTCGATCTTCAGGTGTTCGAGGAACTCGGCTGAATCGCGCGTTTCATGCTGGATGTCGATCAAGGACTGCAGCCACACTGCCCCCTGCTGGGGCGAAGCCTCGCCCGCATCCTCATGCTCCTTGTACATCCAGTGCGCGGCGATCCCCTTCTCGGCCACTGTGTGCATGGCTTGCGAGCGAATCTGGAACTCGACCGCCGTCCCCACCGGGTTGATCAGCGTGGTGTGCAAGGACTGGTAGCCGTTCGGCTTGGGAATGGCGATGTAGTCCTTGAAGCGGCCCGGCAGCGGCTTGTACAACTGATGCAGCACGCCCAGCGCGCGGTAGCAGTCGAGCAGTTCGCGCGCCACGATGCGGAAGCCAAAGATGTCACTGACCTGGGCAAAGCTCAGGCCCTTTTCGATCATCTTGTTGTAGATCGAGAAAATGGTCTTCTCGCGGCCATACACGTCGACCTGCATATCCGCTTCACCGAAGGCCACTTCGACTTCTTTGCGGATGCGCTCGACCAGATCTCGGCGGTTGCCACGCGTGCGCTTGACCGCTTTGGCCAGGACCGCGTAACGCCAGGGATTGATGTACTGGAACGAGAGTTCCTGCAGTTCGCGATAGGTTTGATTCAGACCCAGGCGGTGCGCAATCGGCACATAAATGTCCAGGGTCTCGCGGGCGATGCGGGCACGCTTGTGCGCCACCATGGCCGCCATGGTGCGCATGTTGTGCAAGCGGTCGGCCAGCTTGATCAGGATGACGCGCACATCGCGCGCCATGGCCAGCAACATTTTGCGGAAGGACTCGGCTTGCGACTCCTCCTTGGTCGAGAAATGCAGCTTGTCCAGCTTGGTCAGTCCATCGACGATCTCAGCCGTGGGCGCACCAAAGCGCTCGATCAGCTCAATTTTGGTGACGCCACAGTCTTCCATGGCATCGTGCATGAGCGCTGCCATGATGGCCTGCGCGTCCAGCTTCCAGTCGGCGCACAGGCCCGCCACCGCGATGGGATGGGTGATGTAGGGCTCGCCACTGGCCCGAAACTGCCCCAAGTGGGCTTCGTCGGCAAACCGGTAGGCCTCTCGCACGCGACGGATGTCCGCCTCGTCAAGGTAATCAAGCTTGTGGGTCAGTGCGGCAAAAGAAGCCGCAGCAGCATCGTGAGCCAGGGTCATGGGCAGACTTTAGCGCGGAAGCGCCAAACCGCATACGCACAAAATGATCGGATAAATGGCAAAGGCCCGTTTTTCAACGGGCCTTTGTGCCAGATCGCGTTCGAAGCAAACCGCTCAAAAGCCGCTTGCCCCCAAGAAAGATCAGGTCGGAACCTTGCGCAGCATTTCCACGCCAACTTGACCGGCGGCGATTTCGCGCAGGGCGGTCACGCTGGGCTTGTTGCGCGATTCGATCTTCGGGGTGTGACCTTGGCTCAGCATGCGAGCACGGTAGGTGGCAGCGAGCACGAGCTGGAAGCGGTTAGGGATCTTTTGCAGGCAGTCTTCAACAGTGATGCGGGCCATGGTGGACGCTCCGTTAGTGTCGTGATCGGGATCAGACCAGATTGAGGGCCTGGAACACAGTGGACTTGTTCCGGCGCTGAGCTGCATATTTTAACCTCTGCGCGTGAACAATTGCCTTCAAGTCGAACAAAGCCGTCTCAAACAGGGCATTGATCACCACAAAGTCGAAATGTTGAGCCTGCGCGACCTCGATCCGGGCGTTCTGCATCCGCACCTCGATCACGTCGGCCGAGTCTTCACCCCGGCGATTCAGGCGCTGCAGCAACTCCTCGTAGCTCGGCGGCAGGATGAAAATCAGGATGGCCGTCGGGAAGATCTTCTTGATCTGCAAGGCGCCTTGCCAATCGATCTCCAACACCACATCTTCGCCCCCCTTGATGCGCTCTTCGATCGCCTGGCGCGAGGTGCCATAGAAGTTGCCATGCACCTCCGCGTACTCGAAGAAGTCCCCGCGACCGATCATGGACTGGAACTCTTCCATGGCCGTGAACCAGTACTCACGACCATGCTGCTCTTGTCCGCGAGGCGATCGGGTCGTATGCGACACACTGACTTGCAGGTGTGAATCCAACTCCAGCAAAGCTTTCACCAGACTGGACTTGCCGGTGCCGCTGGGCGCGGACACCACAAAAAGATTGCCGGGATATTCCATGGCAAGGTTTCCTTTATTCGATGTTCTGAACCTGCTCACGCATTTGCTCGATCAACACTTTCATGTCGACCGAGATCTGGGTCAATTCCAGCGCAGCGGCCTTGGAACCCAGCGTATTTGCTTCACGGTGTAATTCTTGAATCAGGAAGTCGAGGCGCTTGCCGACCTCCCCGCCCTTCTTCAGCAAGCGGCCAATCTCATCAAGGTGGGCCTTGAGGCGTTGCAACTCCTCGTCCACGTCAATGCGCAAGGCATAGGCTGCAGCTTCACTCAGGGCACGCTCTTGCGCGGCCTCCGGCGTGACCGAGCCGCCCACAGCCTGCAAGGCTTCTTGGTATTTCTGAACAAAACGCTCTTGCTGACGCTGCACCGCCGCTGGCACCAGGGGCGTCGCCTGCTCGGCCAAAGCTTTCAAGCCTTTGAGCTTGTCGTGCAGCACCGCCACCAAGCGAGCGCCTTCACGCTGACGGGCTTCCTTCAGCGCTTCCACGCACTGGCGAGCCGCCTCCAGCGCCGCATCTTCCAGTCGCACGGAAGGGGCGGCGGCACGACACCAGTTCAACACCTCGTTGACCGACAGCGGTGCTGCCTTTGGCAACCAGTTCTGCACTGTGCCTTCCAGGCGCGCCAGCGTGTGCAGTTGATCAGGCTGAGGCTGAGGCCAGCCCGCATCCGAGGCACGTTGGGGCTGCAGCCGAAACTCGATCTTGCCGCGCTTGAACGAGGCCGTCAGCATCTCTCGCAAAGCAGGCTCGAGGCCACGAAACTCGTCGGCCAGCTTGAAGCTCAGATCCAGAAAACGACTGTTGACGGAGCGCAGTTCAGCGCCGACCGCGCCCGAGGCGGACTTGCGTGACGCATTCGACGCCTCCGCGTCTTCGGTGTTTTCACTGACGTGGTCGAGAGCCGACGACACCGCCGCGGCAAAGCCGGTCATAGAGTAGACTGACATAAATACCTTGACACCAGACAAAACCCGATTATGTCAAAGCCGAAACCCGCCCCGTTGCCCCCGGGCACCGTCGTGGGCGGCTACCAGGTCGTCAAGAAGATCGCGGCAGGCGGCTTTGGGGTTGTTTACCTCGCCGAAGACCCCGACAAACGGCTGGTAGCGCTGAAGGAATATTTGCCCGCATCGCTGGCGGAACGGGCACCGGGTGAACTCATCCCGCGCGTCAAGCCCGACAAGCAGCCGCTCTACCGCTTGGGACTGAAAAGTTTCTTTGAAGAAGGCCGATCGCTGGCCCAGATCGCGCACCCCAGCGTGGTGTCGGTGCTGAACTTCTTCCGAGAAAACGAAACCGTTTACATGGTGATGAACTACCTGCAGGGCGACACCCTTCAGGACTTCATCGTCACGGCACGAGACCTCAAGCGCGACAAGGTGTTCCGCGAATCCACCATTCGCAGCCTGTTTGATGAAATCCTGCGCGGCTTGCGCATCGTCCACCAGTACAAGATGCTGCATCTGGACATCAAGCCCGCCAACATTTTCATCACCAACGAGAACAAAGCCGTGCTCCTCGACTTCGGCGCGGCGCGCGAGGTGCTGTCCAAAGAGGGCAACTTCATTCGGCCCATGTACACCCCCGGTTTCGCGGCACCCGAGATGTACCGCCGGGACGGCTCACTGGGCCCTTGGACCGACATTTACGCGATCGGCGCCTGCATCTATGCCTGCATGCAAGGCTATCCACCGAACGATGCCCCTCAGCGTCTCGAAAAAGACCGCTTAGGGCTATCGCTCTCTCGACTGCGGAACGTCTATTCGGATAACCTGATCGAAGTGACAGAGTGGTGCATGTCGCTGGATCCGCTGGCCCGCCCTCAAAGCGTTTTTGCGCTACAAAAGGAATTGGCCCGCGAAACTGAACGGCGCTACTCCAAACTGACTTTTGCTGAACGCGTCAAGCTTCAGCTTGAAAACCTCAAATCCGGATCCAAAGCATGAGGTTCTCCGTCTACCAGATCAGCCGCAAAGGTGGCCGCGAAAAAAATGAAGACCGCATGGGCTATTGCTACACGCGGGACGCTGGCCTGTTTGCTCTGGCCGACGGCATGGGCGGTCACCCCGAAGGCGAGATGGCGTCCCAGCTCGCCCTGCAGACCATGGCGGCGTTGTTTCAGCGCGATGCTCGCCCGGACTTGGCTGACCCCATCCGCTTCCTGCAAGAGGCCATCATGGCCGGCCACCATCAGCTGCTGCGCTACGCCAGCGAGAAGGGCCTGATCGACAACCCACGCACCACCATCGTCGCCTGCATCCTGCAAGGCAACGCGGCCTACTGGGCGCATTGCGGCGACTCGCGCCTGTATTTTGTCCGGGGCGACAAGCTGATTGCTCGCACGCGCGACCACTCCTACTCCGAGTTGCAGCAGACCCTGTCGTCGGTTGTCCCCTTGAATGATCGCTACAACCGCAACGTGTTGTTCACCTGCCTGGGTAGCCCTGGCCGCCCCGTGATCGACACGGTCGGCCCCCTGCTGCTGCAAGAAGGAGACCGCATCTTGCTGTGCTCGGATGGCCTGTGGGGGACCACCGAGGATGACGTCATCACCCACCATCTGGCCAGCCATTCGATTTCCGATTCGGTGCCGGAACTGGTCGAGATTGCCCTGCGCAATGGTGGCCCCAAGTGCGACAACGTCAGCATCATCGCCATGGAGTGGGAGTCTGCCGAGGACGAGCGCCCCAGCGTTTCGACAGAGTCGCTGGGTGACGAGGTTTTTGCCTCCACCATCCAGGCGAGCGTGGGGGGCAGTGCTGAAGTGGATGATCTGGCAGACGACTTGGACGAGGCCGAAATCGAACGCTCCATCCGCGAAATCAACGAAGCCATCCGGCGCTCTGCTAACGCAGCCCGCAAGAACTGAGCGTCCGCGCCACAATACACACCCTCGACCGCCAGCAGGTTGTCGAGGGTGATTTTTTTAGAGCCCCTACATGCGCAAGACTCTCATTCTGGCCTCCAACAACGCCAAGAAGCTCCGCGAACTACAAGCCCTCATCACCCCGTTAGGGGTCGAGTTGGTAACTCAAGGCTCCCTCGGGATCCCAGAGGCCGAAGAGCCCCACGTCACGTTTGTGGAAAATGCCTTGGCCAAAGCTCGCCATGCCGCTCGTGAAGGCCGAGGACCCGCCATCGCCGACGATTCTGGCTTGTGTGTGGATGCCTTAGGCGGCGCCCCGGGCGTGCGCTCAGCGCGATACGCTGTGGATGCAGGGCGAGTCCCTGAAGGGGCGGGGAGAGAGGTCATTGACCCCGCCAACAATGCCTGGCTGCTGGATCAGATGCAGGGGCAAAGCCTTCGTCGAGCCCACTTCACCTGCGTGCTGGTCGCCGTGCGCCACGCTGAGGATCCGGAGCCCCTGATCGCAGAAGGACACTGGACCGGCGAACTGCTTCACGCACCGCGCGGCGAACACGGCTTCGGCTACGACCCCCTGCTGTGGCTTCCTGAGCACCAGCAAAGCGCTGCAGAATTGCCGCCAGAAGTGAAAAACGGCATCAGCCACCGAGCCCAGGCCTGCACCCACTTGCTGCACCTGATCCAGGCACGCTGGGGCATCAACGACGGCAAACAGTGGGCTTGGCAACCAGCATGATCACGCTGCAAAAGCCCGGCGCTTTGAGCGCCCTGCCCCCGCTGTCACTGTATGTGCACCTCCCGTGGTGTCTGCGCAAATGCCCCTACTGTGACTTCAACTCGCACGAGCACAGACAAGCTGACGGCTCACTGCCCGAATCTCGCTATTTGGATGCCATCTGCGCCGACATCGAATCAGCGCTGCCCCAGATATGGGGGCGCCGGGTGCACACCATCTTCATCGGTGGCGGCACACCCAGCCTGTTCTCGCCAGAAGCCATCGACCGCCTGCTGTGCGACATCCGTGCCCGCCTGCCTGTCAATGCCGATGCCGAGATCACGCTCGAAGCCAACCCCGGCACCTTCGAAAAAGACCGTTTCAAGGCCTTCCGCCAAGCGGGCGTGAACCGCCTGTCCATCGGCGTGCAGAGTTTTGACGACCAGAAGTTGAAGGCACTTGGACGCGTCCACAACCGTGCGCAAGCCATCGCCGCGGTCGAAGAAGCTCAAGCCTGCTTCGACACCTTCAACCTCGATCTGATGTACGCCTTGCCCGGTCAGTCCATGCACGACCTGGAATCTGACATCCAGCAGGCCCTGGCGTTCAAGCCCCCCCATCTGTCGCTGTACCACCTGACCCTCGAGCCCAACACGCGCTTCGCCACGCAGCCTCCTGAAGGTTTGCCGGACGATGACTCCGCGTTCGACATGCTCGACCACCTCATTGAGCGGACCACCGCGGCCGGACTCCAACGCTACGAGGTCTCGGCGTATGCACGACCGGGGCACCACTGTCAGCACAACCTCAACTACTGGCAGTTCGGAGACTACCTCGGGGTCGGTGCGGGCGCTCACAGCAAGATCAGCTTCCCAGACCGAATCGTGCGCCAAGTGCGCTGGCGTGAGCCAGCCGCCTACATGGAAAAGGCCTTGCAGGGGCAAGCCTGCTCTAATGAGCACGAGGTGCCCCTGAAGGCCCGCGCTTTCGAGTTCATGATGAACGCCCTGCGCCTGCGCGACGGATTCGAGTTGCTCCGCTTCAGTGAGCGCACCGGCCTGACCCTCGCGAGCATCCAGCGTCCCTTGGCAGAAGCCGAGGCCAAGGGCCTGCTCGAACGGGACCTGGCCCGCGCCTGGCCCACCGCCCAAGGCTTTGACTTCCTGAGTGACCTACAGGCCCTGTTCCTGCAAGACTGAGCAAACACCCACAAAAAAGCCGCTGCGACCCGGAAGGTCCAGCGGCTTTTGATCATCTGATGAGCACCGGTCCTACACCGGCACCCACGAGACTTACTTCTTCTCGTCGCGCAGTTCGCGGCGCAGGATCTTGCCCACGTTGGACTTGGGCAAGTCAGCGCGGAAGTCGATGTACTTCGGACACTTGTAGCCCGTCAGTTGCTCGTGGCAATAGGCCTTCAGTGCTTCCACGGTCAGGCTTTCGTCCTTGCGCACCACGTACAGCTTCACAGCCTCACCCGACTTGGCATCAGGCACGCCCACAGCGGCACACTCCAGCACGCCAGGGTGCATGTTGACCACCTGCTCCACTTCATTCGGGTACACGTTGAAGCCAGACACCAGAATCATGTCCTTCTTACGGTCCACGATGCGAACCTGGCCCCGTTCATCCATGATGCCGATGTCGCCAGTGCGGAAGAAGCCGTCTGCGGTCATGACCTTGGCGGTTTCATCCGGACGCTGCCAATAGCCTGCCATCACCTGCGGGCCGCGGATCGAGATTTCGCCCACGCCACCGATGGGCTGTGCAACGCCATCATCATCCAGGATGGCCACTTCGGTCGAAGGCAAGGGATAGCCGATCGAACCATTGAACTCGGTATTGTCGAGTCGGTTGGCCGTGGCCACCGGCGAAGTTTCCGACAGACCGTAGCCTTCCACGATCGGGCAACCCGTGACCTTCTTCCAGATTTCGGCTGTGGCTTGCTGAACGGCCATGCCCCCCCCCATCGACACCTTCAGGCCCGAGAAGTCGAGCTTGCCGAAGTCAGGGTGATTGGCCAGCGCGTTGAACAGCGTGTTCACGGCCGGGAACTGGTTGATCTTGTACTTGCTCAGCGTCTTGATGACGGCCGGCAGGTCACGCGGGTTGGGGATGAGGATGTTCATCGAACCCGTGCGTGCGCCCATGAAGTAGCAGACCGTCAGCGCGAAGATGTGATACAGCGGCAACGCGCACACCGACACCAAAGGCTGATTACCCAACTTATCCAACTCAGGCTTGAACCAGGCTTCGTTTTGCAGAATGTTGGCCACCACGTTGCTGTGCAGCAGTGTCGCGCCCTTCGACACGCCCGTGGTCCCACCCGTGTACTGCAGGAAGGCCACATCCGTGGGTTGCAGCGCAGGGCGGTTGTACTTGAGTGCACGCCCCTTGGCGATCACGTCCTTGAAGGTCAGAACCTTGCACTTGTCGGTATTCGGCAGGTTGTAGGCAGGCACCATCTTCTTGACGGAGCGCACCACAAAATTCACCAACGTCCCCTTGATGAAAGGCAGCATGTCGCCCATCGATGCCAGCACGACGTGCTTGACCGGCGTACGAGCGACCACTTCCTGCAGGGTCGTTGCGAAGTTCTCGAGAATCACGATGGCATCTGCGCCAGCATCCTTGAGTTGATGCTCGAGCTCACGAGGGGTGTACAGCGGGTTGACGTTCACCACCACATACCCTGCACGCAAGACTGCCGCGATCGACACCACGTACTGCGGCACGTTCGGCATCATCAGCGCCACGCGCGAACCCTTGGGCAAACCCAGCGACTGCAACCACGCCGCCATCGACTTGGACAGTTCTTCGACTTGCTCATACGTCCAGTGCACGTCCATGAAGGACGCCATGTCACGCTTGGCAAATTGCTTGAAAGACTGGTCCAGCAAGTCAACCAGCGAGTTGTACTCACCGGGATTGATTTCAGCAGGAACACCAGCTTCGTAATGAGCCAACCAGGGCTTGGAACTCGTCATCGCTATCCTCGTCTCGTATCGATCGTTCACGACTACGGGCTGAACATGGAAGGTTTGTCTGCACCCGTTTGCACTGCACGCATTCTGCAACATTCACAGCTAAGGGTATTCCCGCAACAACTGACAACACAAGGTGACAACAGCAAGTTTCAGGAAGATAGGCGTAGTGGTTTTCCCTTGATTGGTGCGGGTTTGCTCGTGGTTTTCGCTAGGCAGCGCCGACCTCAAATTTGACTCACAATGTTTCCTATTTCAAATTCACCCGTTCGACACCGCCCTCACCATGGTCGACAAAGCCATCAATCAGCCCCTCACGCCCAAGCGTCGCTGGTTCCTCAAAACCGCGCTGGCCATTGGCACTGTCGGCGCCACATTCGGTAGCCTGGTCTACTGGCACCGCGGCTTGAGCCATGGCCGCCTCACACCACATGGACGCGATGTCATTCTCGGGCTCACCCGAGGCATCGTGGGCCCGATGCTGCCCCAGGATCCCACACAACGTCAGGCGGCGCTGGAAGCCCACCTGAGCGCCATGGAGCGCTACATCAACGGACTGCCAGCCGTTCTGCAAGTCGAGATCAACGCCATCCTCGGGTTGCTGGGCAATGGCGTGACCCGCTACATGCTCACCGACCTGCGTGGCGGATGGCAGGGCGCCAGCGACACCGACATCGAGCGTGCGCTGGAAACGATGCGCATCAACCCACTCCCTACGCACCGCCTCACCTACCAGGTCGTCCGAGGACTGACCTGCATGACCTTCTTCACTCAAAGCAGCAACTGGCCTGGCACCGGTTATCCCGGCCCCCTCGACGTATGAGCAAACTTCCCGATCCGTTCCGCGAGGGTTTGGCCCGCGGCTGGCAAGCCCACAATGGCGCAGATGGCCTGCCCGATGAAATCACCTGCGACGTCGCCATCGTTGGCACGGGCGCCGGCGCCGGTATCACTGCCGAAATTTTGACCAAGGCCGGCTTGGCCGTGGTACTGCTGGAAGAAGGCCCCCTTCGCACCAGTCGAGACTTCAACCAGCGGGAGGCCGAAGCCTACAGTTCGCTGTATCAGGAGTCGGCGGCACGCCGCACCATGGATGGCGCCATCAGCGTGCTGCAAGGCCGATGCGTTGGCGGCACCACCGTGGTCAACTGGACCAGTTCGTTCCGTACCCCTGAAAACACACTTCAGCACTGGCAGGACAAGTACGGCCTCCAGGAGCTCAACGAATCGGCCATGGCCCCATGGTTTGAGCAGGTCGAGCGCCGACTCAATATGCACCGCTGGGAAGAAGCTCCGCCGAATCGCAACAATGAAGTCTTGCGCCAGGGGGCACAGAAGATCGGTATTTCCGCTGACGTGATCCCGCGCAATGTCAAAGGCTGCTGGAACCTCGGCTCCTGCGGCATGGGCTGCCCCACGAACGCCAAACAGTCGATGCTGATCACGACCTTGCCAGCAGCCCTCGAAGCCAAGGCTCGGCTGTATTACCAGACACGGGCGCAGCGCCTGGACATCAAGGATGGCAAAGTCCAAGCCATCCAGTGCGTCCCCATTCGCGTCAATGGCGAAAAGGTCTCAGACAAAGTGATGCGCGTCAAAGCACGCCATTACGTCGTCGCAGGTGGTGCCATCAACTCACCCGCCTTGCTTTTGCGATCGAACGCCCCAGACCCCCATGGCTTTCTGGGCAAACGGACGTTCCTGCACCCCGTCTCATTCTCGGCCGGCATCTTTGCAGAAAAAGTTGCCGCTTGGGCGGGCGCCCCTCAATCCATCTATTCAGACCACTTTGTGCACAACGCACAGGCTGAGGGCCCAATGGCGTACAAGTTGGAGGCGGCTCCCCTTCAACCTGGCTTGGCATCGATGCTGATGGGTGGTCACGGCGCAACCCTGGCCGCACGCATGCAGCACTATCCGCACACGCAGATGATGCTTTCGCTGATGCGCGACGGCTTCCATCCTGAGTCAGTCGGGGGCACCGTTCGACTCAACCCGGATGGCTCCCCTCTCCTGGACTACCGCCTGACCGACTATGTGTTTGATGGCATGCGTCGCTCACTGCTGACCATGGCGGAGATTCAATTTGCCGCAGGCGCCCAGATGGTCATGCCGTATCACGAGCAAGGTCAGTACTACCGGTCGTGGGCGGAGGCCAAAGCCGGCATCGCCCAGCTCGAGATGAAACCGCTGCTGATGGGGGTGGGCAGCGCTCACGTGATGGGCGGCTGCTGGATGGGCGGTACCGAAAAGCTGGGGGTGATCCGTCCGGATGGTGTGCATTGGCACATCGACAACCTGTCGGTTCACGATGGCTCGATTTTCCCGACCAGCATCGGCGCCAACCCACAGCTGTCCATTTATGGCGCGACCAATAAGCTGGCAACTCAACTGGCCAAGCAATTGACAGGCAAAACAGTTCAACTGGCCTAACTGGCCGGCCATGAAAAAGCCCCGCCTAGGCGGGGCTTTTTTCTTGCCAACGAGAGGCAACGCCTCTCGCTCACAAATTACTTGTTGCGGGTGCCCACAACTTCGATTTCAACGCGACGGTTCTTGGCGCGGCCAGCTTCAGTCTTGTTGTCAGCAACGGGTTGCTTCTCGCCCTTGCCTTCGGTGTACACCTTGGAAGCGTCGATGCCCTTGCTGGTCAGATAGGCCTTGACAGCGTCAGAGCGCTTGACCGACAGCTTCTGGTTGTAAGCATCGGTGCCCTTGGAGTCGGTGTGACCCACGGCGATGATGACTTCCAGATTCAGGCCCTTGACCTTGCCAGCCAGATCGTCCAGCTTGGCCTTGCCTTCGGGCTTCAGAACAGCCTTGTCGAAGTCGAAGAAAGCGTCAGCAGCGAAGCTCACCTTCTCGGTAGCAGGCGCAGCGGGTGCCACGGCAGGAGCCGGAGCAGGGGCTGCAGCCACAGGAGCCGGTGCGGCAGCTGGAGCAGGCGCAGCAGGAGCTGCGGCAGGAGCAGCCTTGCCACCGTCACAGCCTTGAGCAGCTGTTTCAGGGGTCCAGAAGTTGTTGCGCCAGCACAGTTCGTTGGTGCCGTTCTTC
Source organism: Aquabacterium sp. (assembly GCF_049317225.1). Lineage (GTDB taxonomy): Bacteria > Pseudomonadota > Gammaproteobacteria > Burkholderiales > Burkholderiaceae_C > Aquabacterium. Next base: position 860 of record NZ_JBMOIR010000030.1, on the reverse strand, counting down.
CAGACGGTGCCGTCGGTAGCACGCCAGTTGTCAACGGTTTGCGCAAATGCACCACCAGACAAGGCAACGGTAGCGAACAGGGCGGCAACTTTGTTCAGTTTGATCATGCAAGTCCTCACGAGATGAAACGCAGCATTCAACTGCGATGCGCCCTGAAAGGGCAACGACCCGGATTGGGGTGGGGCACTGAGTACCCAGGCATCCCCAGGGCACTTAACGAAAACCATTGTGCCATAGACAATTTGTCACTCAAGTGGCAAGCACACGGCAGCTGGGTCAGGCGCCTCCGTGTTGCGCTGCGACTACATGATCCGCCAATTACAATGATCCATTCGGCTTGTCGCGCGCGTGAGAATTTTCTGCTGAAGTTCTTCTTGATTCGACCTGTCGGAACCCCGGTCTGCCAGCCGCGCGGCGGGTACACCTCTCTTCTTACCGTGAAGCACGCATGACGTCATTCGCCAAGGAAACCTTGCCCATCAGCCTCGAAGAGGAGATGCGCCGTTCTTACCTCGATTACGCAATGAGCGTGATCGTGGGTCGTGCCCTGCCAGATGCCCGTGATGGCCTGAAGCCAGTTCACCGTCGCGTTCTGTTCGCGATGCACGAGTTGAACAACGACTGGAACCGGCCTTACAAGAAGTCGGCCCGTATCGTCGGCGACGTCATTGGTAAGTACCACCCGCACGGTGACTCTGCCGTGTACGACACCATCGTGCGGATGGCGCAGGACTTCTCGCTGCGTCACATGCTGGTCGATGGCCAAGGCAACTTTGGTTCGGTCGACGGCGACAGTGCGGCGGCCATGCGTTACACCGAAATCCGCCTGTCGAAGATCGCCCACGAGATGCTGGCCGACA
>NZ_JBMOIR010000029.1:0-22310 GCF_049317225.1 Aquabacterium sp. | reverse complement strand
GCGTGACAGGCCGGTATTCTAACCAACTGAACTACCACTCCTGGTAGATAGCTTTCGCTCTTGCGAGCCAAGCGCTACAAACTTGGCGACCCCACGGGGATTCGAACCCCGGTACCTACCGTGAAAGGGTAGTGTCCTAGGCCTCTAGACGATGGGGTCAAAACCTTGGACTAATCCGCTTTTTCTCAGAAGCTTTTGGTGGAGGTAAGCGGGATCGAACCGCTGACCTCTTGCATGCCATGCAAGCGCTCTCCCAGCTGAGCTATACCCCCTCTGGATTTGCATCCTTCAGGCTGCCCGGCTGCTTCGTTGTTTCAAACAAAGCGTCGTTCAAGCGAGACTGAGAGTATATACCGAATTTCTATCTGTCATCAAGTGGTGCAGAAAAACTGCAGGTGTCGATGTTGCGCCACACAGCCACCGGCCGCCCAGCGCAACGCGCACCTCACACTTGCGCCAGGCGCTTCAGCACGACGTCGCGGTCAAACAGCGCCAGCACCGCATCCACAGATGGGGTCTGAGCACGTCCACACACCAGCAGCCGAACGGGGATGGCCACTTGAGGCATCTTCAAACCGAACTCGGCCATGGTGTCCTTGATGGCCTGGTTGATGGCCCCCTTCTCCCAATCGACCGTTTGCAGGCGCGCAGCCAATGCGGCCACAGCCGGTTTGTTCGCGTCCGTCAGTTGTGCGGCCAGTTCCTCTGCAGGCGCTGCCACGTCGCCCACATACATGGCCAACCAGTCCGCCAGTTCCACGGTGGTGGCGCAGCGGTCCTTGAACAAGGCGCACATGGCTGCCAGCTTGTCGCCTTGCGCCAACTCGTCAGGCACCGACACGCCACGGCGTTGCCACTGCTCGCGCACCAAACCAGCCAGCAATGCGTCCGAAGCCATCTTCATGTGCTGCTGCGCGACCCAACGGAGCTTGGCTTCGTCAAACTGACCGGCGCTCTTGCCCAGGTGGTCCAGGTTGAACCATTCCACCAACTGCTCACGCGAGAAGATCTCGTCGTCACCGTGACTCCAGCCCAGGCGAGCCAGATAGTTGACGATGGCATCGGCCAGATACCCCTCATCACGGTACTGGGTGACGGCCTTGGCGCCATGGCGCTTGGACATCTTCTCGCCCTGCTCGTTGAGCACAGTGGGCAAGTGGGCGTACACAGGAGGCTCTTGGCCCAAGGCGCGCAGGATGTTGATCTGGCGAGGCGTGTTGTTGACGTGGTCGTCACCACGGATCACGTGCGTGATGCCCATGTCCATGTCGTCCACCACCACGCAGAAGTTGTAGGTGGGTGTACCGTCGGGACGGGCGATCACCAGATCGTCCAGCTCATCGTTGCTGATCTCGATGCGGCCCTTGACCTTGTCTTCCCACACCACAGAACCACCTTGGGGGTTCTTGAAACGCAGCACGGGCTTGACGCCTTCGGGCACGGGCGGCAAGGTCTTGCCAGACTCCGGACGCCAGGTGCCGTCATAACGGGGCTTTTCCTTGTTGGCCATCTGGCGCTCGCGCAAGGCGTCGAGCTCTTCACTGCTCATGTAGCAGGGATAGACCAAACCCTTTTCCAGCATCTGCTGCAGAACCTCCTTGTAGCGGTCCATGCGCTGCATCTGGTAGTACGGACCTTCGTCATGGTCCAGGCCCAGCCACTTCATCCCTTCGATGATCACATCCACCGCTTCTTGCGAAGAGCGCTCGACGTCGGTGTCTTCAATGCGCAGGATAAAGACGCCCTTGTTGGCACGAGCAAAGGCCCAGGGGTACAGGGCCGAGCGGATGTTGCCCAGGTGAATGAAACCCGTGGGGGACGGGGCGAATCGGGTACGGACTTGGGTCATACGTTCAAAGTATCCAGACCACGGGCCAGATCGGCCTGCAGGTCGTCAATGTGTTCCAGACCCACAGCGATGCGGATCATGCCTTGGGTGATGCCAGCAGCCAGACGCTGCTCTTCGGTCAAGCGCCCATGGGACGTGCTGGCGGGATGGGTGATCAGGGTCTTGGTGTCGCCCAGGTTGGACGTGATCGAGCACAGGCGAGTGTGGTCAATCACATGGAAGGCGGCCTGACGCAAACGCAGGGACGCTTCGTCCAGATTGGCGGGCCCTGGCACCGTGACATCGCCTGCAGCAGGCTTCACGGAAAAGGACACCACTGCGCCACCACAACCGTTTTGCTGGCGCATGGCCAGTTCGTGCTGCGGATGACTCGGCAAACCGGGGTAGTAAACCTTGTCCACGCCAGGCTGCTGCTCCAGCCACTGCGCCAGCTTCGTCGCATTTGCGCTTTGCGCGGCCATGCGGATCGACAGGGTTTCCAGGCCCTTGAGCACAACCCACGCATTGAAGGGCGACAAGCTCATGCCAGCCCCGCGCATCGTGGCCATGAAGGGCCCATTGACGAAGCTGTCAGGGCCACACAGGGCACCGGCCAACACGCGGCCTTGTCCGTCCAGATACTTGGTACCGGAGTGAATGACGAAGTCCGCTCCCATCTTGGTGGGCTGCTGCAAGGCTGGGGTGCAGAAGCAGTTGTCCACCGCCAAGTGGGCCCCCGCGGCATGCGCCATGTCAGCCAAGGCACGGATGTCACACACCTCGGTCAGCGGGTTGCTGGGCGTTTCGGCAAAGAACAGCTTGGTGTTGGGTCGGATGGCTGCCTGCCACTCGCTCAGGTCGGTCTGCGACACGAACGTCGACTCGATCCCGAACTTGCCGAACTCACGCTGAATCAGGGTGATGGTGGAGCCGAACACGCTTTGCGAGCAGACCACGTGATCGCCTGCTTTCAGCAAACCCATGATGAGCAGCAGGATGGCGCTCATGCCGCTGGATGTGGCGATGGCCGCTTCGGTGCCCTCCAATGCCGCCAGACGACGTTCAAACATCATCGTGGTCGGGTTGGTGAAGCGCGAATAGACGAACGCCTCTTCTTCATTGGCAAAGCGCGCTGCAGCGGTGGCCGCATCGGGGTGATTGAAGCTGCTGGTCAGGAACAAGGCTTCAGAGTTTTCCCCCCACTGCGTGGCAGGCAAGCCCTCGCGCACAGCCAGCGTTTCGATGCGGGCATCGCCTGGCAGGTCTTTGCGAGGCAGTTTTTTCTTGTCAGAGGACATCGGTCGAACGCTCCGGAGGGCTCACTCGCCCTGTTGGTTCTGCAAGGCCAGACGCCCGCTGTCCGAGTCATCCTCACCCTTTTGAGACAGGCGCTGACTCTGGATCGCTGCGAAATCTTCGGCGCTGACATCACCGGTGATGTAGTGTCCGTCGAAGCACGATGCTTCGAAACCCGCGATGGCGGGATTCAACTTGCCCACAACCTTCTTCATGGCATCCACGTCCTGATAGATCAGGGCATCACAGCCAATGATCTGACGGATCTCTTCGATCGAGCGGCCATGAGCAACCAACTCGCTCTTGGTGGGCATGTCGATGCCGTACACGTTCGGGAAGCGAACGGGGGGCGCCGCAGAGGCCAGGTACACCTTGTTGGCACCGGCTTCGCGCGCCATCTGAACGATTTCCTTGGAGGTGGTGCCGCGCACGATGGAGTCGTCCACCAGCAGCACGTTGCGCCCCTTGAACTCCAGGCTGATGGCGTTGAGCTTTTGACGCACAGACTTCTTGCGAACACCCTGCCCCGGCATGATGAAGGTCCGGCCCACGTAACGGTTCTTCACGAACCCTTCGCGGTAAGGCTTACCCAGCTTTTGCGCCAACTGCATGGCAGACGGACGGCTGGATTCGGGGATCGGGATGACCACGTCGATTTCAGAAGGTGGCATGGTCGAAATCACGCGCTGCGCCAGGGTCTCACCCATTTCGAGGCGAGCCTGATAGACCGACACGCCATCAATGACCGAATCGGGGCGGGCCAGGTAGACGTACTCGAACATGCAGGGGTTCAAGACGGTCTTCTCAGCACATTGCTCGGCGTGAACGATGCCATCCGCGTCGATGAACAGAGCCTCACCGGGCTGCACATCGCGTACAAACCGATGGCTGGTGCCTTCCAGGGCCACCGACTCGCTGGCCACCATGACTTCGCGGCCTTCTGCCAGATCGGCTTCGCCGTAGCAAAGAGGACGGATGCCGTAGGGGTCACGGAAGGCAACCATGCCGTAGCCAGCAATCAAGCAGATCACGGCATACGAGCCCTTGATGCGCTTGTGCACTGCACGCACGGCACTGAAGATCGCTGCGGGCGTCAGGGGCAGATCACGGCCCGCCAACTCTAGCTCATGCGCGAAAACGTTCAGCAGCACTTCGGTGTCGCTGTCGGTGTTGAGGTGGCGGCGATCAATGTCAAACAGCTCCTTGCGCAAGGCATGGGCGTTCGTCAGGTTGCCGTTGTGCACCAGAACCAGACCGAAGGGGGCGTTGACGTAGAAAGGCTGAGCCTCCTCTTCGTTGAACGCGTTGCCAGCGGTGGGATAACGCACTTGCCCCAAACCGACATGGCCCATCAGCGAGCGCATATTGCGCGTACGGAACACGTCCTTGACCATGCCGCGCGCCTTGTGCATGAAGAACTTGCGTCCGTGCGCGTCTGGGCCGGCCGTCACGATGCCGGCAGCGTCTTGACCGCGATGCTGCAGCAGCAGCAGCGCGTCATAGATCAACTGGTTGACGGGCGTCTTGGAAATCACACCAACGATGCCGCACATGGTTCACCTCTTCCAATCAACTGAATCACAAAAACATTTACGACTGCTCGGGCAGGAACTTCACCACCTGCTCGGGCAAAACGGGGCGCAGCACATCCAGGCAGGCAGTCAGCCAGACCACCCCCTTCGACGCCTGCCAAGGCTGCCATTGCGCCATGGGCGTCAGGCTCACCACAGTCACCACGACCAAAGCCACCAACACCCCGCGCACCAGGCCAAACCCAGCACCCAATAAGCGATCTGCGCCACCCAAACCGGATTCCTTCACGATTTGCGTCAACGCCCACGACAACATGGCCCAAACAAGCCATGTCAACACAAAAACCAACAACATGCCAGCGATGAGGTTCACCCGCGAACCTGGCTCACCGACCGGCACCAAGGCACCGCCACGCGGGCCAAACCACTGCGCCATGAAGTAAGCCACAAGCCACCCCATCAGCGCCATGACTTCTTTGAGAAAACCCCGCCAAGTGCCCACAATGACCGACACACCCAGGCCCAGCAGCATGATCAGGTCGATCAGGCTCCAGGGGCTCACGGGCAATTCGCTGGATGGGGTCACGGTCAACGACTCACTCTGGCATCAAAGCGTCAGCACAGCGCCGGTCAACCCAGCCTTCCGCAGGGTCGCCATGGCCTTGTCTGCCTCGACCTTGTCAGCAAAAGGGCCAATCCGGACACGAATGCGCTTGCCATCCGGCGTATCGATTTGTTGGGAGTAGGTTTTGATGCCCAGCTTCTCAACCTTCATCCGCGCATCCTGGGCCGATTTCACTTCAGCAAACGCGCCGAACTGAACCACATACCGTGCCGAACTCTTGTCCGCTGACTTGTCACCAGCCTTGTCGGCGACCTTGGGCTCTGGCTTGCTCTCAGCTTTGGGCTTGGGCAAAACCTTTGCTTCGGCGACCACCTTCGGCTCAGGCTTTTTCGTCTCTGAGGTCACTGCCGCGACTTTGGGGCCCCCCGATGACGCCACCTTCGTCGAAGTTGGCGCGGGCACGACCGCCGGCTTGACCACCTGCGGCGCACTGGCCACCACAGGAGCGTGATCCTCGATCACTTCTTTCTCAGCAGGCTCCACCACGCTGGCGACGGCCACACGCCCGGAAGAGGCGCGGCCAGCGGTCGGCACGACCGGTGCGTCCACAGCCTGACCCGCCTGCACGACCTGAATGTCCTGCGACATCGGGCGAGGCTTCGTCTCAAACAACCAAGGGAAACCCAGCACGCCAGCGCCGACGAGGACCAACATGCCAATCAGCCGACGGCGTGCCCGCGTCCGCGTCGCCTCGACATCAGCCTCGGTCAGGGGCACGGCGTCCACGCCATTCGCACGCTTGGCGGTGAAACGCTCACGAAGACCTTGCAAAAATGAGGGCAACGGCATGCTGATGGGCAATAGAGGCTAAAAAAAAGCAACTCGTCAACGTTAATCAGACGAAGACTGCAGATGAGGCGCGTTCAACTTCGGCAGCCCCTCGTGCAAGACGCCGCCGACCGTGTAAAACGAGCCAAAGACCACAATTCTATCCGTGGGGTCTGCTGCTGCCAGCGCGGCCTTGAGTGCAGCCATGGGATCGGCATGCGTCGAGACACTCGCCTTGGGCGCCGTCGCAGAGGGGTGCGTCGCCATGTACCCCTCCAGAGACAACTTCAATTGCGCTGCCGACGACGCTCGCGCCGTGGGCAGATCGCAGCAGTACCACGCATCGACCAGAGGGCGCAGTTTCTCGATCATGCCCGCAGCATCTTTGTCGGCCATGGCGCCCCAGACGGCATGCGTGCGAGGATAGAACCCCATCTGATCCAGATTGACCGCCAAGGTGGCCACCGCATGGGGGTTATGCGCCACATCCAGAATCAAGGTGGGTTGCCCCGGAATGATCTGGAAACGCCCTGGCAACTCAACGGTCGCCAGGCCGGTACGCACTGCCTGCGCCGACACGGGCAAACGGTTCCGCATGGCTTCCAGTGCCGCCAGCACACCCGAGGCGTTCAGCAACTGATTGGCCCCTCGCAGCGCCGGGTAGGCCATGCCATTGAAGCGCTTGTTGCGCCCCCCCCAGGACCACTGCTGACGATCGCCCGCGTAGTTGTGATCCCGGCCAAAGAGCCAGAGGTCTGCCCCCAGCGAGGTGGCGTGATCGATCAAGCTTTGGGGTGCCTGTGGATCGGACACCACCGCCGCACGACCGACGCGCATGATGCCAGCCTTCTCACGTCCGATCGACTCACGATCAGGCCCCAGGAAGTCCATGTGGTCCAAGTCGATGCTCGTGATGATGGCGCAGTCCGCATCCACCACATTGACGGCATCCAGGCGACCGCCCAGCCCCACCTCCAGGATCACTGCATCCAAGCCCGAAGTGGCAAGCAGGCGCATGATGGCCAAAGTGGTGAACTCGAAGTAGGTCAACGGGATATCACCACGCGCTTGTTCGATCGCCTCAAATTGCGGCAGAAGCTGCGCAGCTGTCACCAATTCCCCATTGATGCGACAACGCTCCTCGAACTTGACGAGATGTGGTGAGCCGTAGACCCCAACTCTGAATCCCCCCGCCAACAAAATCCCCTCAAGCATGGCGCAGGTCGACCCTTTACCATTGGTGCCAGCCACGGTAAACACCACCGGTGTGCCATCAACGGGCTCATCGCCCCCCACCGGGGTGCCCAGCGTGACACCAGCACGAGCCCACACTGCACCAACACGCTCCAGCCCCATGTCAATGGCAGCCGAATGGAGTCGCTCGCAATGTGCCAGCCACTCTTCCAGAGAGCGCGGAGAAGTTGCAGGAGAAACGTTGTCAGACATGACCTGAACTCAATGAACAGTCAGAAACAAAACGGGCTGCAGGTTCAGCAGCCCGTCAAGGGAATCAAGCAAGGAAGCAACAGGCAATCAGGCAGCCACAGCATCCGCAGGTTGACGCTGCAACATGGCCAATTGACGCGCAATGCTCAAACGCAACTCACGACGATCAATGATCATGTCGACCGCACCCTTTTGCATCAGGAACTCTGCGCGCTGGAAGCCCTCTGGCAACTTCTCGCGCACCGTGTTTTCGATCACCCGCGGACCGGCAAAGCCGATCAGCGCCTTGGGCTCGGCGATCACGATGTCGCCCACGAAGGCAAACGAGGCCGACACGCCGCCCATGGTGGGGTCGGTCAGCACACTGATGTAGGGCAACTTGGCTTTGGCCAGACGTGTCAGGGCTGCATTGGTCTTGGCCATCTGCATCAGGCTCAGCAAGCCTTCCTGCATGCGGGCGCCACCCGTTGCTGTGAACGAGATGAACGGGGTCTTCTGATCCACCGCTGCTTCCACGCCACGCACGAAGCGCTCGCCCACCACGGAGCCCATCGAGCCGCCCATGAAGTCGAACTCGAAGCAGGCTGTCACCACCGGAATGCTGTGCACCGAGCCACCCATCACGATCAGGGCATCGGTTTCACCCGTGGCTTCCATGCCTTGCTTGAGTCGCTCGGGATACTTGCGGCTGTCCTTGAACTTCAGGGCATCCACCGGCAGGACTTCCTGACCGATTTCGTAGCGACCTTCTGCGTCCAGGAAAGCATCCAGACGGGCACGTGAACCAATGCGATGGTGGTGGCCGCATTTCGGGCACACGTTCACATTGGCTTCCAGGTCGTTCTTGTACAGAACCGTTTCACACGACGGGCACTTGACCCACAAGCCTTCCGGCACCGAGCGGCGCTCGGCCGGGTCGGTCGGTTGAATCTTGGGGGGCAGCAGTTTCTCAAGCCAGCTCATGCTCAGGCTCCTTTCAGTGAATCAAGTGCGGCGCGGATTTCAGCGATGAAATCACTGCCTGCCTTGACCACGGTTTCCGGGCTTTGCGCTTCCAGCAACTGGACAATGCGCGACCCGATGACAACAGCATCCGACACCGCGGCCACCGCCTTGGCGGTTTCTGCATCACGGATACCAAAACCCACACCAACGGGCACGCTCACGTGCGCCTTGATGCGAGGGACCATTTCTGCCACAGCGGCAGTGTCAAGGTGGCCGGCGCCCGTCACACCTTTGAGAGAGACGTAATACACATAGCCTGCCGCCACACGCCCCACTTCGGCCATGCGTTGCTCGTTGGAGGTGGGGGCCAGCAGGAAGATGGGTGCCAGGTCAGCAGCTTTCAGGCGCGCCGCGAACTCTTGGCATTCTTCTGGCGGATAGTCCACCACCAGCACGCCGTCCACGCCGCAAGCCTTGGCATCACGGACAAACGAACCCGCACCGTGGTGCAAGTCGTAGCATTCGATCGGGTTGGCATACCCCATCAGAACGACCGGGGTGACCGCGTCGCGCTCACGGAAAGCCTTCACATCGGCCAGCACATGGGCCAGCGAGATGCCCTTGGTCAGCGCACGCTCGGCGGCACGCTGAATCACCGGGCCATCGGCCATGGGGTCCGAAAATGGTACGCCCAGCTCGATCACGTCGGCACCAGCCTCAGCCATGCCCACCATCAAGTCGACGGTCTTTTCCGGGAAGGGGTCGCCACAGGTGATGAAAGGAATCAGCGCCTTGCGACCTTGCGCCTTCAGCGAGGCAAATTTCTGTTCAAGGCGGGTCATGCTTGACCTCCCTTCACAGACAGGCCACGGCACGATGGACGGCAGTAGAACTCCGCGCCCGTCAAATCCGCCACGGTCCCAATGTCCTTGTCACCACGACCGGACAAGTTAACCAGTACGTGCTGGTCAGGGCGCATGGTAGCAGCGAGCTTCATGCCGTAGGCGACCGCATGGCTGGATTCCAACGCAGGGATGATGCCCTCGGTGCGGCACAAGCGATGGAAGGCTTCCAGCGCTTCCTTGTCAGTGATGCCCACGTACTCGGCGCGACCGATGTCCTTCAGGTACGCATGCTCGGGGCCCACGCCGGGATAGTCCAAGCCAGCCGACACCGAGTGCGTTTCAGTGATCTGACCATTGGCATCCTGCAACAAATAGGTGCGATTGCCGTGCAGCACGCCCGGCACCCCCAACTGCAGCGACATCGAGTGCTTGCCGCTTTCGGCGCCCTCACCTGCCGCCTCCACACCGATGAGGCGAACCCCTTCATGCGGGATGTATGGGTAGAAGATGCCCATGGCATTCGAGCCGCCGCCCACGCAAGCCACAACCGCATCCGGCTGACGACCAATCTGCTCGGGCATCTGCTTGAGGCACTCTTCGCCAATCACACTCTGGAAATCGCGCACCATCGCCGGATAGGGGTGTGGCCCCGCCACTGTGCCGATGATGTAAAAGGTGTTTTCCACATTGGTGACCCAGTCACGCATGGCTTCGTTGAGCGCGTCTTTCAGCGTCTTGCTGCCCGACTCCACCGGCACCACTTTGGCACCCAGCAAGTGCATGCGGTACACATTGGGTGACTGACGCTTGACGTCTTCCGCGCCCATGTACACCACGCACTCCATGCCGTAACGGGCACAGATGGTGGCCGTGGCCACACCATGCTGACCGGCACCGGTTTCAGCAATGACGCGAGGCTTGCCCATGCGCTTGGCCAGCAAAGCCTGACCGATGGTGTTATTGACCTTGTGTGCACCCGTGTGATTGAGGTCTTCGCGCTTGAAGTGAATCTGGGCGCCCCCCACCTCACGGCTCAAACGAGCTGCGTGATAGATCGGGCTGGGGCGACCTACGAAGTGAGCCAACTCACGTCGGAATTCATCCTGAAACTCCGGGTCGTGGCGATAGTGTTCGTAGACGTTCTTGAGCTCTTCGAGCGCGTAGATCAGGGTCTCGGAGACAAAAGTGCCACCGTAAGGACCGAAATGCCCACGGGCATCGGGCTGGTTGTAATTCAACATGTCACTCTCAATGAACTCATAGACCGTAGCCATCAACCAGCCTGAGCGCACAACTCATCGGCTGCGCGTACCGCCTGGCAGAACTGACGCATCAGCAGCGGATCCTTGATCCCCTTACCGACCTCAACGCCAGAGCTGACATCCACAGCCCATGGCCGCACGCGCTGAATGCCCTCGATCACATTGCCGGCGTGCAAACCACCGGACAAAATCATGGGATCAGGCAGCCCGCGCGGCAACAAGGACCAATCAAATACCTGACCTCCTCCGCCATAGCCCTCAACATGGGCGTCCACCAACATGGCTTGGGCAGAGGAGAACGACAGGGCGAAGTCTAACAAATCGAATCCGGGCGCCATTCGGGCAGCGCGGACATAGGGTCGCTGTGCGGCTTCACATTGCTGAGGCGTCTCATCGCCATGAAACTGAAGCAAGGCATTGGGCACTGCCTCCAGTGCCGACTGCATGAGGTCGGCGCCAGCGTTGACCAGCAAGACCACCGGCGTCACAAATGGGGGCAATCGACGAGCCAACTCGCGCGCACGGACCGGCGTCACGTAGCGAGGACTCTTTTCATAAAGCACAAAGCCGATCGCATCGGCTCCGGATTCCACAGCGGCATCAACATCTACCTCACGCGTGAGGCCACAGATCTTGATGCGAGTGCGGTGTTTGAAAGACTGAGACATCCAGAAGGATCGGGCCGGCAAAACAGCCCGGTCGGTGTCGATGGCGGGATTGTCTCAAAAATGCGCGGATGGCGCGAGCACTCTGTGCGTTTTTACTGGATTGAGTCCCGATAACGCGAAGACGGGCCTCACGTCCACGCACCAGGAAGCCATGCCAGCGCAGGCGTCACATTGGGAAGCGACCACTTCGCGTCATAGGCTGGCCCCATGAAGTACAGGCCATCGGCAGAAAAAGTCGGGGCGGCGACCTCGCGACGCTTGGCGTGCAAGACCTCCAACACCCAGTCCGAACCTCTCGTTCCGGTGCCGACTGCCACCAGGCAGCCCATGATGTTTCGAATCATGTGGTGCAGAAACGCCTGCCCCTCAAAATCGAAGCGCCAATAGCGCCCACGACCACCCAGCGCCGACATAGGTCCATGCCCAGCCTCGGGCAACACATCCGGCATGGCGGCATCAAAAGATGACGCATGCACCGGACGCGTCGGCGAGTGACATTGCGCGATGCGGATTTCTCGGAGCAACTTCACGGGCGTCGGCGACTGACACATCGACGAGCGAAACGAACTGAAATCGTGCTCACCGATCAGATGGGCTGCAGCCAGCCTCATGGCATCGAGATCCAGGGGGCGGAATACCCAACCGACACGCCCAGCCTCCAGCGCCGGCCTCACCGGAGACTCCAGCAGGATGTAGGTGTAACGACGCCCCCTGGCACTGTTTCGCGCATGAAACGCTGGCGTGACATGTGCAGCCCACTGCACCGCAATATCCGGCGGCAGGAAAGCATTGGTGCCGCGTACCCACGAAAATGGCTCGCGAACAATGTCGGTATCGAGGTGCACCACCTGGTTGATGCCATGCACACCTGCATCGGTACGCCCGGCGCACACAACCTTGAGGGGACGCACGGCAAACTGGGTTAAGGCAGCCTCGAGTGCATCTTGCACCGTTCCACCACCCGGTTGACTTTGCCAGCCTTTGTAGGCCGAGCCAAGGTAAGAAACACCAAGGGCGACCCGGCGGGCCGCCCTTGTATAGGCACCTGACTCAGCCGGAACGAGTACTTCCGCACTCGTCTCCGGTTTATCACTCTGCATGCATCAGCCCAAGTTACCCAACATCGCCTGAGCCTTGCTCTTCAGCGAAGCATCAGCGGTGTTTTCAACGACCTCTTGCAACAACTCGCGAGCACCGTCGACATCACCGATCTGACGGAACTCTTCCGCCAATTCAAACTTGCGCGCCATCGGATCATCCGAAACGGGGGCATCAACGACGTCACCCGCTGCAAAAGCACCATCGTCAGCCGTAGGCTCATCCAGATCCAGACTGATGCTGCCCATGTCGAAAGCGACTGGTGCAGGCTCAGACACAGGCTGTTGAACAGCCGGGGCGGCATCCGGAGAGCCGGGTTCGTCCAGCGACAAATCAAAGTCCAAGCCACCGTCATCTTCGGCCTGAGCAGGCTCCGCAGCTGCTTCATCCAAGCTCGGCAGATCCATCGACACGTCGGGCTCTGCAGCGGGCGCCGTGCTCAATGCGCCGCTCGGGAACGACTCGATGTCTGGCAATTCCAGCGCACCCAACTCCTCACCTTCGGGCGCATGCGGCTGAACCGAGTCAGACACAGCATCCAAGGGCGTTGGTGCCGAGATATCCAGATCCAGATCCATGCCATCGGCATCCGCCGACAAGGCTTCAGGCGCAGGCTGCGTGTCCAGCGCACTGGGCGCGGGCATCACGGAATGCGGAATGGTGCTCGCACCCAAATAGTCTGGTGCAACACCGTCCACAGCAGCGCCATTCGGCTGACCGCCCGGCTGATACAGGGGGTTCTCCGGGTCAATGCCCAAACCCATTTCCTGCGCCTTGGCCCAATCCTCGCCCGCACCCAAAGTCAGGTCGTACAACTGGGTCGCCAGTTGCTCGAAACCCTTGGTATCACGGCGCTTGGCATAGACCTCCAGCAACTTGGTACGAATCGCCAAGCGATCTGGTGTGCTACGCAGGGCTTCCTTCAGGATTTCTTCGGCCTGGAGGTCGCGGCCATAGGCCAGGTACACATCCGCCTCGGCCACAGGATCCACGTCACCGATGGCATCAAGCTGACTGAGCGAATAGCTCATCGAGGATGGGCCGCCAGTTGCATCACGCGTATCCACGCGCTGACCACCGCTGGCGCCAAAGAACGAATCGGGCTGCAGACGGCTCTCGAGGAACGAAGTCTCGCCAGAATCACTCCGACGACGCGAACGCAGGTACATGCCAGCACCAGCGACCAACGCCAACACCGCGCCGCCAGCAGCCAGCAGCATCGGATTCAGTGACTCCAGGAAGCCAGGTTCTGCAGCTTCAGGCACCGGCGCAGGAGCTGGCACGCTGGCGGGCGCCACCACGCGGGGCGCAACCGACGAGGCGGCAACAGAAGCGGCCGAGGCTGCCGTATCGGCCACACCCGTTGCTGCGGCGCTGGCCACCACGGAGGCAGCGCTGGGCGCCTCAGCGGGCTTGGCCACGACAGGCACAGGAGCCGGCGCCGCCACGGATGCAACCACCGCAGGCTTGCTGGCGGCGACGGGGGCCGGAGGCACCACTGGCGCAGGCGCGGCAGCAGATGCCACGGCAGCCTTTTCCTTCAACTTGCGCAGCTCGTCCAGATTCTTCGACAATTCAGCAACACGAGCCGTGCTGTCTTGCTTGGCGCGCGCGGCAGCAACGCGATCTTCTGCAGCAGGCTTGGCAGTACCAGCACCAACAGCACCCTTGCTCAGGGTCAGCTTATCTGGGGCGGGTGCAGCAGCCTGACGCTTGTCTTTGACCTCAGCCTCGACCTTGCCCTTGGCTTGACGCTGAGGCTGATCCTGACGTGTCGGTGTCACCCCTGTCGCCAGTTGTTGGCGATAGGCAGCAAAGTCTGCACTCTGAGCCTGAATAATCTGACGCGCTTCCTGTTGAGAAACTGCCTTGGCTTGCTCGGCCGTCGGCACATTCAGCACCGCGCCAGAGCGCAGGCGATTCATGTTGTTTCCCAGAAAGGCATCAGGATTGTTGCGATAGAGTCCAACCAGCATCTGGTCCAGCGATACACCACCGGACAAATGCTGCCCCGCGATACGGGACAACGAATCTCCGGACCTCACGCGAACCGACTGAGACGCAGCAGGAGCATGCGCAGGCGCCACTTTGACGGCGGCGGGCGCAGGCGCAGAGGCTTGAACCGGTGCTGACGCAGCCGCAGCCTGGGCTGCTGGACGCTGAGCAGGCTTCTGTTGCTTGACTGGAGGGGCTTCAACCGGCGCAGCCACAACGGGCGCGCTGGGCTGAGGCTTTACAGCAACTGGCTTCGGTGCGACCACCGGCGCAGGCGCTGGCGCCTCCATGACCGGAGCGGTCACAGGTGCTGGCGCGCGCGACGTAGAAGGGGGATCGAACAGCAGCGTGTATTCACGCACCAACCGACCGGACGACCAGGACAGATCCAAGATCACATCAATGAACGGCTCCTGAACGGAGCGATCACTGACGATTCGCAAATAAGGACGACCATCAGCACGGCGCTGCAAGACCACCGACGTGGCGCCCAGCACCTGGTTGTAGTCAACGCCCGCAGCACGGTACGTCTCGGGTGATGCCACGCGAACCTGCAAGCTGCCGGCTTCGTCCGCATTCAAACTGGTGACATCGATTTCAGCACGAAGTGACTCACCCAAAGCGGATTGCACATTCAGTTTCCCCAAGCCCAAAGCCCACGCAGAGGCGGGCAAAACGGCCAAGGCAGAAACAGCAGCTGCAACAGCAACACGATTCAGGGCAAAGCGCCCAGCGGACAACGAATGATCTTTCAAGGCGTCTCCCAAGTCGTCACGGGGTCGATAAATCGACCAGCGGCATACCCGGGCCAGACACAGGCCCCTAGATACACCGACACCTGCAGACGGTACGCGGCAGAAAACACAATAGCATCAAGCAGATATGGTGACAAGCTCACGCAATTACTGATGCCAGAAGAAGTATGGGCATAGACCCCGAATTATCGGAATCCGGTATCCCTTATTGTCGCCGCCGGACAACAAGCACACTTCCTGAATTTGTGACCAGACGTTGCAGAAACCGGGGGCAATATCCGCCGCAACGCCTGGATTTGGGTTTGATTATTTATCGAGCAAGATGCGCAACATGCGGCGCAAAGGCTCCGCGGCGCCCCACAGCAATTGGTCGCCAATGGTGAAGGCGCCCACATACTCAGGGCCCATGGCCAGTTTGCGAATACGGCCCACCGGGATATTCAGCGTACCGGTCACGGCCACCGGGGTCAGGCCCTGCAGCGTTGCTTCACGGGTATTTGGCACCACCTTGGCCCATGGATTATCCGCAGCGATCATCGCCTCGATTTCTTCCACGGACACGTCCTTCTTCAGCTTGAAGGTCAATGCCTGGGAGTGACAACGCATGGCACCAATGCGCACGCAGAAACCGTCCACCGGCACCGCGGGCGAACCGAAACCTTCGCCCTGCCCCAGGATCTTGTTGGTTTCAGCCATGCCCTTCCACTCTTCCTTGGATTGGCCATTGCCCAGGTCCTTGTCGATCCAGGGGATCAACGAACCGCCCAGTGGCACGCCAAAGTTGGCGGTCTCGGCGTCCGTGAGCGAACGCTGCTTGGCGATGACCTTGCGGTCGATCTCCAGAATGGCGCTCTTGGGATCGTCAAGCAGCGACTTGACTTCGGCGTTCAGCGTACCGAACTGAGTCAGCAGTTCACGCATGTGCTGCGCACCACCGCCCGATGCGGCCTGGTAGGTTTGGGTGGACATCCACTCCACCAGACCGGCCTTGTACAGGGCACCGACACCGATCAGCATGCAGCTGACCGTGCAGTTGCCACCGACCCAGTTCTTGCCGCCATTGGCCAGTGCATTCATGATCACGGGCATGTTGACCGGATCCAGCACGATGACCGCGTCATCCTTCATGCGCAGCGTGGACGCAGCGTCAATCCAGTGACCAGTCCAGCCCGACTCACGCAGCTTGCCGAACACTTCGGTGGTGTAGTCGCCACCCTGAGCAGTCACGATGATGTCGCAACGCTTGAGTTCGTTGATGTCGTAAGCGTCCTTCAGGGTCTTCTCGTTCTTGGCCATGGACGGTGCTGCACCACCGGCGTTCGATGTCGAAAAGAACAATGGCTCGAAGTGATCGAAGTCACCCTCAGCCAACATGCGGTCCATCAGGACGGAGCCGACCATGCCGCGCCAGCCCACCAATCCAACCAGAGTCGTTGCCATCTTGTTTTCCTTTGAGTCTGAATCTGTGCCCCAGGGCCTCACGACCCTGGATGAATACCTCAGCCTTGGGCCTTGAGTGCGGCCACCACAGCCTCACCCATTTCTACCGTGCCCACCTTCTTCGTGCCTTCGCTGTAGATGTCGGCCGTACGCAGACCTTGCTCCAGCACAGCCTGGACGGCGCGCTCGATGCGCGAAGCAGCCTCTTCCTGGTTCAGGCTGAAGCGCAGCATCATGGCGGCCGACAGGATGGTGGCCAGCGGATTGGCAACACCCTTGCCTGCGATATCGGGGGCCGAGCCATGGCTAGGCTCGTACAGGCCTTGACCCTTGGCGTTCAGCGAAGCCGAAGGCAGCATGCCGATCGAGCCGGTCAGCATGGCTGCCGCATCAGACAAGATGTCGCCAAACATGTTGCCGGTGAACAGCACGTCAAACTTCTTGGGTGCCTTGACCAGCTGCATCGCGGCATTGTCCACGTACATGTGATCCAGCTCGATGTCGGGGTACTGGGCATGCACCTCGGTGACGACATCCTTCCAGAACTGGAAAGTTTCCAGCACGTTGGCCTTGTCGACGCTGGTCACGCGCTTGTTGCGCTTGCGAGCAGCCTGGAAGGCGACGTGGGCGATGCGCTCGATCTCGGGGCGCGAATAGCGCATCGTGTCGAAGGCTTCGGGGGCGCCCTTGAACTCACCGTCAGGCGATTCGCGGCGACCGCGTGGCTGGCCGAAATAGATGTCGCCGGTCAGCTCGCGGATGATGAGGATGTCGAGACCTGCCACCAGTTCAGGCTTGAGGCTCGATGCGTGCGTGAGCTGCGGATAGCAGATGGCCGGGCGGAAGTTGGCGAACAAGCCCATGTTCTTGCGCAGGCCCAGGATGGCCTGCTCAGGACGCAACGGGCGATCCAACTTGTCGTACTTCCAATCACCCACCGAGCCAAACAGAACGGCGTCCGATTCCATGGCCAGCTTCAGCGTGTGCTCGGGCAGTGGGTGGCCGTGCGCATCAAATGCGGCACCACCGACCTTGGCCTCTTCCATATCGAAGGACAGGTCCAGCGCCTTGAGCACTTTCACTGCCTCGGTGACGATTTCGGGGCCGATGCCGTCACCCGGCAGAACTGCAATCTTCATGACCATGTTGGTATCTCAGCGGGAAATTGAAATCTGGAATCAGACGATACGGTTGTTCAGCCAAGGCTTCTTGGCCAGACGCTCGGCCTCATAAGCCTTGATCTTGTCAGCGTGACGCAGGGTCAGGCCGATGTCGTCAAAACCATTGAGCAGGCAGAACTTGCGGAAGGGCTGCACATCAAACGGCAACTCGGTGCCATCGGGCTTGACCACAACCTGACGCTCCAGGTCAATGGTGAGCTCGTAGCCAGGGAACGCAGCCACTTCGTTGAACAAATTATCAACTTGCAACTCGCTCAACACGATGGGCAGCAGCCCATTCTTGAAGCTGTTATTGAAGAAGATGTCAGCAAAGCTGGGGGCAATGATGGCGCGGAAGCCATATTGATCCAAAGCCCATGGCGCATGCTCACGGCTGGAGCCACAACCAAAGTTCTTGCGAGCCAACAGGATCGAAGCACCTTGATAGCGAGGCTGGTTCAGCACGAAGTCAGGATTGGGCTTGCGCGACGCAGGGTCCTGCCCCGGCTCACCCACATCCAGATAGCGCCATTCGTCAAACAGGTTCGGGCCAAAGCCCGTGCGCTTGATGGACTTCAGGTATTGCTTGGGGATGATGGCGTCGGTGTCGACGTTGTCCCGGTCCATCGGGGCCACCAGGCCCTTGTGAATGCGAAATGCTTGCATGGTGAATTACTTTTTCGCTGCGTTGGAGATGGCCTCACCCGCCTTTTCCAGATCCTGACCAAAACCACGCACGGTGTTGCAGCCACCCAGGGCCAACAGCGAGAGCGAGAGGGTCAATACGGCGATCAGTCGGAGCATGATGAGGTTTCTTGCCAATCAGACGGGTTGCGGGATTCAGGCGATGCGACGAACGTCCACGAAGTGGCCATTCATGGCGGCGGCAGCAGCCATGGCGGGGCTCACCAGGTGCGTGCGGCCACCAGCGCCTTGGCGACCTTCGAAATTGCGGTTGCTGGTGGACGCGCAACGCTCACCCGGATCCAGGCGGTCGGCGTTCATGGCCAGACACATGGAGCAACCAGGCTCACGCCATTCGAAGCCCGCTGCCTTGAAGATCTGATCCAGACCTTCACGCTCAGCTTGCTCCTTGACCAAACCGGAACCTGGCACCACCAGTGCCAGCTTGATGTTCGAGGCCACACGACCGCCGATCTTCTTGACCACTGCAGCAGCCTCACGCATGTCTTCGATGCGGCTGTTGGTGCAGGAACCGATGAACACCTTGTCGACACGGATGTCGTTGATGGCCTTGTTGGGTTCCAGTGCCATGTATTGCAATGCACGCTCCATCGCCGAGCGCTTCACAGGATCCTTTTCCTTGTCGGGATCAGGCACACGGTCTTCGATGGACAGCACCATCTCGGGCGATGTCCCCCAGGTCACCTGAGGCTTGATCTGAGTCGCATCGAGTTCGACCACGGTGTCGAACACGGCGTCAGGATCGGAATGCAGGGTACGCCAGTAAGTGATGGCTTGCTCCAACTCCACGCCAGTGGGGCTGAATGGGCGGTTTTGCACGTACTGGATGGTGGTGTCGTCCACCGCCACCAGACCAGCGCGCGCACCGGCCTCGATGGCCATGTTGCACACGGTCATGCGCCCTTCCATGCTCAGGGCGCGGATGGCACTGCCTGCGAATTCGATGGTGTAGCCGGTACCGCCAGCGGTGCCGATCTTGCCGATGATGGCCAGAACGATGTCCTTGCCCGAGCAGCCCTTGGCCAACTCGCCTTCGACCTTGACCAGCATGTTCTTGGCCTTCTTGGCCAACAGGGTCTGCGTGGCCAGCACATGCTCCACTTCAGACGTACCGATGCCGTGTGCCAAAGCGCCGAAAGCGCCATGGGTCGATGTGTGGCTGTCGCCGCACACCACGGTCATGCCGGGCAGCGTGGCGCCCTGCTCTGGGCCGATCACGTGCACGATGCCCTGACGCTTGTCGCCCATCTTGAACTGGGTGATGCCGACCCGGTCACAGTTGGTGTCGAGGGTGTCCACCTGCAACTTGGACACGGGGTCCTTGATGCCTTCAGAACGATCGGTGGTGGGCACGTTGTGGTCGCTCACAGCCAGGTTGGCCGACAGACGCCACACCTTGCGGCCAGCGATATCCAGACCTTCAAACGCCTGCGGGCTGGTCACTTCGTGAACCAGATGGCGGTCGATATAGAGCACGGCGGTGCCGTCTTCTTCGGTGTGGACGACGTGCTCGTCCCAGATCTTGTCGTAAAGGGTGCGTCCCATGGTGCTTACGTAGAGCGAAGGGTTTGTAAACCCTGAGGTGGGGAAAGATGACGATTTTACGGCACCGACGCAGGAAATACCCCTAACCGTCGCACTGACTTCAAGTCAGCGATGCCGCAGCCTCATCAAGACACGGCATTTGGCACGCCAGAAAAGAAAAAACCCCGGCAAGCCGGGGTTTTGATCGTCAAGAGACGAGAGGCTATCAGCGAGCCGACAGAGGCTTGACGTCGCGCTTCTCGGCGCCAACGAACAGCTGACGGGGACGACCGATCTTGTACTCGGGGTCGCCGATCATTTCGTCGAGCTGAGCAATCCAGCCAACCGTGCGAGCCAGTGCGAAGATGGCGGTGAACAGTTGGACAGGGATACCGATGGCGCGTTGAACGATACCGGAGTAGAAGTCCACGTTCGGGTACAGCTTGCGCTGGACGAAGTAGTCGTCTTCCAGAGCGATCTGTTCCAGCTTCTTGGCCAGGGCGAACAGAGGATCGTTTTCCAGACCCAGTTCGGCCAGCACTTCGTTGCAGGTTTCCTGCATCAGCTTGGCGCGAGGATCGTAGTTCTTATAGACACGGTGACCGAAGCCCATCAGACGGACGCCGGAGTTCTTGTCCTTGACCTTCTCCATGAACTCACCGACCTTGGAGATGCCGCCCATGGCCTGGATGTCTTCCAGCATGTTCAGGCAAGCCTCGTTGGCACCACCGTGAGCAGGACCCCACAGGCAAGCCACGCCAGCGGCGATGGCTGCGAACGGGTTGGTGCCCGACGAACCGCACAGACGGACGGTCGAGGTGGAAGCGTTTTGCTCGTGGTCAGCGTGCAGAATGAAGATGCGATCCAGAGCGCGTTCCAGAACGGGGTTCGGCTTGTACTCTTCGCATGGTGTAGCGAACATCATGCGCAGGAAGTTACCGGAGTACGACAGGTCGTTCTTCGGATAAACGAAAGGCTGACCGATGGAGTACTTGTAAGCCATGGCCACGAGCGTAGGCATCTTGGCGATCAGACGGATCGCGGCGATCTTGCGGTGCTCGGGGTTGTTGATGTCGGTGCTGTCGTGATAGAAGGCCGACAGAGCGCCAACCAGACCGGTCATCACGGCCATGGGGTGAGCGTCGCGACGGAAGCCACGCAGGAAGAACTGCATTTGCTCGTTGACCATGGTGTGATTGGTCACACGGGCCACGAACTCGTCCTTTTCCTTCTGGTTCGGCAGTTCGCCGTTCAGCAGCAGGTAGCAGGTTTCCAGGAAGTCACAGTTGGTCGCCAGTTGCTCGATGGGGTAGCCGCGGTACAGCAGCTCACCCTTGTCGCCGTCGATGTAAGTGATCTTCGAGTTGCACGAAGCAGTCGACAGGAAGCCAGGATCGTAGGTGAACTTGCCGGACTGGGCGTACAGCTTACGGATGTCGATCACATCCGGGCCGACAGAACCCTTGTAGATGGGCAGTTCCATGCTGGGGCTGCCGTCAGAAAACGACAGGGTGGCTTTCACGTCGGACGGGGTCATGAGCACTCCTAAGAAGGGGTCGGTCTTGTGTGTAAATCGGTCGAGAGCGAGGGAAAATCCCAAGCCCGAATTATGGGTCTTACTTCAACGTGTCACGGCGGTTACATCGCCATGTCATGCAGAAAAGTTACACCTTGGTCACACGCATCATCTGAAGAACCTGCAGGAGTTCCGGGCTGGATTGATCGGCTTCAGGCTCTTTGCGAGCCAGCAGAAGATCCAGCAAATCGTTGTCCGACAGGTCCATCAGTTGAAGCAAGCCCTGGACCAGGGGCGTTGTCAGCTGATTTTCGTATTGCTCGAAGAAGCGGTCAATGAAGAGATCGTTCTCCAGCAGACCCCGACGGCAACGCCAGCGCAGGCGACGCAGCACGTCCGGATGCGGGGTGAGATCGTCGTTTGCGGTGGTATCGGTCATCAAGGTCAACGTGGTCATGCTGTAACGAGGCAAGCAGGCCGGATCAAACGGCGCGGCGAACCATCAGTTCCTTGATCTTGCCAATGGCCTTGGTTGGGTTCAGGCTCTTGGGGCAGACGTCGACACAGTTCATGATGGTGTGGCAACGGAACAGACGGTACGGGTCTTCCAGGTTATCCAGACGCTCGGCGGTGGCTTCGTCGCGGCTGTCAGCGATGAAGCGGTAAGCCTGCAGCAGACCAGCGGGGCCCACGAACTTGTCGGGGTTCCACCAGAAGCTGGGGCAGCTGGTCGAGCAGCTGGCGCACAGAATGCACTCGTACAGGCCGTTGAGCTCTTCACGCTCTTCGGGCGACTGCAGACGCTCTTTCTCGGGCGGCACGTTGTCGTTGATCAGGTAGGGCTTGATCGAGTTGTACTGCTTGAAGAACTGGGTCATGTCCACGATCAGGTCGCGGATGAC
>NZ_JBMOIR010000028.1:0-22974 GCF_049317225.1 Aquabacterium sp. | reverse complement strand
GTCCCCGGTTTCGCTGTCCTGCGAGGGGGGGAGGGGCGAGGTGGCGCGCCCGGCATTGGCTTCGCCGCCACCGGTGAGGTTCTGCTGGGCGAGGGCCTGGGCCTTTTCGGGGGCGGCCTCGGTGCCCGCGTTGACCAGGATCACCTCCAGCGGCGTGTCCTTGAAGGTGCGGTTGAAGCCCTCCGGGTCCACCAGCCGGAAGCTGAACAGGCCGATGTGCAGCAAGGCCGAGCCCCCCAGGCAAATCTGCAGCAGGGTCAGACGGTTCCAAAAGGCGCGAAGGCGTTGCAGCATCCGTGGTGTTCCGTGTCAGGCGGCGGGAGCATCTCCGGCTGGCGCCTCGGCGTCGTTGACGTCGATGGCCAGGGTCAGTGGTCCTGCATTGTCCAGCACCTCGTCCTCGCCTTCGTCGCCGGATTCACCCTCATCTGTGGTGCCGGCCTCATCCAGTCGAGCGATGACGCTGGCGTGCACATCCAGGGTCAGCAGGTCGACACCGGTGACGCGCACCCGCACGCGGGCATGACGCGGCAGGCTGTCGGCCCCGATGGCCTTGAACACCAGCGGCAGGCTGTCGGCGCGGACCAGGCCGTTGACCATGACGGCGCAGTCCAGTTCGGTCAGGTCCTGCTGGCCCAGGTATTTCAGGGTCCAGTAGCGTTCCATGCTGGACTGGAAACCGTTGTAGGTGCTGTAGGCCGTGTCGAAGTTGGAAATGATGGCGAAGAGCTCGGCGTCTTTCGGCTTGAAGGGCGCGGCCAAGGCGGCGGTGCGGCCGTTCTTGGCGCAGGCCACGATCTGCCACTGGTTCACCAGGTCCACATAGCGACGCAGCGGTGAGGTGGCCCAGGTGTACTGCGCCACGCCCATGCCGGCATGCGGCAAGGCCTTGGTGCTCATGCGCACCTTGATGCCGGGCTGCAAGCTGGCCTGGCTGCGGTAGATGCCGGGCACGCCCAGTTCGGCCAGCCAGCCGCCCCAGGTGCTGTTGGCCAGGATCATGGCTTCGGCCACGATGAGGTCCAGCGGGGCGCCGCGCAGGCGGGTGCCGATGATGACTTGCTCGCCGCCCTGGGGCTCGATGCCGTCGCTCATCGTGTTGGTGCCGGCTTCGCTCACCAGTTTGAAGGTGTAGTCGGGGCGGTTGAAGTTTTCAGGCTTGCCGCGCACCACTTCGCGCTGGGCTTTGAGGTGCTTGGCCAGTCGGAAGGCAAAGGCCAGTTCGGCCGCAAAGGCGTAGTCGGCCGGGGCCTCGCCGGTCAGCGTGGGCTCGGTGATGACGCCGTCCAGCTTGTCGTGGCGCAGGTTGGCCGCAATGGGCACACGCTCCAGCTTGGTTTCGCTGCCCTTGCGCTCCAGCGTGGCCTCATCAAAGGTGACGTACAGCGACACGGCCGGGCAATCACGACCTTCTTGCAGCGTGTAGGTCTGCACGACCTCGTCGGGCAGCATGGTGATCTTGTGACCGGGCATGTACACGGTGGACATGCGCGCACGCCCCACCTGATCCACCGGCGAGCCCGGCAGGATGGCCAGGCTGGGGGCCGCAATGTGGATGCCGTAGGTCACGGTGCCGGTGCCCAGGCCTTGAACGGACAGCGCATCGTCGATCTCGGTGGTCATCGAGTCGTCGATGGAGAAGGCCTGTACCGCCGCGACCGGCAGGTCGTCCTTGATCGGGGGCGCGTCCAGCGCCGGGAAGCCCGCGCCCTTCGGGAAGTTCTCGAACAGGAAACGCTTCCAGTGGAACTGGTAGGGACTGTCGATGGCACCGGCGCTCTTGAGCAGGTCCAGCGGCGCACGCTGTGTGGCCTTTGCTGCCTCGACCACGGCCTTGTACTCAGGCCCGTTTTTGTCGGGCTTGAACAGGATCTTGTAAAGCTGTTCCTTGATGGGGGCCGGGCAGGTGCCCGCGGCCAGCTCATCCGCCCAGGCGGCAATTTGCAGGGCCTGCTGTTTTTTGCGCTCAATGGCCAGCAGGGCCTGCTTGAGGATGTCTTCCGGCGCCTTCTTGAAGCGGCCCTTGCCACGACGGTGGAAGTAGTGCGGCGTCTCGAACAAGCGCATCAGCATGGCCGCCTGCTGAATGGCATCGGCGCTGGCGCTGAAGTACTCCTTGGCGAGGTCGTCGAAGCCGAAGTCTTCTTCGGGGGCGACTTCCCAGACCAGGTCGACGTCGATGTCGCTGCTCATGGCTTGCGCCTGCGCCACCAGTTCGGCCGGGGACGGCTTGGCAAACTTGATCAGCACATTGGCGGCTTTCACCTTGACGCGTTTGCCCGAGTCGAGCTCGATTTGCATCGAAGCATCGGCTTCAGACATCACGCGGCCAGCCAGGAACTTCCCGGCGTCATCAAACAGAGCAAACATCGATCAGGATTCTGGAGTCAAGACGGCGATTGTCCCATCTTGTGCGGGGGCAAACCGAGCCAGCTCAACACCTCGTCCACGTACTGATCAAACTCGCTGATGGCGTGGTCGCTGCCGTCGAGCAATTTGATGGACGCCCCCTCGTAGTGCGCCACCATTTCCCGCCAGTCCAGCACCTCGTCGCCCTCGGCAATCAGGGCGTGATAGCGCTCGGGGTGGGGCAGAGGGTAGGGATCCATCGCCTCGAATTGCCCGATGAATTCGGCGCGGAAGAAGAAACGGTCAGCCGGATTGTGAAAGTTGGTCTGCTCGCCGATGTAACGCGCCAGATCACGGGCCGGTGCCACCGCAGGGTTGATCGCCACCGCATGGCAACCCAGCCGCTCGGCCAGTACCGTGGCATAGAACCCGCCCAGGGACGAGCCGATGACGGCCATGCGGTCGCGGGGCCAGTCGTTCACCGTGGCCAGCATGACCGCCAGCGCGTCGTCGGGGGAGGGCGGGAGTTGCGGGCAGGCCCACGTGAGAGGCTGATCCGGCCGTGAGCGGCCCTGGATGGCCACTTCCAGGATGCGCGCTTTGTTGGATTGGGGAGAGGAGCGAAAGCCGTGCAGATACAGCACATGCGTCGGGGTTGGCTGGGTCATGGCGAGGCTCATCGTGGGGTGGGCGACATGGTGCGCATGTTGTCACAAGCCGAGGTGTGGCGGTAGGGCTGAGCTATCCTTGAAACTGTGTTCTCAAGAGGAAGGCGCCAGGCCATGTCTGTGAAATTCAAATCTCAAGCCACCGCCGATTTGCTCATGTTGCAGGCGCCGGCCGAAGCGCTGCTGCGCTTGCTGGGCAAGGACAATAGCCTGGGGCAAGGCATTTTGGAGGTCAAGGACATGCCGGCGGCCTTGCGGGTGTTGCACGCCATCACCGACGAGCGGGTGGAGTTACCACCTTCTGCGCCGGTGGTTGAGTCGTCCGACGACGCAGAGGATGATCGCGCACCAGCCTTTGGTGATGAGCCTGTCAGCCTGCGGCAGCGTGCCTGGCCTTTCATTCAAATGATTGAACAAGCTCTGGCGGCGGACAAGCCCATCGTCTGGGGTGTGTGAGTCGGCGGCCAGACTCAGGCATGATGACGTCATGTCAGATCGCGTCACCCGTCTCCTTTTGATCCGCCATGGCGAAACCGCCTGGAACATCGACTCTCGCATCCAGGGGCATACCGATATCCCCTTGAACGATGTGGGGCGATGGCAGGCTGAACGTGTGGCCCTGGCCCTTGCTGACGAGGGGGTCGATGCGGTTTTCAGCAGCGATTTGCAGCGCGCACGGGACACGGCCGAGGCAATTGCGCGAACCGTTTCGCGGCCTTTGCAGCTAGATGAGCAGTTGCGTGAGCGGCATTTTGGGCGGCTGGAGGGGCTGACCCACAGTGAGATCCACGCGCAGTGGCCTGACGATGCGCGCCGCTGGCGAGATCGCGATCCTCACTACGGGCCGGATGGCGGGGAAACGTTGAGCGCGTTCTACGAGCGCTGTGTCGGGGCTTTACGCCGAGTGGCCGAGGCTCATCCCGGGCAGACCGTGGTCGTCGTGGCGCACGGCGGCGTGCTGGACTGCTTTTACCGCGCGGCCACTCATGTTGCGCTAGAAGCCCCCCGGACCTGGAAAATCACCAATGCCAGCATCAACCGTGTGCTGTACAGCCCGGAGAGCTTCAGCTTGATGGCGTGGGCAGATACCCGTCACCTGGATGCCGATGGCGGGCTCGACGAGGCGACCGACGGCGTGGTGGCGCCGGCCTGACGCCAGCCGGCAAAAAACAGGTCGATGCATTTCAGGCCTGTTTCGACCAGATCAAAACTGTCGGGCGTGAGCAGCCATTCGTGGATCAGGCCGTTGAGCATGGCCTGGTAGCTCAGGGTGGCGATGCGGATGTCCAGCGCCTCGGGTAACTCACCTTGCGCTTGTGCCTTGCTGAGGGCGGTCAGCAAGTGTTGCTGGCAGCTGCGGTGAATGTCCTGATGATGGTCCCGGATGCCCAGCAGGTCGTCCACGTATTCCACCTTCTGGTGGGCGATGTCGAAGACCCTGCGCGTGCGAGGGTCATGCGCAATGCGGTGCAGTGCGTCGTGTGCGGAGCGTCGCAACTCGGCCAAGGGGGATTGCTCGGTGTGCGCCAAGGCTTGCAGCGACTCCTCCATGGGTGAAGCGGTGCGTTCCATCATGGCATTGAACAATTCCGACTTGTCTTTGAAGTGCCAGTACACCGCACCCCGTGTCATGCCGGCCGCCTTGGCGATATCCTGTAACGAGGTGCGTGAAACGCCGCGTTGCGCAAACAGCAACTCTGCCGCGTCCAGCAGGGCTTCGCGGGTTTGTTGGGCGTCTTCTTTGGTTCGGCGCATGTCGGTGAGTAAAAAACCGTGAATGGACTGAGGTATTGTCGCGCAGTTCACAACATACATGCATGAATGTATGTATAGTGCCATTCAATATAGTTGACCAGGCAAATAAATTTTGAGGTGCCCCATGGCCAGTCGTGATGCAAAGTCGTTCGCGCGGACGAAAAAAGATGAAATCCTGAAGTGGACCGCCAACTCGGTGGGCATGCTGGCGCTGTGTGCGCTGGCGGCGGCCATGCTGACAGGGTGTGGCGATGACAAGGGTGGCAAGGCCGGTGCGCCAGCCGGTGCGGCTGCGGGGGGCATGCCTCCAGCTCAGGTCGGCGTGATCAAGGTGGCGCCGGGCAGCGTGCCGGTGATGAGTGAACTGCCGGGGCGCCTGGAAGCCGTCCGTACTGCGCAAGTGCGTGCGCGGGTGGCGGGCATCCTGCAAAAGCGCCTGTTCACCGAAGGGGCCGATGTGAAGGCCGGGCAGCCTTTGTTCCAGATTGATCCGGCTACCTATCAGGCCGCACTGGACAGCGCTGTGGCGGCCCAAGCCAAAGCCGAGGCCAACCTGGCCCAGGCCAGCGCGCTGGTCGAGCGTTATCAGCCGCTGAATGCGGCCAAGGCGATCAGTCCACAAGAGTTCCTGAATGCGCAAGTGGCGCAGCGTCAGGCACAGGCCGATGTGGCCTCGACCAAGGCGGCGGTGCAGACCGCCCGCATCAACCTGGGCTATGCCGGGGTGTCGGCGCCCATTTCGGGCCGCATTGGTCGCGCACTGGTGACCGAAGGCGCCTTGGTGGGGCAGGGCGATGCCACCCAACTGGCCGTGA
The DNA here is from genome assembly GCF_049317225.1 of Aquabacterium sp. Lineage (GTDB taxonomy): Bacteria > Pseudomonadota > Gammaproteobacteria > Burkholderiales > Burkholderiaceae_C > Aquabacterium. The sequence goes on along the minus strand of NZ_JBMOIR010000028.1, from coordinate 17,387 downwards.
TCCAGCAAATCAACCCGCTGTATGTGAATTTCACGCAGTCGGCCAACGAGGTCATCAAGCTGCGTGCGGCCTTGAAGGCCGGTTCGCTCAAGCGCGTGGGCACCGATGCGGCCGAAATTCGCGTCGTGCTGGATGACGGCAAGGAATACCCCCTGCCTGGCAAGCTGCTGTTTTCGGATCTGAGCGTGGACGCCACATCGGGTCAGGTGTCATTGCGCGCCGAACTGCCCAACCCCGATGGCTTGCTGCTGCCCGGCATGTACGTGCGTGTGCGTCTGGCCCAGGCTCAGGTCGAAGGCGGCATCATGCTGCCGCAACAGGCCGTGACCCGCAGCGGTCAGGGCGACACCGTCATGGTGGTCGATGACAAGGGCATGGTCTCGCCACGTCCTGTGCAACTGGGGGGCGCCAAGGGCAACCAGTGGGTGGTTCTGGGTGGCTTGAAAGCCGGTGAGCAGGTCATGGTCGATGGCTTCCAGAAGATGATGAATCCGAAGGCGCCCGTGAAGGCCGTGCCGTGGACCCCTCCCGCACTGCCTGGCACGCCGCCCGCCATGGGGGCCGCATCCGCTGCTGCCGCAGCCTCGGCCGCTTCGCGCTAAGACGGGAGCCCAGTCATGCCACGTTTTTTCATTGACAGGCCCATCTTTGCCTGGGTGATCGCGCTGTTCATCCTGATCTTTGGCGGGGTGGCCATCACACAATTGCCGATTGCGCAGTACCCCACGGTGGCGCCGCCATCGGTGGTCATCAGTGCAACGTATCCGGGGGCTTCCGCCAAAACGCTGGACGAATCCGTCATCAGCGTGATCGAGCAGGAACTCAACGGCTCGCCCGGGCTGGCCTACATGGAGTCCGTCAGCCAGGCCAACGGGACGGGGTCCATCACCGTCACGTTTGAAACGGGCACCAACATCGACCTTGCGCAGGTGGATGTGCAAAACCGTCTGTCGCGAGCCACCCCCCGCCTGCCAGCCGCGGTGACGCAGCAGGGCGTGAAGGTCGACAAGTCGCGCAGCAACGTGCTGATGTTCGTGATGCTGTCCTCCGAAAACCCGGCTTACGACCCGGTGGCTTTGGGTGACTACGCTTCGCGCAACATCCTGCCCGAGCTGCAACGTGTCAAGGGCATCGGCCAGGTCCAGCTGTTCGGTACCGAACGCGCCATGCGCGTGTGGGTCGATCCGGCCAAGCTGGTGTCTTATGGTTTGAGCCTGTCGGATGTCAACAGTGCCATCAAGGCGCAGAACGCGCTGGTGCCTGCGGGCGCCTTGGGCGATCGCCCTAACCTGATCGATCAGACCATGACCGCCACCGTGGTGGTCAACGGTCAGCTGGAAAACACCGAGCAGTTTGGCAACATCGTGCTGCGTGCGAAGGCCGATGGCGCCACCGTTCGCCTGAAGGATGTGGCCCGACTGGAGTTGGGCGCGCAGACTTACGGCACCTACGCCCGCCTCAACGGCAAGCCCGCACTGGGCATGAGCATCCAGTTGTCGCCAACCGGCAATGCGCTGGAGTCGGCCAAGCTGGTCAAGGCGCGCATGGCTGAGTTGCAGAAGTACTTCCCGCAAGGCGTGAGCTATTCCTTCCCTTACGACACTTCGGGCTTCATCGAGGTGTCCATCGGGCAGGTGGTGGAGACGCTGGTGGAGGCCGTGATCCTGGTCTTCCTGGTGATGTACCTGTTCCTGCAGAACTTCCGCTACACCCTGATCCCGACCATCGTGGTGCCAGTGGCCCTGCTGGGCACCTTCGGCATCATGCAAGTGGCCGGGTTCTCCATCAACGTGCTGACCATGTTCGGCATGGTGCTGGCCATCGGTATTCTGGTGGACGATGCCATCGTCGTGGTGGAGAACGTCGAGCGCCTGATGGCGCAAGAAGGGTTGTCGCCCTACGCGGCCACCAAGAAGGCCATGGGCCAGATCAGTGGGGCCATCATCGGGATCACCGTGGTGCTGGTGTCGGTGTTCATCCCGATGGCTTTCTTCTCCGGCTCGGTGGGCAACATCTATCGTCAGTTCTCGCTGTCGATGGTCGCCTCAATGCTGTTCTCGGCTTTCCTGGCGCTGTCCTTGACGCCCGCGCTGTGCGCCACCCTGCTCAAGCCCGTGCCGGACGATCACCATGAGAAAACCGGTTTCTTTGGCTGGTTCAACCGCTTCTTCTCCTCGACCACACACGGTTACGAGGGTGTGGCGGCCAAGCTGGTGCACCGTGGGGGCCGCGTACTGATCCTGTACGCGCTGATCGTCGGTGTGGTGGGCTGGCTGTATGTGCGCATGCCTGCCGCCTTCCTGCCCAACGAAGACCAGGGCAACCTGATCGTCAACGTGCAATTGCCACCAGGCGCCACGGCGCCGCGGACCGAGGCGGTGATCTCTCAAGTGGAAAACTATTTCCAGAAGCAGCCAGAAGTGCAGTCGGTGGTCGGTGTGGTCGGCTTCAGCTTCTCCGGCACGGGGCAGAACGCCGCCCTGGCATTCGTGACCCTCAAGGACTTTGCCGAGCGCAAGGGCGAAGAGCATTCGTCGCAGGCGGTCGCCAAGCGTGCATTCGGTGCGCTGATGGGCATTCGTGATGCTTTCATCTTCCCGCTGAACCCGCCGCCGATTCGCGAACTGGGCAATGCCACCGGCTTCTCGCTGCGTTTGCAAGACCGTGGCGGGTTGGGCCATGACGCCTTGCTGGCGGCCCGCAACCAGATGCTGGGCATGCTGTCGCAAAGCAAGGTGGTCACCGGCGTCCGTCCGGATGGCCTGGAAGATGCGCCTCAATTGCAACTCGACATCGACCGCGACAAAGCCTACGCCCTGGGCGTGAGTTTTGACGCGATCAGTTCCACCTTGTCCACCGCACTGGGCTCGTCGTACATCAACGACTTCCCGAATCGCTCTCGCATGCAGCGTGTGGTGGTGCAGTCGGATGCGCAGGCCCGCATGCAGCCCGAGCAGCTCATGCAGATCAATGTGACCAACAGTGCCGGCCAGTCGGTGCCTCTGTCGGCCTTCATGTCGGCACGGTGGGTCACGGGTCAGATGCAAGCGGTGCGCTACAACGGTTATCCGTCCATGCGTTTGGCGGGCGACGCCGCGGCCGGTTTCAGCACGGGCCAGGCCATGGCCGAAGTCGAAGCGCTGGCCGCCAAGTTGCCACCGGGCATTGGCATCGAGTGGACCGGCTTGTCTCGTGAAGAGCAGCTCTCGGGCTCGCAAGCCACGGCCTTGTTGGTCTTCTCGCTGCTGGCCGTGTTCCTGTGCCTGTCGGCCTTGTACGAAAGCTGGTCGGTGCCGTTTGCCGTGATGCTGGTGGTGCCGCTCGGTATCCTGGGCTCCCTGCTGGGTGCCACGATGCGCGGTCTGCCCAATGACGTGTTCTTCAAGGTGGGTCTGATCACGATCATCGGCCTGTCAGCCAAGAACGCGATCCTGATCATCGAGTTCGCTCGCGAGTTGCAGGCCAAGGGCATGGGGGTCATCGAGGCCACCTTGCAGGCCTGTCACCTGCGTTTCCGCCCCATCATCATGACCTCCCTGGCCTTCATCCTGGGCGTGCTGCCTCTGGTGATCGCCAACGGCGCCGGTGCAGCCAGCCAGCGTGCCATTGGGACCGGCGTCATGAGCGGCATGATCGCAGCCACGGTGCTGGCGGTGTTCTTCGTGCCTGTGTTCTTTGTGGTGGTGCGCCGCTTCTTCCCGGCCAAGCCAACCCAGTCCGAAGTGGAGTCTCGTCATGAATAAGTCGTCGATCACCGTGAAGGCCTTGACCCGCCCCACGTTGCTGGCGCTGCTGGTGGCGAGTGCGCTGTCCGGATGCTCGCTGGTACCCACCTATGAGCGCCCCGAACTGGCCGTGCCGGCCACCTTGCCGGATGCGGCAACGGGGGGGGCGTCGGCGCCTGCTGGCAACGTGGCGCAAGTACCGTGGACGCAATACTTTCCGGATGCACGGCTGCAAAGCCTGATTCGTCGCGCACTGGACAACAACCGCGACTTGCGCGTGGCGGTGCTGAACATCGAGCAACTGCGTGCGGCGTATCAAATCCAGAACGCCGATCGTTTCCCCACACTCAACGGCGTGGTCAACGGTTCGCGGGGGCCATCCAGTGCTTCACCTTACCCCCTGACCACCACGGTGACGGGCGGGGTGTCACTGGCTTCCTTTGAGTTGGACCTGTTCGGGCGTGTCAAAGCGTTGAGCGATGTGGCGTCGGCCCAGGTACTGGCCTCGGAAGAGTCGCGCAAGAGCGTCCACATCAGCCTGGTGGCATCCGTGGCCAATGGCTACTACGCCCTGTGGGCCGACCGTTGGCAGCTGGCGCTGGCTGAGCAGACCTTGACCACGCGTCAGGACTCTTTGCGCCTGTTGCAGCTGAAGTTTGACAACGGGGTGCTCAACGAGCTGGATTTGCGTTCGGCGCAATCTCTGGTCGAAGCCGCCAAGGTCACCCGGGCGCAGGCCCAGCGTCAATGGGCTCAGGATCTGAGTGCCTTGAGCGTGTTGCTGGGGCAGTCGGTGCCTGCCGATCTGCTGCCTCCGGTGCCACAACTGGATGCCCAGTCTTTGGGTCGTTCGGCCAACAGCCAATCGGCCGCACAGGTGGTGCAAGGCACCTTGTGGCCTGCGCTGTCCGAGTTGCCGACCGGGTTGTCGTCGGAGGTGCTGCTGCAGCGTCCCGACATCGCCCAGGCTGAGCAACAGCTGATCGCTGCCAATGCCAACATCGGTGCCGCGCGTGCCGCGCGCTTCCCTCGCATCAGCCTGACGGCCAGCGCCGGGGTGGTGAGCGATTCCCTGTCGGGTCTGTTCGATGATGGCCGCAACGCCTGGAACTTTGCACCGTCGCTGGCCGTGCCTCTGTTTGACATGGGCCGCACTGCGGCTGGCGTCGACAGCGCCAAGGTCAAGCGCGACATGGCGGTGGCGCAGTACGACAAGGCCGTCCAGACAGCCTTCAAGGAAGTGGCCGATGCACTGGTGGCGCGGCGCACCTATGCCGAGCAAGCCGATGCGCAGCTGGCGCAAGCCCAAGCGGAAGCCGCACGCTTGCGTCTGGCCACGTTGCGCTATGACACCGGTGTGGCCAACCAGCTGGACCTGCTGGATGCGCAGCGCAGCCTGTTCACGGCCCAGCAGGCGCTGATTGCTGCGCAACTGGCGCGTCAGCAAGCCCACATCTCGGTCTACAAGGCTTTGGGTGGCGGTTGGCTGGATCGTGCTGCGCAGGAAACGGCGTCGGCATCGCGATAATCACGGGTGTGACGAACACCACTCCTCTGACTTGGCGCGACCGCTGGTCGCTGTATCTGGATCTGATCCGCTGGGACCGCCCGCAAGGGTGGCTCCTGCTCCTGTGGCCCACGCTCCTCGCTTTGTGGATCGCGGCTCAGGGCTTCCCGGGCTGGCATTTGCTGATCGTGTTCACGCTGGGCACGATCCTCATGCGCAGCGCCGGGTGCGCGGTCAATGACTTCGCCGACAAGGACTTTGATCTGCATGTCGCACGCACGGCGGCCCGGCCACTGACCAGTGGTCGGATCTCGACCAAGGAAGCCTTGCTGGTGGGCGCCGCGCTGGCGCTGGTGTCCTTCGCCCTGGTGTTGACCACCAATGGCTACACCATTGCCTTGTCCTTCGGGGCCTTGGCCGTCGCCATTTTCTACCCCTTCACCAAGCGCTTTTTCGCCATGCCACAGGCGGTGCTTGGCGTGGCCTACAGCTTCGGCATTCCCATGGCGTTTTCGGCCGTGCAGGACCACATTCCGGCGGTGGTCGGCTGGCTGCTGTTGGGCAAGCTGTGCTGGGTGCTGGCCTATGACACCGAGTACGCCATGGTCGACCGCGAAGACGACCTCAAGATCGGCATCCGCACCTCGGCCATCACCTTGGGGCGTTTTGACGTGGCCGGCATCATGGCCTTTTATGCCGTGTGCCTGCTGGCCTGGTACCAGGCCGGCCGTCTGAGCGGACTCGGCGTGTGGTTCAACCTGGGGCTGCTGGTGGCAGCCATCCAGGCGGTGTATCACTACACCCTCATCCGTCACCGCGACCGCCTGTCGTGCTTCAAGGCGTTCCGCCTCAACCACTGGCTAGGCCTGGCCGTGTGGGCGGGCGCGGCGCTGGACCTCGCCCTGCGCTGAATCAGCGTCCGAACTCGTCGCCCAGTTCGGCGGCGCGGCGTTGGGCCGCGCGCAGGGCTTCGATGAACGCAGCCTTGATGCCTGCGCCATCCATGTGCGTCAGGGCTGCATACGTGGTCCCGCCCTTGGAGGTCACACGCTCACGCAGTGTGGCCGGACTGTCTGGGGACTGTTGCGCCAAAGCGGTGGCCCCTGCAAACGTGGCTTGCGCCAGTTGGCGGCCTTGATCGGCGCTCAGTCCCATGTCCTGGGCCGCCTGCATCATGGCTTCGATGAAATAAAACACGTAGGCCGGGCCCGAGCCAGACAGTGCCGTCACCGCGTCCAGGTCGGCTTCCTGGTCTACCCACAGATGGGCACCAGTCGTCGCCACCATCTGCTCGATCTGATCGCGCTCATCGTGGCTCACTTCGGGCCGTGCGAACAGGCCGGTCATGCCTTGGCCGACGAGGGCTGGTGTGTTGGGCATGGCGCGCACGATGCGCGGGGTGCCCAGCAGGCGAGCCATGTCGTCGGTTCGCAGGCCAGCCATCACGCTGTAGTGCAAAGCCTGATCGGTCAACAGCGCATAGCTTTGCGCCGCATCTTTGAATTGTTGCGGCTTCACCGCCCACACCACGGTACGGGCCGTGCTCAGGATCGCTTCGGGGCCTTCTGCCGTCTGAACACCCAGATTTTCGGTGAGGCGTTGGCGCTGCTCTGCCACCGGGTCAATGACCAGAATGCTGGCGGGCTCGCGCCCTTGACGCAGCAGGCCGCCGATGATGGCAGTGGCCATGTTGCCGCCGCCGATGAATGCGATGTCGATGGGAGTACTCATAAGGGCGAGATCATGCCCGAACTCGGGCGTGATCGCATCACGCGTCAGCGGTGTCCGAAAATCGCGGTGCCCACGCGCACCATGGTGGATCCCTGCTCAACGGCTGCCTCCAGATCCCCACTCATGCCCATGGACAGCGTGTCGATGGGCAAGCCCGCAGCCTTCAGTTGGTCGAATACGACACGGACCTGGGCCAGCGCGGCCGCTTGGGCCTGCGGATTGGGTGTGGGGGCGGGCAGGGCCATCACGCCGCGCAATGTCAGTCGAGGCAGGGCTGCCACCTGCTGGGCCAGCTTCAGTGCTTCGGCCGGGGCGACGCCGCTTTTGGTGTCTTCGCCGCTCGTGTTGACCTGCACCAACACCTGCAAGGGCGGCAGGTGCGCCGGCCGCTGCTCGCTCAGTCGTTGTGCAATCTTCAGGCGATCCACCGTTTGCACCCAGTCGAAGTGTTCGGCCACCACGCGGGTCTTGTTGCTTTGCAGTGGGCCAATGAGGTGCCACTCGATCTGGCTGCGCAGGTCCGACAGCGTCTGGATCTTGTCGATGGCCTCCTGAACATAGTTCTCGCCAAAGCAACGTTGACCCGCGTCAAATGCTTCTCGCACAGCCTCAGCCGGAAACGTTTTACTGACCGCAAGTAGCCTGATACTGTCTGTGGAACGGCCCAGACGTGAACACGCCGCGTTTATCCGGCTTCTTACGAGTTGTAGGTTGTTTGCGATCGTCGCCATAATGTTTGCATTACTTAGCACAGGCCTCGACATCATCCATGGACATCACCCAATTGCTGGCGTTTTCGGTCAAGAACAAGGCTTCTGACTTGCACTTGTCGGCCGGCCTGCCGCCCATGATCCGTGTGCACGGTGACGTGCGTCGCATCAACGTCGATGCTCTGGACCACAAGCAGGTTCATGAGATGGTCTACGACATCATGAACGATGCGCAGCGGAAACACTACGAAGAGACGCTGGAATGTGACTTTTCGTTCGAGATTCAGGGCCTGGCCCGTTTCCGCGTCAACGCCTTTAACCAAAACCGCGGGGCGGGTGCTGTTTTCCGGACCATTCCTTCCAAGATCCTGACGCTGGAGCAACTGAATGCGCCGCGCGTGTTTGGTGATCTGGCGCTCAAGCCGCGCGGTCTGGTGCTGGTGACAGGCCCAACGGGTTCGGGTAAGTCGACCACGCTGGCGGCAATGATCAACCACCTCAACGAAACCGAGTACGGCCACATCCTGACGGTGGAAGACCCGATCGAATTCGTGCACGACGCCAAGAAATGCCTGATCAACCAGCGTGAAGTCGGCCCGCACACCCTCAGCTTTGCCAATGCCCTGCGCTCGGCATTGCGTGAAGACCCCGACGCCATCCTCGTGGGCGAAATGCGCGACCTGGAAACCATCCGCCTGGCCCTGACCGCCGCCGAAACCGGTCACTTGGTGTTTGGCACGCTGCACACCTCCAGCGCCGCCAAGACCGTGGACCGGATCGTGGACGTGTTCCCCGCCGCCGAAAAGGAAATGGTGCGCGCCATGCTGTCCGAGTCGCTGCAGGCCGTGATCTCGCAGACCTTGTGCAAGACCAAGGACGGCAATGGCCGGGTCGCCGCCCATGAAATCATGATCGGTACCCCTGCGATCCGCAACCTGATCCGCGAAAACAAGATCGCCCAGATGTACTCTGCCATTCAGACCGGTAGCAACATGGGCATGCAGACCTTGGATCAAAACCTGTCCGACTTGGTTCGTCGCAATGTGATCTCGGCTTCCGAGGCGCGTTCCAAGGCCAAGATCCCTGAAAACTTCCCGGGCTGATGTGACATGAAACGATTGCTGGACCGTTTTGTCGGCAACACGCCCAACCGCCGTGTCGAGCCTGCCGCGCAGGCAGATGACGAGGGTTACTTCGTCACCCAGTTCATGGAGCGACCGGTGGACCTGCGCATCAGCTCGGCGTGGCAAGCGCGCGCGCTGGGTGTGGGCGCGCAGGCCATTGACGGACAACAGGGCTTGGGCTTGCTCCTCAAAGCATGGGGGGGGGATGCCTTGCTGGCCTCCTTGCCCCCAGAGGAGTTGCACAAGCTTTTGGAGCACGTGCATTTTGTGAGCGTGCCTGCTGGCCGTGAACTGATCGTCCAGGACGAGAAGGGTGATTACGCCTTGGTCGTGCTGGACGGCCTGGTTGCCGTGGATCGCATTCAACCCACAGGCGCGCGTGCGCGCTTGGCTGAGGCCCGCGAAGGCGACATCCTGGGCGAGATGTCGCTGCTGGATGCCGGTGCACGTTTCGCCTCGTGCCTGACACTCAGTCGTTGCACACTGGCGGTGCTCACGCATTCCACCATGGATGAGTTGGCGATCGAAGAGCCTCGTCTTGGCATGGCCCTGATGGGGGCCATTGCTCGCCGCTTGTCCCTGCGCATGCGTCATCTCAGCGCGCGCCTGGGCGCCTTGCTGACCTCAGCCTGATCTACGTCGATCACTTCCGAATCTTCCAAACTTCAGGACGTCACACATCATGGAACGCGATCAGGCCTCGAAATTCATCAACGATCTGTTGCGACTCATGGTGGCGCGCGGCGGCTCCGACTTGTTCCTGACAGCGGAATTTCCTCCCGCCATCAAGGTGGACGGCAAGATCACGAAGGTGTCTCCCCAGCCTCTGACACCGCATCACACCGTGGCCTTGGCTCGTTCGATCATGAACGACAAGCAGGCCGCCGAGTTCGAGCGCACCAAGGAGTGCAACTTTGCGATCTCGCCAGGCGGCATCGGGCGTTTCCGGGTGAACACCTTTGTGCAGCAAGGGCACGTGGGCATCGTGCTGCGGGTCATTCCCCAGCAACTGCCCACCGTGGACGGTCTGGGGTTGCCGCAAATCCTCAAGGAACTCGCGCTCACCAAGCGGGGCCTGGTGATCCTGGTCGGTGCAACGGGTTCAGGCAAATCCACCACCCTGGCGGCCATGGTGGACCACCGCAACGAGAACACCTATGGGCACATCATCACGCTGGAAGACCCGGTCGAGTTCGTGCACCCGCACAAGAACTGCATCGTGACCCAACGTGAAATTGGCATCGACACCGAAGGCTGGGAGATGGCGCTCAAGAACACTTTGCGCCAAGCCCCCGATGTGATCCTGATGGGCGAAATCCGCGACCGCGAGACCATGGAGCATGCCGTTCAGTTTGCCGAAACCGGGCACCTCTGCATGGCCACCCTGCACGCCAACAGTGCCAACCAGGCGCTGGACCGTATCATCAACTTCTTCCCCGAAGAGCGTCGCGCGCAGTTGCTGATGGACTTGTCGCTTAACCTCAAGGGGCTGGTCTCGCAACGCCTGTTGCCGCGCGAAGAGGGTAAGGGGCGGGTGGCTGCGGTCGAGGTCATGCTGAACTCGCCGCTGATCTCCGACCTCATCTTCAAGGGCGAAGTGGGCGAGATCAAGGAGATCATGAAGAAGTCGCGCGAACTGGGCATGCAAACCTTTGACCAGGCGCTCTACGACCTGTACGAAGGCAACTACGTCACCTATGAAGACGTCCTGCGCAACGCGGATTCGCTCAATGATTTGCGCCTGCAGATCAAGCTCAACAGCCAGCGCGCGCGCAGTCAGGATCTTTCTGCCGGCACAGAACACATGAAGATTGTCTGATCTGACAGAATCGGCAACTCCTGTTCCGGAGCTTGCCGATGACTGTTGCAGACAAAACCTATTTGCCCACACCCTCCCAACGGATTGCTTTCATCGGGCTGGGGACGATGGGGGCTCCCATGGCCGCGCATTTGCTGCGAGCGGGGCACACCGTCACGGTGTTCAATCGCACGGTAGCCAAGGCTCAGTCGTGGGTGGTGGCGCATGGTGGTGCCATGGCCGAGACGCCCGCAGCCGCCGCCCAAGGTGCGAGCATCGTGGTGACGTGTGTTGGCAATGACGACGACTTGCGCGAGGTGACCATCGGCGCCCAAGGGGCCTTCCAGTCGATGGCGGCAGGAGGTGTGCTGGTGGACCACACCACCACTTCCGCGGAAGTCGCTCGTGAGCTGGCTCAGCGCGCGGCGCAACAAGGCTTGGCCTTCCTTGACGCGCCGGTGTCGGGGGGGAACCTTGGGGCGATCAATGGGGTGCTTACCATCATGTGCGGTGGTGATGCGGAGGCTTTCGCACGCGTTCAACCCGTGATCGCGGCTTACGCCAAAGCCGTGACCCTGCTCGGTGAAAGTGGCGCGGGGCAGCTGGCCAAAATGGTCAACCAGATCGCTGTGGGGGGCTTGTTGCAAGGCCTTGCAGAAGCCCTGGCATTCGGTCAGAAGGCCGGGCTGGACATGCCCCAGGTCCTGCAGGTGATCTCGCAGGGGGCGGCAAGCAGCTGGCAGATGGTCAACCGTGGCCCCACCATGATCGACGATCGGTTCGATTTCGGGTTCGCGGTCGACTGGATGCGCAAGGACTTGGGGTTGGTTCTGGACGAAGCCCGTCGGATGGGCGCCAGGCTCCCTGTGACCGCCCTGATCGACCAGTTTTACGCCGACGTCCAAGCCATGGGGGGCGGCAGGCTGGATACATCCAGCCTGATCAAGCGCTTGCGTTGACGAGCGGGCTCAGGGCGCTGTGCTGCTGCCGTTGCTCACCGGGGCAGGACGCGGCAGCTTGCGGGCCAGTTCGTCTTCACTGATGATCTGGAAGACCTTCACGACCTTGCGAACGCCCTGAATGGTGGAGACCAGTTCGGCGGCTCGGTTCGCTTCCCGCTCGGTCACCATCCCCATCAGGTAAACCTCGCCGCGTTCGACCACGATGTCAAACGCATTGCTCAGCAGGTCGCGCGCATCCACCAATGTGGCGCGGACCTTGGTGGCCAGTGCCACATCGCTGGCGCGGGAGCTCAGCGATGAGTTGAGGCTGACGGCCAACTCATTCACCACGGCGGTCACGTTCTCCGTGCGCGCAACAGCCTGCCCCACCGCGTCGCGGTCGGCTTCCGTGGGCACTTCGCCCGTCAGCAAGACCAAACGGTTGTACGCATTCACATTCAGGTGGCCGCGGTCACCCAACACATCCAGTGCGCGGTTGCGTGCCTTGAGCTGAATGGTCTGATCTTCCAGTTGCATGCCCGACGTGCGGCGGTCGGTGGCCATGAAGGCCCCCCCCACAGCAGTGCCCAAAACCAAGGGCGCGCAAGCGCTCAAACTGGCAGTGGCCAGCAGCAACGCCGTGGCGCGAACCGCAAAGTGTCGAACGGTGAAACGTTGCATCACGCATCTTCTCCTAACAAGTGGGTGTCCACCGCACCGCACAACCCTTCCAGGGCCAGCCAGGCGATGGCAAACAAAGTACTTGCGCGGGTCCCGGGAAGCGGCACCCACACATCGGTGTCTCTCAATTGCGGGCCCAGCGTACGGGCCCCTTCGCCAGTGAATGCCACGATGGTCAGATCCTGCTCGCTCGCCGCTTCGGTGGCTGCCAGCAAATCCGGGTCATCGCGCTCCAGCGAAAACGCCAGCCACACATCGCCAGGGTGACCCAGTGCACGAACCTGCTGACTCAAGCTGGCCTGCATGGGGGAATGGGGCGGGGTCAGGGCCAGCGCTGCCAGCGGAGGTCGCTCCCGGCCGGTGCCATTGACCAGCCACGTTGCGGCCTGCTGGGCCAACCAGGCGGCTTCGGCTTCTCCCGCGCACAGCACTTTTCCACCTGACGTGATGGTGTGCATGATGGCCTGCGCAGCGTAATTCAATTGCTGAGCCAGGCGCTCCGATGACTGATACAACCAGTCTGCTGTCTCCAGCATCGGTTGCTGCAAGTAAGTTTGCTGAAAAGGGGTATCCGGCATGCCGCGGATCATACGGCAGCACAGCCTCCGGCCGCTCTAATAGGCATCGAATGCGCCGCGCAGCCACGACAACTGCTCGCCATCAATGGCCACCACATCGAAGCGACAGGGCGGAAGAGCGCGCAGGGACATCAAATAGTGTCTGGCGCCCAAAATGCAGCGCTGCTGCTTGGTCCGGGATACTGTGGCGGCCGCGCCGCCATGCTGCGCGTTTCGGCGGAAACGAACCTCCACAAAAACCAGTGTTCCTTCCGTGTCAACGTCTTTCATGATGAGGTCAACCTCTGCCCCTCGTGCGCTGGGCCCTCTGGCGACCCGATAATTGCGCTCAACCAATGTCAGCCCCTGCGCCAGCAGATGCTGTAACGCCCGCTCCTCTGCCTCATCACCCTGGGATTTTGTTGTGACCTTCGATGCCAATTCGCTGCTCCACGCGGCCCAACAGGTGGCCGGCGGCCAGCAGTATCCCAAAGGCGCGCTGTATTTGGTGGCCACGCCCATTGGCAACCTGGCCGACATCACGCTTCGGGCGGTTCAGGCGCTGGCTTTGGCTGATGTGGTGGCGTGCGAGGACACCCGGGTCACGGGGCAATTTTTGCGGCACCTGGGCATGGACAAGAAGCTCGTGCCCCTCCATCAGCACAATGAAGTGTTGGGGGCGCAGTCCCTCGTTCGGCAGATGCAAGACGGTGCGAGGGTGGCTTATGTCAGTGATGCGGGCACACCGGCCGTTTCGGATCCTGGCGCGCATCTGGTTGCTGCGGCGCAAAGTGCCGGCCTCTCAGTGGTCCCCTTACCCGGTGCCAGCAGTGTCGTGACGGCGGTCAGTGTCGCTGGCGACACACAGGCGCATGGCTTCCGCTTCCTCGGTTTTTTGCCTTCCAAGGGGGCGCAGCGTAGCGCAGCTCTACGTGACATTGCGACGCAGCCTTACAGCCTTGTACTGTTCGAGGCCCCGCATCGCATTGAGGCCCTTGCCAAAGAACTGCATGACGCACTCCCACTTGGGCGCGTCACCGTATGTCGGGAGCTGACCAAGCAGTTTGAAGAAATCGCCACCGTTCCGGTTCGGGAGTTGGGTGCGTGGGTGGCTGAAAACGGCCATCGTCAGCGGGGGGAGTTCGTTTTGGTGGTGCATGCGCAGCCCTTGACTGACGACGAGGCCGTGTTGACGCCCGCCCAAGCCGAGTTGTTCAAGCATTTGCTCCAGCACTTCCCGGTCAAACAGGCGGCGGGTTTGGTGTCTGACGCCACGGGTCACCCCCGCAAGGCACTCTATGACATGGCGCTCGCGTGGAAACAAGAGCGAGACCATGAGCACGACGACTGAACCGCTCCTTGCCTACAATGCAGACATGATCGCTGTTGACGCCACCATTGCCCGCCTCCAGACCGCCCGCGAGTTGTTGCTCGCGCCGTATCAGCTGGATGAGGCCACCTTGCTCAAAGCCCTGAAACTCATCACCGAGCACCGGGTCGATGACGCAGACCTCTACTTCCAGTACACCCGCAGCGAAGGCTGGAGCCTGGAAGAGGGCATCGTCAAGTCCGGCAGCTTTGGCATCGATCAAGGGGTGGGCGTGCGCGCGGTGTCCGGTGAAAAGACGGCTTTCGCGTACTCCGACGACATTTCCGAAGCCGCCTTGCTCGACGCGGCGCGCACGGTGCGCACCATTGCGGCAGCCGGCCAAAGCCGCCGCGTGCGCGTGGGCGCCGAGCATCGCATCGCCCCCAGTCGCACCCTTTACCCCTCGTTCGACCCCATTGCCTCGCTCGACAGCACGGCCAAAGTCGCCCTGCTGGAGGACGTGGAGCGCCGCGCTCGCGCCAAAGACCCCCGCGTGGTGCAGGTCATGGCGGGACTGGGCTGCGAATACGACGTCGTGATGGTCGCCCGGGCTGACGGCACCCTCGCGGCCGACGTTCGCCCGCTCATCCGCCTTTCGGTCACTGTCATTGCCGAGCAAAACGGCCGCCGTGAAGTTGGTTCGTCCGGCGGCGGTGGGCGCTATGACCTCGCCTACTTCACGCAGGAAGTCACGCAAGGCTATGTGGATCAAGCCGTTCACGCGGCCCTGGTGAACTTGGAAGCACGCCCCGCGCCCGCTGGTGAAATGACCGTCGTGCTGGGCAACGGCTGGCCTGGCATTCTGCTGCACGAGGCCGTGGGGCACGGCCTTGAGGGGGACTTCAACCGCAAACGTTCCAGTGTCTTCTCGGGCCGGGTGGGGCAGCGCGTGGCCGCCAAAGGCGTCACCGTGCTGGACGATGGCACTTTGCCTGACCGCCGTGGCTCACTCAACATCGATGATGAGGGGCATGTCACCCAACGCACCGTGCTGATTGAAGACGGCATTTTGCGTGGCTACATGCAAGACGCTACCAACGCCCGTCTCATGAAAACCGCGCCCACGGGCAACGGTCGCCGTGAAAGCTACGCGCACCTGCCCATGCCGCGGATGACCAACACCTACATGCTGGCCGGTGACAAAGACCCACAGGAAATCGTGGCGTCGATCGAACGCGGCTTGTATGCCGTCAACTTCGGCGGCGGCCAGGTCGACATCACCTCAGGCAAGTTCGTGTTCTCGGCCTCCGAGGCGTATTGGGTCGAAAAGGGTAAAATCCAATACCCGGTCAAAGGGGCAACCTTGATCGGCAACGGCCCGGACGCCATGACCCGCGTCAGCATGATCGGTAACGATCTGGCCCTTGACCCAGGCGTCGGTACCTGTGGCAAGGATGGTCAAAGCGTGCCCGTCGGTGTGGGGCAGCCCACGCTGCGGATCGACGGCCTGACCGTCGGTGGCACGGCCTGATCGCCGCGTTTCGGCGCCTACTTGTTTCTTTCCGCTGGGGTGCTTCGGCACCTCGTATTTCGCTCTTGCATTTTTTTGCACCGGGTACTTGACCACGGGTCCCGGGCTCATGCATAATGCAAGGCTTCGCTGTTCAAGCGGCTGGCTTTGGCCTGAAAACCCTCGTTTCGTAGGACTCAAACTGCAAAACGCTGCGGCAGGATTCTCAGAGTCAGTTGTTTGTTCAGATCCGCCCGTTCTACGGGCCCAAGACTGACCGTCCGTTGTTGTGCAGTGGTTTGCGCAGCCGGCCGGGCCAAGTTGGGGTACACCATGATCCAAATGCAATCGCGACTTGATGTCGCTGACAACACGGGTGCTAAGAGCGTCATGTGCATCAAGGTGCTCGGTGGCTCAAAGCGTCGTTACGCCGGTATTGGCGACATCATCAAGGTGAGCATCAAAGAAGCTGCACCTCGTGGCCGCGTCAAGAAGGGCGAAGTCTACAGCGCTGTGGTCGTCCGCACCGCCAAGGGTGTTCGTCGTCAAGACGGTTCCCTGGTGAAGTTTGATGGCAACGCCGCTGTGCTGCTGAACAACAAGCTGGAGCCTATCGGCACTCGTATCTTCGGCCCCGTGACGCGTGAACTGCGTTCCGAGCGCTTCATGAAGATTGTGTCGCTGGCCCCCGAGGTTCTGTAATCCCTCGGCGCAACGCAAAGGACAGCTTTTATGAACAAGCTCAAGACTGGCGACCAAGTCATCGTTCTGACTGGTCGTGACAAAGGCAAGCGCGGCACTGTGGCTGCTCGCGTTGATGCCGACCATCTGCTGGTTGATGGCGTGAACGTGGTCAAGAAACACGTGCGTCCCAACCCGCTGAAGGGCACCACCGGCGGCATCGTCGACAAGACCATGCCTATCCATCAGTCCAACGTGGCGATTTTCAACCCTGCTTCTGGCAAGGCTGACCGCGTCGGCATCAAGCTCCTGGACGACGGCAAGAAAGTGCGCGTCTTCAAGTCCAGCGGCGAAGAAATCAAGGCTTGACGAGGTAGCAAATGGCTCAACAACAAGCTCGCCTGCAACAGATCTACCGTGAAAAGATCGTTCCCGAACTGATGAAGCAGTTCGGTTACAAGTCGATCATGGAAGTGCCGCGTCTGACCAAGATCACCCTGAACATGGGTGTGTCGGAAGCCGTGTCGGACAAGAAGGTCATGGACCACGCCGTTGGCGACCTGACCAAGATTGCTGGCCAAAAGCCCGTGATCACCATGTCCCGTAAGGCTATCGCTGGTTTCAAGATTCGCGAAAACATGCCTATCGGCTGCATGGTCACCCTGCGTGGCGTCACCATGTATGAATTCCTGGACCGCTTCGTCACCGTGTCGCTGCCTCGCGTCCGTGACTTCCGCGGTATCAATGGTCGCTCGTTCGACGGTCGCGGCAACTACAACGTTGGCGTCAAAGAACAGATCATCTTCCCGGAAATCGAGTACGACAAGATCGACGCCATCCGTGGTATGAACATCAGCATCACCACGACGGCCAAGACTGACGAAGAAGCCAAGGCTCTCCTGGCTGCTTTCAAGTTCCCGTTCAAGAACTGAGGTGCATCGTGGCAAAAGTCTCTCTGAAGCAACGCGAAGAAAAACGCGAAAAGCTGGTTGCCAAGTACGCCGCTAAGTACGCCGAACTCAAGGCCATCATCGATGATGCCAAGAAGTCGGAAGAAGAGCGTTACGCCGCCCGTCTTGAGCTGCAAAAGCTGCCTCGCAACGCCAACCCGAC
>NZ_JBMOIR010000027.1:0-23691 GCF_049317225.1 Aquabacterium sp. | reverse complement strand
GGGTGCTCCACCTGCACGCGGGTGTTCATTTCAATGAAGTAGAACTCGCCGTTTTCGTACAGGAATTCGAAGGTGCCCGCACCACGGTAGCCGATCTTCTTGCACGCCGCGGCACAGCGGTCGCCCACCTTTTCGATCAGACGACGGTTGATGCCGGGCGCTGGTGCTTCTTCGATGATCTTCTGGTGGCGACGCTGCATGGAGCAGTCGCGCTCGCCCAGCCACACGGCGTTCTTGTGCTGGTCGGCCAGCACCTGAATTTCGATGTGACGGGGGTGCTCCAGGAATTTCTCCATGTACACCTGCGGGTTGCCGAAGGCAGCACCCGCTTCGTTCTGCGTGGTCTGCACGGCGTGCAGCAGGGCGGCTTCGGTGTGCACCACGCGCATGCCGCGACCACCACCACCACCTGCGGCCTTGATGATCACCGGGTAGCCGACCTGGCGGGCAATCTTGATGATTTCCTTGGGGTCGTCAGGCAAGGCGCCTTCCGAACCGGGCACGCAAGGCACGCCCGACTTGATCATGGCTTGCTTGGCCGAGACCTTGTCACCCATGATGCGGATGGACTCGGGGGTCGGGCCAATGAAGGTGAAGCCGGATTGCTCGACGCGCTCGGCGAAGTCGGCGTTCTCGGACAGGAAGCCATAGCCAGGGTGAATGGCTTCGGCGTCGGTCACTTCGGCGGCCGAGATGATGGCTGGCATGTGCAGATAGCTCTGCGCAGACGGCGCCGGGCCAATGCACACGGCTTCGTCGGCCAGCTTGACGTACTTGGCGTCGCGGTCGGCTTCGGAGTAGACAACGACGGACTGGATGCCCATTTCGCGGCAGGCGCGCTGAATGCGCAGCGCGATCTCGCCGCGGTTGGCGATCAGAATTTTCTTGAACATGGCGAAGTCCCCGCCTTATTCAATGATGAACAGGGGCTGACCGTATTCGACGGGCTGACCGTTGTCGACCAGGATCTTGGTGATGGTGCCATCCTTGTCGGCTTCGATCTCGTTCATGATCTTCATGGCTTCGATGATGCACACAGGTTGGCCGGCCTTGACCACATCGCCGACATCGGCGAAGGCCTTGGCGCCAGGGCTGGACGCACGGTAGAAGGTGCCCACCATGGGCGACTTGACCACGTGACCGGCCAGTTCGGCGGCGGGCGCGGCTTCGGCTGCAGGTGCTGCGGCCACAGGAGCGGGGGCAGCGGCCACCGGTGCGGCGGCGTGCTGGGCGACCGGCATGGTCATGACCACGGGGGCGGCGCCAGCCTTGACGATGCGGACTTTGCCGTCGGCCTCGGTGATCTCCAGTTCAGAGACGTTGGACTCGGAGACGAGGTCGATCAGGGTCTTCAGTTTACGCAGGTCCATGGTGTACTAACTCCAGCAAAAACTAGCGAGCGGGTCACGCTCGTGGGTATCGCGGTTGATGGCGTCCGGGTGGGGCGACTCAGCCGCGAACAGGTGCGCCCAGTCGGTCCAGGGCGGCATCCAGGGCATGACGATAGCCAGCCGCACCCAAGCCCACGATCACGCCTTCAGCGAGATCAGAGAAATAGGAGTGGTGACGGAACGGCTCGCGTCGGTGAACGTTTGAAAGATGCACTTCGATGAATGGAATGGCCACGCCGGCCAGTGCATCACGCAGGGCCACGCTGGTGTGCGTGAAAGCGCCCGGATTGATGATGATGAAGGCGGTCCCATCGGTGCGGGCTTCGTGCACGCGGTCGATCAGCATCCCTTCATGGTTGCTTTGAAAGGCAGACAGACTGACGCCGCGAGCGGCGGCTGCGTCAACCAGCCCAGCATTGATCTGCTCCAGGGTGGTGGCGCCGTAGACCTGCGGTTCACGCGTGCCCAGCAGGTTCAGATTGGGGCCATGGAGGACAAGAATCTTCATGTGTCTTTGGCGTAAACCCTTGCATTACTTCTGCAACGATCATGGGTTTTCGGCCAAGAAAATCAAAGTAGGCGCATTTTAGCCGCAAATGGCTGAAATCCGGCAATTCTTGACTTTGGGGTGGGCGCTGATGCGGTACTCGCTTCAGCGGGGCGCTTGCGCGTCGATGAGCGCTGCTTGTGCACTCAAGGCGTCATAACTGGTGGCGCCGGTGATGCGGTGGCGAATCTGGCCTTGTGCATCCAGGATGACGGAAAAAGGCAGCCCACCGGCGACGTTGCCGAGTTTTTGGGACAGTTCCGTGCCACCAAAGCCAGCCAAGCCGATGTCGAATCCTACTCCGACTTTGGCCAAAAAATCACGTACGGGTGTCGGACCATCGATGGCCAGCCCCACGACACGCCAGCCTTTGGCGTGGAACGCCTCGTGAAAGTGGTTCAGTTCTGGCAACTCTTTGACGCAGGGCGGACACCAGGTTGCCCAGAAATTCAGGACCAGGGGGTGCCCACGGTAGTCCGCCAATTTGAGGGTGCCACCTGTCGGCGTATCAAATTGCTGCGACCACAGGTCGGCGGGAGCGGGTTCTCCGGCGGGCTTGCTGGGCGCGATGGGCGTGCTGCTGGGGGGAGTGCGATTCAGCCAGGCCAGGGCCCCTGCTGTGGCCGCCACGCTGGCGGCAGCCGCGCCGATCAGTCTGCGTCGGGTGGGGGATGGCGTGGTTTGCTCGGGAGTTGGTGACATGGTCAGGTGGGGTTGGGTTCGGCCATCATGCGCTGCAGCGCGGACAGGTCGCCGCGCTCCGTCTTGCCTTTGGCGTCGGGTTTGAGGGCGCCGCGGAGGTCGTCTGCATCCAGAATGGTCAGGTGCAGGCCCACCGCTTCTTGCAGGCCGGGGCATTGAACCGTCAGGCTCAAGCGGTCGACGCTGTGGCCACGCGGGCCCGGCGCACTGCCCACATCGTAGTCCACACCCTTGTCCAGCAAGGCGATCTCGGCGGACTTGCTGTCATCGCAATAGAGTTGCAGGTGGATGTCGTTGAGTCGGGTGGCCGTGCCGCGCCAGACGGCACCCGTGAGGTGCGGGCGGAATTCGGACAGGCGGCCCATCCAGAGGGCGGCCGTCTCGCGCAAGGCGGCCAATTCCTGAGGCTGCGTGTCGGCGCAAAACACAGAGAGGTACTCGATGACCGCATCTTCGACCTGCTGGTTATCGGGCAGTTCGGCGCGACCGTTGAGCCCCAGTTGTTTGACGGCTCGTCGCTTGGCTGGGCCGTATTCCAGCCCCTCTTCCACGACGAGGCGTGCGGCCGTGGCTGCGATTTCGAGGGTGATGTGAGTGGACATCGTCAGGCAGGGGAGACTTCGACAGGCACGGCGCTGAAGGCGGCGTTGCCACTGAGACGATCGATGGCGCGGTCATCGGTCAGATCATTGATGCTGACACCCGCATGTGCTTGTGCAACTTTCAGTTGCACGCCCGCTCGGTTGTGGCCCCACCCGTGCGGCAGGCTGACGACACCGGTGCGAATCTTGGGCGTCACGTGCAAAGGCACGATGATACGTCCCACGCGTGAGCTCACGGCCACGCTCTGGCCGTCTTGCAATTGACGGGCCTGGGCGTCGTGCGGGTGCATCCACAGTACGCATCGGTTCTTGCCCGACACCAGTCGTTCGCTGTTGTGCATCCACGAATTGTTGGTTCGCACATCTCGGCGGCCAATCAGTCGCAGTGTGTCGCTGCATGCGGTGGACAGGAATTCTGCAGTGACCAAGGGGAGCTCGCGGGCGACGGCGTCGGGTAACAGTGACACGGTTTTGCGTTTGCGACGAAGGGTGGCCACCAGCGATGGCTGGAGTGGACCAAGATCGATGCCCTCGGGATGCGCAAGCAAATCGGCCATCCGCACCGGTGCTTGATGACGCCTCAGCCCCAGTGCCAGAACGCGCCGGGGAGAGAGCTTGGCCATCAGCGCGCGCGTGGCCAGTCCTTGTATGCGCTGCCAGGCGGAGCTGCGCTCCAATGACCATGCTCGGCGTGCGTAGCGCTGCGCCAGCTCGCTGTAGATTTGCCAATCATGGCGCGCATCAGGGGCCGCTGGCACGATGGCATCGGAATAGCGGGCGGTATTGCGAACCGCCAGATGCAGGAAGACCAGATCGTAATGATCGTGTTCCACAAAGCAGGTCGGGGGCAGGATCACGTCGGCGTGGCGGGAGGTTTCGTTGATGTAGAAATCCATCGACACCATGAAGTCCAGTCCTTCCAGGGCGCGGTCGAGTTGCGTGCCATTTGGCGTGGACAGGACAGGGTTGCCGCAGGAAGTTACCAGCGCTCGGATCTGGCCTTTGCCGGGGGTCAGCATTTCTTCAGCCATCACGGACACGGGCAGCTCGCCAGCAAATTCAGGAGCACCCCGAACGCGACTGCGCCAGACGTCGTAGTGCCCCTTGCCCATCAGCCCCGCGGAAATCAGGTTGAGGGCAGGCGTGGTGAGGAGGGCACCGCCCACACGGTCGACATTGCCGGTCAGCAGGTTGATCACCTGGATGGCCCATTGGCACAGGGCGCCGTGTGCTTGTGTCGAGACCCCCATGCGGCCGTACATCACGGCAGCGGAGGTGTGTGCAAACTCACGGGTCAGTCGTCGTGTGATGGCTGCCTCCACCCCCGTGTATGCGGCTGTTGCCTCGGGACTGAAGGGCTGTACGGCTGCGCGAAGTGCATCCAGCCCCTGGATCAGTTCGGACCATGCATCCGGCTTGACCAGTGCCTCGTCAAACAGGGTGTGAATCACGGACAGTAGCCAGGCGGCATCGCTGCCGGGCACGATGGCCAGGTGCTCGTCGGACAGCGCGGTGGTCTCCGTCTCACGGGGGTCAAGGACCACCAGTTTGCCGCCTCGCTCGCGCAGGGCTTTGAGGCGCCCGCGCATATCGGGCGCGGTCATCAGGCTGCCATTGGACGCCATGGGATTGGCCCCCAGCATGATCATGTACTGGGTGCGGTCAATGTCAGGGATGGGCAACATGAATTGATGCCCATACAACCAGTAGGCAGCCAAGTGGTGCGGAAGTTGGTCCACAGAGGTTGCCGAGAAGCGCGCGCGGGTCCTCAGTTGGCTGAAAAACAGGTGGCCATGGGTCACATTGCCCCAGTTGTGGATGCTGGGGTTGCCCTGGTACACCGCAACGGCCTGGGTGCCGTGTTGCTCACGCACTTTGACCAGTCCGTCCACCACCAGGTCAAACGCCTGGTCCCAAGAGATGGGCTCCCAGCGATCGCCGACACGCCTCACGGGCTGTCGCAACCGATCCGGGTCTTCATGAAGATCCTTGAGGGCCACGGCCTTGGGGCAAATGTGTCCTCGGGACAGCGGGTCGGCCTCGTTGCCCTTGACTGAAACGATGCGCTCGTTCTGCACCTGAAACGTCAGCCCGCAAATGGCTTCGCACAGGTTGCAGGCGCCATGGCGTGTTTCGATCGGGCCGGTCGGGGCGGATGAAGAGGAGGGGAGGCTCATGCGTGACGGAGGGTGTCAATCGTGAGGCGTCATCCTAAAAGAAAAGGGACCCGAAGGTCCCTTGCAAGGTTTTGCCGCAGTTTGCAGGATCAGACTTCGCGGCGCAGGGCCGGGAACAGGATCACGTCGCGGATGTTGGGGGCGTCGGTCAACAGCATCATCAGACGGTCGATACCGATGCCGCAGCCGCCGGTGGGGGGCAGGCCGTATTCCAGCGCGCGGATGTAATCGGCGTCGAAGTACATGGCTTCTTCGTCACCAGCGTCCTTGGCCGAAGCCTGGGCAGCGAAGCGTGCGGCTTGTTCTTCGGGGTCATTCAGCTCGGAGAAGCCGTTGCCGTATTCGCGACCGGTGATGAACAGCTCGAAACGCTCGGTGATGCTGGGGTTGGTGTCCGAGGCGCGGGCCAGGGGGGACACCTCGACGGGGTAGTCGATGATGAAGGTCGGTTGCCACAGCTTTTCTTCCACTGCAGCTTCGAACATGCCGAATTGCAATTCGGCCAGATTCCAGCGGGCAGGGGGTTCATCGCCGAGCTGCTTGAGTTTTGTGTGCAGGAATTCGGCGCTGTCAGCCTCGGCTTCGCTCAGACCGGCAATCTCGATCAGCGATTGGCGCACCGTCATGCGGGCGAACGGCGATTCCAGATCGACTTCCTTGCCGCCATACGTGACCTTGGCGGTGCCCACGGCGGCGATGGCCGCGTGACGCAGGATGGCTTCGGTGAAGTCCATCAGGTCGTGGTGGTTCCACCAGGCAGCGTAGAACTCCATCATCGTGAATTCGGGGTTGTGACGGACCGACACGCCTTCGTTGCGGAAGTTGCGGTTGATCTCGAACACGCGCTCGAAGCCGCCCACGACCAGACGCTTGAGGTAGAGCTCAGGGGCGATGCGCAGGAACATTTCCTGGTCCAGCGCGTTGTGGTGGGTGATGAAGGGCTTGGCGTTGGCACCACCGGGGATGGGATGCATCATGGGCGTTTCGACTTCCAGGAAGCTGTTGTCGACCATGAAGGCGCGGATGGAGGCAATGGCCTTCGAGCGAGCAATGAAGCGCGCGCGCGACTCTTCGTCCACGATCAGGTCGACGTAGCGCTGTCGGTACTTCTGTTCCTGGTCGGTCATGCCGTGGAACTTGTCGGGCAGTGGGCGCAGGGCCTTGGTCAGCAGGCGGATCATGCTGACCTTGATCGACAGTTCACCGGTCTTGGTCTTGAACAGGGTGCCTTCGGCGCCCAGGATGTCACCCAGGTCCCAGTGCTTGAAGGCGGCCAGGGTGTCGGCGCCCACGGCGTCCAGGGTCACGTAGACCTGGATGCGACCGGTGGCGTCCTGCAGGGTGCCGAAGCAGGCCTTGCCCATGACGCGCTTGAGCATCAGGCGACCACCCACGCTGACCTGGATGCCTTGGGCTTCCAGCTCGGCGGCGTCGGTGCCGTCGTGGGCCGCGTGCAGCGCGCCGGCGCGGTCGGCGGGCTTGAAATCGTTGGGGAATGCCACGCCTTGGGCACGGATGGCGGCCAGTTTCTCGCGACGTTCTGCCACCAGTTTGTTGGTGTCGAACTGGAGTTCAGGAGCCGTGTCGTGCGTGGGGTGAAGATGGGGCGTGGTCATGGTGGCGGCAAAAGTGAAGTCGGCCAAACCCTCAATTGTATGAAACCGTGCGCGACAATGACACCATGTCTGCTCAAGATTCCGCTTCTTCTGCTTCGTCGTCGGCGCAAATGTCGGTTTCCGTGCCTGTTTGGCAGCGGATCTGGCAGGCGATTCCGCGTGCCGCGCTGGGGAATCTGGTCGCCAAACTGCTGATCGTGGGGCTTGGCTTGGCCATTACCGTGCTGGTGGCGCGTCAGGGCCCCAAGGTTCAGGGGGCGTTCGCTTTGTTCGTGGCCGTGGAGTCGGCTTTGTTGACGCTGTTTTCGGGGTTGGGGCTGTGGCTGGCGCGACAAGTGTCGCAGCAGGCGCCCGATTCGGCCATTCGGACCTTGCCCATGTTGCAGGGCGTGTTGCGGGCAGCGGTGTTCCTGGGGCTGTTGGCCTCGGCCGTTTTGTTGGCTGTGTCCTGGTGGGCCGACGCCATGCCCTATTCGCAATTGTGGTTGCTGGCGCTGGCGGCCCCCTTCTTGTTGTTGGTGCCCACGGCCACGGGCCTGTGGCTGGGCGAGGGCCGCATGTGGCCCATCAATCTGGCGCAGGTGGCTGCCCCAGCATCGGTGTTGCTGGGTTTGCTGGGAGCCTCCTGGTTGACGCATGGCGGAACACGCAGCACCCCCGCCGTGGTGCTGGTGTTGATCGCCTGGGTCAGTGGCAAGTCCCTGGTAGCAGTGGTGACGGCCATTCGCGCCATGCGTGACGCTGATCAGCGTGATGGCGCCCAGGCCGATGCCTTGCAGAGTTCACGTCTGACCTCGTTCATGGCGCCGCAGGCCGTGTGGTGGCAGCAGTGGCCGTTTGTGCTCACGATTGGTGTGACCAATGTGGTGAGCTTGCTGAACTACCGGGCTTCACTGTTTCTTGTGGAGCGTTTCCACGGGTTGAGTGTGGTGGGCACGTATTCGGTGGCAGTGACCGTGGCCGAGTTGCTGTGGCTGCTGTCGTCGTCGGTGACGGTGTCGGCTTACGCGCGCATTGGTCACCCTGATGTGGCAGTGGCGGCTGCCATGACGGTGCAGGCGGTACGCATCAATGTGCTGGCCACGCTGGCGGCCGCCCCGGTGTTGTTGGGGTTGGCCTGGTGGGGCTTGCCTTGGGTGATGGGGGAGGCCTATGCCGCCTCCCTGCTGCCCCTGGCGGCCTTGTTGCCCGGCGTGGCGGCCTATGCTGCCGCGTCCAGTTTGTCGGCGTTTTATACCAATCACCTGGGGCGCCCGCAGTTGTCGGGCAGCATTGCCGGATTGTCTCTGACCGTGAGTTTCGGTCTGGGCTGGTTCCTGGTGCCGGCTTATGGTGCGGTGGGGGCGGGTGTGGCGTCCAGTCTGGGGTACATCGTGGCCATCGTGGCGGCGTATGGCGTGTTCCTGAAACATGCCGGGTTACCCGTCCGCGCCCTGTGGCAGCCTTCTCTGACCCGTCTGTCTTGATGGTCAATGCATGGCGACGTATGGGGGACAATATGAGCACCCTTCTGCATGCCCTTTCACCCATTGTTGACCCATGTCGGCCCTGATTCAGCGACTCAAGCATCCCATCGTGCGTTTGCTGGCCGTTTTCACCGGCCCGCGCGTGGCGTATGGCTGGCGTAATGCCGACGGCTCGTGGTGTCCGCATACCCGGGTGAGCACGCACACCAGCATCGAAGGATCCGGCAAGCTGGTTTTGCAGGACCATGTGTTCATCGGGCACTTCAACCGCATCGATGGCTCCAACGGTTTGCTGATCGAAGAGGGTGTGCAGGTGACCAATTACGTGTCGGTCCTCAGCCACTCCAGTCACAAGTCCGTTCGGGTGATGGGTCGCCGTTACGTGAACGAGGCCGACCCGGTGGGGTATGTGCGCCGCGCCACGCGCATTGGCGCGTACGGCTTCATCGGTCCTCACAGTGTGATTGCACCTGGGGCGCAGATCGGCAAAGGCGTGATCGTTCAGGGGTACAGCTTTGTGTCGGGCGAAGTGCCGGACTTTGCCATCGTCGGGCCTCAGGCGCCAGGCCAGCCTGCCGTGGTGCTGGGGGACAGCCGGTCGGTGGATCGCGCCTTGCTTCAACGGTACCCAGAACTGCACAGCCTGTATGCACAGTGGGCCGGGCAAGACAACTTGCGCCGGGCCTTGCAGGGCATGCCTGCAGCGCCCGCAAACGTTTCAACGGAAGGACAGGAACGAGCATGAATCGTCCAGATGCCGAGGGTGTACGCATCCTGTTTTTTGCGGACGCAGCCAGTGTGCACACCCGTCGCTGGGTGGCGGCGATGGTGGAGCGAGGCGCACGGGCCGTGGTCATCACGCGCCAGGCCGCCGAGGTGCCAGGTGCCGATGAGGTGATTGCCATCGCCCCGGGCAGCGACAAGTTGAGTTGGTTCACGGCCTTGCCCCGCGTGCGCAAGGTGGTCAAAGAGGTGGCGGCTCGTTTCCGGCCCACCCTGGTACATGGCCACTATGTGACGTCCTATGGTTTGTGGGCAGCAGCGTGCGGTTTGAACGTGCCCCGCGTGCTGACCGCCTGGGGCAGCGATGTGCTCGTGACCCCGCGTGAAAGTCGTTTCATGCGCATGGTGGTGGCGTGGTCCATGCACCATGCCGATCTGGTGACGGCCGACTCGATGGACATGATCGAAGAGATCGCTCGCTTCCATCCCTCCGGCCCTTGTCATCAGATTTTGTGGGGCGCTGACACGGACAAGTTCGTGCCGGGCGAGCCGGCGGAAGGCTTCGAGGTCATCAGCCTGCGTTCCTGGGAGGCCAACTACAACATCGACGTCATCATCGAAGCGTTTGCACGGGTGGTGGCGCAGCGCCCTGACAGCCCGATGCGCTTGCATCTGCTGGGTGGCGGTTTGTTGCGGGACGAGTTGAGCCAGCGTGTCAAATCGTTGGGTTTGCAGGATCTGGTTCAGTTCCATGGACGCGTGGGCGATGCGGAGATGGTGGCTGCCATCCAGCGCAGCCGCGTGTCGGTGTCCGTGCCCACCAGCGATGCGACCTCGGTGTCGGTGCTGGAGTCCATGTCGTGTGCCTTGCCCATCATCGGCTCAGACTTGCCCGCCAACCGCCAGTGGATTGACGAGCAGGGCGGCTGGATCGTGCCGATTCGGGATGTCGATGCTTTGGCCGACGCCTTGCTGCAGGCCCATGACCATCCGCAGCAAACGGCGCAAATGGGACAGTACAACCGTGCCCGCATCGAACGTGATGCCTCGCGTCGCGGGCAAATGGACGCCATGTGGCGCCTGTATCAGCGACTGCTGCACCCGACCACGTACCGTCTGACGCGACCGCGTCCTCAGGAGCGTTCGTGAGCGATCAAGCCTCTTCCCGGATCGTGTCCGTGATCGTGCCGTGCCGCAACGAGCGCGACTACATCACCGATTTCTGTGCCAGCGTGGCAGCCCAGTCCATTCCGGACGGCTGGACGCTGGAGGTGTGGATTGCCGATGGCATGAGCGACGATGGCACCCGCGAGCGCCTAGCCGACTGGTGTGCGCAGGATGCGCGATTCCACATGATCGACAACCCGGGGCGCATCGTGTCCTGTGGTTTGAACCGGTGCATCGAGCAGTCGCAAGGCGCGTTCATCGTGCGCCTGGACGTGCACACGGTCTATGCCGAAGATTATGTGGCGCAGTGCCTGGCGACCTGGCAGACCACGGGGGCGGACAACGTGGGTGGCCCCTGGCGAGCGCAAGGCACCGAAGGGGCGCGTGGCGTGGTGCAGCGGGCGATTGCCGCGGCCTTTCAGTCCCGGCTGGTGGCAGGGGGCGCTTTGTCGCGCGATCTGAACTACAACGGCGACGTGGACACCGTGTACCTGGGGGCCTGGCCGCGCACCACCTTCGAACGCTTTGGTGGGTTCGACGAGCAGCTGGTGCGCAATCAGGATGACGAGCACAACCTGCGCATCCACAAGGGCGGCGGGCGCATCTGGCAGTCGTCCAGCATCCGTTCGACCTATTTCCCACGTGCGAGCAAGGCCGACGTGTTCCGTCAGTACCGTCAGTACGGGTACTGGAAGCCTTTTGTCATGACCAAGCATGGTCAGGCGGCTGCCGTCCGTCACCTGATTCCGGGGCTGTTTGTCGCTGGCTTGATCGTGCTGGTGCTCACCACCTTTGTGGGCGCGTTGCTGGTGAAGTGCGCGCCACTCAACGAGGCTTGGCTGATGGGGCTGATCTGGCTGACCACTGGCACGGCCTTGGGGGCCGTTTTGTTGTCGGTGGCGTATGGCGTGGCGGTCTATGCCATCAGTTGGCAGATCGCCCAAGCGCAGGGGCGTGAGTTGCTCAAGCACCTGCCAGATGTCATCGCGGCTTATCACTTTGGCTACGGCCTGGGCTCCTTGCGAGGCTGGTGGGATGCCGTGGTACGCCGTCGCCCTGATCCTGCATTTGGTCGGCTCACACGCTGAGCTTCAACCTGATCGAGTTTGTCATGAGTTCTTCTTCTCAACCCTTCCTGCCGTTTGCCTTGCCTGAAATTGGCGAGGAAGAAATCGCCGAAGTGGTCGACACCCTGCGCTCCGGCTGGGTGACCACCGGTCCCAAGGCGCGCCAGTTCGAGCAAGCGTTTGTGGACTACCTGTGCGACGCCAGCTTGCAGGCCATCGCCGTCAATTCGGCCACCGCTGGCCTGCATCTGGCGCTGGAAGCCCTGGGCATCGGCCCCGGAGACGAGGTCATCACGACCACGCACACCTTTACGGCCACGGCCGAAGTGGTGCGCTACCTCGGTGCCGACGTCAAACTGGTGGACATTGACCCGGCGACGCTGAACATTGATCCGGTGGCCATTGAAGCGGCCATCACCCCGCGGACCAAGGCGCTGATGCCGGTGCACTACGCCGGCCTGTCGGTCGACATGGATGCCATCATGGCGATTGCCCGCAAGCATGGCCTGAAAGTGGTGGAAGACGCAGCCCATGCCCTGCCCACCACCTGGCGTGGCGCGCGCATCGGCACGCTGCAAAGCGACGCCGTGGTGTTCAGCTTCTATGCCAACAAGACCATGACCACGGGCGAAGGCGGCATGCTGGTGACGCGCGATGCCCAATTGGCTGCACGTGCCAAAGTGATGCGCCTGCATGGCATCAACCGCGATGCCTTCGACCGATTTACCGCCAAGGTGCCCAGTTGGTACTACGAAATCGTGGCCCCGGGCTTCAAGTACAACCTGACGGACATTGCGGCCGCCATGGGGCTGCATCAACTCAAGCGTCTGCCGGGGTTTCAGGTGCGCCGGGAGCAGATTGCGGCACGCTACGATGAGGCACTGGCCGACTTGCCGCTGATCGTGCCACCCCGCCCCGTGCATGCGGGTGATCTGCATTCGTGGCACCTGTATGTGGTGCGCCTGGCCGACGATGCGCCTGTTCAGCGCGATCAGCTCATCGAAAGCCTGTTTGCCGATGGCATCGGCGTGAGCGTGCACTACATCCCGCTGCATCTGCACCCGTACTGGAAAGAGCGCTACGACTTGAAGCCCGAGGCGTTCCCGCACAGCCAGAAGGCCTATGAGCAGATGGTCACCCTGCCGCTGTACACCCGCATGACCGATGCAGACGTCGAGCGTGTGATCGCCTCGGTGCGCAAGGCGTTGGGTCGATGAGCAAGCGGCTGTTTGACTGGGTGATGGCCTCGCTGGGCCTGCTGGTGCTGGGCCCCATCCTGCTGCTCATCGCGCTGGCCGTGAAGCTGGATTCACCTGGTCCCGTGTTTTTCAGGCAAGAGCGCGTGGGTCGATTTGGCCACCTGTTCCGCATCCACAAGTTCCGCACCATGCGGCATGAGCCTGCGGGAACGGGCTTGCAAATCACGGTGGGTGCAGACCGCCGCATCACCCGTGTGGGGCTTTTTTTGCGGGCGTCCAAGCTTGACGAGTTGCCGCAGTTGCTCGATGTCTGGCAGGGCACGATGAGCCTCGTGGGGCCTCGTCCCGAGGTGCCTCGCTATGTCGCGCACTACCCAGCCGAGTTGCGCGACAAGATTCTGTCGGTTCGCCCGGGGATCACCGACATCGCGTCGATTGAATACCGTGACGAGAGCACCATACTGGGACGCGCAGCCGACCCGGAACACGCTTACATCCACGAAGTGCTGCCGCACAAGCTGGCGCTGGCTGCAGCCTATGTGGACCGTGCGTCGGTGTGGCTCGACATTCAGTTGATTGGCCGCACCCTCGCCGCCATCGTGCGTCGCTGATCGACGCGGTGGCGCATCAGCAGGCCACGATGTTGACCGTCAGCGCCAGGCCGCCTTGCGCGGTCTCTTTGTAGCGGGACTGCATGTCGGCGCCCGTTTGCTTCATGGTCAGGATGACCTGATCCAGGCTCACACGATGGCGGCCATCGCCATGCAGGGCCAGGCGGGCAGCATTGATGGCTTTGACGGCGGCCAGGGCGTTGCGCTCAATGCAGGGGATTTGCACCAGTCCTGCCACCGGGTCGCAAGTCAAGCCCAGATGGTGCTCCATGCCGATTTCTGCGGCGTTTTCAATCTGGGCCGGAGAGCCACCCAAGACCGCACACAAGCCTGCCGCCGCCATGGAACAGGCTACGCCCACCTCGCCCTGGCAACCCACTTCGGCGCCCGAGATGGATGCGTTTTCTTTGTAGAGCAGACCGATGGCCGCAGCCGTCAACAGGAAATCCTCCACGCCGGCATCAGTGGCCCCCGGTACAAATCGACGGTAGTAATGCAAGACTGCCGGAATGATGCCGGCGGCGCCATTGGTGGGTGCCGTGACCACGCGGCTGCCGGCAGCATTTTCTTCATTCACAGACAAGGCGTACAGGTTGACCCAGTCCATCACGAGAAGGGGGTCTTCGTCGAGTGGGCGATGGCTCAGTGTTTGATACAGCGTGGGCGCGCGGCGACGCACCTTTAGGCCGCCCGGGAGCGTGCCTTCTTCATGCAGGCCACGTTCGACACACGCTTGCATGGCTGACCAGATGGCTTGCAGCCCGGTACGCACGTCCGCATCGCTTCGCCAGTGCTGTTCGTTACGGCGCATCAGGTCTGCGATGCTCAGTTGATGTTCGCCTGTCAGCGTCAGCAAGGTCTTGGCGCTGTGGAATGCCAGCGGTAATTCGTCGGCGCGCGTGGCGATTTGGTGCAAGGCCTGAACATCCGATGCAGCGTCATCGCTGATCACAAAACCGCCACCCACCGAGTAATAGGTGCGTTGCAGCAAGTCGTGTTTCTGGGCATCGAAAGCCGTCAGACGCAGGGCATTGGGGTGAAAAGGCAGACGTTCTGCGGGACGGAAACGAAGGTCGCAGGGGAGGTCAAACCGGATGTCGTGTTGCCCCATCAGGGACAGGCGCCCTCGGCGTGCCACGGCCTCCATCCAGCCCGGGATGAGGTCCAGTGGCACCGAGTCGGGGGCGTGCCCCATCAGGCCCAGCACCACCGCCCGGCCGCTGCCATGCCCGAGTCCGGTGGCACCCAAGGAGCCCAGCAGATCACATTGCACATGCGCGCAAGACGTCAGTTGTCCGCTCGCCTGAAGTTGCTGACCAAAGAGCTTGGCAGCCCGCATGGGGCCCACCGTGTGCGAGCTCGAAGGACCGATGCCGATCTTGAACAGGTCAAAGGCGGAGGTGGCCATGATGCGACTCCTGTTGCATGGGATCTTGACTTGCATCCCGATCGCCAGGCAAGTGGAGTAACCCGAGTCGCTTGTGATGATTCGCACAGAGCTCGTCGTTGGCACCATGTGGATGAGCGATGATGTGGCCTTCGTTTCAATTGCTGTATCGAGATTCAATCCATGACTGCATCGACTTCTTCTCACGGTGACTTGCGATTTGACGGCCGCGTGGCCATCGTGACGGGCGCAGGTGGCGGCTTGGGCCGCAGCCATGCCTTGGCTTTGGCGGCGCGTGGCGCCAAGGTGGTGGTCAACGATCTGGGCGGCAGCCGTGACGGCAGTGGTGGCAGCTGTGCGGCAGCCGATGCGGTGGTGGCTGAAATCCGTGCGGCGGGTGGCGTGGCCATGGCCAATGGTTGCTCCGTCACGGATCCGGCGGGTGTGCAGGCCATGGTCGAACAGGTGATGGCCGAGTGGGGGCGCATCGACATCCTGGTCAACAACGCAGGGATCCTGCGCGACAAGAGCTTCTCGAAGATGTCACTCGACGACTTCCGCCTGGTGGTGGACGTGCACCTGATGGGCAGCGTCTACACCACCAAGGCCGTGTGGGACATCATGCGTGAGCAAGGCTATGGCCGCATCGTGTTCACCACCTCGTCGTCAGGTCTGTATGGCAATTTTGGTCAGTCCAATTACGGGGCCGCCAAGATGGCCGTGGTGGGACTGATGCAGACCTTGTCTCTGGAAGGCGAGAAGAACAACATTCGCGTGAATTGCCTGGCGCCGACGGCGGCCACACGCATGACCGAAGACCTCCTGCCAGCCGATTTGCTCAATCTGCTGACGCCTGAGAGCGTCACCCCAGGTTTGTTGGCGCTGGTGGTGGAAGACGCGCCGACGCGCGCCATCCTGTGCGCGGGCGCGGGCGCCTTTGGAGCAGCGCATGTCACCTTGACCGATGGCGTGGTGATCCAGCCGGGGGCTGATGCCGCCGAACAAGTGGTGGCGCAGTGGGATGCCATTCAAGACCGCGCTGGCGAAGTGGTTCCTGGCAGCGGCATGGTCCAGACGCAGGGGCAGTTGACCAAGGTGATGAGCAGCCGTTGAGTGCTGCCCCATCAGTTGGGGACCTCATAAGGTTGGACGAATTGCTTCGTTTGCTTGGAGATGAGTGCTGTTTACAGTTCATTCATTGCAGATGCATAACGCTGTCATGGTTTCCAAGGGGGTTCTCTAGAAAAGGTGGGGTGGTGCCGGCGCTTTGAGCGAGAGGGCATCTTTGAGGGCGGCGCCTATCCGGCGTCGCCCTTTTTTGTTTTCTGCATATGCAAGTGACAAATAAGTTGTTCTTCAGATGAGGGGGGCTCTCTAACATGCGTTCATTGCATTAGAGAAGAGGTCTGTCATGCTCATTTCTTGGAAGAACACCTTGCGTCAATTGAGTGTTGCGGCGGTCATGGCTTCGGGCCTGGTATCGGTGGCGCACGCTGACACCACCCTGCTCAATGTCAGCTATGACGTGACCCGTGAGTTCTACAAAACCTACAACGTCGCGTTTGCCAAGTATTGGAAGCAGACAACCGGCGAGACGGTCACCATCAACCAGTCGCATGGCGGCTCCAGCAAGCAAGCGGGCAGTGTGGTTGCCGGCCTGGCTGCCGACGTGATCACCATGAACCAGGCCAATGACATCGACATCCTGGCCGAGCGCGGTGGATTGGTGCCCGCAGACTGGGCCAAGCGCTTGCCCAACAACAGTTCGCCGACCACTTCGGTCACCGTCATCCTGGTGCGCAAGGGCAACCCCAAGGGCATCAAGGACTGGACCGATCTGGCCAAACCGGGTGTGTCCGTCGTGATCCCCAACCCCAAGACCTCTGGCAACGGGCGCTATACCTACCTGGCAGCCTGGGGTTCGGTCATCAAATCGGGGGGCAATGCGACCCAAGCCCGCACGCTGGTGGAAAAGTTGTTTGCCAACGTACCTGTTTTTGATGGCGGCGGGCGTGCAGCCACCACCACCTTTGCACAGCGCAACATCGGCGATGCCCTGGTGACCTTCGAAAGCGAAGTGCCACTCATCCAAAACGAGTTCAACGGTGACTATCAGGTGGTCTACCCCAAGGTGACCATCCTGGCCGAGAACCCCGTCAGCGTGGTGGACAAGGTGGTCGACAAAAAGGGGTCGCGCAAGCAGGCCGAGGCCTATCTGAAGTACCTCTGGTCGGACGAAGGGCAGTTGATCGCGGCCAAAAGCCACCTGCGCCCCCGTTCGCCACAAGTGCTGGCGCAGTTCAAGTCGGCTTTTATCAGTGTGCCGACCTTCACCGTGGATGAAGTGTTTGGCGGCTGGAAGAAGGCGCAGAACGATCACTTCAAAGACGGCGGCATCTACGACCAGATCACGGCAAGCGGTCGTCGCCAGTAACCCCACCCGGTTCGAGAGTGAGTTGAGATGATTTTTTCGAAAACCCTGCTGCGGCGGCACACGGTGCTGCCCGGCTTTGATCTGGCGCTGGGGCTGACCTTGCTCTACCTGTGCCTGATCGTGTTGATTCCCTTGAGTGCGACGTTCTTGCGCAGCACATCCTTGACATGGCCAGAATTCGTGGAGGTGGTGACCTCGCCGCGGGTGGTCGCGTCTTACAAATTGACGTTTGGCTCGTCCTTGCTGGCTGCCGCGATCAACGCTTTTTTTGGGCTGTTGGTGGCGTGGGTACTGGTCCGGTATCAGTTTGTCGGTCGCCGACTCGTCGATGCCTTGGTGGATTTGCCTTTTGCCCTGCCGACTGCGGTGGCGGGTATCACCTTGACGGGGCTGTATTCCAGCAATGGCTGGATTGGCCAGTGGCTGGAGGCTGTGGGGGTGAAGGTGGCATTCACGCCTGCCGGGGTGTTTGTGGCCATGACGTTCATTGGCTTGCCCTTTGTGGTGCGCACGGTGCAGCCCATCCTGGAAGACCTGTCTGCCGAACTGGAAGAGGCTGCAGCGACCTTGGGCGCTTCGCGTTGGCAAAGCTTCACCAAAGTGGTATTGCCCATCGTGACGCCGGCCCTGCTGACCGGGTTCGCGCTGGCCTTTGCGCGGGCACTGGGTGAATACGGATCCATCATTTTCATTGCCGGCAACATGCCGATGATTTCGGAGATCACGCCCTTGCTGATCATCACGAAGCTGGAGCAGTACGACTACGCCGGGGCGACCGCCATTGCCGTGGTGATGCTGGTGATGTCATTCATTTTGCTGCTGGCCATCAATGGCTTGCAGGCCTGGACGCGCAAGCGCCAGGGCAAGTAAGAGGGAGTTGCCATGAGTGCAGTGTCTGTGGCCGGAGCAACGACCGAGCCCGCGTGGGTGCGGCGTGTGCTGATTGCAGTGGCCTTGCTGTTTTTGTCGCTCTTTTTGTTCGTGCCGCTGATCTCGGTCTTCTTTGAAGCCTTCAAAAAGGGGTGGGAGGTCTATGTCGCGGCCGTGACCGAACCCGATGCGATCGATGCCATGAAGTTGACCTTGATCGCGGCAGTGATTGCAGTCCCCATGAATCTGGTTTTCGGGGTGTCGGCCGCATGGGCCATCGCGAAATTCGATTTCCGCGGCAAGAGCGTGCTGCTCACCTTGATTGACCTGCCGTTTTCGGTGTCGCCTGTGGTGGCGGGGCTGATCTACGTGCTGGTATTCGGCTTGCAGGGGTGGTTCGGCGAGTGGTTGCAGGCGCATGACCTCAAAGTCATCTTCGCGGTGCCTGGCATCGTGTTGGCCACCATCTTCGTGACCTTCCCGTTTGTGGCGCGTGAGTTGATTCCGCTGATGCAGGCGCAAGGTCAGGAGCAGGAGGAGGCGGCGCGAGTGTTGGGGGCTTCGGGCTGGCAGACCTTCTGGAAGGTCACGCTGCCCAACGTCAAGTGGGGTCTGCTGTACGGCGTGATCCTGTGCAACGCCCGTGCAATGGGCGAGTTCGGCGCCGTGTCGGTGGTGTCGGGGCACATTCGCGGCCAGACCAACACGCTGCCCTTGCACATTGAAATTCTCTACAACGAGTACCAGTTTGCGGCGGCGTTTGCCGTGGCCTCGCTGTTGGCGAGTCTGGCGCTGGTCACATTGGTTCTCAAATACATCGTTGAACGCCGGGTGCATCAACAAATCACCCAGGCCAAATCAGCTGGAGCGGCAGCATGAGCATTGAAGTCAAGAATCTGGCCAAACGTTTCGGCCAAACCGTGGTGTGCGACAACCTGAATCTGCACATTCCGTCGGGTGAACTGGTGGCTTTGCTGGGCCCGTCTGGCTCAGGCAAGACATCCTTGCTGCGCATCATCGCAGGCCTGGAAACGCCCGACAGCGGCGTGGTGCTGTTCAACGGTGAAGACACCACCCATGTGGCCGTGCGCGAGCGCAATGTCGGGTTTGTGTTCCAGCATTACGCGCTGTTCGGCCACATGACCATCTTCGAAAACGTGGCCTTTGGTTTGCGTGTGCGTCCCAAGGTCACCCGTCCGTCAGAAGAAGCCATCCGCAAGAAGGTGACGGACTTGCTCAAACTGGTGCAGCTCGACTGGATTGCAGATCGTTATCCGCACCAACTCTCGGGTGGTCAGCGTCAGCGCATTGCGCTGGCCCGCGCGCTGGCGGTGGAGCCCAAGGTGCTGTTGCTGGATGAGCCCTTTGGTGCGCTGGATGCCAAGGTTCGCAAGGAGTTGCGCCGCTGGTTGCGCCGGCTGCATGACGAGATGCACATCACCAGTGTGTTCGTGACACACGACCAGGAAGAGGCCATGGAAGTGGCGGATCGCATCGTGGTGATGAACCACGGTCGCATCGAACAGGTTGGTGCCCCGGACGAGGTGTATGACCATCCCGCCACACCGTTTGTCTTGCAGTTCCTGGGCGATGTGAACCTGTTCCATGGTCGGGATCACGCGCCTGGCGATGTGGGCGAGGTGCCAGCGGTGAGCTATGTGCGTCCGCATGAAATTCAGGTGCTGGCCCGCGCAGAAGAGGGTAGTTTGTCTGCGACCTTGATCGACACTCTGACCGTGGGTCCCAACACGCGCCTGGCGTTCCAGCGCGGTGATGGTCAGGGCGAGATCGAGGTGGAGCTGACGCGTGACGAATTTGCGGCGCTACGCGACAGTGGCGTGTTGCGTGCAGGCGAGGTGGCGCACCTCAAGCCGCGTCGGGTGCGGCACTTTGAAGCGCCCGTGTCACAGCAGGGGGCTGCATGAACTTCCAACAATTGCGATCGGTCCGCGAGGCCGTTCGGCGTGGGTTCAACCTCACCGAAGTGGCCAATGCCTTGCATACCTCGCAGCCGGGGGTCAGTCGCCAGATTCGAGAGCTGGAAGACGAGCTGGGTGTGGAGTTGTTTCAGCGGGTGGGCAAGCGCTTGACGGGCATGACCCCGCCAGGCCAGCAATTGCTGCCGGTTATCGAGCGGCTGTTGCGTGAGGCTGAAAACCTGCGCCAAGCGGCGCGCGACTGTTCTTCGCATGATGTGGGCCCGCTGTCTTTGGCCGCGACCCACTCTCAGGCCCGCTACGCCCTGCCTGGGGCGGTGAAGGATTTCCGACAGCTCTACCCGCAGGTGACCTTGAGCCTGCATCAAGGCTCACCGCGTCAGGTGGCGCAAATGCTCATCAACGGCGAAGCGGACATCGGCATTGCGACCGAGGCCTTGGATCAGTACGAGCAGCTGGTCACGCTGCCCTGCTACAGCTGGACCCACTGCGTCGTGGTGCCGCCCGATCATCCCTTGCTGGATGGTGAACCGCTGACCTTGGCACGTCTGGCGCGTTATCCCATGGTCACGTATGAAGGGGGCTTCACAGGGCGCTCACACATCGACGAGGCCTTTGCCAAAGAAGGCATCAAGCCCAGCATCGTGCTGTCCGCGATGGACGCCGACGTGATCAAGACCTATGTTGAGTTAGGAATGGGTGTGGGGGTGGTGGCTTCGATTGCGTTTGATGCTGATCGGGACCGTAACTTGCGTGCGATCGATGCGGGGCATCTGTTTGCGGTCAACATGACTCGG
Organism: Aquabacterium sp.; assembly: GCF_049317225.1. Lineage (GTDB taxonomy): Bacteria > Pseudomonadota > Gammaproteobacteria > Burkholderiales > Burkholderiaceae_C > Aquabacterium. The sequence continues at coordinate 2,998 of NZ_JBMOIR010000027.1, read as the reverse complement.
CTGGCTTTCCGGCGTGGGGCCTTCTTGCGTGGCTATGCCTACGGCTTCATCGAAACGTTTGCGCCGCCGCTGACGCGCGAGGTGGTTGAACAGGCTGTCAATTTGGCCAACGAAGCCTCGGCATGAGTGCCTCCCCCATCAGTGGGTACGGCAGTCGGCTTGACCAGGGAATGGCGGTTGATACATTGAGCGCCTCAACGTTGTGAGGATTCCTATGATCAAACGCTCTGTTTTGACTGCTTCGATTGCGCTGTTGATGGGGGCACCACTGGCCCAGGCGGGTGAAGCTTATGTGGCCCTGGGCTTTCCCATCGTGCAAGTGGGTTACGCACACAGTGTCAATCAGCAACTGGGTTTGCGCGCTGACTTCGGGACCAGCGGCTCGTTCAGCAAGGACGGGATGGAGGAGGGGATCGACTACAAGGGCGACCTGAATTTGCACCGTGTGGGGCTGTTTGCCGACTATTTCCCTTTCAGTGGGGGATTCCGTCTGACGGGCGGCCTGACGCTGAACAAGGCTGAGTTGAAGTTGAATTCCAACTTGGTCAATGGCCGTAGTGTGGCCATCGGGGATCAGTCTTACACCCCAGATGGTTCCGAGTACCTGAATGTGCAGGTGAAAATGCCAGCCGTGATGCCTTATGTCGGCATTGGTTGGGGGCATCAGGCCAGTGAAAAGGGCTGGGGCTTTGTGGCAGACCTGGGCGTGTCGGTTGGCAAGGCCACACTCGACTACCAGACCAACCTGATTGCCAAGTCAGGTGGCGCCATCACGCAAGCCGACATCGACAAGGAAGTCAGCCAACTGCGCGACGGCGTGGGCAAGGTGACGGTTCTGCCCCAAATCAGTTTGGGTGTCAGCTACAAGTTCTGATGTTGTGACCTTCGCGGCGGAGAAGTTCGCGTTTGCGCGCTTCTCCCCACCTGTAGCCTGACAAGCTGCCGTCTTGTCGCACCACGCGGTGGCAGGGGATGACCATGGCGCAGGTGTTGGCCGCACAGGCGCCGGCGACCGCTCGGACTGCGCGGGGCCGATGGACTCGGCGTGCCAACTCTGAATAACTGATGACCTGGCCAGCAGGGATCTGCTGCAAGGCCGCCCAGACCTGCTGTTGAAAGGCCGTGCCATGTTCGACCAACTTCAGGGTCGGCAGAGGGGTGTCGGCTGGCTGCGCCAGGTGTCGCATCACAGCGGCCAGATGGCGCTGCACCTCGTGCTGTGCACTCGCGGGCGTGGCGTCTGACCGGACAGCGATCAGTGCGGTGATCAGGTCCTCGGCATTGTCGCCCAACCAAATCGCACACACGGCGTCGCCCTGAGCGGCGACCAGCACCGTGCCCAGATCACACGGGGCGGTGACGTAGCAAACCTGTGTCATGTCCTGAAATATGGGTGAGGTTTGTGAAAAAGGCCATTGTGGGGCCCTCTTGAAATGTCGCTGACCGTCCATATAATCTGTTAGCACTCGCTGAGTGTGAGTGCTAACGGTTGGGTCGATGACTCGATCCGCCCCATATTCAGCTATTTCAACGTGAGTTGTCACTCTCGTTGAGTCCATTGTTCCAACCGATGTCTCAAGAGACAGGAGAAGTCATGAAACTGCGTCCTCTGCACGATCGCGTGATCGTCAAGCGCCTGGAAAACGAAACCAAGACCGCCCTGGGCATCATCATCCCTGACAACGCCACCGAGAAGCCTGACCAAGGTGAAGTGCTGGCTGTCGGTCCTGGTAAGCGCAATGACAAGGGTGAATTCGTTGCCCTGAACGTGGCTGTGGGTGACCGTGTGCTGTTCGGCAAGTACTCCGGCCAGACCGTGAAGGTTGATGGCGAAGAGCTGCTGGTCATGCGCGAAGAAGACCTCTTCGCTGTGGTCACCAAGTAATCAAGCCGCACTCAGGCACTACCCCTTTCTACTGATTTCGGAGAATACACATGGCAGCAAAAGACGTCGTGTTCGGCGGCGAAGCCCGCGCACGCATGGTTGAAGGCGTGAACATTCTGGCTAACGCCGTCAAGACCACCCTGGGCCCCAAGGGTCGCAACGTGGTTCTGGAGCGCTCGTTCGGCGCCCCCACCGTGACCAAGGACGGTGTGTCCGTGGCCAAGGAAATCGAACTCAAAGACAAGCTCATGAACATGGGCGCTCAGATGGTCAAGGAAGTCGCTTCCAAGACGTCTGACAACGCTGGTGACGGCACCACCACCGCCACCGTGCTGGCTCAAGCCATCGTGCGCGAAGGCATGAAGTACGTGGCCGCCGGCATGAACCCGATGGACCTCAAGCGCGGCATCGACCGTGCTGTGGCCGCTCTGGTTGTCGAGCTGAAGAAGGCTTCGAAGGCCACCACCACATCCAAGGAAATCGCTCAAGTCGGCTCCATCTCTGCCAACTCTGACGCTGACGTCGGCGGCATCATCGCTGAAGCCATGGACAAGGTCGGCAAGGAAGGCGTGATCACTGTTGAAGACGGCAAGAGCCTGAACAACGAGCTGGACGTCGTCGAAGGCATGCAGTTCGACCGCGGCTACCTGTCGCCCTACTTCATCAACAATCCTGAAAAGCAAGCTGCGATTCTGGACAACCCCTTCGTGCTGCTGTTCGACAAGAAGATCAGCAACATCCGCGACCTGCTGCCTACCCTGGAGCAAGTTGCCAAGGCTGGTCGTCCTCTGCTGATCATCGCTGAAGACGTCGATGGCGAAGCCCTGGCGACCCTGGTGGTCAACACCATCCGCGGCATCCTGAAGGTCGTGGCTGTCAAGGCCCCTGGTTTCGGCGACCGTCGCAAGGCCATGCTGGAAGACATCGCCATCCTGACCGGCGGCAAGGTCATCGCTGAAGAAGTGGGCCTGACTCTGGAAAAAGTGACTCTGGCTGATCTGGGTTCTGCCAAGCGCATCGAAGTGGGCAAAGAAAACACCATCATCATCGACGGTGCTGGCGCTGCTGGCGACATCGAAGCACGTGTGAAACAAATCCGCGTTCAAATCGAAG
>NZ_JBMOIR010000026.1:0-32242 GCF_049317225.1 Aquabacterium sp. | reverse complement strand
GCCCCCCGGGAGTCGAACCCGGCACCAACGGATTATGAGTCCGCTGCTCTAACCAAGCATGAGCTAGAGGCCCTTTGGCTGCCTCATACGAAGCAAGCCTGCCATTGTAGAGCCAGGGCTGTCGGGTTTCGCCCTCGTCGTTACGCGGTCACGTTCAGGCTCGACCCGCTGCTTTGGCTGACCGAATTGGTCGCAGTCTTGGCGTACTGCTTGATCACCAAATCGGCCAGTTGCGTCAAAGTGAACTGCTGACTGCCCTGCGAGTCCGTCGAACTGCTGTTGCCAGAGGATGACGTAGAACCCGCTTCCTGCACAGCAGCCGACAGCATGTCTTCAAACTTGCTGAACTCGCTGTCACTGATCTGCTTGTCACCATCCGTATCCACGGCTTTGAGCAGGGCCTGCATGGCTTTTTTGGCTTCGCCAGCCGCACGCTCTTCCGCCGAAACTGTTCCGTCCTGATTGGTGTCCAGCGGGTCATAGCTCGTGGCGCTGGTTGAACTGGTGCTGCTGGCATCCGACGATGTGTCATCTGACGGTGGCGGCGGGGGTGGCCCACCCGCACCTTGCATGCCCCCAGCCGAACGAGCCTGCGCGAAGGCCATGGTAGATGGCGGCTCCGGCATCAGACTCTTCGTGCCTTGATCCAGCAGCTCGTCCGCATCCAGGCTGCCATCGCCATTGCTGTCCAGGCTTTTCAAAGCGTCCGCAGCGCTGGTACTGCTGCTCGTGCCCGTGTGCTTGGCGATGTCATCCAGCATGGATTGCAACTCGGTGGCATCCACGCTGCCGCTGCTGTCGCTGTCCACCTTGGAAAACAACTTTTCCCTCATCTGAGCGCGAGAACTGCTGATCGCCCCCATTGAAGACCAGGCACTGCTGCCACTGCTGACTCCAGTGATTGAACTCATGGATTGCTCCTTTCTCCGATGAGTTCATTGTTTGAGTTGAATGTCACAGCAGCATTGCTGGCATGTATCGAGCTTGATACATTGGGGCGACGCATCGCGCAAATTGCACGGCGAATCCCGGCTTGTTGCATCGCTCACGTCTCAGGGGGTATCCCTAAGATGCCCTCGGAGCTTGGCCATGAAACACCTGCATCACATCTTGGTTGTGGACGACGACGAGGGCATCACCTCTTTGTTGTGTGATTACCTGGGCAAATTTGGTTTCCAGACGCATGCTGCTGCCCATGGCGATGCCATGCAGCAGGTGCTCTCGACGCACCCCATCGATCTGGTGGTTCTGGATCTGCAACTGCCTGGCAAAGATGGCCTGACGCTGGCCACGGAATTGCGCAGCCATTCGCGCATCCCCATCGTGATGTTGACCGCACGTGGCACTCCCATTGACCGGGTGATTGGCCTGGAAATGGGGGCTGACGACTACATGTGCAAGCCGTTCGAACCGCGCGAGCTGGTTGCCCGCATCAACACGGTCTTGCGCCGAACCAAAGGTACCGCTCAAGACGATGCCATTGACGTCACGCGAACCGACCTCATATGCTTTGATGGATGGAAGCTGTCCCGCAGTCAGCGCCGCCTGACAACTCCCGATGGGCTGGTGGTCCCCCTGTCCAATGCGGAGTATCAACTGCTCCATACCTTTTTGAAGGCGCCACGCCGCCTGTTGACCCGCGACCAGTTGATGGCGCAGGCACGCGGGCGAGCCATGGAATCAGTCGAGCGCAGCATCGATCTGCTGGTGTCCCGCCTGCGGCATAAACTGCAAGATGATCCACGCGCACCGCACATGATCAAGACCGTGCGCGGCGAGGGTTATCTGCTGGATGCCAAGCTGGTGCAGGGACAAAGCTCATGGGCGCATTGAAAAGGCTTTTGCCATCGACTTTGTTTGGTCGCTTGGCGCTGTTGCTGTTGCTCACGGCCTTGGTCAGCCATTTGCTGGCCCTGAGCATGATGGTGGAGTTCCGCCCCTCGCCACCGCCAGCGCAGCCCGGCCCCTTCCCACCACCACCGTACGGCGCACCACCGCCCCCCTTCATGCTGTTGCCCCTGGGCTTGGTGGTCGACGTGGGCATCCGCCTGACCGCCATCGCCGTGGCCAGTTGGTTTGCGGCACGATGGCTGTCTCAACCGATCAAGCAACTGGCCTGTGCCGCACAGCGACTGGGGCAAGACATCCACAGTCCGCCCTTGCCAGAGGCGGGTCCCAAAGAGTGCATCGAAGCCACGCAGGTGTTCAATCAGATGCAGGCGCAGATCCGCCAGCAACTCCATGACCGCGATCGGTTTGTGGCGGCGGTTTCGCATGATTTGCGCACGCCGCTGACACGCTTGAGACTGCGCGCCGAATTGCTGGACTGCCCAAATATGCGGGCGCAACTGACCCAAGACATTCAGGAAATGGACGACATGATTGCGTCGACCCTGGATTACTTGCGTGGCGCCGCCACAGCAGAACCCTTCGAAGCCCTCGATCTGGAAGCGCTGGTCCACAGCATCACCGACGATGCACTGCTGAGCGGACAAGCCGTGACGTGTGAAGGACATGCTGCCCCCATTCACGCCCAGACCACGGCGCTGAAGCGCTGCCTGGTGAATCTGGTGGATAACGCCGTCCGTTACGGCCAGACCGCGCACATCACCTTGGCCGACCATCCAGAGCGGGTGATCATCACGGTGCGAGACCACGGTCCCGGCATCCCTGACATCGAGCTTGGAAACGTGCTCCAGCCGTTTTACCGCCTCGACACCTCACGCAACAAGCACACCGGTGGAACAGGCTTGGGGCTGGCCATCGCCAAGGACATTGCCCAACACCACCAAGGGGAACTGTCCTTATCCAATGCGGCCGACGGGGGGCTGATGGCCCAGTTGACGCTACCGCGCCACCCGCCGTTGCCTCAAGGCTGACTCAGCGCGTTGGACACCAAACGAGACGTGATGTCCACGATCTCGATCATGCGGTCGTAGGCCATGCGGGTGGGGCCAATCACGCCCAGCGTACCGACCACTTGCCCGTTGATTTCGTAAGGGGCCGAGACCACCGACAGTTCCTCAAACGGAACGATCTGGCTTTCCCCCCCAATGTAGATGCGCACGCCATCGGCGCGGCTGGAACCATCGAGCAAGCGCATCAGCTGCGTCTTCTGCTCGAACAGGTCAAACATGCGGCGCAAAGACCCCAGGTCGCTGGAAAAGTCTTCCACGGTCAGCAAGTTTCGCTCACCGGCCAGCACCAGTTGTTCGCTGCGTTCGGCTTGCGCTTCGTCGCCAGCCTGAACGGCAGCCTGCATGAGTTGCGCCAAATCGCTGCGCAGCTGATCCACCTCCAGCTTCAGGCGGGCGCGCATTTCGTCCAACGTCAGGCCAGAGTAATGACTGTTGATGAGGTTGCTGGCCTCGATCAGCTGGCTCTGCGTGAAGTCCTGCGGGGTGAAGATGACGCGATTTTGCACATCGCCGTCGGGCGACACCAGGATCACCAGCACCCGCTTGTCCCCCAGGCGCAAGAACTCGATGTGCCGGAAGACGCTGGCTTTGCGCGGTGCCGTCACCACCCCCACAAACTGGGACAGGCTCGACAACATGTGCGCCGCACTGGCAATCACGCGCTGAGGTTGGTCTGGCTGCAAGTGCTCGCGCGCTTCTTGGGCCAGTTCACCCAAGCCCTGGGGCCGGGCCGTCAACATCGTGTCCACGAACAGACGATAACCCTTGGGCGTGGGGACACGCCCCGCCGAAGTGTGCGGACTGACGATCAGGCCGAGCTCTTCCAGATCAGCCATCACATTGCGGATGGTGGCCGCCGAGAGGTCGAGTCCCGACGCGCGCGACAACGTGCGCGACCCGACGGGCTGCCCGTCGGCGATGTAGCGCTCTACCAGCGCTTTCAAGAGGATCTTGGCACGGTCATCCAGCATGGCTTTTCCATTCTAGATTCAGGCAAGGTACATGGCGCCCCTTTGTCAGCGGGGATTGACCTAATTTGACACAGTCACTGTGGTGTAATTCGCCGCATGCCCTCCCACTCGACCTGCCGCTTTCGCCATGCCGCCCTGGTTGGTAAATACCAGGCTCGCGGCATCCGCCCTATCCTGGAAGACGTGGCCCACATTCTGGCCCGCGCCGGTGTGGATGTCTCGCTGGAAGAAGAAACGGCGCAGAACACCGGCATGACGGAATACCCCGCCTTGTCGATCAAGGAGATCGGCAAGCATTGCGACGTGGCCGTGGTGCTGGGGGGAGACGGGACCATGCTGGCCATCGCACGGGAGTTGGCCCCATTTGACATCCCCCTCATCGGGATCAACCAGGGCCGCCTGGGCTTCATCACCGACATCCCGCTCAAGGACATCAACACCATCCTGCCCCTGATGCTCAAGGGGCAGTATGAGGAAGAGTGCCGCGCCATGCTGGAAGGCGCCGTGCTGCGCCCCATTGACGGTGACACCTGCGAAACCATTTACGAAGGCTACGCCATCAACGAAGTGGTGGTGAGCCGCGGCGCCACCGCCAGCATGATCGAGTTGCGCGCCGAAATCGACGGGCAGTTCGTCACCAACTACCGTGCCGACGGTCTGATCGTGTCGTCCCCCACGGGTTCGACGGCGTATGCCATGTCGGCAGGCGGCCCCATCATGCATCCGAGTCTGGGCGGCTGGGTGATGGTGCCCATTGCGTCGCACACCTTGTCGAACCGCCCGCTGGTGGTGTCCGACGACGTGACGATCACCATTGAAATCGTGGCCGGCCGCGACGCCAGCATGAACTTCGACATGCAAAGTCTGGCCAGCCTCTTGCACGGCGATCGCGTGACGATTCGCCGATCGGCCCACAAGGTGCGCTTCCTGCACCCCGAGGGCTGGAACTACTACGCCACCCTGCGCCGCAAGTTGCGCTGGAATGAAGGAGTGAGTTGATCCCATGCTGCGGCGTCTGACCCTGCGTGACTTCGTCATCGTGACGAACCTGGAAGTGGACTTGGGCCGCGGCTTCACGGCTCTCACTGGCGAAACCGGCGCGGGCAAGTCGATCCTGATCGACGCCCTGCAACTGGCGCTGGGCAGCCGGGGCGATGCCGGCGTGGTGCGCGAAGGCGCTGCCCGCGCCGACATCACCGCCGAGTTCGAACCCGCGCCCGAACTGGCGAGCGTCCTGGCGCCATGGCTGGAAGAAGCCGGCTTTGACAACCTCGAACCCGGCGCGCCGCTGTTGCTGCGCCGCGTGGTCGACAGCCAGGGCAAGAGCCGCGCCTGGATCAATGGCTCGCCCGCCACCGTCACGCAACTGCGTGAACTGGGCGAACACCTGGTCGACATCCACGGCCAACATGCGTGGCAAAGCCTCACCCGTGCGGACGCGGTGCGGGCCTTGGTCGACGCTCAGGCTGGCGTGGATCATGCCGCGCTGCAACAAGCCTGGATCGAGCGACGCGATGCCGCCCGCCGCCTGGAAGACGCCCGTAGCAAACAAGCCGGCCTGGAGCGCGAACGCGAGCGCCTGCAGTGGCAAATCGGCGAACTCGACAAGCTCAGCCCCCTCGCCGACGAGTGGGACGCACTCAACACCGAACACGCCCGCCTGAGCCACGGTCAGGCCATTCTGGACGCCGCACGCCTGGCGCTGGATGCGGTGTCGGAAGCGGATGACAACGCAGACAGCCTCACCTCTCGCGCGATCGATGCGCTGGAAGAGGTCGCCTCGGTCGAGCCGCATCTGGGCGACGCCTTGCAGGTGCTGCGAGAAGCCCAAGCCCAGTTGCAAGAGGCCGCACGGAGCCTCAACAGTGCCTTGCACCACACGGAACTGGACCCAGACCGTCTGAGCGAGCTCGACAGCCGCATGTCGGCCTGGATGAGCCTGGCACGACGCTATCGTCGCCAGCCTCAGGAGCTGCCCGAACTGCTGCAAGGCTGGCGTGACGAGTTGACCGAACTGGATGCGGCCAGCGACCTCGATGCACTGGAAAAAGACGCACAGCGTGCCCACAAGGCCTGGCTGGAAGTCGCCAAGACCGTGTCCATGCAACGCGCCACCGTGGCGCCGGTGATGGCGCGGTCCGTGACCGAGGCCATGCAGAGCCTGGGGATGTCTGGCGGCCGGTTTGAGGTGGCCCTGACGCCGCAAGACGAGCCACAAGCCTATGGGCTGGAATCGGTGGAGTTTTTGGTCGCTGGCCATGCTGGCAGCACCCCTCGTCCGATTGGCAAAGTGGCCTCCGGCGGCGAGCTCTCGCGTCTGGCCCTGGCCATCGCGGTCACCACCTCGCAACGCAGCGATGAGCGCAGCCAAGTGGGCACCCTGATCTTTGACGAAATTGACTCGGGTGTGGGCGGTGCGGTGGCGGACACCGTGGGCCAGCTCATGCGTCGACTGGGGCGTGACCGGCAGGTCATGGCCGTGACGCACCTGGCCCAAGTGGCCGCCTCTGCCCACCAGCATCTGGTGGTGGCGAAAACCTTGCAATATGGCCATACCACCAGTGACATCCGCCCAGTGAGCGATGCAGACCGGGTTCACGAAGTGGCCCGCATGCTGGGCGGCGCCATCACGGACACCAGCCGTGCCCACGCCGTGGCCATGCTGGACACGGCCCGTCAGCTGGATGAGGCCATGCCCCCCGTTGACACCAAACCGACTCGACGCCGAAAGGATGTGGCCGCATGAATGCGCTGGACATCGTCTTGCTGACTGGCATATCAGGCTCTGGCAAATCGGTGGCGCTCAACGCGCTGGAAGATGCCGGCTATTTCTGTGTCGACAACCTGCCCCCCGAACTGCTGCCCGGCATGATCGAGCTGGAGCGCCAGCGTCCCCCGGGTCTACAGCGCCGTGTGGCCGTATCGGTGGACGTGCGCAGCGTGCATTCGCTGCCGCAACTGATGCCCGTGTTGGACGCCCTCAAGCAAGGCGGACACAAGGTGCGTTCTGTGTTTCTGGATGCGAGCACCGATGCACTGGTTCGCCGCTTTTCAGAAACGCGGCGCCCTCACCCGCTGTCGACCCGCCAAACGGCCTCGGTGCCTGACGGTGAAACGTCGAGCGAGCAGGCCCTGGTGGATGCCATCAATCAAGAGCGCGAGTTGCTGGAGCCCTTGCGGGAGCTGTCGACCGTCATTGACACCACCCTGTTGCGTCCGGCTCAACTGCGGATGTGGGTGCGCAACATCGTGCAGGCGGCGCCAGCCCGACTGACGCTGGTGTTCGAGTCGTTCGCGTACAAGCACGGCGTGCCCATGGACGCCGACTTTGTGTTCGATGTGCGGATGCTGCCCAACCCCTTCTACCTGAAGGAGCTCAAGCCGCTGACAGGCCGTGACCAGCCCGTCATCGACTACCTGGATGCGCAACCCGAATCGGCAGAACTGCTGTCGCAGATCGAGGCTTTCTTGCTGCGCTGGCTGCCCGCACTGGAAGGCGATCAGCGCAGTTACGTCACCGTGGCGCTGGGCTGCACAGGCGGCCAGCACCGATCGGTGTATTGCGTGGAGCAACTCTTCAAGCGCTTTGCCCCACGCGGGGTCGTCTTGGCCCGTCACCGGGAACAAGACGCCCGCTGACCCACAACATCAGCCTTGAGCCAGGGCCTGTTGCAAGGCCTGCTTGAGTTGCTGACCGATCTCGGGTTTGTCAGAGAACGGATCGGTGGGGTTGCGCCCTTGCACCACGTCTTCCAGACGGGTCTGCACCATGGCCAGAGCCTGTGGGTGGGTATAGATGTAGAACTTGCCCGCTTCGATGCCGTCGTACACCAGTTCGGCGGTATCGGCTGCCGTCACCTTGCCTGACGTCACGGCCTTGGAGCTCATGGCATGCGCAATCATCTGGCTGGCGGTTGGCTTGGCATCGCTGCGCAGTTCGGCCGGGCGGTTACGGTAGGACTGGTGGATGCCGGTGGGCACGAAGTACGGGCACAGCACCGACGCGTGCACCTGGTCGCTCACCAGCGCCAAGTCCTGATACAGGGTCTCGGACAGGCTGACCACCGCGTGTTTGCTGACGTTGTAAGCACCCAGGTTGGGCGAATTCAGCAAACCGGCCATCGAGGCCACGTTCACGATGTGGCCTTGGTAGGAAGGGTCCTTGCGGGCCGCAGCCAGCATCATGGGCGTGAAGATGCGCACGCCGTGGATGACACCAAACAGGTTCACGCCCAGCACCCATTCCCAGTCACGCTGAGAGGCTTCCCAGATCAGACCGCCATGGGCCACACCCGCGTTGTTGACCACGATGTGGGGTGCGCCAAAGCGCTCTTTGCACAAGTCCGCCAGGGCTTGCACGTCTTCCGCGCGCGATACGTCGCCACGCAAAGCTGCGACCTTGGCACCTGCGGCGGTCAGCTCGGCCACCGCGGCGTCCAGCGCATCTTGCTGAACATCGGTCAGCACGAGGTTCAACCCCTTCTTGGCACCCAGGCGGGCCAACTCAAGACCAAAGCCGCTACCAGCACCCGTGATGACGGCCGTTTGGCCGGGTTGCAGATTCAAAGACATGTCAATTTCCTCTCCAATAAACGATGTGCCTCAGCGTCACACCCAGAACATCAATCGGAACCGGGGCCGCTCAACAGAGCGCCCCCTTGTGCCAGCGCCTGTCGGCCGGTGACCGGCATCGCTCGCATGTACTTGAATGAGGCGGTGGCATGGGCACATAACTGCCCTTTTTCGTCCACCACCTTGCCCTCACAAAAAGCCATCGAGGCGGTGCTGTGCATCACCTGCCCCGTGGCCCGCAACAGGCCTTGCCCGGGGCGCATGAAGGTCGTCTTCATCTCGATGGTCACAATGCCTAACGCCTGCCCCAAAGCCTCTGGCCGCAGACTGCGGGCAGCGTGCGCCATGGCCACGTCCAGCAAGGTCATGACGATGCCGCCATGCGCCACACCGAACGCATTCGCGTGCGCGGGCCCCAGCGCCAGCGTGATCTCAGCCACCCCGCCATCGCAACGCTGGAGTTCACACCCCAACTGCTCGACAAACGGGCTGACGATGGGAAACGGAATGGCCATGATCGTGTGCTGCCTCAACCGCCGGTGACGGCACTCAGCCCACCGTCCACCGCCAGCACCTGGCCGGTGATGTGTTTGCCCGCCTCCGATGCAAACAACAAGGTCGCGCCTTTGAGGTCTTCGTCATCGCCCAGTCGCAACAAGGGTGCTTGCGCCGCCATCTTGTCTTCGCCTACGGCAGCAATGGTCCCGGCGGTCATCTTGCTCGGGAAAAAACCGGGGGCGATCGCATTGACGCGGATCCCCAGGTGCCCCCACTCAGCGGCCAAGGCGCGGGTGAAGTTGATCACCGCCCCCTTGCTGGTGTTGTAGGCAATGGTTTGCATGAAAGGCGGATTGCCGCCCAACCCAGCAATCGACGACACGTTGATGATGCGGCCTTGCTTGCGGGGAATCATGCTGGCCTTGGCCACTGCTTGTGACAGCAGGAAATAGCCACGGATGTTGAGATCCATGACCTTGTCCCAGGCCTCAAGCGGATAGTCCTGGGCAGGTGCGCCCCATGTGGCGCCCGCGTTGTTCACGAGGATGTCGATGTCGCCCACACGCTCAAGGGTCTCTTGAACCAGACGCTGGATGTCCTCCGGTTTGCCCGCATCGGCAGCAATCCAGCGGGCGTCGATGCCGCGATCCTGCAGCGCCATCACGGCCTCCTCAAGGTCTGCAGCCTTGCGCGAACTGATGACCACCTTGGCGCCGGCCTCGCCCAGCGCTTGCGCCATTTGCAGACCCAAACCGCGCGAACCACCCGTGATCAGAGCGGTCTTGCCTTGCAGATCAAAGAGCTGTTGAACTGTACGAATCTCCGTCATGTCAGATCCGAATCAGCAGTGGTAGTCCAGCACATGACGGCTTGCGGCCATCTCACGGATCTGCGCCACCACGGCCTGATGGTGCGGGTGAGGCTGATAGGCATCCAGCGCTGCCTTGTCCACAAAGGTGGACACCAGCACCACGTCGGCATTGGCTTCCATACCCTCGGTGCGGATGCCAACCTCGAATTCATGCATGCCCGCCACCAGGTCTTTGCAGCTGTCCAGCAAGGCTTTGACCTTGGGCGCGTTGGCAGGGTCCTTGAGCGAGAACATCACGATGTGTTTGATCATGTCAGCGGTCTTTCTGCCTCAGAACCAGTCGGCTTCCACGCGTGCACAGGTCAAATCCCGGCGCGCCACCACGGTCAGCCAAGCGTCGATCTTGGGTAATTCATAGCCAAAGAAATAGTCTGCAGCGGCCAGCTTGCCCTTGAGGAAACCGTCACCCAGCGGGCTCTTGTCCCACTGACCTTCGGCTTGGGCAGCCTTGGCGGCCAGCGCCAGCTCCAGCCAGATCCACGCCAGCACGGTGTGACCAAAGGCTTGCAAGTACAAGGTGGCATTCGCCAGCGCCTCTTCAGGCTGTGCGGTGCTCCAGGCCGCCTTGGTGGTGGCGCCCACCTTTTGCAGGGCACCCGCCAAAGCGTTGGCATGCAGGGCCAGCCCTTCGGCCTGCCCCGCCTTTTGAATGGTTTCGCTGATGCGCTCGGCCAGCACGGCCAGCGCTTTGCCCCCGTTCATGATGACCTTGCGCCCCAGCAGGTCCATCCCCTGGATGCCGTGGGTGCCTTCGTGAATCATGTTGAGGCGGTTGTCACGCCAGTACTGCTCAACCGGGAAGTCACGGGTATAACCAGCACCGCCCAGCACCTGAATGGCCTGGCTGTTCGCTTCCAGAGCCCACTCGCTGGGCCAGCTCTTGGCGATCGGGGTCAGCAACTCCAGCAGCAACCGCGCCTTCTCGGCTTCTGCCTCGGACCCGGTTTGTTCGTCGTCCACCAGTTGGGCGCACAGCATGGCCAGTGCCAAGCCGCCTTCGGCCACGGCCTTTTGCATCATCAGCATGCGCTTGACATCGGTGTGGTGAATGATCGGGATCTGGGGGCTCGCAGCGTCTTTGCCTGCGGCGGTCATGGGGCGGCCTTGCGGGCGATCCTTGGCATAAGCCAGCGACGCCTCAAACCCGGCGTAGCCCAGCATCGTGGCACCCAGACCCACACCAATACGCGCTTCGTTCATCAAAGTGAACATGCACTTGAGGCCTTCACCCGGCTTGCCGATCAGGTAGCCGACCGCACCCGCTTGACCATGAACCGGGAACTTGCCTTCTCCAAAGTTCAGCAAGGTGTTGACGGTACCGCGGTAGCCACACTTGTGATTGAGCCCAGCCAGAGACACGTCATTGCGTTGCGGAGTGATGGTGCCATCGGCCTCGACGAGCTTGCGCGGCACGATGAACAGCGAGATGCCCTTCACGCCAGGAATGGTCTTGCCGTCCTCACCAGGAATCTTGGCCAGCACCAGGTGGACGATGTTGTCGCCCATTTCATGCTCACCGCCCGAGATCCACATCTTGTTGCCCTTGAGGCGAAAGCGTGGACCCAAGGGATCTTGCTGCCACGGGGTCGCACCGTGCGCTTCGCTGGCGGTATCGGGCACCGCCTTCGTGGCGATGTCAGACAAGCTGGAGCCGGCTTGAGGTTCGCTCAGGCACATCGTGCCAAAGGTCCGACCTTCAAAGCTGGGCTTGGCAAACACATCGATCTGCTTGGGTGTGCCGTGAGCCAGGATGGTGTTGGCATTGCCGCGTGTCAGCATGGGATAACCCGCCAGCGACACGCTCGCCTTGAAGAAGAAGCTCATGGCGGCCATCTCGACCACCGTGGGCAACTGCATGCCGCCGACCTCAGCATCCTGCGCACCGGCAATCAGTCCCGAAGCGATGAAGGCTTGCAGCGCCTTGGGCGTCTCTGCGGGCAGGTGAACACGCTCCCCATCGAACTCTGGCTCTTGCACATCGGTCAAACGATTGAACGGCGCGAACTGCTCTGCGGCGATCTTCTCTCCGAGGTCCAATACCGCATCAAACGTCTCGCGGCTGTGTTCGGCATGGCGTGAGCGCTGGCACAAGGCATCGGCCTTCAACCAGTCGTAAAGCAGGAAATCGAGTGTGGCGCGTTGAGTCATGTTTCAGCGATGCGGCACTGCCGCGGCAACGTTCAGGGCAAAAAGAAGCCCAGCCAGGCAATGGGCCAGACTGGGCTTGTTCGCGAGTGATCAGGCGATCACGTTCATCTCGGCATCAATTGAAGGTCTTGCCTGCATCAGCCAGCTTGACCAGCAACGGCGCGGGCGTCCAGAAGGCCTGATCGTCGTGAGGATTGGCAGCGAAATGCGTCATCTTCTCGACCACCTTGGACAGGCCCATCAGGTCGGCATACAGCATGGGGCCGCCCCAGGCCAGAGGGAAACCGTAGCCCGTCAGGTAGACCATGTCGATGTCGGAAGCCTTGTTGGCAATGCCCTCTTCCAGAATCAGGGCACCTTCGTTGACCATGGACAGCACCAGACGGTCAACGATCTCTTCATCGCTGATGGCACGGGCCGTGATGCCCTGGTCGGCACGCACCTGGTCGATGGCGGCTTGCACTTCGGCAGAAGGGACGGGCTCGCGCTTGCCGGCTTCGTAGTCGTACCAGCCCTTGCCCACCTTCTGACCATAACGGCCGAGTTCGCACACGGCGTCGCCCACCTTGCTGTAGACGACATCGGGCTTCTCGATCGAGCGGCGCTGACGGATGGCGTAGCCAATGTCGTTGCCAGCCAAGTCACCCACGCGGAAGGGACCCATGGCAAAGCCGAAGGCTTCCGCCGCCTTGTCCACTTGCTGAACGGTGGCGCCTTCCTGCACCAGGAAGAAGGCCTGACGGGTGTACTGTTCGAACATGCGGTTGCCGATGAAGCCATCGCACACGCCGGACACCACCGCGACCTTCTTGATCTTCTTGGCGACCTGCATGACGGTGGCCATCACATCCTTGGCCGTGTGCTTGCTGCGCACCACTTCCAGCAGGCGCATCACGTTGGCCGGGCTGAAGAAGTGCAGACCCACCACATCACCGGGGCGGGAGGTCACTTCGGCAATCTTGTCCACGTCCAACGTCGAGGTGTTGGAAGCCAGGATGGCGCCCTGCTTCATCACGGCGTCCAGCTTCGCAAACACTTCGGACTTGACGCCCATGTTTTCAAACACGGCCTCGATGACCATGTCGGCCTGGGCGATGTCGTCGTAGCTCAGCGAGGTCTTGAGCAGGCTCATGCGCTGCTCGTACTTCTCTTGGGCCAGCTTGCCCTTGGCCACTTGAGCTTCGTAATTCTTGCGGATGATGCCGACGCCACGGTCAATGGCTTCTTGCTTCATTTCCAGCAGGGTCACGGGGATGCCGGCGTTGAGGAAGCACATGGTGATGCCGCCGCCCATGGTGCCAGCGCCAATGACCGCCACATTCTTGACGTCGCGCACCGGCGTGTTGTCGGGCACATCGGGGATCTTGCTGGCGGCGCGCTCACCAAAGAAAGCGTGCTGCATGGCCTTGGCCTGTGGCCCGACCATGATGACCTTGAAGATGTCCAGCTCTTTCTGGATACCCACATCGATGTCAGGCGTCTGTGCAGCGATTTCCACCGCGTCAATGCAACGTTGGGGAGAGACCAGACCACGGCGAGCCTTGGCCATGTCGGCACGGGCCTTGTTGAACAACTCAGCATCCGCCACAGCCGGCACGGCCAGATGGCGCACCAAAGGCATGGGGCGCACATCGGCCACTTCCAGGGCAAAGGCCTTGGCACCCGCCAGCAAATCGCCGTCGATCATCTTGGCGATCAGTTGTTGGCCGGGCACCTTGGCCAGCTTGTCGCTCGGCACGGACATGCCCGTGGTCACCATTTGCAGGCACAACTCGACCGGCAAGACGCGCGGCAAACGCTGGGTGCCTCCACCGCCGGGGATCAGGCCGATGTTCACTTCAGGCAGCGCCACCTGCACGCCCGAGGTCATCACACGGTAGTGACAGCCCAGCGCCAGCTCCAGGCCACCCCCCATCACCACGCCATGCACGGCCGCGATCACAGGCTTGCTGCTCTTTTCGATCGTTTCGATGGTCAGGTGCAGGCCTGGCGTGGCAAACGCTGCAGGGGTACCGAACTCACGGATGTCGGCACCACCACAGAACACCTTGCCCGAACCGATGATGACGATGGCTTTGACGCTGTCGTCGGCATTGGCCTGGTTCACGCCGTCCACGATGCCAGCACGGGTGCTCAGACCCAGGCCATTGACGGGAGGATTGGTCAGGGAGATGACGGCCACGCCGTCAGCCACTTGGTAGGAGGTGCTCATAAGCGGTCTCGGTACAACGTTCACAGGGAATCCCGGTGCGCGGCCTTTGTGGAGCCCCGCCCAGAAAGCGCTTGCCTTGCCTGAATTTCAATTCTGACAAGAAGTCTTGTAAGAATAGCCGAGATTGTCACAAAGTGCATCGTTGCGTCAAGCGTTCAGGTGCCAACAAAGTGAAAAAGGGCACCCTCTGGTGCCCTTTCCTGTTCGGCTCATCAAGCGGTTGGCAGCTTGTGATCCTTGAACATCTCACGCAGCTTCAGCTTGTAGAGCTTGCCGGTCGCGGTGTGCGGCAACTCGTCCACAAACACCACGTCATCCGGCGTCTGCCACGTGGGGATCTTGCCCTTGTAGAAGGCCAGCAACTCTTCGCGGGTCACCTCGGCGCCGGGCTTCACCACCACCACCATCATCGGACGCTCGTCCCACTTCGGATGGTGGGCCGCAATGGCCGCCGCTTCGTGCACGGCGGGGTGGGCCATCAGCACGTTTTCCAGTTCGATGGAGCTGATCCACTCGCCACCAGACTTGATCACGTCCTTCGAACGGTCGGTGATCTGCATGTAGCCATCGGCATCGATGGTGGCCACGTCCCCAGTGGGGAACCAGCCGTCATGCAGCGGCGACTTGTCAATGTTGAAGTAGTTGCTGATCACCCAGTGACCGCGCACTTCCAGATCGCCCGTGGCCACACCGTTCCAGGGTTGCGGATTGCCTTCGCCATCCACGATGCGCATGTCGATCCCAAACACCGACTTGCCTTGCTTTTCGAGGATCTTCTGCTTCTCTTCGGCCGGCAGGTGCGAGTGCTTGCTCTTGAGGCGTCCCAGCGTCCCGATGGGCGACAACTCGGTCATGCCCCAAGCGTGCACCACTTCCACGCCGTAGTCGTTCTCGAAGGTACGGATCATGGACGGCGGGCAGGCCGAGCCACCAATCACCGTCGTCTTGAAGGTGCTGAACTTCAAGCCGTTGGCCTTGACATGGTTGAGCAGACCCAGCCAGATGGTGGGCACGCCCGCACTCATGGTGACCTTCTCGCTCTCGAACAGTTCGTACAACGAGGCGCCATCCAGGTGGTGCCCCGGCATCACCAGCTTGCAACCCACCAGCGCGGTCGAGTAAGGAATGCCCC
The DNA here is from genome assembly GCF_049317225.1 of Aquabacterium sp. GTDB lineage: Bacteria > Pseudomonadota > Gammaproteobacteria > Burkholderiales > Burkholderiaceae_C > Aquabacterium. The sequence continues at coordinate 16,920 of NZ_JBMOIR010000026.1, read as the reverse complement.
AGGCATTGACGTGGAACATGGGCACCACGGGCAGGATGACGTCGGTGGCTTTGATGCACATGGCATCCGGCAAGGCCGATGCAAACGCGTGCAACACGCTGGAACGATGAGAGTAGACCGCCCCCTTGGGGTTGCCCGTCGTACCCGAGGTGTAGCAAATGCTGGCAGCCGTGTTTTCATCAAAAGTCGGCCATTCGTATTGGCCACTCTCGGCTTCTACCAACTCCTCGTAGCAATGCAGATGCGGCAGCGAGTGGTCGCGCGGCATGTCATCGCGGCCGCACATCAGCACCACGTGCTTCACGCAAGGCAGGTTGGGAACCAGCTTCTCCACCAACGGGAAGATGTTCAGGTCCACAAAGATGACCTTGTCCTGCGCGTCATTGATGATCCAGGCTACCTGCTGCGGGAACAGGCGGGGATTGATGGTGTGGCACACCAGACCAGAGCCCGAGACCCCGTAATAGATCTCCAGGTGGCGATAGCCGTTCCACGCCAGGGTGCCCACGCGGTCGCCCGGCTCACAGCCCAAACGGGCCAAGGCTTGTGCCAACTTGCGCGAGCGCAGCTCGACTTCACCCCACGTCGTGCGGTGGATGTCGCCTTCCACACGCTTGGACACGATCTCGGTATCCCCGTTGTGACGCGCTGCGTGTGTCAGCAGCGACGAAATCAACAAGGGCATTTGCATCATCTGGCCCATCAGGCTCATAACAACCTCCGGCAATCACGCTCGACATTGATCCGAGGCCCCTTCCAGAAGGCACCTCTTTTGACAATTCATCTTTTCAGATGAAAGTCAATCATAGGTCGATTTGCGTCAAACAGATATCGCAACCAACTCAGTAATGACCCTGATATATCTGACAACACCAACACCCAGAAATGGTCCGGAAATCAGAGCAAATCCACGCTTGCAGGGTGCATTTCCAACACGCGATTGACCCACGACACCCGGGACCGCTACATTACTGACCGACGAGTCAGTTATTTTGGATCCCCTTGACCCCGGCCACGCCCCCCTCCTCGCAGCCAAAAAGCCATCAACGACGCAAGGCCGAACGCCCGCAAGAGTTGCTGGAAGCCGCGCTGCACCTGTTCATCCACAAAGGGTTGGCCGCCACCCGCATGGAAGATGTGGCCAAGGATGCCGGGGTCTCGAAAGGCACGCTCTACCTGTACTACCCCAGCAAAGACGACTTGTTCAAGGCGGTGGTGCAGGCCTACCTGAGCGAGGTGATCGTCGAAGGCAGCAGCCTGTTCGACCTGCACGAAGGCTCCACGTCCGAGTTGCTGTATCGCCTGGCCCAGACCTGGTGGACGCGTGTCGGCTCCGCCAAAGCCTCGGGTCTGATCGTATTGATCATGAGTGAGATCACCGCCTACCCTGATCTCGCCCAGTTTTATTTGAACGAGGTGGTGGCGCCGACGCACTTCCTGCTGCGTCGCGTCATCGAGCGCGGCATCGAGCGAGGCGAGTTCCGCGCGCTCGACGTGACCTCGGTGGTGCATGCACTGATCTCGCCCATTCAGTTTCTGATCACCTACCGCCAGTGCACCTCGGTGTGCGCGGTCAACCCCGTGCCCCTGGATCCGGAACAATTCATCGCCACGCAGATCGAACTGCTCCTTCGCGGTCTGGAAAGCCGCCCCCACCCTGTCGACGGAACAACATGAAGCTGTCTCGCAAATGGTTGGCTCTGGCCCTTGGTGTCCTGGTGCTCACAGGCGGCATTGGCCGGGCCATTCATGCGCGCAAGGCACAGCAAGCCGAACTGGCCCAAAGCACCGCCACCGCGCAAAGCCTGGGCGTGCAACTCACCGACCGCGACCTCTACACCGTGGCGGCTCAGCCCTTGACGGTGGTGCTGCCCGTTTCTGGCAACGTGGTGGCCCAGCGCACGGCCATGGTCAAGGCCAAAGTGGCGGCCGAATTGCTGAGCCTGTCGGTCCGCGAAGGTGACACGGTCACCCCGGGTCAAGTGCTAGGACAACTCGACCCGCAAGAATTCACCCTGCGCCAGCAGCAAGCCCGCCAGCAAACCGCTTCGGCCCGCGCCATCTGGCAAAACGCCGAACAAACCCTGCGCAACAACCAGGCCCTGGTCCAGCAAGGCTTCATTTCCAAGCAAGCGCTCGATGGCTCACAGGCCAACGCCTCGTCCAGCCTGGCCAACCTGGCCGCGGCCCAAGCGGCGACCGATCTGGCCGACAAGGCCCTGCGTGACACCCGCATCGTCGCGCCCATTGGTGGCCAGATTGCGCAGCGTCTGGCGCAAGCCGGTGAGCGGGTGCCCGTCGAAGGACGCATCGTCGAAATCGTTGACCTCAACACACTGGAGTGGCAGGTCGCCGTCAACCCGCAGGATCTGACCCAGGTGCAAGTCGGCAGCCAGGGCGCGCTCCGCATCGACGGGGTGCCCGAGGCCATCCCGGCCAAAGTGGTGCGCATCAACCCCAGCGCCGCCGCTGACACCCGCGCCGTGATGGTTTACCTGAGCCTGCCCAAGCACCCTGCTTTGCGCCATGGTCTGTTTGCGCAAGGACAGATCACGCTGGCCCAGCGTCAGGCCCTGGCCATTCCGCCAAGCGCCGTCACCCGCGATGGTGGACGCGATCAGGTTCTGCAACTGCGTGGTCAGCAGGCGATACGCGTGAACGTCCGCCTGGGCTCGCGAGCACAAACCGCGGCGGCCCCCAACCAAATCTGGGTCGAGGTGCTGGACGGCATCCAGCCGGGGGATCGCATCTTGGTCAACGCCGCTGGCACGGTGCGCGAAGGCGCATCGGTGCAAGTCAACGCGACATCGGCAGCAGCCTCACGCTGAACCACACGAAAGACACCCCACCATGTGGTTCACCCGCCTGTCGATTGGCAACCCGGTCATGGCCACCATGATGATGATGGCATTGGTCGTGCTGGGGCTGTTTTCATTCCAGCGTCTCAAGGTGGACCAGTTCCCGGACATCGAATTTCCGACGCTGGTGGTGCAAATCGCCTACCCGGGCGCCTCGCCCGAGATCGTGGAAACCGAGGTCACCCGCAAGGTTGAAGAAGCCGTCAACACGGTGGCGGGCATCAATCAATTGTACTCACGCTCCTACGAGGGTAGCTCGGTCGTCATCGTGCAGTTCAACCTGAACATGGACGCCCGCCGCGCCGCTGAAGATGTGCGCGAAAAGCTCTCGGCGCTGCGCCCCTTGCTGCGCGATGAGGTCGAGGACCCGCGCGTGCTGCGCTTCGACCCCGCCAACCGCCCCATTTTTTCGCTGGCCCTCAGCTCCCCCGACCGCAGCCAAAGCGATCAGGCCCTGACCACTTACGCCGACCAGATCCTGCGCAAGCGACTGGAAAACGTGCCCGGCGTGGGCAGTGTCAGCCTGGTGGGCGGGCTCAAGCGCCAGATCAACATCCACCTCAAGCCCGAGGCGCTCGACGCCCTGGGTCTGCGCGCCGAGCAAATCGCAGCCATCGTCCGCCAGGAAAATCAGGACCAGCCGGCTGGCAGTGTGCGCACCCTGCAGCAAGACCGCGTGGTGCAGATCGACGCGCGCCTGCGCTCTGTCGAAGACTTCAAGCGTGTGATCGTGGCCCACCGCAATGACCAGCCCATCTACCTGTCTCAAGTGGCCGACGTGATCGATGGCCCGCAGGAACTCGAGAGCCTGGCCCTGCTGGACGGTCATCGCACCCTCGCCCTCGACATCCTCAAATCCCAAGGCGAAAACACGCTGGATGTCGCCCGTGGGTTGACCGAGGTTGTCGAGGCCGTCCGCCACGAACTGCCTCCCGGCATGAAGCTCGACATCGTGCGCGACAACAGCCGCCAGATCAGCGTGGGCGTCGACAACGTGCGTCACACCCTGATCGAAGGCGCCGTGCTCACGGTGCTGATCGTGTTCTTGTTCCTGAACTCCTGGCGTTCTACCGTCATCACCGGCCTCACGCTGCCCATCTCCATCATCGGCACCTTCCTGTTCATGCAGTGGTTTGGCTTCTCCATCAACATGGTCACGCTGATGGCGCTCAGCCTGTGCGTGGGCCTGTTGATCGACGACGCCATCGTGGTCCGCGAAAACATCGTGCGCCACGTGCAGATGGGCAAGCCCGCCATGCAGGCCTCCCTCGACGGCACGCAAGAAATCGGGCTGGCCGTGCTGGCCACCACCCTGTCCATCGTGGCCGTGTTCCTGCCGATTGGCTTCATGGGCGGCATCATCGGTAAGTTCTTCCACGAGTTCGGCGTCACCATCGTGGCGGCCGTGCTCATTTCCATGTTCGTGAGTTTCACGCTCGACCCCATGCTGTCGAGCATCTGGCACGACCCGGCCATCCACCAGCATGGCGCCGTCGTACAAGCCAAAGACTGGTATGACCGCAGCATTGGCCGTGTCACCGGGGCGGTGGACCGCTGGTCCGAGTCCCTCAGTGTGGGTTACCAGCGCCTGCTGGGCAGTGCCCTCGACCACCCCTGGTGGACTCTGCTGATGGCAAGCGGCAGCCTGGTCGGCAGCGTCATGCTCATCCCCTTGATGGGCACCGAGTTCGTACCCAAGGCCGACTACTCCGAAACCTTCGTCAACTTCTACACCCCGGCGGGCACCTCGCTGGAAGCCACCGAGGCCCGCACCCGCGAGGTCGACGCCCTCATCCGCAAGATGCCCGAGGTGGCTTACACCCTGTCGACCCTCAACACCGGCGCCGCACTGGGCCGCAACCAGGTGTCGATGTACATCCGACTGACCGACCGCCACCTGCGCCAGCGCAATGTCGACCAGCTCTCAGCGCCCTTGCGTGAGGCCCTGTCGCAACTGCCCGGGGTCACCGTGACACACGTCGGCCTGCTGGATTCGGTCGCCGGCCTCAAGCCCATTCAGCTTTCCATTCAAGGTAACTCGCTGGCCGCCTTGGATCAACTCAGCCAGGGCGTGCTCGCCAAGCTGCGCCACATCCCCGGTCTGGTCGACCTGGACAGCAGCCTCAAGCCCAACAAACCCACGCTCGACATCCGTGTCCGCCGCGATGCCGCCGCCGATCTGGGCCTGAGCGTGGACGCCATCAGCAAAGCGCTGAACGTGCTGGTCGAAGGCAAGGTCGTAGGCAGTTGGCGCGCCGAAGACGAACAAAACTACGACATCCGCGTCTCCCTGCACCCCGATGCCCGCCGCACCGCTGACGACCTGCGCAACCTGCCCTTGGTCATCGGCGCCGACGCTCAGGGCACGCCCCGCATCGTGCGGCTCAAGCAGGTGGCCGACGTGATCGAAGGCCTCGGCCCCACACAGATCAACCGCCGCGACCTCAACCGCGAAATCGAAATCACGGCCAACTTCACCGGCCGCTCCATGGGTGAAGTCTCGGCTGACATCCGCAAGGTGCTGGACGCCACGCCCTGGCCCAGCGGCTACCAGTACCGCTTTGGCGGCTCCACCAAAGACATGCAGGAATCCTTCGCCTACGCGCTGTCGGCGCTGGGCCTGGCCATCGTCTTCATCTACATGATCCTGGCCTCGCAGTTCCGCAGCTTCTTGCAGCCCATCGCGCTGATGAGCTCACTCCCCCTGACGCTGATTGGCGTGGTGGTCACCCTGCTGGTCTTTGGCTCCACGCTCAACATGTTCTCCATCATCGGGATCATCATGCTGATGGGCCTGGTCACCAAAAATGCCATCTTGCTGGTGGACTTTGCCAACCGGGCCCGCAACGGCGACAGCGGCGAAGGCCATCAGACCGAGCCCCTGCCCCGCCGCGAAGCCCTCTTGCTCGCCGCCCGTGTGCGCCTGCGCCCCATCCTCATGACCACGCTGGCCATGGTGTTCGGCATGGTGCCCCTGGCCTTTGCCATGTCGGAAGGGGCCGAGCAGCGCGCCCCCATGGGGCAAGCCGTGATCGGCGGCGTACTGGCCTCGTCCCTGCTGACTTTGGTGGTCGTGCCGGTCCTCTACAGCTTCCTGGATGACTTCACAGAGTGGGCCAAAAACCGACGTTCGCACACTTCCTTGACCCAAGGTGCCCCCAAGAGCGGCGGTGTTTCTTAAAATCTCCGCTTTATCCGGATCCCCCCTCGTTTTGCCAAGGATGCCCAGCATGAACCTCGAACAAGCCCGCTTCAACATGATCGAGCAGCAAATCCGCCCCTGGGATGTGCTGGACACCTCGATTCTTTCTCTGCTGGCTGCTGTCAAGCGTGAAGACTTCGTGCCCGCCGAGCACCGCGGCCAGGCCCTCATGGATCTGGAAATCCCACTGGGTGGCGGTCGCTGCCTGCCTGCCCCCCGCGTGGAAGCCCGCCTGGTCCAGGACCTGAACCTGAGCAAGACCGACAACGTGCTGCACATTGGCGCCGTCACCGGCTACGTCACCGCCCTCATCGCTCACAAGGCCCAACGCGTCGTGGGTCTGGATGCCAGCGCTGACCTGGTCGCAGCTGCACGCGCCAACCTGCGCAAGGCGGGCATCAGCAACGCCGACGTGCAACAGCACGATGGCACCCAAGGTTTCGCTGGCCAAGCCCCCTATGACGCCATCTTGCTGACCGGCTCGGTCGCCAAGGTGCCTCAAGAACTGCTGGACCAACTGAAGGTCGGTGGCCGCCTGCTGGCCGTGGTGGGCAATGAGCCTGTCATGCAAGCTGTGCTGTACACCCGTGTGGCCGCCAACCAGTTCAGCAGCCAAAACCTGTTCGACACCGTGTTGCCCCGCCTGCCCGGCTTCGCCGAAGGCACCCGCTTCACGTTCTGATTCCCGACGTTTCACCCACAGGACCCCATGATGCCCTTGCACACCACTTCCTCTGCACAGGCCTGCGCTGCCAGCACTCCCAGCCGCTGGACTCCACTCGCCCGCGCAGCCACGATGGTGATCCTGGGCGCCATGGGGGCGCAGACCGTTCAGGCAGAAAACCTGATGGACCTGTACCAGGCCGCCCGTCAATACGACGCCAGCTACCTGTCCGCCAAGGCACAAGCCGAATCGGTCGAATTCCAGGCCGCACAAGCCCATGCGCTGCTGCGTCCTTCGGTCAACCTGCAAGCCTCGGTCACCCGTAACCGCCTGGACTCGTCCATTCCTGCGACGACCTCTCCCCTGCTGGGCACCGTCAACTACGACACGCTGTCCACCGTGGGCAAGGTCGGCATCGCGGCGCGTCAGCCTCTGCTGAACCTGGCCAATTCCGCCAAGGTGGACCAGGCCGAACAGGCGCTTGAAGTGGCCCAGGCCGACCTGAAACAGGCTGAAGACGACCTGGCTGTCCGCGTGGCACAAGCCTACTTCGATGTCTTGTCAGCCCAGGATGTACTGAACACGGCTCAGGCCAACAAAAAGGCGCTGGCCGAGCAACTGGCCGCCGCCAAGCGCAGCTTTGATGTGGGCAACGCCACCATCACCGACACCCGAGAAGCCCAAGCCCGCCATGACCTGGCCAGCGCTCAAGAAATCGCCGCGACCAACGACCTGCGCGTCAAGCGCATCGCACTGGATCAACTCGTGGGCCGTACCGACGTGAAGCCCAATCCGCTGCGCACCCCGGTCACCCTCGACACCCTGGCACCGGGCCAAATGGACGACTGGGTCAGCCAGTCGGTGAACGCTCCATTGGTGCGCAAAGCAGAGATCGGCTTGAAGATCGCACAACTGGAAGTCGACAAAGCGCGTGCCAACCACCTGCCTACGCTCGACGCCGTGGCCAGTGCAGGCCGCACCCAGGTGGACAGCAACAACAGCTACACCAAGAGCTCCAGCGCGCCCGGCAACGCCGGATCCATTGGCCTGGAATTGAACGTCCCGCTGTACGCTGGCAACGCCATCCAGAACAAGGTGCGCGAAGCCCTGCGTCTGCAAGAAAAATCAGGCAACGACCTCGATAACGCGCGCCGCAGCATGTCGCTGGCCACCCGTCAGGCTTTTTCGGGCTTGCAATCCGGCTTGGCTCAGGTCAAGGCGTATGAAGCGGCGGAGGCTTCCGCCAAGCTGGCTCTGGAAGCCACCCAACTGGGCTACAAGGTCGGTGTCCGCATCAACAAGGATGTGCTGGATGCGCAAACCATGCTCGCGTCCACTCAGAAAGACCTGTTCAAGGCCCGTTACGACGTCATCATGGCCTCATTGAAGTTACGCCAGGCCAGCGGCACCTTGAAGGCCGATGACCTGGTCGAGCTCAACAAACTGGTCGCCCAGTAAGCTGACTCAGGCCCGCTTGCCGGGCACCATGTCCAGCACCAGTTGCTGCAACCTGACCACGTCCAGCGGCTTGGTCAGGTAGTCCGCAAAGCCCGCCGCACGGCCACGCTCCAAATCCTTGGGCATGGCATTCGCACTGACCGCCACCACAGGGATGTGGGCCGTCAACGGGCTTTCACGCAAACACTGCATCACTGCATAGCCATCCATGTCGGGCAAATTGATGTCCAGCAGGATCAGGTCAGGCTGATGCGTTCGCGCCAACTCCAAGCCCAACCCCGGCACCATGGCGCTCAACAGTCGCACACCCGGCAACATGCTCAGCACGTTGTCGACCAGTTGCAAATTGGTGGGATTGTCTTCAATGCACAAAACGGTGCGGCTGACCACGGGCAGTTGATCGAAGGGCACGCCCGCATCGCCAGACTGCTGCGGCAACGTGGGTGACAACGTCCCATCGGGGGCACGCTTCAAGCGCACCCAGAAGGTACTCCCCACCCCGACTTGGCTTTCCACACCGATCTGCCCGCCCATCAAGGCCACCAGACGCTTGCTCAAGGCCAAGCCGATGCCCGTGCCCTCAATCTGCTGCTCATCTGCCGCCAGACGCTCGAACGGCACAAAGAGCTTGGCTTGCTGCTCTGGCGTGAGTCCCGCGCCGGTATCGCTGATGCGGAAACAAATCTCATCGTTTTCCTGGACACAACTCACGGTCACCACGCCGCCCGAGTGGTTGTACTTGATGGCATTCGACAAGAGATTCAGCACCACCTGCTTGATGCGCGTGCGGTCCGCCATGATCTGGAGCCGATCCAGGCAACTGGCTTCCATCAACCTAATGTGGCGCGCCTGTGCCTGCGGCTTCACCAGTTCCAGACACTCTTCAATCAAGGTCAGCAACTGAACCTTCTCCAGGCTCACCGTCATCTGACCGGACTCGACACGCGCCAGATCCAGCACCTCGTTGATCAGCGACAGCAGATGTCGCCCACCGCTGAGGATCTGTTTGACATGCCCCGCCAGAGGTGCCTCCCGCACCGACAGCTCCAGCAATTGTCCAAACCCCAGGATCGCATTCAGGGGCGTACGCAACTCATGACTCATGCGGGACAAGAACTCACTCTTGCTGCGGTTGGCACGTTCGGCATCTTCCTTGGCTGTCAGCAACTCAGCCGTGCGCGCGGCCACACGGCTCTCCAGTTCTTCGTTCAGTTGCCGCAGACCGTCCTCAGCCAGACGACGCTCAGTGACATCACGTGAGACCAGCAGAAAGGTCGCTTCTTGTCCGGGAATGGTTTTGCGCGCCACAGACAACTCAAACCAACGGGTTCCCGCGGCGACAGGCAACCGCAATTCACGGCCCCACACACCGCCGTGCTCGTAGGCGTCTTGAACAGCCTGCATCACCACCTGAGCGGCGTCCTGCGGCAGCATTTCGTTGACAGTACGGCCGATCAACTGCTGCGGGGCGGCGGCCAGCAACTCCGGACGTACCGCCAGCACACGGATGTACCGACCACGCATGTCCACTTCAAACAGCAGATCCGGCATGGCATGCCAAGTCGCTGCCAATTCCTGCCGCAAGGCCTCCAAGCCCATCGCCATCTGATCAATTTCGTCCCACCCCGCGCGCGGAATGTTCACATCCAACTGGCCTTTGCGCAGACTGGATGCGGCACGATCCAACTGATACAGCGGCTGCGCTACATAGCGACTCAGCAGCCACAGCAGCAAGACCGCCAGCAACACGTTGCCAAAGACTTCGGGGATGCGGTGCAGGATTTCGTCATCACGCACCTGCGCTCGCAAGCTGGTCAGGTCATGCACGACATAGACCACCCCGCGCCGGGAACTGCGCACCTCGTTTTGCGCAGCCGGCAAATCGAAGCCTTGCAAGCCGTCCATGCGAACGCCATCCGGGTCCATCGACCAGTCAGGCAAACGGCCCTGGGCCACACGGATGACACGCTGCATGTCCAGCCCAGGCAGCACCTCACTGGCCATGCGCCCCACCCAAGCCGAGCGCTGTGCCATCAAAATCTCACCGGTTTCCGTCAGCAGCAGTGCGGCCTTCAGTTGCGGCCGACTCGCTTGCTGCGCGATATCAGCGGCAATGAACGACTGGGCATTGGGCCAGGTCTGATCGCTGAGCCGAGCCAACCGCGCCACGTCCGCCATGAGCGTGACGCGCGCATCCTCATCCAGCCTTGCCTGCCGCTGGTGAATGGCGTACCACAGGGACAAACTGCCCACCAGAAACACACCCGCCAGCACCAACAGAGGCAGAATGACACGCAGAGAGCGCTGCTTCATGTCAGGCTCTCCAGAAAGCGCGCATCAATCACATTGGCAGGCGACGGCATCGTTTTCAATAACCGTGTGCGCACAGCCATCTCACCCACTGTTCGAACCGACTCCAGCAACCGAGGCTGAGCCCCCGTGAGCCACACTCGGTTGTCGGACAAGCTCATCATGTGCATGCCCTTCATGGCCTGCATGACTTCAACCGTCTGCAGTTGCAGACGAGGTGCAACCAGCGCGGCAGATTGGTCCTGATGCGCATCCCAGTACGACAAGGCTTTGAAATAGGCCTGCATCAGCGTACGCACATGCCCTTCCGATTGAGTCAGGGCATCCGCTCGCGCAACCAGCACATCCACGATCAGTCCGGGATACTGCCGGCTATCCAGCAGCAATTTGGCACCCTGGCTCTTCAAGCGGGACAGCACGGGCTCGAACGTCACCAAGACATCCACCTTGCCGGCGGCATAGGCGGCGGCATGTTGATCCACGGTCATTTCCACTTTGACCACATCGGCCGGCTGCAAGTGAGCCGCCTCCAACAGCTTCGCCATCATGAGTGCACCCGTGGCCGTGGACTCCACCCCAATGCGCTTGCCCCGGATGTCAGACAGACTGCTGATGCTCGGCCGCGCGATGACGGCATCTCCCCCCATGGATTCATCAAAGACCAACACCACACGCAGGTCCAGCCCGCCTTCACGCGCGAGCAAAAACTCGTCCAGCGTCAAGGTTGCCAGTGGCACCTCGTGGTTGGCCAAGGCCATCAGACTGACCGTATTGGAGGGGAACTCCACCAAACGGATATCCGGCTCCTGGATGTAGCCCAGTTCACGCGCAAGGTTCAACGTCTCGTAACCCAACCATGGCGTGATGGCCACGCGCAAGGGCGGATCTGCACGCAGGCACCCCGACAGGCTTGACAGGGCAGCAGCCCCGGCCCACAAACAAGTCGTCTCCCTCAAAAAACGGCGTCGCATCATTTTTTTTGTTTCCTGCCGGTTGGATGGCCCAACAATCATGACGATTTTGCATGTCAATGTTGTGCCAGTCAGCCGGGAAAGCGATCACCCGCACGGCTGATTGTCAAAACCTGACATGTCTCCAAGCCTTTCACGCCATCAAGGATCGCACAGGCACGCCCATGTCCGACCAGTGATCGGGATGACATGTGAACATCAGCACCTGATGCCGTTGAGCCGCATCAAACAACACGCGCTTCATCCGCTCCAGACGGTCGGCATCGCTGTGCACCAACGCATCATCCAGGATCAGCAGCGTCGGTCGCCCAGCCTCCTTCAGCAAATCGGCATAAGCCAGACGACTGATCACTGCCAGTTGTTCACGTGCACCAAAGCTCAGCGCGTCAAACTGACCGCGCTCTTCCTCGCCCGACGCCAAGCGCCTGATCAGATAGTCTGGCGTCAGTTGATCGCTCACCGCCACCTGCGCATGCGGAAACAGCAGACGCAAATAGTGTTCCAGGTGTTTTTTCAGCGGCGCCTGCAATCGCTCCAGCGCGTCTCGACGCTTTTGCTGAAACTGCTGGCATAACAAAGACAAGGCCCCCGCACGACGCTGCAACTCCGCCACCCGCTGTTTGGCGCGTGCATGCTCTCCGGCCAGCACTTGACGCTGCTCTTCCAACCCCTGTGCACCCACCTGCTGCAAGGTCCCCTCCAGCACCTGAATCCGTGTGTGACGCTGCTGATGCGCCTGCTCCATCAAGGCAATGCTGCGCCCCAGGCGCGCGATCTCTTGCTGCAGGATGTCGGGACGCGCCTCATCACGCTGGCGCATCAGTTCCTGCACCAGCGCGCGCTGCACCTGTGCGTCTTGCGTCACCTGCGCCAAGCTGCTCAACGCCTGCTGATGCCGCACCACATGCTCCGGGTCCGCCAACTGCGCCTGCACCAAAGCCACTTCGCGCTGGGCGGCCACTTGCTCGGCCTCCGCACGCGCACGGGCTTGCAGCGCCTGAGTCAAGGCCTCACGGGCCGCCGACTCCAAGCGCTCCGAATCGTGCAAAGCCGCCTCGGCCGCCGCCATACCCTGCACGGGCTCCGACGCAGACTCGGGCAGCGCTTGCAAGGCCTGGTCACACGCCGCGATCTGTTGATGTGCCTGCGCCAAGGCCTGCCGCAATGGTGCCAGCCCCTGTGGCGCAATCCACTGCAGGGCCTGCTCCGCCAGCTTGATCTGGGCGGCCAAGTCCTGCTGCGACTCATAGCGGCGCTCAACCTCCGGCATTCCCGCCAAGCCCAATCGCTGCAGGTGGTCCTGCAAGGTGCGTTCAACTTGTGCGCATTGCTGCGCCAGCAACGCCACATCCTGCCCACCCGGGGTGATGCGCAAGCGGCCCACGCCCGGCACATGCAGCGACAAGGGTTCCGCAATCAGCAACTCGCCCTCACCGGTGAGGGGCGGCACCGTCGCATCCCCCTCCAGCGCCATGGTCTGGCCCGGTTGCAAGGTGTACTGCAAGCGGGTGGCGATGGCCTGCCGCTGCACCTGCAGGGTCTGCCACTGCTTCTCCAACTGGCGCAAGGCCTCCACGTCGGCCTTTTGCAAGACCGGCGCCGTCATGCTGACTTTCAGTTGCGCCAGACTGTCCGACCGGGCCACGGCATCCGTCAAGACCTGCTGATACCGCTGAGCGGCCGCATCCGCCTCTTGACGTTGTGACAGCAATAAGCGCCGATTGGCATCCTGACGCGCCGCCGCCAGCAACATCCGGTCGCGCTGAACATGCTGCGCACGGTCATCGGCAAGTTGCTGGGCCACACGGCACGCGGCATCTGCCGCTTGCCATTGTTCGGCGGCTCGCGCGGCATCCTGCTCGCGCTGCATTCGAGCGGCCTGCAACTGCGTCACGCTCCGGACCTGTGCTTGCAACAGGGCTTCTTGCTGCTGCAAGCGGACCAAGCCCTGCTCGGCATCCGCGAGTTGCTGGACACGCTGCGCCACCGCCTGCTCGGCCTGCCGCGCCTGGGCCAGCTTGTCCTTCACCGCATCCCAAGGACGCTCCAGCGCCTCCTGCTGATGCTGGCGCCGCAGTGTCGACAACTGGTCCACGTCCTGCTGATAGCGGGCGATGCGTTCATCCAGGTCCGCCATGTCCCGCTGCAACTGCTCTGCTGCCTGAATGGCGGCCAGATACGCGGCCCTCGGTTTGCCTGTGGCCGTCTGCAACTCGTCCAACTGCGCCTGAAACTGCGCGAGCAATTCATCCCCCAGGCTGGCGGCCACCTCACTGCCCAAAGCGGCATCCTGCCGCGCCGCCAAAGCCTGACGGATGTGATCCTGCGCATGTCCGGCCGGATCACCTAAGGCCTGCCCCGTGCCCTGTTCAATCCACAGCAAGCCCGGAATCCCCCAATGCTCCGGCCGGCTCGCCCCCTTGGCCGCGTACGAAAACCCCAACCACTGCGCCAGCAAATCCTCGGCTTCAGCGCCGTCCTTTGTCTGACCGTTCACGGTCAGACTGCAACGTGCGCGGGTACCCAAAAATGACTTGAACAACTGGACCGACTGTTGCCCCAACTGGAAGTCCACCTCAACCTGAGGCGTGGCCGAAGCGTCCCCCCACGGACGCAGATCTTCGACCACCTTGGAGCGATAGCGTTCAAAAAAGGCCGCGCGAATGGCGCGCACCAAGGTGCTTTTGCCAGCCTCGTTCGGCCCCGTGAAGATATTGAGACCCGGTGTCAGGTCGGCCAGTTCAAATGCCTGCCGAAACTGGCGCAACTGGGCCACGCGCAAACGCGTCAACTGCATGCTCATGCGGCACCTCCAGGGGGCGTGATGGTCACGGGTTGGCGCGCCAACAAGGCCTGCATCAACAAGGTCATGGCCTCGGCCGCCGTGTCAACGCCCTCGCCGGGCGTGCCCTGTGCGTGCCGAAGGTCTTGCAGGATCTCGGCCACATAGCCGTCGGCCTGCACTGAGGCCAACTCGTCTGCGGTTGGCAGCAAGGTCAACCCCTGCGTGTCACAACTCAGGTGGCGAAAGCGGGCCCCGGCTTTTGCCAGTGCCGACAGCACGCGTGCATGCGCCCCCATCGTCAAGTGGCCGCTCACCGACAGTGACACCACCGACGACGACGCCAAGCCCTGCAAGGTGTTCAGCAGCACATCCACGTCAGAGTCCACCTCCAGCCGAGCCGTCAGTTGATGCCAGGGATGCTGCCCCACCGCCAGCGGCGTCACTTCCGGGAGCACCCCGGGTGCGGGAATGTTCACCAGCAAAGCTTGACCAGACTCATTGCCACGGAAGCGATCCGTTTCCGGCGTGCCGGCGTACCAAACGCGGTCCTGAATGCGCTTGCATCCATGCCAGTCCCCCAAGGCCAGGTAATCCAGCCTAGCTTGCTCGGCACGGTCAGGCGCGATCGGGTTGGCCGAATCAATGTCATCAGGCAAGACCCCTTGCACACAGCCATGTGCCAGGCCCACACGCACGCATGACGCGGGAGTTTGCGCCTGATCGAACCACGCCGTGGTGTCACCATAGGTGTGACGCTGAGTCAGCGGCGCCGGCAACACAGCCAAACCTCGATCAGGCCACACCACGGGCTCAGGGCTCAGCGCCAGGTGCACATTCGGCGGCACGGCCCCCAGTCGCACAGCCCGAGTCCAGACGCTCTCGGCCAGCGCGGCATCGTGATTGCCGGAAATCATCACCCAAGGCCCCTCGTAGGCCTGCATGGCGTGGAACATGCGTCGAATGGTGCGATCGGACACCGTTTGCATGTCGAACACGTCGCCCGCCACCAGCACGGCATCAACCTGATGCTGCACGGCCAATGCTGCGAGGCGCTCGACCGCGTGCAAGCGTGCCTCGGCCAAAGGTAAAGCATCTTCCGGCGGAAACGTGGTGAACTGGCGACCAATCTGCCAGTCGGCGGTGTGAATGAACTTTGGCATGAACCAGACTCCCTGACACCTCATGCTACGCACCGACAAGCTCAGCAACTGAGCCCATGAACACAGACAAAGAAAAAGCCCCTTGAGGTTAGAGAACTAACGCCAAGGGGCTTTTTGTATGAATGGTGCCGGCTGTCGGATTCGAACTGACGACCTACCGCTTACAAGGCGGTTGCTCTACCAACTGAGCTAAGCCGGCACTGGTGCGTATTCTACACGGCTTGCATCACTTGATTCGCCGCAGCGCGGGTC
This sequence comes from Aquabacterium sp., assembly GCF_049317225.1. Classification (GTDB taxonomy): domain Bacteria; phylum Pseudomonadota; class Gammaproteobacteria; order Burkholderiales; family Burkholderiaceae_C; genus Aquabacterium. The sequence goes on along the minus strand of NZ_JBMOIR010000026.1, from coordinate 1,260 downwards.
GCCCGCCTGTTGGTGGGGGCGTTTCCGGCGAATCGTTGTCATCCGTCGACGTTTTCGTCGGCACAGATGCCAAGCCCACCGGTTTGCTCGGCTTGTCCTTTGGCGCAGACCGCGACTCGGTGGCCAAGCGGATGCCCGGCTCCGTGCTGCTGGCCTGCTCGACACCACCCGCATCCGTGTCCGCGTCGTCGTCCAGCGACGTGGGCGCGTCCACGCCCTCGCCACCGACAGACACCGGTACCGGGAACGCCATGCCCTGCCCGTTTTCGCGGGCATAAATGGCGATCACGTGGTCCACCGGAACGGAGATGTCGCGTGCACGCCCACCGAAGCGCGCCTTGAACTCGATGAAATCGTTGCCCAAGGTCAACTGGCTGGTCGCCTCAAAGCTGACGTTCAGCACGATCTCATTGTTCTTGACGTACTCGCGGGGCACCTGGACAGAGCTGTCCACGTACACCGCCAGATAGGGCGTGAACCCGTTGTCGGTACACCAGTCGTGCAGCGCGCGAATCAGGTAGGGCCGAGTCGAGGTGCCCTGTGCTTCTTGGTCAGTGGACATGCTGTATGGAGCCGATCAGAACGACGCAAGCGATTACTTGCGCATCACCTTTTCAGACGGCGTCAGCGCTTCGATGTACGCAGGACGCGAGAAGATGCGCTCAGCATACTTCAACAGCGGCAAGGCGTTCTTCGACAGTTCGATGCCGTAGTAATCCAGGCGCCACAGCAGCGGTGCAATGGCCACGTCCAGCATCGAGAAGTCGTCGCCGAGCATGTACTTGTTCTTCAGGAAGATCGGGGCCAACTGCGTCAGTCGGTCACGAATCTGGGCACGAGCCTTTTCCAGTTGCTTGTCGTTGCCCTTGATGCCGCCACGGCCTTCCAGCAAGTTCACGTGTGCGAACAACTCCTTTTCGAAGTTCAGCAGGAACAGACGAACACGGGCACGCGCGACGGGGTCACCCGGCATCAGTTGAGGATGCGGGAAACGCTCGTCGATGTACTCGTTGATGATGTGGGACTCGTACAGGATGAGGTCACGCTCCACCAGAATGGGCACCTCGTTGTACGGGTTCATCAGTGCGATGTCTTCAGGCTTGGCGAAAACGTCCACATCACGGATTTCGAAGTCCATGCCCTTTTCGAACAGAACGAAACGGCAGCGATGCGAGTAGGGGCAGGTCGTGCCAGAGTACAGCACCATCATGACGGCGGGCTCCTTTTATCTATAAACAACGAAGCGCAGTGACCGCCAGA
>NZ_JBMOIR010000025.1:0-34779 GCF_049317225.1 Aquabacterium sp. | reverse complement strand
GAGTTGCCGATGTTGGCGTTGATCTTCACCAGGAAGTTGCGCCCGATGATCATGGGCTCCAGTTCCGTGTGATTGATGTTGGCGGGGATCACGGCGCGGCCACGGGCCACTTCGTCGCGCACGAACTCGGGGGTGATCTCTCGCGGGATCAGGGCACCCATCGGGTTGCCGCGCAGGCGGGCCTCGCGCTCGGCGTTCTGGCCGTAGCGGCTGCGCCAGTCTTCGGCCTGATCGAGGCGGCGCTGGTTTTCGCGCAGGGCGACGAACTCCATTTCGGGGGTGATGATGCCGCGGCGTGCGTAATGCATCTGGGTCACGTTGTGACCGGCGATGGCACGGCGGGGCGGGCGCTGCAGACCCGCAGCGGCCTGGCGCAAGGCTGCCATGCGGGCGTCGTGGTGCTCGCCGTCCTTCAAGCCATCGTCCACCGCCTGCACCGCACGCCCGGCATAGCCTTCGGTGTCGCCCCGGGCGAGCACGGCGGCTTCGCGCACGGCGGGCAGGCCGCGGGTCACGTCAATCTGGACGGCGGGGTCGGTGTAGGGGCCCGAGCAGTCGTACAGCGTCACGCGCTCGCCATTGGTCAGTGACACCTCGCGCATCGGGACGCGCACGCCCTCATGCGAGCCCGTGACATAAACCTTGCGGGAGGCCGGCAAGGGCTCGCGCGTCAGGCGGGTGAGTTCATCGAGCGCTTGAGGGGCAACGATGGGATCGGGGGCGTTCATGGGCGACTCTCCTGGTGGCAGGTGTGACAAAGACACGTGCTCCGAGGAGGGCCTCAGGAAGGCGCAAGGCAACGGGGGAGGTGGGGCAGGCGCCTGCAAGCGGCATGGGCACAGCACGCTTGAAGGGCTGCACCCGCCAGCGCGTCACGAACGGACTTCCAGCAGGACGGCTCTTCTTTCGCCGGTATGAACCGGATCAAGTTCAACGGGTTCGGACGTCAGTCCATCTCAGCGCCTGGCAAGAACACTTGCACGGCACACCCCGGAGCGATGCGCAGTGTAAACGCAACTCTGCCGGGCCGGCAACTCAGCGAGGACGGCGAACCACGTTCACGCGGTGGTCTTTGCGAGAGGCGGATGCACTGCCGCAGCTACCGCAGCCATTGCCGCACGTGCTGGCCTGCGCAGCCGAGGCGCCACAACCGGCTGCCGGCTGCCCCGCCACGAGCGAGCGCAACATCGGCCACCATTTGCGCGCCAGAAAAGCCAGCGCACCCATCACCAGCAGCGCCGTGAGAACGGTTTGGGCATCGATGCGCATGGGGCCTCCTCAGCGAAGCAGGTACGTCGACAGGTGGAACACCGCCCACGAGGCCAGGTAGGCCAGTGTGAACAGGTAGCTCACCATGATGAGTGGCGTGCGCCAGCCATTGGTTTCGCGCTTGACCACGATCAGGGTGGGCAGGCACTGCGGGGCATACACATACCAAGTCATCAGGGAGAGGGCCGTGGGCAAGGTCCAGGCCTGGCTCACCACGGCTTGCAGGGCCGTGCTCAGTTCATCACCGGTCTGAGACATGGAGTACACCGTGCCGAGTGCCGCCACCGCCACTTCACGGGCGGCCATGCCCGGGACCAGGGCGATGCAGATCTGCCAGGTGAAACCAATGGGCGCGAAGATCACTTCCAGCGCACGACCCAACATGCCGGCAAAGCTGTAATAGATCGCCGGTTGCGTGGCGTTGTCGGGGGCGCCGGGGAAGTTCGACAGCACCCACAGCACCACCATCAACGACAGGATGGTGGTCCCGGTGCGGGTGACGAATACCTTGGCGCGCTCCCACAGCCCCAGCACGAGGTTGCGCAGGTGGGGCCAGTGGTAGTCGGGCAACTCCATCAGCAGTGGCTGTGCGCCGCCTTGCTTCATCACGCGCTTGAGCACCAGCGCCACGATCATGGCCGAGACGATGCCGCTCATGTACAGCGCAAACAGCACCAGACCTTGCAGGTTGAAGACGCCGGCCACGGTGCGATCCGGGATGAAGGCCGCAATCAACAGGGCGTACACAGGCAGGCGGGCCGAGCACGTCATCAGCGGGGCAATCAGGATGGTGACCAGGCGGTCGCGCGGTTGCGAGATGGTGCGCGTGGCCATGATGCCGGGAATGGCGCAAGCGAAGCTCGACAGCAATGGGATGAAGGCGCGGCCCGACAGGCCGACGCTGCCCATCACCCGATCCAGCAGGAAGGCGGCACGGGGCAGGTAGCCCGAGTCTTCCAGTGCGAGGATGAAGCCAAACAGGATCAGGATCTGCGGCAGGAAGACCAGCACGCTGCCGGCTCCGCCAATCACCCCTTCGACCAGCAGGCCGCGCAGTGGGCCGTCGGCCATGTGGGTCTTGACCAGATCCCCCAGCGCGCCCATGCCTTCGTCGATCAGGTCCATGGGGGCCGAGGCCCAACTGAACACGGCCTGGAAGACCAGGAACATCAGTGTTGCCAAGATCAACGGCCCCATGACCGGGTGCAGGGCGTAGCGGTCCAGCCGGGCCGTCAGGCTCGGCGCATGAGACGGCATGACCACGCAGGCGGCCAGCAACTCGCCCACGCGGCGGTGCGTGTCTTCCACAGGGGTTTGCGCAATGCGCTCCATGGGCCGCGCGCCTTCGGGGGCGGGCAGCTTGGGCCAGTCCAGTTGATCCAGTTGGGTCAGAAGGGCTTGCTCCCCGCCCGCGCGCACGGCCACGGCTTCCACCACGGGGATGCCCAATTCAGTTTGCAGTCGGGGCACATCGATGTGAATGCCGCGTTTGGTGGCCTGGTCCATCATGTTGATGACCAGCACCATGGGCACGTTCAGCGTCTGCAACTCCAGCACCATGCGCAGGTTCAGGCGCAGGTTGGTTGCATCGACCACGCACACCAGCCCCACGGGGGGGGCTTCACCGGCGCGTACGCCGGCGATCACATCGCGGGTGATGGCTTCATCGGGGGTGGCGGCCAGCAGGCTGTAAGCACCTGGCAGGTCCAGCACACGCCAGGACTGGCCGGCAGGCGACACAAACTGGCCTTCCTTGCGCTCTACCGTGACGCCGGCGTAGTTCCCCACCTTCTGTTTGGAGCCCGTCAGACGGTTGAACAAGGCGGTCTTGCCGCAGTTGGGGTTGCCGACCAGTGCGATCAGCGGGGTAGTGGACACTTGGGGTGTCGTGGCCGCCATGAACGCACTCCTGCAGACGACAAGACAGAAAAGACTGCGGTGTGATCCCGATCAGGCGGGCACAACCTCAATCAAAGACGATTCCAGCTTGCGCATGGCAAAGGTGCTGGTCCCTACGCGCACGGCCAGGGGGCCATGACCATGGAAAACGCGTCGCAACACTTGCACGCGCTCACCGGGCACAAAGCCCAACTCCATCAGGCGGCGCTTCAGTGCGCCACCGTCGTGATGGCTGCCTCGAACTTCCCGGATCGTGGCTTGTGTGCGCACCGGTAACTGATCCAGCGTGGTGGCGGATTGACCGTCTGGGTGGTGGCGTTGCGTTTTCATGTACACGATTTTAAGTCCGAATGCGAACTATTCGCAATGACTTTCGATTGACCCACCTCACAGGCGGTGATGCACAGGGCAATGCCGGCGGTAAGAGGGCTGGAATTACCCCATTCAGATGGGGGAGGTTCCTCACTTTTCACTTTCGGACCTCCTTGCATGTCGTTGATTCGTAAGGACTTTTTTTTGGGATTTTTGCCGCAGAATGGCGCCTAAGTCATTGATTTCATTGAACTTTTTTTTACTTTTGCCTTGTTTGGGTGGCGTTCATCAGTTAAAGTGGGATTTAGTGCAAATTCGTGGGGTTTTGTGTGACTCTCGTCTTTCAGGGTTCATCAGCGCTGTCGCTGGACGCAAAGGGGCGTATGGCTGTCCCTGCGCGTCATCGCGACGCGTTGCAGGCTCTGTGCGGGGGGCAAATCACCATTACCAAGAACCCTGCGGGCTGCTTGATGGTCTTTCCTCGCCCTGCTTGGGAGTCCTTCCGTGACAAGGTCATGGCCTTGCCCATGTCGGCTGCAGGTTGGAAGCGCATCTTTTTGGGTAATGCGCAGGATGTCGAGATCGACAGCGCTGCCCGCGTGCTGGTGGCGCCCGAGTTGCGTGCCGCCGCAGGCCTCTCCAAAGAGGTGATGCTACTGGGCATGGGTACGCACTTCGAGTTGTGGGATGCGCAGCGTTACGCCGCGCATGAGGCGGAGGTCATGGCGCAACCCATGCCTGATGCATTGCAAGACTTCACTTTCTAACGCGATGCAACAGGCTCCAACCCCTTGGCAGCATCAAACCGTTCTGCTGCACGAGGCAGTCGATGGTTTGTGGGATGCCGCGACCGGTCCGCGCCCTGACGGGGTGTATGTGGACGCGACCTTTGGTCGCGGTGGTCACTCTCGTCTGATCTTGTCTCATTTGGGGCCTCAGGCGCGTCTTCTGGCGCTGGATCGCGACCCGGAGGCCATCGCGCATGCCACCACGGGTGAGTCTGCCATCCAGGATCCTCGGTTCACCATCGTGCATGCCCCGTTTTCGTCGTGGGGCGAGGTGGTGGCTCAGCAAGGCTTGGGTGCGGTGGATGGCTTGCTGATGGACATTGGCGTGTCGTCTCCCCAGATCGACAACCCTGCGCGGGGCTTCAGTTTCCGTTTTGATGCGCCACTCGATATGCGCATGGACACCACGCAAGGTGAAAGTGCGGCGGATTTTCTGGCACGCGCTTCCGTGGACGAAATCACAGAGGTCATTCGCACTTATGGAGAAGAACGGTTTGCTTGGTCCATTGCAAAGGCGCTTGTCGCTCGCCGCGATGAGGGCCAGCCTGTGCGCACCACCGGGGAGCTCTCAGCGCTCGTGGCTCGTTCGGTCAAAACCCGTGAAGTCGGGCAAGACCCCGCTACCCGTACCTTCCAGGCTCTTCGGATTCACGTCAATCGTGAACTCGGCGAACTCGAGGACGCGCTGGATGCTGCACTGAAGATGCTGGCGCCCGGCGGGCGTCTGGCTGTGATCAGCTTCCACTCGCTGGAAGACCGCATCGTCAAGACCTTCATCGCCAAACACAGCCGTGATGAGGTTGATCGTCGCGTGCCGTTTGCCCAACCCAAGCCCCTGCTGCTGCGCGCGATTGCGAGGGTCAAGCCTTCTGAAGCCGAGGTGGCGGGCAATCCGCGCTCGCGTTCAGCGGTGTTGCGCATTGCTGAGCGCACGGATGTGCCGTGGTCTGCGGAATTGGCTCAATCTGATGTGGCGTCATCGCGTACCAAGGGCGGTCGTTCCGGCAAGGGAGGGCGCCGGTGATGGGCCGCTTGAACTTGATCCTTGCTGCCGTGGTGCTGTTGAGTTGCTTCTGGCTGATTCGCAGCAGTTATGAGGCCCGCTCGCTGTTTGTGGAACTCGACAAGGCGCAGTCGCACGCGCATGAGCTGCAGATTGACTACGAGCGCCTGCAAGTTGAGAAGCGCGCGCAGGCCACGTCCCTGCGTGTTGAAAAGCTCGCGCGCGAGAAACTGCGCATGTTCAGCCATAACCCTTCGGTGACGCACTATGTGGTGGCGGCATCGGGTGTAGCGCTTGCTGCATCGCAGGGAGGGCAGCCATGAGCCGCCTGGGTGAGTTCATGCGCCGTTTGCGTGGGCAGCCGCGGAAGCAAAAAGCGTCGGCCGTGCCCACGGTGCGCTATGCCACCAGCCCGCTGCTGGCGTCGCGCACACCACCCTGGCGCGTGAAGTTTCTGATTGGCTGCATTGGCCTGGGTTTTGTGGTGTTGATCGGTCGTGCAGCGTGGGTGCAGATCATCGACAACGATTTCTACTTGCAGCAAGGGGCCAACCGCTACGAGCGTCGCATCGAATTGCAGGCCAATCGTGGGCGGATCCTGGATCGCAATGGTGAGTTGCTGGCGTCCAGTGTGCCTTCGCCATCCTTGTGGGCCATCCCCAAAGACATGCAGGCCTCGACGGCCGATGTGCAGTCTTTGGTGCGCTTGCTGGGCATGCCTCGCGCCGATCTGGAAAAGCGTCTGGCCTCCAACCCCAACTTCGTGTGGCTGCGTCGCAAGGTGGACGACAGCGTGGCCCAAGCGGTGGCCGCCCTGAAGATCAAGGGTGTGTATGAGTTGCGCGAGTGGAAGCGGCAGTACCCTGAAGGTGAGTCGGCCGCCCACATCGTGGGCTTCACGAACATTGAAGACCAGGGGCAGGAGGGCATTGAGCTCGCTTACGAGAAGCAACTGGCCGGTCGCAATGGTTCGCGCCATGTGATCAAGGATCGCCTGGGGCGTGCGGTCGAGGCCGTGGGTGATGTGGTGCCCGCCGAAGATGGCGACGCCATCCGTTTGTCGATCGACGCCAAGATTCAGTTCTACGCCTATCAACGCATCCGGGACGCGGTCGAGCAGCACAAAGCCAAGGCGGGGAGCGTCGTGGTGCTGGATGCCGTGACCGGCGAAGTGCTGGCGCTGGCCAATGTGCCCAGCTACACCCCCGACAACCGCAGCAACCTGACGGGTGCGCAGTTGCGCAACCGTGCCTTGACTGACACGTTCGAGCCCGGCTCCACCATGAAGCCGCTGATCGCGGCGCTGGCGCTGGAGACACATCGTGTGCGGCCGGATACGGTCATTTCGACCGCACCGGGCCGCCTGACCATTGACGGGTCCACCATTTCCGATTCGCATCCGCACGGTGACCTGACCGTCGAGGAAGTGATTCAGAAGTCCAGCAACGTCGGCACGGCCAAGATGGCGCTGCAGATGCAGCCCCGCGAAATGTGGGAGATCTTCACGGCCGTCGGGCTGGGGCGCAAGCCGCAACTCGGTTTCCCGGGTGCGGTGACCGGACGCCTGCGCCCTTACAAGTCGTGGCGTCGCATCGAGCAAGTCACCATGAGCTATGGCTATGGTTTGTCTGCCAGCCTCTTTCAGCTGGCGCAGGCTTACACCGTGTTTGCCAGCGATGGCGAATTGATTCCCATCACCCTGATCAAACGAGATGCAGGGGAGGTGGCGCGGCAAACCGCCGCCGCTGACCAACCGCGCCCCGTTCTGGCTTTCAAGGCCGCCTTCCGTCCGGAGGCGGCTTCGTCGCGTCCAGAGGCCCCCCAGAATGCCGAGCCTGTGCCCGTGCGCGGCACGCCTGTGATCTCGCCTGCCACCGCGCGTGCCGTGCGGCACATGCTGAACATGGTGACCGGCCCGGGCGGTACTGCGCCAAAGGCTCAAACCATGGGCTACAGCGTGGGTGGCAAGACCGGTACGGCGCACAAGCAAGAGGGCAAGGGTTACGCGGGCAACAAGTACCGCGCCTGGTTCGTGGGCATTGCGCCGATCAGCAAGCCGCGCATCGTGGTGGCCGTGATGGTGGACGAGCCCAGCAACGGGGTGTACTTCGGCGGTGAAGTGGCTGCACCGGTTTTTAGTCAGGTGGTCCAGCAGACCTTGAACCGTTTGGGTGTGCTGCCCGACATCGAGGTCCGCTCGCAAATCAGCGCCACCGCTCCGGCCGAAGTGGAGAGTTTCTGATGACGAATGCCACTTTGATGCAGATGTCGGACGTGTCCAAACTGTTGGGTTGGTTGCGCCAGCATGCGGTGGCGCAGCTCACCGTTGACAGCCGTCAGGTGGCGACCTTGTCGTCGCAAGGTGTGTGCTTCATCGCCTGGCCGGGCGCGGCCCGTGATGGCCGCGCCTTCGTGGCGCAGGCTCTGCGAGAGGGCGCGCGCGCCTGCCTGGTCGAAGCCGAGGGTGTGACGTCGTTTGCGTTTGCCGACCCACGCATCGTGGCTGTGCCGAACTTGAAAGCGCGTGTGGCCGAGATTGCGCATGGCTTCTATGAAGAGCCCAGCGCGGCGCTGAGCGTGGTGGCCGTGACAGGCACCAACGGCAAGACCTCGACATCGTGGTGGACCTCGCAGGCCCTGACGGCGTTGGGGCAGCCTTGCGGGGTGATCGGGACGTTGGGTGTCGGGCAGGTGGGGGCTGGCAGTTTCGTCCCAACGGGTCTGACTACACCGGATCCCGTGACCTTGCACGCCACGTTCCGGCACTTTGTTCAGCAAGGGCTGAGCGCCGCCGCCATCGAGGCGTCGTCCATCGGACTGGAAGAGTTGCGCTTGCACGCCACACACATTGACGTGGCGCAGTTCACAAATTTCACACAGGACCACCTGGACTACCACGGCAGCATGGAAGCCTACTGGCTGGCCAAGCGCGCTCTGTTTGATTGGCCCGGCCTCAAGGCGGCCGTGATCAATCAGGACGATGCGATGGGCTATCGGCTGGCTGAGCATGCACGTGCGCGCGGGTTGGATGTGTGGACGTATGGCCTGAATGGGCCGGTGCGCCTGCAGGCCATCGATGTGACGTATCAGCCCAATGGCCTGAGCTTCACGGTTCTGGAGCGGCACGCCTCGCTCGACGCGGTGTCGGATCGGACGGTGGTGCAGGCGCCGGTCATCGGGGCGTTCAATGTGGCCAACCTGCTGGCGGTGTTGGGGGCCTTGCGTGCCAAAGGGTTTGCCTTGCAGGCTGCAGCGAAGGCCTGCAGTGGTCTGGTGGCCGTACCGGGGCGCATGCAACTGGTGCCTGCGACAGCCGCTCAGCCTTTGGTCGCAGTGGACTACGCTCACACGCCCGATGCATTGAGTCAGGCATTGCAGGCCTTGCGTCCTGTGGCCACGACGCGCGGCGGCAAGCTGTGGTGCGTGTTTGGTTGTGGCGGTGACCGCGACCCCATCAAGCGTCCCTTGATGGGCGCTGTGGCGGAACAGCATGCCGACCGTGCCGTGCTGACCAGCGACAACCCACGCAGCGAATCGCCTGCGCTCATCTTGTCGCAAATCCTGGCGGGCATTGCGCGTCAGGATGGTGTGGATGTGCTTGAAGACCGGCGTGAAGCCATTGCGCATGCGCTCATTCAGGCGCAACCGGAAGACGTGGTGCTGATTGCCGGCAAGGGGCATGAGTCCACGCAAGACATTGCGGGCACCAAGTTGCCCTTCAGTGATCCAGATGAGGCTGCGGCTGCGCTGGCCAAGCGAGGTGCCGCATGAGCGACATGATGATGACCTTGGGCCTGGCCCATTCACTGCTGCCAGGGTCGGTGCTGCATGGCGATCCCGCCACGCTGATTGCCCGAGTGCACACCGATACCCGCACCTTGCAGGCTGGCGATCTGTTTCTGGCATTGCGCGGCGAGCGCTTTGATGCGCACGATTTCCTGCCGCACATTGCACAGTCTGGCGCGTCGGCTGTGATTGCGCAGCGTGGTGTGGCCGCCAGTGGTCTGCCTGGCTTGACGGTGGTGGACACCCGTGCTGCCTTGGGCCACCTGGCCGCCTCTTGGCGTGCGCGCTTTGACATGCCTTTGATCGGCGTCACCGGCAGCAATGGCAAGACCACCGTGACGCAGATGATTGCCTCCATTCTGCGAACCTGGATGGCCGAGCAAGGTCATCCGGATGCGGCACTGGCCACCGTGGGCAACTTCAACAACGACATCGGTGTGCCGTTGACCTTGTTGCGCCTGCGTGAAGGGGTGCACCGTTGTGCCGTGGTCGAGTTGGGCATGAATCATCCCGGCGAGATCGAGCAACTGGCCGCCATTGCGGCGCCGACGGTGGGGGTGGTGAACAACGCCCAGCGCGAGCATCAGGAATTCATGCACACCGTTGAAGCGGTGGCGCGTGAAAACGGCGCTGTCCTGCATTCGCTCAGCCGTTCGGGGACCGCTGTGTTCCCGGCCGATGATGCGCATGCAGCCATCTGGCGCGAGCAGGCGACAGGCTATGCCACGGTCGATTTCGCTACCGAAGGTGAAGCCGCCGTCACGGGCCACGCTCAGTGGCATGCGGACCCGTCGCCGCATTGGGTGATCGATATGGCCACCCAGTACGGACTGGCCCAAGTGGCCTTGCGCATGGCTGGCCAGCACAACGTGCGCAATGCGCTGGCCGCCACGGCCGCCACATTGAGCGCCGGGGTTCCCTTGCACACGGTGGTCCGTGGGCTGGAGGCATTCGAGCCCGTCAAGGGGCGTTCGCAATTGCGCTGCATCACGGTTGGCGGCCGCCCGGTCACCTTGGTGGACGACAGCTACAACGCCAACCCCGACTCGGTGCGTGCGGCCATCGACATGCTGGCCGGTTTGCCTGGGCCGCATTGGCTTGTGCTGGGCGACATGGGCGAGGTGGGCACGCAAGGTCCAGCCTTCCATGAGGAAGTGGGCGCCTATGCCCGCGAGCGTGGCATCGAACACGTCTGGACCGCTGGTGCTTTGTGCGCGCACACCGCGCAGGTGCTGGGGGCGTCCGCCCGTCATTTCAACAGTGCGGCTGACATCGTTGCCGCATTGCCTACGCCTGCCGATGCGCCTCATGCGGCGTCGGTACTGGTCAAAGGTTCTCGATTCATGAAGATGGAACAAGTTGTCAACGTTCTCGCCGGAGGTGCGCATGCTGCTTAATCTGGCACTCTGGTTGCAAGGGCTGCATCCCGAATGGGGCTTCCTGCGGGTCTTCCAATACTTGACCTTCCGCTCGGTGATGGCGGCCATGACGGCCCTGATCATTGGCTTGTTGCTGGGGCCGTATGTCATTCGCAAGCTGACCGAACTCAAGATTGGTCAGCCCATCCGCGAGTACGGCGTGCAGACGCATTTGGCCAAGCGTGGCACGCCCACCATGGGCGGTGCGCTGATCTTGCTGTCGATTGGTCTGTCGACCCTGTTGTGGTTCGACTGGAACAACCGCTTCGTGTGGATCGTGATGATCGTGACGACCGGCTTCGGCGCCATTGGCTGGGTGGATGACTGGCGCAAAGTCGTGCTGAAGGATCCCGAAGGCATGCCCTCTCGCGAGAAGTACTTCTGGCAGTCACTGATCGGCTTGTTTGCAGCCATCTACCTGGCGTTCAACGTGTCCGAGGTCAATGCCCTGCGCGTGCTGGAGTTGTTCGGGCGCTGGGTCGCATCGGGCTTCTCGAACGATCTGCCGCCCAAGGCCGATTTGATCGTGCCGTTCTTCAAGACCGTGAGCTATCCGCTGGGTGTGTGGGGCTTCATGGTGCTGACCTACATCGTGATTGTGGGCACGTCCAATGCCGTGAACCTGACCGATGGGCTGGATGGCTTGGCCATCATGCCGGTGGTGATGGTGTCGGCATCCCTGGGCATCTTTGCCTACGTGACGGGCAATGCTGTCTTCGCCAAGTATCTGCTTCTGCCCCACATTCCGGGCGCGGGGGAGTTGCTGGTGTTCTGCGCCGCATTGTCGGGGGCGGGCCTGGCTTTCCTCTGGTTCAACGCGTATCCGGCGCAGGTGTTCATGGGCGATGTGGGCGCGTTGGCCTTGGGTGGCGCACTGGGCACCATCGCCGTGATCGTGCGCCAGGAAATCGTCCTGGCCTTCATGGGCGGTGTGTTTGTGCTGGAAGCCCTGTCGGTGATGCTGCAGGTCAGCTACTTCAAGTACACGAAGAAGAAATACGGCGAAGGCCGCCGCATCTTGCTGATGGCGCCTTTGCACCACCATTTTGAAAAGTCCGGCTGGAAAGAAACGCAGGTCGTGGTTCGCTTCTGGATCATCACCATGCTCTTGTGCCTGCTGGGCCTGTCTACCCTCAAGTTGCGCTGATTGTTCGCCATGCATGACCTTCACAACCTCACCGTGCTGATCCTGGGTCTGGGTGACTCGGGCTTGGCCATGGCACGCTGGTGTGCGCGCTGTGGGGCGCAGGTGCGCGTGGCCGACACACGGGCCCATCCGCCTCAGGCCGCCACCCTGGCCGCCGATGTGCCGTACGCCACACTGCATCACGGTCTGGATGTGGCCTTGCTTGAGGGGGTTAACCTGGTGCTGAAGAGCCCGGGTCTGATGCCCAATGCGCCTGATGTTGCCGCATTGACGGCTCAGGCTGACGCCTTGGGCATCCCTGTGCGCGGTGAGCTGGCCTTGTTTGCATCGGCGTTGGCCGACCTGAAGACCGATCTGGGCTATGCACCGAAGGTGGTGGCCATCACGGGCACGAATGGCAAAACGACCACCACGTCGCTGACCGCGCAACTGATTGAGCGTGCGGGACTGCGCGTGGGGCTCGCGGGCAACATCGGTCCGACATTGCTCGATACCTTGCGTGTGGCACTCGATGCGGAGCCCGTGCGTGAGGCGCATGAAGACGCGGCGCTCTTGCCGTGCGAAGCCGAGGGCATGGCGCCCGTCGTCACGGCAGCCGCTGTGTCACCTCTGACGGACGATGGCGAGTTGGCGGACGTGGCCGACGCCCCGCAGGGCGGTGAAGACGATGTGGCGCCCCAGGATGTCGCCGTGACGCTGGCCGACGATGCCGATGCCCCCTTGATTGAACTGGCTCCACCGCCGCCTGCTGCCCCCGTGTTCGAGGTGCTGCCCGATGCGTGGGTGCTGGAGCTGTCGAGCTTCCAGCTGGATGGTGTCAGCAACTTCGATCCCGACGCCTCGGTGGTGCTCAACATCACGCAGGATCACTTGGACTGGCATGGTTCGATGGCCGCTTATGCTGCAGCCAAGGCTCGCATCTATGGCAAGAACGCGGTGATGGTCATCAACCGTGACGATGCCGAGGTGGAAGCCATGGTGCCGCCACCCGAGGTGATCAAGTCTGGCGTGCGCGGCCGTCCGGCCAAACTGGTGCACCGCCGCGTGGTGCGTTTCGGGCTGGACGCACCGCGTCACCCGGGTGATTTCGGCTTGGTCACCGAGTCGGGCATGGCCTGGCTGGTGCGTGCCCGCGAAGCCGATCCCACCATCAAGCGCAAGAAGGGCGAGCCGGAAGAAGAGATCATCCTGCAGCGCCTGATGCCCGCCGATGCGCTGCGCATCCGTGGTCGTCACAATGCGTCGAACGCGCTGGCTGCGCTGGCTTTGGCCACCGCGATCGGCTGCCCCCTGGCGCCCATGCTGCACGGCTTGCGGGAATACCGCGGCGAGCCGCATCGCGTCGAACACGTGGCCACCGTGACGGGCATCGATGCCATCGACGACTCCAAGGGTACCAATGTGGGCGCGACGGTGGCCGCCTTGCTCGGTCTGGGTGCCGATCTGTCGCCCGGCAAGCTGGTGGTGATTTTGGGTGGCGACGGCAAGGGGCAGGACTTTGCGCCGCTGGCCGAACCCGTGAGCCGGTTTGCCCGCGCGGTGGCCTTGATTGGCCGCGACGCACAAGCCATTGGCGCCGTGCTGGCAGGGGTGACCACGCCTTCGGGTGACGCCCTGACACTGTGCGCACACGACAGTCTGGAAGGCGCCACCCGCTGGGCATTTGAACAGGCGCAAGCCGGGGATGCCGTGCTGTTGAGCCCGGCTTGCGCCAGCCTGGACATGTTCCGCAATTACGCTCATCGCGCCCAAGTGTTCGTGGACACCGTGCGCGAGCTGGCGATCGACCGTGGAGAAATGGCATGACCGATTCCCCCCGTCGTTCCTGGTTGTCGGCTGTGCTGAGTGCCGTGCGCGCTCGGCTCGGTCACGCCCAGGCCGAAGGGGTGGGCGTGTTGCCGGTCCGCGATTTCGTCAACGTGAACTCAGGGCAACCATCGCGGTTGATGGGGTTCGATCAGCCCTTGGTCTGGGTCACGCTGGCGCTTTTGCTGATGGGGCTGGTGATGGTCTATTCGGCGACGATCGCTTTGCCGGACAGCCCCCGGTTTGCCAATTACACACCGACCTTCTTCTTCCAGCGGCACATGATCGCCATTGCCATGGCAGTTGCTGTGGCGGCAGTGATGACACAGGTGCCGATGTCCAGTTGGGAGCGCATGGCGCCTTGGCTGTTTGTGGCCTCCCTCGTGCTGCTGGTGCTGGTGTTGATCCCGCACGTGGGCAAAGTCGTGTACGGCGCGCGGCGCTGGCTGCCACTGGGCTTCATGAACTTCCAGCCCTCTGAGCTGGCCAAGCTGGCCATCGTGCTGTATGCCTCCGACTACATGGTCCGCAAGATGGAAGTCAAAGAGCACTTCTTCCGTGCGGTGGCTCCCATGGCCGTTGCGGTCGGCGTGGTGGGGTTGCTTTTGCTGGCAGAGCCCGACATGGGCGCTTTCATGGTGATCGCCACGATTGCCATGGCG
Organism: Aquabacterium sp.; assembly: GCF_049317225.1. Lineage (GTDB taxonomy): Bacteria > Pseudomonadota > Gammaproteobacteria > Burkholderiales > Burkholderiaceae_C > Aquabacterium. The sequence goes on along the minus strand of NZ_JBMOIR010000025.1, from coordinate 20,689 downwards.
ATTCTGTTTCTGGGTGGCGTCAATGGCCGGATGTTCTTCCTGATCACAGCGGTGCTGCTGGGCGCGTTCGTGCTGATGATCACCCTGAGCCCCTGGCGCCGCGAGCGCATCTTCGCCTACCTTGACCCCTGGTCTGAGCACAACGCACTGGGCAAGGCCTATCAGCTGACGCACTCGCTGATCGCGTTCGGCCGTGGCGAAATCTTTGGCGAAGGCCTGGGCTCCAGCCTGGAAAAGCTGCATTACCTGCCCGAAGCCCACACCGATTTTCTGCTGGCCGTGATTGGCGAAGAGCTGGGCTTCGTGGGCGTGGCCATCGTCATCCTGACCTTCTTCTGGCTGGTGGTACGTCTGTTCAACATTGGTCGGCAAGCCATTGCGCTGGACCGGGTGTTTTCGGGGCTGGTCGCGCAAGGCGTGGCGGTGTGGATGGGTGGTCAGAGCTTCATCAACATGGGCGTGAACCTGGGTGTGTTGCCCACGAAGGGCCTGACTTTGCCTTTGATGAGTTTTGGTGGATCCGGCGTGATGCTCAACTGCATTGCCCTGGCGATCTGCCTGCGAGTGGACATGGAAAACCGACAACTGATGCGAGGAGGTCGCGTATGAGCACCACACCTCGTCACCTCGTGATCATGGCTGCGGGTACGGGCGGGCACATCATGCCCGGTCTGGCTGTGGCCGAAGACATGAAGCGCCGTGGCTGGACCGTGAGTTGGCTGGGCACCGAGAACGGCATGGAAAACCGCCTGGTGCCGCCCGCCGGCATCGAGCTGGACAAGATCACCTTCTCAGGCCTGCGTGGCAAAGGCTTCAAGGGCGGCCTGCAAGGCGCGCTCAAGCTGGTCAAGAGCTTTGCCGAGTGCTTGTCCATCCTGCGCAAGCGCCAAGCCACGGCGGTGCTGGGCATGGGTGGCTATGTGTGTTTCCCCGGCGGGCTGATGGCCAAGCTGCGTGGGCTGCCGCTGATCATGGTCAATGCCGACGCCGCCTTGTTGCTGAGCAACAAGGCCCTGCTGCCCATCACCGATGTGCTGGCTTGCGGATTTGATGGTGCGGCTGCGCAGCGCAGCGTCGCACGCGTCACGGGCAACCCTGTGCGTGCCGAGATCGAAGCCATTGCGCCGCCCGATCAGCGTTTTGCCGACCGTGAAGGTCCGCTGCGCATCCTCGTGGTGGGGGGCAGTCTGGGCGCCAAAGCCTTGAACGATGCCGTGCCGCAAGCGCTGGCGCGTCTGACCGCGGACCAGCGTCCACGCATCACGCATCAGACGGGCATGGCCAACTTCGCCGAAGTGAAGGCAGACTACGTCAAGGCCGGGCTGGATCCGGCCAAGGACGCAGAAGTCCTGCCCTTCATCAACAACATGGCCAAGCGCCTGGCCGAGTGCGATGTCATCATCTGCCGCGCCGGGGCGATCACCGTCAGCGAACTGTGCGCGGCGGGGGTGCCCAGCATCCTGATTCCGCTGGTGGTTTCGACCACCGCTCATCAGCGCGACAACGCCGAGTACATGGATCAGCATGGTGCAGCCGTGCATCTGCCGCAGGCCGAGCTCAACGCCGAGTCGCTGGCTGCGCGTCTGCAAGCCATGAACCGGAATGACCTGCTGGTCATGGCTCGTCGGGCACGCAAGCTGGGTCGCTTGCAAGCCGCGGCCGCTGTGGCCGATGCCATCGAGCAACAGGTGCTGCCAGCATCCAAGGGAGCGTCGGCATGAAGCACGCGGTCAAGCGCATTCATTTCGTGGGCATCGGTGGGGCCGGCATGAGCGGCATCGCCGAAATCCTGCACAACCTGGGCTATGTCGTGTCGGGCTCTGATCAGGCGGACAGCGCGACCTCGCGTCGTCTGGCCTCGCTGGGCATCCAAGTGCATGTGGGTCATGACGCCGCACATATTGAAGGTGCGGAAGCGGTCGTGACCTCCACGGCCGTGAAGGGCGACAACCCGGAAGTCATCGCGGCACGCGCCAAGCGCATCCCGGTGGTGCCGCGTGCGGTGATGCTGGCCGAGTTGATGCGCCTGCGCAAGGGCATTGCCATCGCCGGAACCCATGGCAAGACTACGACCACCTCGCTCGTGACCGCCATCCTGACCGAAGCGGGCGTGGACCCCACCTTCGTGATCGGCGGCAAGCTGCACAGCGCCGGAGCCAACTCGGCCCTGGGCAAGGGTGAGTTCATCGTGGTGGAGGCCGACGAGTCGGATGCCTCCTTCCTGAACCTGATGCCCGTGTTGTCGGTGGTGACCAACATCGATGCCGACCACATGGACACCTATGGCCATGACTTTGCCAAGCTGAAGCAGGCCTTCATCGACTTCTTGCACCGCATGCCGTTTTACGGCTCGGCCATCCTGTGCGCAGACGATCCCGGTGTGCGCTCCATCATTCCGATGGTCTCGCGTCCGGTTATCACCTATGGGTTTGGTGAAGACGCGCAGGTGCGCGCCGTCAACGTCGAGGCCTTGCCTGGCGGTCAGATGCGCTTTGATGTGCAGCGTCGCAATGGCACCGTGATGCCCGACATCACCGTGACCCTGAACCTGCCGGGCGTGCACAACGTGCTCAACGCCCTGGCTGCGATTGCCGTCGCCACCGAGATCGAATTGCCCGATGAGCCCATCATCCGTGCGCTGGGTGCGTTCACGGGTGTGGGCCGTCGCTTCCAGCGTTATGGCGATCACGCGGCTGCAGATGGTGGCCGATTCACGCTGATCGACGACTACGGCCATCACCCTGTCGAGATGGCGGCTGTCATCAGCGCGGCGCGAGGCGCCTTCCCGGGCCAACGCCTGATGCTGGCCTTCCAACCGCACCGCTTCACCCGCACGCGCGACTGTTTTGAAGATTTCGTGAAGGTCCTGGGCACGGCCGATGCCGTGTTGCTGACCGAGGTCTACGCCGCAGGCGAGGCACCCATCGTGGCCGCCGATGGCCGCGCCCTGACCCGTGCAGTGCGCGTGTCGGGCAAGGTCGAACCCGTCTTTGTGGACGACGTGGCCGAGCTGCCTCAGGCCATTGCCGCCAACGCGCGAGGCGGCGATGTCGTCATCTGCATGGGTGCCGGCTCGATTGGTACCGTGGCCGCCAAGACCGCTGAACTGTTGAAGGACAAGAACTGATCATGAGCACCGTTTCCCTCAAGGCCCCTGCAGTGAATCCGGCCGACCTGGGCAAGGTGGCCGTGCTGTTTGGTGGTTCGTCTGCCGAGCGCGATGTGTCGTTGATGTCGGGCGCAGGCGTGCTCAAGGCCCTGCAATCGCAAGGCGTGAATGCCTTTGCTTTTGATCCAGCCGAGCGCCCGCTGCAAGAGCTGAAGGCCGAAGGCGTGGATCGCTGCTTCATCGCGCTGCACGGCCGTGGCGGGGAAGACGGCACGGTGCAAGGGGCCTTGGAACTGCTCAAGATCCCATACACCGGCTCGGGCGTCATGGCCTCGTCCATTGCCATGGACAAGATCATGACCAAGCGCATCTGGCGCTTTGAAGGCTTGCCCACTCCCGACTGGCGGATGGTGTCGAGCGCACATGAGTGCGAGCAGGCACTGGTGGCACTGGGCGCCCCCATGATCGTCAAGCCGGCGCGTGAAGGCTCGTCCATTGGTCTGACCAAGGTGACGGACGTGTCGCAGTGCGCCGCAGCCTACGCAGCGGCCGCGCAGCATGATCCGGAAGTGCTGTGCGAGCAGTTCATCGATGGCGAGGAAACCACGTGCCCTGTGCTGATTGTAGAGGGCCAGGCTCAGGCTCTGCCGGTGATCCGCATTCAGGCGCCGGACGGCAACTACGACTACCAGAACAAGTACTTCACCGACGACGTGCGCTACCTGTGCCCGAGCGGTCTGGATGCGGCCGAAGAGGCCGAAATCCAGCGCGAAGTCGTGCGCGCGTTCAAGACGCTGGGCTGCCGCGGTTGGGCCCGCGCCGACGTCATGATCCGCAAGAGCGACCGTCAACCCTTCCTGCTTGAGATCAACACCTCGCCCGGCATGACCAGCCACTCGCTGGTACCCATGTCGGCCAAGGTAGCGGGCTTGAGCTACGAACAACTGTGTGTGCACCTGCTGGCCGCTGCCAGCCTGGATGCACAAGCCTGAACCCACAAGGACTGAAAGCCCGCCATGCTGGCCGCCGCCGCCCTCAACCAATACCGCTCAACCAGCGAGGTGCCGCAAGACATCCGCTGGATGAACGCGGCCGCGCTCGCGCTGGTGGGGGTGGTGGTGTGCATGCTGATCGCGTCGGGCTTGTCCAAGCTGACCCGTCTGCCGTATTTCAACCTGCAGCGAGTGCAGCTGGAGGGCGACCTGTCACGCAACAACGTGGCCACCGTCCGTGCCAACATCGTGCCCCGCATGGATGGCGGCTTCTTCAGTGTCGACCTGAGCCGTGCGCGCGATGTGTTTGAGTCTGTGCCATGGGTTCGCAAGGCCGTGGTGCGCCGCGTGTGGCCCAACGAGTTGCGTGTGGTGCTCGAAGAGCATCGCCCGGCCGCCTACTGGCACCACGAGGACCGTGACGACCAACTGGTCAACACCTTTGGTGAAGTGTTCGATGCCAACCTGGGGGATGTCGAAGACGAGCACCTGCCCACGCTGGAGGCGCCGACCAATCCGGAGTCGCGTGACGCGGCGCTGATGCTCAACATGCTGCATCGCCTGACCCCGGTGCTCAAACCCCTGGGCGACATCGAAACCCTCAAGCTCACCGAGCGAGGCTCGTGGTCGGTTGTGCTGGACAACGACGCCGTCATCGAACTCGGCCGGGGGGGCGAAGAAGAGGTGCTGGTCCGCACGGCACGCTTCGTGCACACCTTGCCCCAATTGCAAAGGCAGTACGCAGCCCCGCTGTCGTACGCCGATCTTCGATATCCGGAAGGGTATGCCGTGAAGATGAGAGGTCTGACGACCTTGAATGTCCCCAACGGCAAATCCAAACCCACTCAGTCTTCAACCCGATAACGCAACACACACCATGGCCAAGGAATACAAGGATCTGGTCGTCGGACTCGACATCGGCACCGCCAAGGTGATGGCGGTCGTGGCCGAGGTCATGCCCGGTGGCGACCTGCGGATTGCCGGCCTGGGCATGGCGCCCAGCCACGGCCTCAAGCGCGGTGTGGTGGTCAACATCGACGCCACCGTGCAGTCCATTCAACAGGCCCTGAAAGAGGCCGAGTTGATGGCCGACTGCAAGATCAGCCGCGTGTGGACCGGCATCACCGGCAGCCACATCCGCGGTCAGAACAGCACGGGCATGGTCATCGTCCGGGACAAGGAGGTGGCGCCCATTGATGTGCAGCGTGTGGTGGAAACCGCAAAGGCCATCAACATCCCGAACGACCAAAGACTCTTGCTGGTTGAGCCTCAGGAGTTCATCATTGATGGACATGAGGTCAAAGAGCCGATTGGCATGAGCGGCGGTCGCCTGGAGGTCAAAGTCCACATCGTGACCGGTGCACAAAGTGCCGCGGAAAACATCGTGAAATGCGTGCGTCGTTGCGGCCTGGAAGCCGAGCAGTTGGTGCTCAATCCAAGCGCCTCCAGCGCCGCAGTCCTGACCGAAGACGAGAAGTCGCTGGGTGTGGCCCTCGTGGACATTGGGGCCGGGACGACCGATGTGTCCATCTTCACCGATGGCGCCGTGCGACACACCGCAGTGATCCCTATTGCCGGTGACCTGATCACCAGCGATATTGCGATGGCTTTGCGCACCCCGACCAAGGACGCAGAAGACATCAAGGTGGATTACGGCGTGGCCAAGCAATTGCTGGCTGATCCCAACGAACATGTCGAAGTGCCCGGTCTGGGTGATCGCGCACCGCGCATGCTCTCGCGTCAGGCTCTGGCCGGTGTGATCGAGCCGCGCGTCGAAGAGATTTTCTCGCTGGTTCACCAAGTGATCCGCGAATCCGGTTACGAGGAACTGTTGTCGTCGGGCATTGTCCTGACGGGTGGCTCAGCGGTCATGCCCGGCATGGTCGAACTGGCCGAAGACATTTTCCTCAAGCCCGTGCGCAAGGGGACGCCCTTGTACTCGGGCCCCCTCCACGACATGGTGGCCAGCCCTCGGTCGGCCACCGTCATGGGCTTGCTGGAAGAGGCAAGACTCGCGCGTACGCGCGGGATGAAAGCGGCGCAACAGGCAGGGTCGGTTCAGACCTTGTTCGGTCGTGTCCGCGATTGGTTTGTGGGCAATTTCTAAAAACCTGGACTTGGATCCAATTTCTACAGGCAACTGCTTAATAAGAGAGAGGTAAGACATGCCAATCGAGATGATCGAAAACTTCGACGCGGGCACTCAGATCAAGGTGATCGGCGTGGGCGGTGGCGGTGGTAACGCTGTCGAGCACATGATCTCCGAGGGGGTGCAAGGCGTGCAGTTCATCTGCGCCAACACCGATTCCCAGGCTCTGAACCGTTCCAGCGCCGAGGTCCACCTGCAACTGGGCAATTCCGGCCTGGGCGCTGGCGCCAAGCCTGAAGTGGGCAAGGCTGCTGCTGAAGAAGCCGAAAGCCAGATCCGCGAGTCCCTTGAGGGCGCGCACATGGTGTTCATCACCGCTGGCATGGGTGGTGGCACCGGCACAGGCGCTGCACCGGTCATCGCCAAGGTGGCCAAGGACATGGGCATCCTGACCGTGGGCGTGGTCACCAAGCCTTTCGAATTCGAAGGCAACCGCCGCACCAAGCAGGCTGATGCCGGCTTGGCCGAGCTGGAAGCCAATGTGGACTCGCTGATCGTGGTCCTCAACGAGAAGCTGCTGGAAGTGCTGGGCGACGACGTGACCCAGGAAGAAGCGTTCGGCAAGGCCAACGACGTGCTGAAGCACGCTGTGGGCGGCATCTCCGACATCATTCACATTCCCGGCCTGGTGAACGTGGACTTCCAGGACGTGAAGACCGTCATGAGCGAACCTGGCAAGGCCATGATGGGCACCGCCACCGCTGGCGGCCCTGACCGTGCCACCAAGGCTGCCGAGGCCGCTGTGGCTTGCCCGCTGCTGGAAGGCATCGACCTGTCGGGCGCGCGTGGCGTGCTGGTTCTGATCGCCGCCTCGAAGTCCACCTTCAAGCTGGCCGAGTCGCGTACCGTGATGAACCGCATTCGCCCTTACGCCGCCGAAGACGCTCACGTGATCTTTGGTACCGCGTATGACGAGAGCCTGGGCGACCAACTGCGTGTCACCGTGATCGCGACAGGCCTGGCTGGCGCCAAGCGCCAACAAGCACCGATGACCGTGGTGCACAGCGTGCCCGCGCAGCAAGTGTTTGCTCGCACCGGTACCGACAACATCCCCGTGTTGACCGATCCTGTTGCACAAGCTCACCCTGCGCATCAAGTGCCTGGTCTGACCATGGGTCGTGCCGGCGTCGGCAATGACTTCAGCGGCTTGAACACCCCCAGCGTGTGGCGCAGCGGTCGTACCCAAGCCGCCGCAAAGGTGGACGCACTGCAGAGCAACGGCATGGACGAGATCGAGATCCCTGCCTTCCTGCGTCGTCAGGCTGACTGATCTGTAGCAAGTCTCTCTCTACGTTGCCAAGTTTTCCCCCTGCGCCTTGCCCGGGCGCCGGGGGCTTTTGGCCCACCGGGTTTCCCTCCCGTGTGTGATCATTCGAACCGATGGGTGCCCTCGGACAAAGCCTGCCACCGCGCAGCTGTCATGGGGACGTAGCCCTCAGGACTCAGAACGAACAGGGCGTCGTTGATGACGCCAGGGTTGTAAGCCTCTCTCTTGAGTGCCACTTTGCTGTACTTGAATGTGACGGTGACATCTTGTTGGCCGCGCACACGCAAAAATAGGGGCACGGCATAGCGAGGTAGCTGTTGGCGCAACTGTTGAGCCAGTGCCGCTCCATCCAGTGACTTAGATTTCAGACTGATGGCCGCCATGCCCGCGCGCCCGTCTGCTCCGGGTACCTCTACGCCATACACCACCGCCTCCTCGATTTGCGGTAGGTGCGCTAGGACGCCCTCCACCTCGGTCGTTGCGACGTTTTCACCCTTCCAGCGGAACGTGTCGCCCAAGCGATCCACAAACTGAATGTGGTGCCAGCCCTGGTCTCGCACCAGATCGCCGGTGTTGAACCACGCGTCACCCTTGCTGAACACATCCCGCAAGATCTTGGCATCCGTGGATTTGCTGTCGGTATAGCCGTCCAGTGGCGCACGGTTGGTGATCTCCGTGAGCAGCAATCCGCTGCGTCCTTTGTCCACCCGCTGCATGTGCCCCTTGTCGCCCCGATGTGCTTGCTCCGTCTCCTGGTCGACCTCCACGACTGCGTAGGACAGGGGGCACAGTCCCGTGGTTTTGGGGAGCCCAAACACGTTGATGAAAGCCACATTGCATTCACTGGCGGTGTAGAACTCGGCAACATGCTCGATGCCGAATCGCTGGCTGAACGCGTCCCAAATCTCCGGGCGCAGGCCATTGCCGATCATGCGCTTGATCGAGTGGTTCCGGTCGCTTGCGGATGGAGGCTGGTTGAGCAGGTAGCGACACAACTCCCCGATGTAGCAAAACGCGGTGGCACGATGCCGCTGCACATCCGACCAGAAGCCTGATGCGCTGAACTTGCGCGCCAGGGCCAGGCAGGCGCCAGCGCCCATGGCGGCGCCCCAGGACACCGTGAGCGCGTTGTTGTGATAAAGCGGAAGGGGGCAATACAGCACGTCATCCGGGCGCAGTCGCAGGCCCAGTCCACCCAGGCCGGCCAGGCAGCGATGCCACCGGTAGTGCGACATCACCGATGCCTTGGGCAGCCCGGTTGTCCCAGATGTGAAGATGTGGAAGCAGGGCTGATGCAGTCGGATCAGGTCGGTGTGCGGGGGATTGTTTGTGGCAGCGTGTGACAACTGTGCGCGGGCATCAACCAGTCCGACAGGGGGTGTTGATTCGCCATCCCACCACCATTGCTCACACAAGGTGCCCCGTTCGTCCTCAGCAAGACTCATGAGTGCCGGCAAGCATTCCTGCCCAACGAGGGTGAGGCGAGGGCGGGTGATGCGCAAGCTGTGTGTCAGCGCCTCTCCCCTCTGCTGGTTGTTGATGAGCGTGGCGATGGCGCCCAATTTGACGATGCCGAGCACAAACACGAGCACTTCGGGCCGGTTGTCGAGCAAGATGCCCACCGAGTCTCCGCTGCGGATGCCGGCCGCGTCGAGCGCCCAGGCACATTGATTGGCCCATTCATTGAGTTCACGGTATGTCCATTGCCGCCCCTCGAAAGCCAGTGCAGGTCGATCCGGGAAGCGAGCGGCCTGATCGGCCAGCGTTTTGCCGATGGAGCCAATGCGATCAGGCTTGGTGAAGATCAGCCGAGCCAAGCCCTTGAGCGTGTGGGACAGGTCGCTTTGGACAAGTCGCCGAACGCCTTGCAGCAGGGGGCCCAGGCTGATGGTCGATGCATTGGAGGGGACGGAGGAAGAACTCATCCGTTCAGTCTAGGCCGCAGCGCCAACCACAAGTTGACCGAAAGCCAGGAATGAGGGAAAACCTAGGGAGAGATCAGGGCCCAGGCGGCAGGGCAGACAGGGCGTCCTCGCGCGCGCGCGCCACGGCTTGCCCAATGGCCGGACCTTTTTGGCCTGCAGCAATGGCCGCCGCAGAGACGCTCGCGGTGTCTACCGACAGCGCCAGGCGCAAGGCCTGCTGCAGACGTGCTCGCGGCGGGTAGGGACGGTCCTCAAAGCCAAGTCGTCCCCGCGCATCGCATTCGCAGGCGAGCAAGACTTCCTCAAAGCGTTGCGGCTTGCGGATGGCATCGCAGCGTTCGAGCAAACGCAGCACGGCGGCTGCATTCAGCTCGCCGCTGCGGTGGATGTTGCCGTGTTCCCGGGCGACCACATCGGCCAGTTCGCGGCAATCGTTGGGGATGCGCAGGCGATCGTTCAGCTTCTTGAGCAACTGTGCGCTGCGCCCTTCGTGCCCGATGTGTCGAGGCAGAACGTCTGCCGGCGTGGTGGCTTTGCCCAGGTCGTGCCCCAGGCAGGCGTAGCGCACCGTCAGCGGCGCTTGCAGGTGGGCGGCCATGTCCAGCACCATCATGAGGTGCACCCCCGTGTCGACTTCGGGGTGGTACTCCGCACGTTGGGGCACCCCCCACAAGGCATGGACTTCAGGGAGCAATCTGGCCAAGGCGCCACACGCACGCAGCACCTCAAACATGCGCGAGGGCTGTGCCTCCATCAGTCCCCGTGCGAGCTCTTGCCACACACGCTCGGGTACCAGGTGGTCGACTTCGCCGTCGGCCACCATTTGGCGCATCAGGGTCTGGGTGTCATCGGCCACGCTGAAGGTGTGAAAGCGTGCCGCAAAGCGGGCCAGACGCAGGATGCGCACCGGGTCCTCGGCAAACGAGGGCGACACGTGGCGCAGCACGCGCGCGGTCAGGTCCCGCTGGCCGCCGTGCGGGTCGATGAGTTGCCCGTCGGCCGCCTGCGCCATGGCGTTGATGGTCAGGTCACGGCGGATCAGGTCCTCTTCCAGCGTGACGTCGGGCGAGGCGTAAATCTGAAAGCCATGGTAGCCATGGCCGCTTTTGCGCTCGGTGCGCGCCAGCGCGTATTCTTCACCGGTCTGTGGGTGAAGAAAGACAGGAAAGTCTTTGCCGACCGGGCGGTAGCCGGCAGCCACCATCGCCTCGGGCGTGCTGCCCACGACGACCCAGTCCCGGTCGCTGCCACGGATGCCCAGCAGGCCGTCACGTACGGCCCCGCCAACAAGGTAGATCTGCATGGGGCTCAGTGTAGCGAGCGCGGCGTCAGGGCGCAGCGTGGATCAGGCCGCCTTCACCATCGCGGCCAGCGCGACGTATTCCGCCACGGGCACTTCTTCGGCGCGGCGTTGCAGATCGAAGTCGGTGCTCAGGCCGTGCTCTGTGATCCAGGCGCCCAGCGTGTGGCGCAAGATCTTGCGGCGCTGCGAGAAGGCCACGGCCACCATCTTTTCAAACACGGCCAGGTCCACCTGCGGCGGATTGGGCAGGGGCACCATGCGCACCACGGCCGAGTCCACTTTGGGCGGCGGGTCGAACGATTCAGGCGGCACGGCCACGACGTTTTCCATGTCGTAGCGCCATTGCAGCATCACGCTCAAGCGGCTGTAGTCCTTGTTGCCGGGCGAGGCCACCATGCGGTCCACCACTTCCTTTTGCAGCATGAAGTGCTGGTCGAGCACGTGGTCGGCAACGGGCAGCAGGTGAAAAAGGATGGGGCTGGAGATGTTGTAGGGCAGATTGCCGATGAGGCGCAGCTTCTGGCCCGCATCGGTGGCGAGTTGCGCGAAGTCCACCTTGAGGACATCGGACTCGATCACGTTGAGCTCGCTGCGCTTGCGCAGGCGTGCAGCCAGATCGCGGTCGAGCTCGACCACGGTCAGGCGCTCGCTGCGTTCAACTACCGGATTGGTCAGCGCCCCGAGGCCGGGGCCAATCTCGACAAGGGATTCGCCGGGACGTGGTGCAATCGCGCGCACGATCTCGTCAATGACCCCGTGGTCGACCAGGAAGTTCTGGCCAAAACGTTTGCGAGCGACGTGGCCGCCGCCACCTTGGACCGGGCGTTTGCCGCCCGGGCGAGCGGGCTTCTTGCGAGGATCAAGGCTCATCGCGCATCTCGATCCAGGCTGCCGCACGCAGCTCGCGTGCCCACTCTTCGTAGGTGCCCTCAAAACGGCGCTCACGCAGGACGGCACGAGCGGCTTCGCGCTTTTGCTCGTCGCTGAGTTGCACCTCGCGCCGTTCGATCAACTGGATCAGGTGGACGCCATAACGGCTGACCATCGGCTCAGAGATCTGGCCGGGTTGCAGCGTCAGCAGCACCTTTTCGAATTCCGGCACGAATTGGCCTGGAGAAGCCCAGCCCAGATCGCCGCCACGTGCGCCGCTGCCGTCCTCGGAGTACTGGCGTGCCATCTGCGCAAAGCTGGCTTGACCACCGACGATTTGTTTGCGGATGTCGGCCATGCGCGCCAGTTGGTCCTGGGTGCTGGTTTGGGGCGTGGTGCGCAGCAGGATGTGACGGGCACGCTGCTGGGTATAGGTGGCTTGCGCGCTGTCTTCGCGTTCCAGCACCTTGACGATGTGGAAGCCGGCGTTGGAGCGCACGATGGGGGCGATGCCACCCACCTTCAGACCGTCTACGGCCTTCACGAAGATGTCGGGCAGGCGAGAGACGGGACGCATGCCGACGCCGCCACCTTGGTCGCGGGTGCCGGGATCGTCAGAGTTGTCCTTCACCAGTTGGGTGAAGTTCACGCCGCGAGAGGCTTTCTCATGCAGGTCCTGTGCCTTGGCCAGCAACGCGGCCACCTGCTTTTGTGTGGCCTTTTCAGGGACCGCGACCAGGATGTGTGCCAAGTTGAGCTGTACCTCGTTCTTGGCTGCAGGGTCGCTGGCGATGAACGCGTCAATGTCGGCGTCGGTGACCTGGATGCGACCGTTGACTTCGCGATCACGCAGACGTTGCAGCAGGATTTGCTCGCGCAGGCTGGTGCGGTAGCGTCCGAAATCCAGGCCGTCAGCTTGCATTCGCTGGCGCAACTCGGCCAGAGTCAGCTGGTTTTGTGCCGCGATGTTTTCGATGGCCGTGTCGACTTCGGCGTCAGAGACCGCCATGCCCAGGGTGCGGGCCTGAGAGACTTGCACCTTTTCATCAATCAACGCATCCAGCACTTGCTGGCGCAATTCATCGGGCGGCGGCAGGCGGGTGCCGGCTGGCGCAGTTTCCTGGATGCGGCTGATGCGCTTTTCGACATCCGTGTGGGTGATCAACTCCTGGTTGACAACCGCGACGATGTAATCCGAGGTGATCTGCATGCCCTCGATCTTCAGCTCGGTGCTGAGGTTGCCCACGACTGGAATGCGTGGGTTGACCGTGGGGGCATCTTTGCTGCGCAGTTGTGCCCAGGCCGGCGTCAGGCTGCCGAGCACCAGGCTCAGGCACAGGCCATGCACCAGGGGGCGCATGCGGGGCATCGAGAAAAGATCAATCATCTTCAGGGAATGGCGAGGTGCGGTTGACCACAGGCATGCTGCTGTCGCGCAGCAGTTTGTAGCCTGGGATATTGTCCTTCAATGTGCGCAGGGGGTTGGAGCCCAGCGCAAGGCGTGACAGGCCGATCAGTTCCAGCTGGAACATCAGGCGGCTGGTGGCTTTGGTTTGACCCACGGCGACCCGTTCCAGCACGAAGCGGCCAATCCAGCAGCCCGCGTCGTATTCGACACCGGCCAGTGTGTTGATCAGGCGTTCGTCGCGCAGACTGTAGGTCAGGCGGCCCACGCTGTACCAGGCTCCGCCGCAACTGTTGGCGGCAGGGGCTGCTTTTTGCGCAGACGCATTCAGGTCGGGCGACGAGGCCAGATTCATCATCTGCTGCACGTCCGGGGCACGTCCTGCGAACGGCCATTGCCAGCCCAGTTCGATCTGCTCGCTGCTGTCGCGGGTATAGCGATAGGTGGCGCCGATGGTGCGCCACGCACCTGGCGAGTAGCGCACCCCGATCGTGGCCTGCTGCATGTGGTGGTTTTGCGCACCCAGCTGCGTGGTGCCGTCCATGTACCAGTTGGGCACCACTGAGGTGGAGCCCAGCAAAAGCATGTCGGACAGGCGCTGGGTGATGGGCTCGGTGCCGTTGGGGTTGATGCGCTGGTCCGAGAGCAGCAGCTTCTGGATCACCCCCAGGCGCAGGGCTTCGGCGCCGGTGCGGGCGTCGAGCATGCGGGTCGTGGCACCCAGTGTGACCTGGTTGGCGTCGGACACGCGATCCACACCGGTGAAGGCGTTTTCGCTGTAGATGGCGTACTGGTTGAAGTCGCGTGGCGCGCTGTCAAACAGGGGCAGGATACTTTGGTTCTTGTACGGCGTGCGCACGTACTGGATGCGTGGTTCCAGCGTCTGGATCAGGTCGCGGTCAAACAGGTTGACGTTGCGTTCGAAGGCCATGCTGGCATCCAGACTGAAAGTCGGGATGGTGCGGCTTGCGGATTTGCTGCCGTTGCTCAGTGATTGGTCCAGATCGTAGTGAACCGATTGGGCCGACAGCGCGGGCGTCAAGGTCAGGCCACCCAGTTCGAACATGCGCGAGATGCGGCCTGAGGCGTGCACGCGGTTGCCCGAGACTTTGTCCTGATCTGCATTGGTGAACCGGTTGAATTCGCCTTGCAGTTGCCAGATCAGCCCACGGTCATTGCCGCTGCGGCTCATCACGCCCAGTTGCGGGGTGCGACGGTAGGGCGTGTCGATGCTGCTGAGTGTCGGGTCGCTGGGGGGCGCCAGATCTTTGAGCGTTTGCCAGGTCTGGACAGCGCCGTACAGCGTGGTCTGGCTGTCGCCCAGGCCCCAGTTGCGTTCATTGAGGACACGCTCAATGCGTGCGTTGCTGTCGTACAGGCGCGGCGTCTTGGAGGGCAGGTCGTGCGAGAAGTCTTTCCAGTAGTCGTCGTCAGACACCCTGGAAATATGCAGCGAATAACTGGTTTCGGACAGCGTGCCTTGACGCAAGGAGCCTTTGTGACTGATGTCCACCATGCCGCGCGAGCGGCCTGCCACGCGGTCATCCGGCAAGCCGAACAGGTTGATGGTGCCGGCGTCGTGCTCGGCCAGATAGCGGTACTCGAGGTCCAAGCCCACGCCGCGGCGGCTCGACAGCGTGGGGGCAATCGTGGCGTCCTGATCGGGCGAAATGTTCCAGTAATAAGGCTGGGCAAATTCGAAACCGCTCTTGCTGTCGAAGTAGAAGCTCGGCGGCAGCAGGCCAGATTTCCGGGCGTCGCTCAAGGGGAAAGTCAGCGACGGGGCGGCCAGGATGGGCACGCCTTTGAACCACACGACGGCATTCTTGGCCCGCCCTTCGTTGGCGGCGAAGTCCATGTCGACTTCGGTGGTGCGCAGTGACCAGTCGGGCTCACCGGGTTGGCCGTCCGCTGTGTTCTCGGGTGTGCAGCTGCTGTAACTGGTGTTGGTGGCACGAAGGCGGTTCTCGCCCAGGAATTCCACCAGATCGGCACGACCGCCTGCCTGGGTCCGCGCGAACCAGAACTGCGGACGAATGAACTGGCCTTCCAGTCGATCCAGCTGCATGAACAACTCGGGGCCGACGAAGATGTTGCCCTGGCGCGTGATGCGGACGTGGCCCAGCGCGCGTGCCGTGTTGTCGCCCTGCGTGTGGGTCAACTCATCGGCCTTGAGTGTCAGATCGCCTTGTTGCAGCTTCACCTTGCCAGTGGCGCGGGTGCGCTCGCCGGCTTCACCCTCCAGGTGGTCTGCTTCAAAATAAATGGGCTGTTCGCCAGCTTTGCCTCCTGTGACGACGCCTGGCAGCGCGAATGGGGCAGTGCCCTGGGCGTGGGCCGGCGTAGGCGTCCAGGCCAGTTGACTGACCAAGAAGCCAGCGGCCAAAGCGACAGGTGTCCAGCGGGCGTTGAGGCAGAAAAGTGTGCGGGCCAAGGGTCGGGTCACGGTGAGTTTTTTTGCGGCGCAGAGAAGGCTCAGGCTCCGCCTGCGCCACCACGAGCCGGCCTTGCCTAAAATCGACGCATTATTTCATGTTGCCCGCCTGCGGGATCATCCATGTCCGACGTGTCGACCGCTTCTGTTCCAGATTCTTCTCAGCCTAACCTGAATTCGGCCATTCATTGGACCGATCCGGCTCGCCAGGCCGCTTTTGCCGCCTGGTGGCAGGATCAGGCTGCCCGCCATGGCTTGCAGCCGGAGACGGTGCGCTCGGCCAGCGCCGATGCCAGCTTCCGTCGCTACTTCCGGGTGGATGGCGCGCAAGGCTCGCTCATCATCATGGATGCCCCGCCCGCACAGGAAGATTGCAAACCCTTTGTGCAGGTGGCGCGCTTGCTGGAGGCCGGCCAGGTGGGGGTGCCGCACATCCTGGAATGGGATGAAGTGCAGGGCTTCATGCTGCTGTCGGATCTGGGGGCGCACACGCTGCTGTCCACGCTGACGCCGGATCAGCCCTATGCGACGGGCAACCGCGCGCGCTACAACGAAGCGCTGGACGAGCTGGTGCGCATCCAGAAGATCCCCGCTGCCGAACAGCTCAAGCCCTATGACGACGCCTTGCTGCAGCGCGAAATGGACTTGCTGCCCGAGTGGTATCTGACGAAGTTGCGCGGACTGACCCTGACGCCCGATCAGCAAACCATGCTCAGCAACGCGTTTGCGCTGATCAAGTCCAAGGTCCTGTCGCAGCCCAGCGTGCTGGTGCACCGCGACTACCACTCGCGCAACCTGATGGCCCATCCGGCCGACCCCAAGGCCCGCCTCGGTGTGATCGACTTCCAGGATGCGGTCTGGGGCCCCATCACTTATGACCTCGTGTCCCTGCTGCGCGATGCCTATGTGATGTGGGATGAGGATGTGCAGATCGATTACGCCGTGCGTTTCTGGGAAAAGGCGCGCAAGGCTGGATTACCGGTGCCGGAGGACTTTGGCGATTTCTGGCGTGACTTTGAGTGGATGGGGCTGCAACGTCACCTGAAGGTGCTGGGCATTTTTGCGCGACTGGCCCTGCGCGATGGCAAGCAGCAGTACCTGGATGACATCCCCCGTGTGTGGACCTATGCCCACCGTGTGTGCGCACGCTACCAGGGGCTGGGGCCGCTGTCGCGTCTGCTGGAGCAGGCTGAGGCGGCCAATGGCGGGGCACAAACCCAGGTCGGGTACACCTTCTGAGTCTTTCTGCCTTGTTTCTGGGGGAAAAACTGCGCAAAAAAGCGGCAACAAGCGGATAATCCGGCCCTGATGAATTCAATTACCCCCTCTGCGGCCGACGCCGCTGATGCCGCCGGCCAGAGCGCCGCGGCTCCCGAAGCGCCTGCTCGTTTCGACACACTTCCCCTCGACGCCAAGCTCCTGCGTGCCATCGAGGTGCAGGGCTATGCCCACATGACGCCCATCCAGGCCAAGGCCATTCCGGTCGTGCTGGCCGGGCGAGATGTGATGGGGGCGGCGCAGACCGGTACCGGTAAAACCGCCGCTTTCTCGATTCCCTTGCTTCAGAAGATGCTGAAGCACGAAAACGCCAGCATGTCGCCGGCCCGTCACCCGGTGCGTGCCGTGGTGCTGGCGCCCACACGTGAGTTGGCCGATCAGGTCGCCAACAATGTCAAGGCCTATGCCAAGCAGACCAATCTGCGCGTGGCCGTGGTGTTTGGGGGCATGGACATGAAGCCCCAGACCGCCGAGCTGAAAGGCGGGGTGGAAGTCCTGATCGCTACGCCAGGCCGTCTGCTGGACCACATCGAAGCCAAGAACTGCAACCTGTCGCAAGTCGAGTATGTGGTGCTGGACGAAGCCGACCGCATGCTGGACATCGGCTTCCTGCCTGACCTGCAACGCATTCTGAGCTACCTGCCCAAGCAGCGCCAGACCCTGCTGTTCTCGGCCACGTTCTCGCCCGAGATCAAGAAGCTGGCCGGCAGCTACCTGCAAGACCCGGTGCTGGTGGAGGTGGCGCGTCCCAACGCCACGGCCTCGACCGTGGAGCAGCGCTTCTACAAGGTTGACGAAGACGACAAGCGTGCCGTGATCCGTCAGATCATCCGTGATCGCGACATCAAGCAGTGCATCGTGTTCGTCAATTCCAAGCTGGGTGCCAGCCGCCTGGCGCGTGCGTTCGAGCGCGATGGCCTGAAGACCGCGGCCCTGCACGGCGACAAGTCGCAAGACGAGCGCCTGAAGTCACTGGAAGCCTTCAAGAAGGGCGAAGTGGAAGTGCTGGTGGCCACCGATGTGGCGGCACGCGGCATCGACATCGCGGCACTGCCCGCAGTGTTCAACTTCGACATTCCCTTCAACGCGGAAGACTATGTGCACCGCATTGGCCGGACCGGCCGCGCGGGCGCCAGTGGTTTGGCTGTGTCGCTGGTGACGGGCCATGACGGCAAGCTGATGGGCGACATTGAAAAGCTCATCAAGAAAAAGCCCGACGTGGAGCCCTTCGAGCTGGAGCGCCGCTATGGCCGCAGCGATCGGGGTGATCGTGGGGAGCGCAGCGATGGCTACCGCCGCGAGCGTCGCCAGGACGACGACCGCCCGAGCGAGGGTGGTGCGCCGCGCGCGTACGCGCCGGTGCGTCGCCAGGCTCCGGTGGATCCCTTCTTTGACAAGCCTTACGAGGCTGACTTGTCGGCCGAGCCCGCAGATTGGGACAAGAAAGAGGCCGCACCGATGCCCTCATCGCAAGGCGCGGGTCTGTCTCGCTTCATCAAGCCCAAGCGCAAGGTCGCAACCTTGCTGGGCGGCACCGGGACAGCTTCGTCCCGTCGCTGAGAGGCGATGGGCTGCCCGTCAGGGCAGCTCGACGGCCCCCATGCGGGCCGCAATGACCGCCGAGCGGCTCTGGATGTAGCCTGATCCGGGCTGTTTTTCAAACCGCTTCGGGGCCGGCAGCATGACGGCCAGGCGCGCTGCCTGGATGCCGCTCAGCTGCGCCGCATCCACGTGGAAGTAATGCTGGGCGGCCGCTTGGGCGCCGAACACACCTTCGCCCCACTCCACGTTGTTGAGGTAGATGTCCAGGATGCGTTCCTTGCTCAACAGGCCTTCCAGCATGAAGGTGATGGCAAATTCCTGACCCTTGCGCAGCAGGCTGCGCTCACTGCTCAGAAACAGGTTCTTGGCCAGTTGCTGAGTGATGGTGGAGCCGCCAATGATCTTGGGCGTGGCTGGGGTGACCGAGGGGGGCGGTGGCGGCGTGCGTCCGCGCTTCTTGGCCCGTTCTACGGCGCGTTCGTACCGGGCCTGAATGGCCGCCTGCGCTTTTTGCGCCCGCTCCTTGGCCTGGCTGTTCTTGCGCCAGGCGTTTTCCAGCGCGTCCCACTCAACGCCGGGGTGATCTACAAAGTTGGCATCTTCTGAGGCGATCACCGCGCGCCTCAGGTTGTTGGCGATGTCGCCATCGTCTCGCCAGGATTGGCTCCAGGCAAGTTGCCCCTGCTCGCCTACGATCCGTCGGATTTCGCTGCGCTGGAACGCCGTGGATTGCGGAGCGAGCACCGTCATCGCGGCGATGCGCAGCAGAAAGTACAACTGCAAGCTTACGCCGCTCAGGATGAGCAGCACGAGGAGGCGCCAGAAGGTGCGCTTGGACAACATCATGGGGAGCACCAGCGTCGGTCAGTGGGGCTGAGAGCCGTCCACCAGCGCACGCATGTGGGCCAGCACGGGGGCGGTGTCAGGGCGAACGCCGCGCCACAGCGCGAAGCTCTCGGCGGCTTGCTCCACCAGCATGCCCAGACCATCGCGGCCGATGGCGCCATGGGCGCGAGCCCAATCCAGGAAGGCTTGTGCGGCGGGGCCGTACATCATGTCCAGGGCCAGGCACCCTGGTTTTAGCACCTCGGCGCCGACCGGGATGCCACAGCCAGACAGGCTGGCGGCGGTCCCGTTGATGAAGACATCAAAGGCGGTGCCGGGCAGATCCAGTCCGCGTGCCAGCAGGGTGACGCCGTGCTGCGCAGCCCAGTCGGCGTGACGCTGCACCAGCTCCGCTGCTTTGGCCACGGTGCGGTTGGCCACCACGATTTCAGCGGGACACGCTTCGATCAGGGGGCCCAGTACGCCGGCGCTGGCGCCACCGGCACCCAGCAGCAGCACGCGTTGTCCTGCCAGTGGCACGCCTGCGTTGACCGTGATGTCGCGCACCAGGCCCACGCCGTCGGTGTTGTCGGCCAGCCAGCCCTCGGCGTCAAAACGCAAGGTGTTGGCCGCCTGAGCCAGTTCGGCGCGCGGGGTGCGGTGGGTGGCCAACTCAAAGGCTTCGAACTTGAAGGGCACCGTGACGTTGCAGCCCTTGGCGCCTTGCTCGGCAAAGGCGCGAATGTGCGGCTTGAAGGCGTCCAGCGGGCACAGCAGACGACCGTAGTCAACCGACTGGCCGGTTTGCTGGGCGAATTGGGCGTGGATGAGGGGCGAGCGGCTGTGTTCAACCGGGTTGCCCGCGACGGCGTAGCGGTCCGCGGTGGTCATGTCAGTGCACATCAATCAGGGCTTGGGCTGGGCAGACAACGGCACTTCGGTGGAAGTGGTGGCTTCCATGCCTGCTTCTCGGGTGAAGCGGAATCTGGACGAAATCAGCAGCAGGTCTCGGCCGGCCATCACCTCGGTCGGGACGCCGCCAAAGGGCCCGGCCAGCATCACGATGGCGCGCGCCCGCTTGTCGAGCAGCTTGTTGCCGGAGCTGCGGGTGATGATGGCGTCAACGACCTTGCCCTGACGGTTCAGCCATGTTTCCATGACGAGCTCGCCGTAGAGCTTTTGGCCGTTGACGATGGGGAAGTGCTCGGTGCCAGCGCGCTCCACGCGGGTGCGGAAGGCACTGTAGTACAGCGCATCGGCCGATTTCATGGTGGCCGGGCTGAGGTAGCGCTTCTTGGGGCGGGCGTTTTCTTCGTTGATGCGCTTTTCGATTTCGGCCAGCAGCTTGGTCAGTTGGCGGCGGTGTTCTTCTTCGGCCCGTGCCTGGGCGGTCTCAGCCTTGTCACGCGGTTGCGGTGGCGGCAGCGCGGCCAGTTCATGGCGGATCATGGCCAGCAGATGCTGCTGCTCTTTTTGCATCTGCTCGATCATGCGCGCTGTTTGCTCGATCGAGTCCCCGGTTTCGCTGTCCTGCGAGGGGGGGAGGGGCGAGGTGGCGCGCCCGGCCTTGGCTTCGCCGCCACCGGTGAG
>NZ_JBMOIR010000024.1:0-39127 GCF_049317225.1 Aquabacterium sp. | reverse complement strand
AAAACGGCGAGTTCTACTTCATTGAAATGAACACCCGCGTGCAGGTGGAGCACCCCGTCACCGAAATGACCAGCGGCATCGACATCGTGCAGATGCAGATCCGCGTGGCGGCCGGCGAAAAGCTGCCCTTCACACAGCGTCAGATCGAGATGCGTGGCCACGCCATCGAGTGCCGCATCAACGCCGAAGACCCCGTGAAGTTCATCCCCTCGCCAGGTCGCATCACGACTTGGCACGCACCCGGCGGCCCCGGCGTGCGCGTGGACTCGCACGTGTACACCAACTACTTCGTGCCCCCCAACTACGACTCCATGATCGGCAAGCTGATCGTGCACGGCGACACGCGTGACCAGGCTCTGGCCCGCATGCGCACCGCCCTGTCGGAAACCGTGGTGGAAGGCATCCAGACCAACATCCCGCTGCACCGCGAGTTGATGGTCGACGCCAAGTTTGTGGAAGGCGGCACCGACATCCACTATCTCGAAAACTGGATGGCTGCGCGCAAGCGCTGAAGTCAGATCGCACATGGCATTGTTTGAACTGACCTTGCTGGCCAAAGAGGCCGAAGTGGAAGTCCTGAGCGACGCGCTCATGGAAATCGACGCCCTGTCGGTGTCGGTGGAAGACGCCGACGCCGACACCGAACACGAAGAAGCCTTGTGGGGCGAGCCGGGCATGCCGGTCGCCCGCGAGGCCTGGCAGCGCTCGACCATCAAGAGCCTCTTCCCCAGCGAAGCAGAGGCCCTGGAAGCCGCCACCCTCATCCTGGCCCAGGACTGGGCCGGCGACATCCACATCCAGGGCATTCAGCCTGTGGACGAACAGGACTGGGTGCGTCTGACGCAATCGCAGTTCCAACCGGTGCCCATCACCGACAGCTTCTACATCGTGCCGACCTGGCATGAGGTGCCGGCTGCCGCCAAGACGGTGATGCGACTGGACCCCGGCCTGGCCTTCGGGACCGGCACGCACCCCACCACCCGCATGTGCCTGAAGTGGATCGCGCAAAACAGCGCGGCCTACCAGGGTCAGCGCGTGCTGGACTACGGCTGTGGATCGGGCATCCTGGCCATTGGTGCCGCCCTGCACGGTTCAGGTGAAGTGGACGCGGTCGACATCGACCCCGCTGCGGTCGACGCCACCCACGCCAACGCCGAAGCCAACCTGGCCCACCTGCGCAATGCACAAGGCAAGCTGCCCATCAACGCAGGCCTGCCCGATCTGGTGGGCGAAGCCCAAGCGACCTACCCGGTCGTGCTGGCCAACATCCTGGCCACCCCGCTGAAGATGTTGGCACCGCTGCTGGCCGGTCACGTGGCCGCCGGCGGCCATCTGGTGCTGGCCGGCATCCTGGCACGCCAGGAGCAGGAACTGAAGGATGCCTACGCGGAAGTGGGCCTGCAGTTGCAGGTCGCCAACGCGGAAGAGGGCTGGATCCTGATGACCGCCCACAAATCGGCCAAAACAGTGGCATAAACAGGCTTATGAGCCTGGCGACCCGATGCACCCACTGCGGCACGATCTTCAAGATCGTGCAGGACCAATTGAAGGTGTCCGAAGGCTGGGTGCGTTGCGGCCGCTGCAATGAGGTCTTCAACGCCCTGCCGACGCTGTTTGACCTGGAAACCGAGGCGCCACCGCCTCGGCCTGTTGCTGCGCGACCACCCGAGCCATCAGTACCGCCCCTCGAGCCACCGCAGCCGGTTGCACCGTCGCCCGAAGTCGAGCCCCAGCAAACCACCGAGGACGACCTGCCGGTCGATACTTCGCCTGTGGTCGCGGCAACGGACTTTGATCTGGACACGTCGGTGGGCTTTTCAGCGCCCATCGCACCACCGGTCGATGCGCCCCCTCCCCCGGCCTGGCAACCGCCTGCCGAAGACCTGCCCGCCACCGACGAGGCAGACGCACTCGACTCACGCTATCTGATGCCCTCGGATCGGGAGCGTCTGGTGCCGCCACGACGCCCACGCGCTCGTGCGCCGGAAGGGCCAGAGTTTGCCGATGCGGTCTTCCCGGAAGACGCCATGTCGGAAGCCGAACAGGAATGGGCCTCCGACTTTGGTCACTCCCAGCCTGCTGAGCCACAGCCGCCAGTTGCCCCGGTAGCACGCTCGCCATTGGCGCCCCCAGAGTTGCCGCCAACACCGACGCCTGTCGCCGCGCCTACCGCAGCAGAACCCATCGCTGTGCCACTGATGTCGTCCAGAGAGAAGGCGAAAGCCGCAGACAAGGCGGCCGGCACATTTGAGCCCGAGCAAGCGCTCCCGCCCCCCAGCCAGCGCAAGGGTAAATCGGGCACGCGCGGACGCGTGCCGGCGCAAGAGACGCCCGAATTCCTGCGCCGCGCCCAACGCCAGGCGTTCTGGCGCAACCCATCCACCCGCGGTGTGTTGTTCGGCATGGCCATTGCGCTGGTGCTCGCACTGGTCATGCAAGTGGCCCATCAGTTCCGCGACTTGTTGGCGGCCTACTACCCAGACAGCCGGCCCGCATTTGCATGGTGGTGCGAAACCATGGGTTGCAAGATGGCTCCGCCACTGCGGCTGGAGGATCTGCAAGTCGACAGCGTGACCTTGGTGCGTGCCAATTCGGAAGGCCCTGATCGCTATCGCCTGGCGGTGATCATTCACAACCGCGCCCCGATTGACATTGCCTGGCCGCATGTGGACCTGAGC
The DNA here is from genome assembly GCF_049317225.1 of Aquabacterium sp. Taxonomy (GTDB): domain Bacteria; phylum Pseudomonadota; class Gammaproteobacteria; order Burkholderiales; family Burkholderiaceae_C; genus Aquabacterium. The sequence continues at coordinate 36,449 of NZ_JBMOIR010000024.1, read as the reverse complement.
CTGACCGACGCCAATGGCATCCTGATTGCCCGACGTGTGTTTTCCCCCGCCGATGCGCAATGGCTGGATACCGCCGATGCTGCGGCCACTGACGACAAAGCGGCCAGTGCAGCGACCACTGCCAGCCGCCCCGACGCCGCTCCCGGCGAAAAAAGCACCACGCTGGTCTGGAGCCTGCGCACCCGCAATTTGCAGCCCGCCGGCTACACCGCCGAGCTGTTCTACCCCTGACTTTCCACCCTTTCACCAAGGCACACCATGTCTGTCCTGATCTGCGGCTCCCTGGCCTTTGACACGATCACCAACTTCCCCGGCCGCTTTGCTCAGCAGATCCTGCCCGATCAGGTGCACATCCTGAACGTCGCCTTCCTGGTGCCCACGCTGCGCAAGGAGTTTGGTGGCTGCGCCGGCAACATCGCCTACAGCCTCAAGCAATTGGGTGGTGATCCACTGATCATGGCCACCCTGGGCAAAGACGGTGCCATCTACCGCAACCGCCTGGAGCATGTCGGTCTGAGCCAGGAGTTTGTGCGCACCATCGAGAGCGACTATACCGCTCAAGCGATGATCATCACCGACCAGGACAACAACCAGATCACCGCCTTCCACCCCGGCGCCATGCAGCAAGCCCACGTGCAGCGCATTGAAGCCGACCCACGCATCAAGCTGGCCATAGTGGCCCCGGATGGCCGCGACGCCATGATTCAGCACGCCGAGCAACTGCAAGCCGCCGGCATCCCCTTCGTGTTCGATCCGGGTCAAGGCTTGCCCATGTTCGATGGTGACGATCTCAAGCGCTTTGTGTCGCAAGCCACTTGGGTGGCCGTCAACGACTACGAAGGCAAGATGCTGGCTGAGCGCACCGGCCAAAGCCTGGCCGAGCTGTCGAAGTCTCACCTTCAAGGTCTGATCGAGACCCTGGGCGGCGAAGGCTGCAACGTCTGGATTCAGGGTGAGAAGACCCACGTGCCCGGCGTGAAAGCCGAGGCCCTGGTCGATCCGACCGGTTGCGGCGACGCCTTCCGGGGCGGCCTGCTCTATGGCCTGTCGCAAGGCTGGGATCTCGTGAAGGCCGTGGCGCTGGCCAACCGCCTTGGCGCCATCAAGATTGCCGTGGCCGGTCCGCAGAACTACACGCTGGATCGCGCTGAACTGGGTCTGTAAGGCTCGTCACACCCTCCAGAGGGAGTGCGTCACTGGTCTGCTTCGCGGAACATCTCGCCAGACCACCACAGGGGCCATCCATGGCCCCGTTTTTGTTTCTGGACGATGACCACAGCCCCTTCGCGTTCCCGCTTCCGCCGCCCCCTCCTGATGCTGGGCGCCGGCTTGTTGCTAGCCTGGGCGGCGCACGCCGGATGGTTTGAGCGCCAAGACTCAACCGGCGCCACGCACTTGACCCTGGCGACGTGGAACCTGGAATGGCTCATGAGCCCCGGAACACAAGCCGAACTGCGGGCCCGTTGCACCCGCCAGCAACCGGCCAGTAATGAGCGGGCGCTACCCTGTACGCCAGGTCGCACGCCGCCCCCCGCCCGCCATGAGCAGGACTTTCAAGCGCTGAGCCGCACCGCCCAGGCGCTGCGCGACCACTGGGCGCCTGACGTCGTGGCATTGCAAGAGGTGGATGGCCCGGAGGCCGCACGGCTGGTGTTCACCTCTGGCTGGCGACTGGACTGCTTCAGCCGACGCGCTCACCCGCAAAAAACAGGCTTTGCCATCCGTGAAGGCATTCCCTACCAATGCCAACCCGAACTGGTAGCACTGGATGTGGACGGCACCTCGCGCACGGGCACCGACATCACGCTTTACCCTGGCACCCCCCACGCGATTCGCCTGCTCAACGTGCACCTGAAAAGTGGCTGTTTCGATGGCAAGCTGGATCGCAGCTTTGCGCCCTGCCTGCGCTTGCGCCAGCAAGTCCCGGTGGTCGAGACCTGGATCGACCAGCGCGTGAAAGAAGGCGTGGCATTCGCTGTGCTCGGCGACTTCAACCGGCACCTCGACCGCGATGCCCGTTATGACGCCGGCGATGACGACGCCGCACCGCTCAATGTTTTCTCGGCCTGGAGCGATGACCGCCCGCATGGCGCGCTCCTGCACCGTGCCACTGCCGACCAGGCTTATGTGCCATGCGATGCCCAGGACCGGCACAGCCGCTACATCGACGACATCCTGATCAGCGACCGCTTGCGCCAGCGCTTTGGCGCCACGCGTTTTGGCCGACAAGCGTATGCCCCTGCCGACTCAGGCCGGCAGTTGTCCGATCACTGTCCGCTGGTCTGGTCGCTGCAACGCTGACGCTAAGCCCAAGCGCCATCAGGCACAAAAAACCGCCCACAAGGGGCGGTTGTCATGAGCACAAAACCAGCGAGACCGATCAGGCCTTGCCTTGCTTGGCCACGGCGGCAGCCGCAGCGGCAGCGGCTTCAGCGTCGCCCAGGTAGTAGTGCTTGATGGGCTTCAGGTCAGCGTCCAGTTCATACACCAGCGGAATGCCGTTGGGGATGTTCAGGCCGACGATGTCGCTGTCGCTGATCCCGTCCAGATACTTGATCAGGGCGCGGATGGAGTTGCCGTGCGCAGCGATCACGATGCGTTGCCCCGACTTGATGGCGGGGGCCAGCACGTCGGTCCAGTAAGGCACCACGCGGGCCACGGTGTCCTTCAGGCACTCGGTCAGCGGCACTTCCTCGGCGTTGAGCTTGGCGTAACGCAGATCCTGGCGTTGGCCGCGTGGGTCTTGCGGATCCAGCGCAGGCGGCGGCGTGTCGTAGCTGCGGCGCCAGATCAACACTTGCTCGTCGCCGTACTGCTTGGCCATGTCGGCCTTGTTCAGGCCCTGCAGGCCGCCGTAGTGGCGCTCGTTCAGACGCCAGTCCTTGACCACGGGCAGCCAGGTGCGATCCATTTCGTCCAGCACGTAGTTCAGCGTGTGGATGGCGCGCTTGAGCACCGAGGTGTAGGCCACATCAAACTCGTAGCCCTCGGCCTTGAGCAGCTTGCCGGCCGACATGGCTTGCGACACGCCGGTGGGGGTCAGCTCCACATCGGTCCAGCCGGTGAAGCGGTTTTCGAGGTTCCAGGTCGATTCGCCGTGGCGAATCAGCACGAGCTTGTACATGACGTGTCGATCCCAATCGAGGTGAAGGTGGGCAAGCTGAAGCCTGCCGGTCAACCTGCGATTTTATAATCCTCCACTCGATTGCGGCGATACTGGATCGCAGTCGTCTTCAACGAGTCCTCTCATGACATCTACAAGCTTCATCGCTGACAACTGGTACTGGATCCTCGCCGCAGGCGCTTCGGGCGGCATGCTGCTGTGGCAACAAGTCAAGGAAGGCTCGGGCGCAGGTCTGACGCCGGCTGCCGCCGTTCAGCTCATGAACAAGGACAAGGCTCAGGTCATCGACGTGTGCGAGCCCGCCGAGTTCGCCGCTGGCCATGTGAGTGGTGCCAAGAACATCCCGCTGAGCCAGATTGGCGCCGCCAAGGGCCTGCCCAGCAACAAGGCCACCCCGCTGATCGTGGTGTGCGCCGCGGGCGTGCGTTCGGCCAAGGCGGCCGCGCAACTCAAGCAAATGGGCTACGAGAACGTGCAGTCGCTGGCTGGCGGCCTGAAGGCCTGGCGTGAAGCCGGCCTGCCCGTGAACAAGGGCTGAGATTCCCCCTGATTCAACAGGGACGAAGGGCAGACGCCACAATGGCGCCTGTCCTTTTCTTTTTTCGACTTCATGCGCCATGCGGCGCACATCGAGCGCCCGATCATGCAAGCCGTCAAGATGTACACCACCCAGGTCTGCCCGTACTGTGTTCGTGCCAAGAATCTGCTGAAGCAGCGCGGCGTTGAAGCCATCGAAGAAATCCGTGTGGACCTCGACCCCGCACAGCGCGAGCACATGATGACCATCACCGGTCGCCGCACCGTGCCGCAAATCTTCATTGGCGACACCCATGTGGGCGGCTGCGACGACCTGATGGCGCTGGATCAGGCTGGTGGCTTGCTGCCGCTACTGAACGCCTGACGTGCGCCCAGACCGGGCTGCAGCCATGATGCCCGACAGCCCCGCGAGACCACACTGCAGCAGTGCGGTCTCCGGCTCGCCAACACGCGCGCGCAACGCCAACGAATGCAGCAACGCGGACACCATCACAGCCAAACCTTGTGCTGACACAGCAGGCCCGGCATCACCCTGTGCAATGGCCTGCTCAAAGCGGGCACACAGTGCCTGATCCTGGGCGGCCAAGGCTGCCGCCATGCTGTGGCGCACCATGTCATCGTCCCACGCCACGGAGGGTGCCGTCGTGACCATGAAGCATCCCCGGCCATCCCGGTAAAGCGAGACCGCCTGACGGAGCAAGGCTTCCAATGCATCGTGCAGGCGCGCCTGATTCAGCGCCAGTGCCATGCCTTCGCCCACCTGCTTCACATACACCTGCAGGGCCTGCCGGTACCACTGCTGCTTATCACCCCACGCCGCGTACAGGCTGGGCTTGTTCAAGCCTGTGGCCAGGCACAAGTCGTCCACCGACGTCGCCGCATAGCCCTTGCGCCAAAACGTCTCCAACCCTTGGCGCAACACCACCTCGGGGTCATAACGCCGAGGACGTCCACGTGGTTTGACATCCATTTTTGTACTCATCAGTCAAATATTCATTGACGCCATCAATTTATTTACTATACAGTACAAAACAAACTGGAGCCCCATCGCCATGTACACCGCGCACCTCATCGCCACCGCCCTCGTCGCCTTGCTGCATCTGGGCTTCCTTGTGCTGGAAATGTTCTTGTGGACCCGCCCTGCAGGTCGCCGCGTCTTCGGCTTGAAGGAGGACTTCGCACAGGCCACCCGCGCACTCGCCGCCAATCAGGGGCTGTACAACGGTTTTCTGGTGGCCGGCTTGCTCTGGGGCGTTCTTCAAGGTGCGTCGGGGCATGACATCCGTGTGTTTTTCCTGTGCTGCGTCGTCGTGGCCGGCGTGTTCGGGGCGGCCACCGTCAGCAAGCGGATCATGCTGGTTCAGGGCGTCCCCGCCATCGTGGCCTTGGGACTGACCCTGCTGTGAGGGGGCCGTGTGTGAGTTGCGTCACACCCGTAGGCCATAATCGTGGTCAACATTCATTCTGACGCTGTCATACAAGGATTGACCATGAGCGAACAAGCCCAGCCCACTTTCAGCATCCAGCGTATCTACCTGAAGGACATGTCGCTGGAGATGCCCAATGCCCCTCAAATTCTGCTGGAGCAAGGTCAACCTCAAGTGGACGTGCAACTGAACCTGCACGCTGAGCCTGTGCAAGACGGCCTGTACGAAGTGTCCGTCACCGCCACCGTGACCACCAAGGTCAACGACAAGGCCCTGTTCCTGGTCGAGGCCAAGCAAGCCGGTCTGTTCGAAATCCGCAATGTGCCCGAAGAGCAAATGCAGCCGATCATCGCCATCGCCTGCCCGCAAATCGTGTACCCATACCTGCGCGCCACCGTGGCCGACGTCATCAACCGCACAGGCTTCCCGCCCGTGCACCTGACTGAAGTCAACTTCCAGGCCATGTACGAGTCGCAACTGGCGCAGGCCACTGCGGCACAAATGGGCGCAGCCAACTGATTCGCCCATGACCACGAACCTCGCGATTTTGGGCGCGGGGGCGTGGGGCACAGCGCTGGCGATCAGCGCTGCTCGGCACAATCCTCGGGTCCTCTTGTGGGCCCGGGACGCAGCCCAGGTCGCCGACATGCAGGCGGCCCGCTGCAACACCCGTTATCTCCCCGACGCCCCCTTCCCCGATGCCCTGCGTGTCACCGCTGACCTGCAGGAAGCTGTTACGCACGGTCAAGGTGGCTTGATCATCATTGGCACGCCCATGGCGGCGCTGGGCAGCACGCTGCAAAGCCTGCCTGACGATGCGGCCACATTCTGGCTGTGCAAAGGCTTTGAAAAAGGCACAGGCCGACTCGGGCACGAGATCGCAGCCGCTTTGCGCCCCCATGCGCGCAGCGGTGTACTGTCTGGCCCCAGCTTTGCCAACGAAGTGGCCTTGGGTCAACCCACGGCCCTGGTGGCCGCCAGTGCCGATCAGGCCTTGGCCGAGCAAGCCGTGGCCGCCTTTCACTCTGACAGTTTGCGCGTCTACACCTCGACCGACCCCGTCGGCGTGGAAGTGGGCGGCGCTGTGAAGAACGTACTGGCCATTGCCACCGGCATTGTCGATGGCATGAGCTTGGGGTTGAACGCACGTGCGGCCCTGATCACCCGCGGTCTGGCCGAAATGACCCGCCTGGGTGTGGCCTTGGGCGCACGCCCCGACACCTTCATGGGACTGTCTGGCTTGGGCGACTTGGTGCTGACCGCCACGGGCAACCTGTCTCGCAACCGCACCGTCGGTTTGCAACTGGCCACCGGCAAGAAGCTGAGCCAGATCCTGCATGACCTCGGCCACGTGGCCGAAGGCGTCTACAGCGCGGCCACTGTGTGGCAGCGCGCACAAAGCCTGGGGGTGTCCATGCCCATCACCGAAGCGGTGGTAGCCGTGCTGGATGACCGCCTCACCCCCGCCGAAGCAGTGGGCGCGCTGATGCGCCGGGAAGCCAAGGCCGAAGCCTGAACGGCCAACGCAGGCCGCCTCAGGCGCCGCCTGCGTAGCCGTTCTGGCGCCAGGCCTCAAACACTGTCACGGCCACGGCATTGCTCAGGTTCAAGCTGCGCTGCTCGGGGCGCATGGGCAACCTGACGCGTTGCGACGTGAGAAACGTCTCCCGCAAGGTCTCAGGCAGTCCGCTGGTTTCGCAGCCGAACACAAACCAGTCGCCAGGCAACAAAGGCACCGACGCCAGGGGCTGGCTGCCACGCGTGGTGAAGGCGAACATGCGCTGGCGGTCTGGTTGCATCGCGGCCAGAAACGCGTCCCAGCTGGCATGCCGGCGCACTGGTGCGTACTCGTGGTAATCCAGCCCAGCGCGGCGCAGCAACTTGTCATCCATCGAGAAGCCCAGCGGCTCGATCAAATGCAGCTCACACCCCGTGTTGGCGGCCAAGCGAATGACGTTCCCGGTGTTGGGCGGGATCTCTGGGTGGACAAGAACGATGCGGAACATGGGGGCGCATTATCCGCCAGCGCGATCACGCCCGCAGGCTGTCTTCAAACGTGGCAGAGGGAACCGGGCGACCAAACAGGTAACCCTGGAAGTGCTGGCAGCCCTGTGCCAACAAAAAGTCTCGCTGCTCCAAGGTTTCCACCCCTTCCGCGATCACCGTCAAGCCCAGCGTATCGGCCAAGGCGACGATGGTCCGCACGATGGCAGCATCGTTGCCGTCACTCATGACGTTGCGCACAAAGGACTGATCGATCTTCAACTGATCCAAGGGCAAGCGCTTGAGATAGTGCAGCGAGGAATAGCCCGTCCCAAAGTCATCCAGCGAGAACACCACTCCGATCACCTTGAGTGCCGCCATTTTGTCGATGACCAATTCCATGTCGTCCACCAGCATGCTCTCTGTCAACTCCAGCTTGAGCAGATCAGGGCGGGCGCCGGTACGCTCCAGGGCATCACTCACCAAGGCCACAAAATCGGCCTGTCGGAACTGTCGTGCGCTCACGTTCACCGCCACGCTCAGGTGCGCCATTTCCGGAATCTGAGACCACCGCACCAACTGGCGACAGGCTGACTCCAGCACCCACTGCCCCAGCGGCAGAATCAGGCCACTCTGTTCCGCCAGGGGGATGAACTCACCCGGCGACACCATGCCACGCTGAGGTTGATGCCAGCGAAGCAGCGCTTCTGCGCCATGCACGGTGCCGTCGGCATTGACCTGTGGCTGGTAGAACAACTCAAACTCATGGCGGGTCAAGGCCTTGCGCATGTCGGCTTCCAGCTCGACACGGCGCGCCACCTCTGCTTGGGCCGCCGGATCGAAAAAGCGCAAGGCATTCCGACCTGCCGCCTTGGCGGCATACATCGCGAGATCAGCCTGCTTGAGCAACTCATCCAGATTGATGTCGTATTGCCCGCCAAACAGGCTGACACCGATGCTGCAGCCGCCGTGGTACTCAATGGCGGCTAGGTCAAACACCTGACTCATCATTTGCAGGAGCTTGTTGCCCACGGCTTGCGCCTGACTGACCGCCAGAACGGGATCCAGATGGAGGTTTTCCAGAACCACCACAAACTCGTCCCCCCCCAGTCGACCAACCGTGTCACTGTCACGCACGGCCTGCTGCAAGCGTGACGCCACCAGTTTGAGCAACTCGTCCCCGCGGTCATGCCCCAGACTGTCGTTGAGCGTCTTGAAGTGATCCAGGTCGATCAACAGCAAGGCCCCCATGTGACCGTTGCGTCGTGCGCTGACCAAGGCATGCGTGACCCGATCCATGAGCAGTCGACGATTGGGCAGGCTGGTCAGCGGGTCATAAAAAGCCAGGCGCTCGATTTGCGCCTCGGCCTCTTTGCGCGCAGTGATGTCAGAGAACGCAGCAACGCAATAGGTCGCATGCTGACTCCCCGTACTGACCAGCGTCAGACACAAGCGCACAAAGTACAGGCCACCGTCCTGATGGCGACTCCACAACTCACCCTGCCAACGCCCGGTTTCGTTGAGGGTGTCCATGATGCGCTGATAGAAGGCTCGATCATGCTTGTCCAGTGCCCACAGGCGTCGCGTGCCTTTGCCCAGTACTTCGTCGGGCTGGAAGCCTGAGATTTCGGTGAACGCATGATTGACCTGCTGGATGTTGCCCTGCACGTCCAGCACCATCATGCCTTCCTGTCCCTCAAACGCGGCTGCAGCCAAGCGCATGGTGGAGTCCGCGCGCTCCATGCGCCGGCCGGCTTCGTTGATACGCACCAGAAGCACAAACAGCAACAACAACACGGCCATGCCCGACACCACGCCGGCAACGCGCATCTCGCGCGCACTGGCCAATTGCTCCTTGGTGACATCACGCAGCACGATCAACTTGGCCACGCTGCGCCCTTCACTGTCGGTCAGATCGCGGACGGCGCCCGACCAGCGTTTGGACAGGCTCTCAACGGTCAACTCGGTCGCGCCGGATTTCGCTCCCAGTTCGTTCACTTGGCGCAGCAAATCCCCAGGTACTTCCCGCAAGGTATTGCGCAACACCACCAGCCCAGGATCTTGGCTCCACGGCCCGATCAAGCCCATGTGGGATTTGCCCAGGCCAAACGTGTCAGCACTGATGTATTGCTTCTGCAAAGCCAAAACGACGTCCAACCCCGTTTGGCGCTTGACCTGCAAAGCGAACCAGTCCACGTCCGAGCCCATCTCGATGTAGCCGATGAGTCGATCGCCAATGCGCCAAGGCGCGACATGCCTCAGTGTGAACGTCCCCATGGCGCCCACCTCCAACCCGGAGACCGCCGCCCCCCCGACGACCGCTTCCCGCATGGTCTTGCGCTCGATGAGATCACCGCGACGCCCAGGCGCGTGTACCCGCAGCAGGACACGCTGGTCAGGCGTCATGAAGTACCAATGGGTGATGCCAAAGGCTTTGGCCAAGTCATGCAGTTGTGCCTGACTCAGGGTCAGCAGACTGCCCGCGTCCCCTCTTTCCATGGCCTGGCGCAGCAAGGGGTCGTTTTGAGCACGCGCAACAAACCAGCTCAGCCGTTCGGTTTGTTGATTGATTTGCTCGCGCCACACGTTGACAGCAATGTCTGCCGCCGACTGGGTATGGTCGCTTTCGACCTCGCCCAAGTACCGATCCGCGCCATAGAGAAACAAGGCCATGACCATGAGCAAGGTCACGGCGACCGGGATCAGGATGTGCTGCCGCAAATGGACGCGCGTCGGCAGACTGAGCGGTGCGCGCCCCGATGCGGCAGCCCCCATCAGTGGAAGTTGAGACGTGGTCATGCCACCGCCTCGAATGGGCAATGGCCACTTGTGAACACACGTCGATCCATAACTACCGCCGACAAATACAGAGTCGCTGCGCCAAGGTACGCAGCAAAGCATTGTCGCCGCAGTTCATCTCAGCCGCGATGCCATCGCGCAACACCACATTATGAAATTTTATGCGCCGGTGGCCTGTCGAAACGCCATGACGGCCTGATTGCGCAGGGTACGCAGGAGAGAGAGCTCACGTTCATCGATGGCCATGCTGCCTGCCTGCCCCTTGTCGGCATAGATCAACCCCAGCACCACATCGGGCTGGTTGACACGTTTCAGGACCAACGGGAGCAGCAGGAAGGTGGGGGCCTGCACACGATCACGAAACCAGGCGGGCAAGCGATTGGCAATGGCCGATGCGCTGGCATCCGCGATCAAAGTGTCTGCGTGTTTGAGGCAAATCGCAGAAAACAGATCCGGCACCACCCCGGGCTGTAGCACCAGTGGCACCTTGAACAAATCCTTGATTTCTTCGGCCCCTTCACCGAGCGCCAAACGTCCCAGCAACTGCCCGGTACGGGGGTCGCGCAAGCAGAACACCACGCGGCGGCAGTCCAGCGCACGCAGCATGGTCTCCAGGATCATTTGAAGGACATCATTCAGTCGGAAGGATTCCACCAGGGTGTTGGTGATGTCCTGGATGCCGTTGGTCAGAATGCTGGCCGCGTCTTGCGTCGGCAGCGGCATACCAGGCTCCAAGGTCGTGTCGCCGAACGCGGAGTCGTCCAAACCCAGTTCCGCGGCGGTTGGGCCATCGGCCTGCCCCTGATTGGGAGCGTCCACATAATATGTTTCCAGCAACCGTTCACCCGGCGACGCAGCAGGGACGTGCATGTTGAGCGCATGCGTCAGCTCGGTCAATCGCTTGCGCGCACGGCCTGCCGCATCCGACAACTCATTGGGTTGCAAATCAAGGGCCGAGCCAAAGCGGGCGGTCAGATTTTTGAGTTCATCCCCCAATGCGCCAGGCTCGTGGTCGAGCATCGCCTGCGCGGTCTGGTCAGACAGGCTCGCCAGCCACCACATGCGCTCAGGACGTGCGGCCAAGGATCGACTGGGGACGCCCCCGGTGGGCGTTCTCATGCATGCCAGCAAGTTGTCCGGCAAGCCCCACTGCTTACCGACATAGGCCCCCAGTTCATCATGCCCCACGCCGAGGACCTTGGTCGAGGCCTCCTGAATGGTCGAAGGACGGGGGTTGTCAGGGCGCTTGACCGTCAACAGGCGAATCTGCTCAGCATCTTCCGGCAAATAAAACGCCACCAGCAAACGCCCCAAGTTGCGGAACAACGCACCCAGAAATGCCTCTTCAGCCATGCGCGGCGGATGCGCCATCTCGCTGGCCAGCGTCCCCGCCATCACGGTTCGCAAAAATTCCACTTTCAACTGCGCTGCGTGGACCTTGTCTTCCATGTGATCCAACAACATCAGCGACAGCGCCAAGTTCCGCACCGTGGCCACGCCAATCAGACTGACCGCGCGTGACACCGTGCTGATGGGATCTGTGCCTGCACGGCGGTAATGGGCCGTGTTGACCACGCGCAGCAACTTTTGCGTGAGTGCGACGTCTTTCAGAATCTCATCGCACAGGATGTGCAAGCTGCCCGTTTCCGAGTCAGACAGCGACTGCACGCGCATGATCGATGTCGACAGCGCAGGAAAGTCGCTCTTGAAGCGCATCCGACGCAGGAGGTACTCCAGCGTCAAATCCGCTTCGGAAGTCGCAGTGTCTGGTGGGGGGGGCAGATCAGCCGGCATGGTGTGAGGATCCTATCCCACCATTTGAACCGATCTTGCACCCAGACTACCGGACAAACAGCAGGGTGGCTTGTCCTTATTTCTGGTGGATGCGCCCATGCCCGAGACGTGAGATTTCTCACCCCACCCCCGCACAAACCCTGTAGCCAGGCTTCACGACAAAGCAGATCATCCCAATATACCCATACGGGTATGCGTATAGGAGATGAGCGTGGCACACATCGTGATCCTGGGCGCCGGTATTGGCGGCTTGCCCATGGCTTTCGAAATGAAGGAGCAGACGGGCCCGGGTGACCAGGTCACTGTCATCTCCAATACAGCAACATTCCACTTCGTCCCGTCGAACCCGTGGGTGGCCGTGGACTGGCGCGACCGTGATGAGATTGAGCTGCCGATTGCCCCGATTCTGGAGAAAAAAGGCGTCGATTTCATCCCCGTCGGGGCCAAGCGTGTGCACCCTGAACAAAACCAAGTGGAGTTGGTGGATGGCAGACAGATCGCGTATGACTACCTGATCATCGCCACAGGCCCCAAACTGGCCTTTGACGAGATTGAGGGGTTGGGCCCACAAGGCTACACGCAGTCCGTTTGCCATGTGGACCATGCGGTTCACGCCAAAGAGGCATGGATGCAATTTGTGCAAGACCCCGGTCCGATCATCGTGGGTGCTGTGCAAGGCGCGTCCTGCTTTGGTCCTGCTTACGAGTACGCCATGATCATGGAAACGGACCTGCGCAAGCGCAAGATCCGAGACCGTGTGCCCATGACCTTCGTCACGTCAGAGCCCTACATCGGGCATCTGGGTCTCAACGGTGTGGGGGACTCGAAGAGCATGATGGAGTCCATCTTCCGCGACAAATCCATCCGCTGGATTTGCAATGCCAAGGTGACCCGGGTTGAAAACGGCACCATGCATGTCATGGAGCACGACGACGATGGCAAGCCCAAGAAGGAGCATGCCCTGCCCTTCAAATACTCGATGATGTTGCCGGCCTTCAAGGGCGTCGACGCCATCATGGGCATTGAAGGCCTGGTGAACCCAAGAGGCTTCGTGCTGATTGACGACCACCAACGCAACCCGCGCTATCCCAACATTTTTGCTGTGGGCGTGTGCGTGGCCATCACGCCCCCTGAGCCCACGCCGATCCCCACCGGCATCCCCAAGACCGGCTACATGATCGAATCGATGGTCACGGCCACCGCGCACAACATCCGTTCTGTGCTGGATGGGCAACCTCCGACCGAGAAAGCCACCTGGAATGCTGTGTGTCTGGCGGACTTCGGAGATCGCGGTGCCGCGTTCGTCGCGCTGCCTCAAATCCCGCCACGCAACGTGAGCTGGTTCAGTGAAGGCTACTGGGTCCACCTGGCCAAAATTGCGTTTGAAAAGTACTTCATGCGCAAGATGAAGAAGGGGACGTCCGAGCCCATCTACGAACGCATGATGATGAAGGCCATGGGCATCATGAAGCTGAAGGATCGCTGACCTTCAACCCACATCCGGCTTGAGCAGATGGCGCAGATGAAAGCCATCTGCGTCAGGTCTCAAGCCCTCCTGCTCGCGCCGATCCTGTACTTGCTGCACGATGTCCTGCGTGACGCTCAGCCCCAGCTCGCCGATGGTGGCCGTCATGAGGTCACAGCGCAAAGCCAACAGTCCTTGCAATTCCTGAAGGGTTCGATCGTGGCGCTTGTCTGCGCCCGTTCGCTCCCCCCCCAACTGTTGGTGTTGATGCAGCACACCAAAGGCTGGATGAGTCCCCTGAAGCACAGACTGCATCACAACCGCATCACTCAGATCAATGTGCAGCACGGTCGACAAGGTGGCGATGCGCGCGTTGAGTTCTGACAGCGCACGTTGAACCTGCTGTGCGCGACGAAATGCCCCCTCTTCGGCATGTTCCGCACCATGCGAATCGTTGCCAGCCATCACCACCTCCCAAAGGGTCAATCGACCAACAAAGCATTGAGTTGCTGCACGTCTGCATCGGACAGTGCCCCCACAGCTGCCTTCAATTGCAGCTGGGCCATCAACGTGTCATAGCGCGCCTTGGACAACCGCTGCATCGTGTCGGCCAGCTGGGCCTGTGCATTCAAGACATCGATGTTGATGCGTACACCCACTTGATAGCCCAGCTTGTTGGAATCGAGCGCCGTTTGCGATGACTGTTGGGATGCCTCCAAGGCTTTCACCTGCGCCAAGCCACTGGTCAGGTTGAGCCACGCCTGTTGTGCCGCCAACTGCGCCCCTTTGCGAGCATCGTCCAACTCAGCCTCGGCCTTGACGCGCAGCAGTGCTGCTTCGCGCTGTTGCGAGCTGATGTATCCGCCCGCATACAGTGGCAAGGTGAATTGGACGCCGACGGTATTGGCCTCCACGCGATCCACGCCCATTGTGGTCCGATTCTGTACACCTCGGCTGGCCACCAGGTCCAGCGTGGGCAGATGCCCCGCAGCCGCCCGGCGCGCCGCCAATGCACTCATGTCTTGCGCCATCTCGCGCAGATGAACACCCAGGTTGTTTTGACCGGCCGCCGCCAACCATTCATCGGCTGCGATCGGATGGGGGGGCGCGAGCTTCACAGCAACCGGCAACTTCGCCACGGATGCCACAGGCTGCCCGGTCAGCCTTGTCAGATTGGCCCTGGCCAACCCCAACTGCTGCTGCGCGGTCAACTCCTGTGCCTGTGCCAAATCGAGGCGGGCTTGTGCCTCGTGCACATCGGTCACGGTCACCACGCCTTTTTCGAACGAAGCCTTTGCGGCCCTGTTCTGCTCATCCGATGCCCGACGCAAATAGGTCACGGCATCCAGTGCATCTTGTGCATACAAGACTTGGAAATAGGCTTGAGCCACGCGCAAAGTCAGATCCTGCCGCGTCAGGCTCAGCTGAGTGTCGGCCATTGCTGCGGCCAAATCACCCTGCTCGTATTGCACCCAGCTTTGCCAGCGGAACAACGGCTGCGTCAACTGGATGCCATAAGCATTGCTGTTGTAGTCACGCGAGAGCTGCGAAGCCCCCCCCGCCATCGTGACATCGGCCTGATTCCAATTGGTGCTGGCCTGAAGGCCAACCTGCGGCAACAACCCGGCCTTCGCCTGTGTTCGCTTTTCCTGGTCTGCGTCACGCTGTGCGCGAGCCGCCGCATAGGACGGATCATTCGCCAAAGCCTCCCGATACGCGGTCAGGAGATCTGCTGCATGAGACGCGGAGTAGGCAGCCATCAAGGCGACAGCCAATGCAGACACTTTCATGGGTAGGTCCCTCGTTCAAGAGGGACTCACATTAACATACCCCGCAGGGTATGTGAAGTCATCAAAACCCAAGCCCAGAACGCCGACGATTGGGCGCAGCCCAGTGCTCCAGTATGCTGTGCCCGTATCTGGCGGGGAGTTCATGAGGCCACCCTTGCCGCCTCATCTTCCGGCCGCACTGCTTACCCAGCCTGACGATCGCTGTCATGTACACCACACTCATCACCGCAGAACAACTGCAGTCTTTGACGGCAGACGCCGCACAAAACGTGCGCATCATCGATTGCACCTCAGACCTGATGGATGCTGCCGCAGGCCGTCAGCAATTTGAGGCGCAGCACATTGCAGGGGCCATCTACGCAGACCTCAACACGGACCTCAGCGCGCACACCTCTGCCAACGCCGCGTCCGGCGGCCGACATCCGCTGCCAAATCGTGAGCACTTCGCGCACTGGCTGAGGCAGATTGGTCTGACGCCACACACACAGGTGGTGGCCTACGACCGCAACAGCATGAACTTCTGCGGCCGTCTGTGGTGGATGCTGAAATGGATGGGCCACGATGCCGTGGCCGTGCTGGACGGCGGCTTGGGCGCTTGGCTGGCCATGGGAGGGGCCGTGGCGCATGGTCAGCCCCACCCGCCAACACCATCCAACTGGGAAGCAGGCAAGGCGCAGGTGAGCCCAGTGAGTGCCGAGACAGTCATGGCGCACCTGGGGCGCCCCGAGCAGACCATCATCGATGCACGTGCCGCGCCTCGCTATCGCGGGGAAGTCGAACCGCTGGATCCCGTTGCCGGGCACATTCCGGGTGCACTGAATCGGCCATTTGTACTTAATCTGGATGACAACGGGCACTTCAAATCCGCAGAGCAGCTGCGCACAGAGTTCCTGGCGTTATTGGCTGGCAGGGCCCCGGAATCCGTCGTGCACCAATGCGGCAGCGGTGTCAGTGCGTTGCCAAACATGCTGGCCATGTCCGTAGCAGGGTTGCACGGAAGCCAACTGTTTGCAGGAAGCTGGAGTGAGTGGTGTCAGGACCGACTGCGCCCCGTGGAGCGAGGCTGACTGGGCAGCAAGGCCCAAATTTCGGCGCGGCACTTGCGCCAGGTGGCGCGCCCGGCTGGGATCGAACCAGCAACCCCTGCCTTCGGAGGGCAGTACTCTATCCATTGAGCTACGGGCGCACTACTTTGGATTCTAGCAGTGCTGATGCCGGTTTATCTTTCTCAATGCTGAGCCACGACCTATAATCTCCCTTTCGCCCGACTGGACTCTTTTGTCCGTCCCCCCATTCATTCCAACCAGCGCCTCCTGAGAGCACCCATGAGCCAAGCGCCCCAAACCCAAGAGTCCGTCAGCTCCCCTCAGCAACTGGTCGTTGCCGTGCTGGCATCGTTCCTGATCCCCGCAGCCCTCGTTGGCTTGCTGGTGAGCTATGTCTACTCGGTCAAGAACGCTGGCAGCAATGCAGCCGTCACCCAAAGCGCTGGCGACCGCATCATGCCTGTGGGCACCGTGGCGATCAAGGTCGCTTCTGCCAACACTGGCCCCCGCTCTGGCGAAGACGTCTTCAAGGCCCAATGTGCAAGCTGCCACGGCTCCGGCATGCTGGGTGCACCCAAGTTCGGTGATGCCGCTGCCTGGGGCCCTCGCATTGCGCAAGGCGTTGACAAGCTGCTGGAACACGCCCTGAAGGGCTTTAACGCCATGCCCGCGCAAGGCGGCGGCGACTTCAGCGACCTCGAAGTGCACCGTGGTCTGGTTTACATGGCCAACGCAGGTGGCGCCAAGTTTGCGGAACCTGCTGCACCCGCAGCCGCTGCTTCGGCACCCTGAGCGGTTTCTGCCTCACAAAAAAGCCGGCATCAGCCGGCTTTTTTCATGGGCGCTCCACACCCAAGACCCCAAGCATTCAGGGGGTCGGCTGACACACAAAGCCAAAGTGCGCCGGCATGTCGGCAAACGCCATCTCCTGCGGCGTCCACACCTCTGCGGCCACCGCATCGGCCGCCGCGTCCATGTCCATCGACCGCACAAGCCCCAAGCCGTGCTCTGTGTCCAAGAACAGGCGCCCTTGCTCATCCAGCCAACTGGATCGCACCTCACGCACAGGCAAGCCTGTGTGGGTCATCACTTCATACCCCCCCGCTGACGCCCGCACGCCCAGCACCCACGGTGCGGCCTCCAGCTGCAGATACACGCGTTGAGGACCGTTCTGAAAAAACCAGGCCCCGCGTTCGTCGTGCTCGTAATTGCGGTGGATGAATTCCTTGAACTTGTCGTGCTCGATCCGGCTGCCCTTGACCTGAGGGAAGGGGCCTGCCGCCTGCGTGGGTTCATCGCGCAAATACCAGTCGCCGCGCGCATCCAGCGCCAGCCACCCATAACAATGGGGCACGTTGGGCCACTTCTTGATGGCGGCTTTGACGATGTCGTCCATGGTTATCGCTGTCCTTCGTTCATGTGTTGCGCCAGCCAGTCCCCGACGGCTTCCGGCAAGGCCGCCACGTGCCCAGGCAAACGGCCAGCAGCAAAACCGACGTGGCCACCCTCGCCAGGCTGCCACAGGGTCACCGCGGCCCCAACGTCTTGCGCACTCGGCAAGGCCGCAGCAGGCATGAAAGGGTCGTTGCGCGCATTCAGCACCAGCGCGGGCACGTGTTTCATGGCCCTCAAGCCCGGCTTGGCCGAGCAACGCGTCCAGTAGTCCTCGGTGCTGGCAAAACCGTGCAACGGTGCCGTCCAGGCATTGTCATACTCGTACAGATTCCGCGCACGCAGCAAGGCATCAGGGTGACCCAGCCCAGGATGCTGACGGAGCTTGTCCAGCGCCTTGGGCTTGAGCGTGTTCAGGAACATTCGGGTGTACACGTGTCGGTTCACCCCACGCCCCAGGGCTGCGCCGGCCGCACTGAGGTCAATGGGCGACGATACCGCCGCCACAGCCCGCACCACTCGGGCCGCATCCGCCCCCGCCTCCTGCGCCCACCGCAACAGCGCATTGCCACCCAGTGACACGCCTACGGCCACGCAAGGGCCGGTGCGCTGCAGCACCAGTCGGCGCAGGATCCAGTCCACCTCTTCAAAGTCGCCCGAGTGATACGCGCGGGGCGCCAGATTGATCTCGCCCGAGCACCCACGAAAATGGGGCACGACATAGTCCCACCCCTGCGCGTGCGCCCAATGGGCAAAGGCGCGCGCGTAATGGCTTTGGGACGACCCCTCCAGCCCATGGAACAGCACGAGCAAGGGCCGACCAGCGTCAGCAGGGCCAGCCGACCGCCAGTCCAAGTCGATGAAATCGGCATCGGGGGTGGTCCAGCGTTCGCGCTGGTAGCGCACCCCATCAGGCTGGCGGTCCGCCCGCGCCCGACTGTACAGCGCGGGCCAGATGGTTTGGACATGGCCGCCCCAGGCACCATGGCCCGCCAACCAACGGGGAGCACGGTAGTGCTGCACGACGTCAGCCGATTCAGTGCAGGGTCGAGCGGGGCTCGGAAATGTCAGGAATGTCTTGCGGCATCCCCGCGCTGGCGTGGTGCGCCACCATGCGCCAGCCTTGTGCCGTACGCAGGTACACGTTGGTGGCGATGACAAAGGCCGTTTGCAGTCCTTCTGGGGTCATCACCTGCACACGCTCGGTCACGTGGTGGATGGCGCACACTGCCGTTTCCATGCGGCGCACGTGCTCAATGCTGATGTGCACCGGCCCGCTGGCCAGCAAGGCCTCGAAAGCGGCGCGCACGGCCACTGTCCCGACGGTGCGAGGTGCGCTGGGGGGCACGCAGGCGATCTCCTCGTCGTCAGCCCAAACGGCCATCACCTTGTCGAGGTCACCATGACGCAGCGCATCATAGAAGGATGCCTCGGTTTCATCGGCCGAGGTCAACAGGGCTTGCGTGGCCTTGAGGGCGCGAGGGTCGTTCATGGTGCGATCGTCCTTACTTGAACACCACGGTCTTGTGACCGTTCATCAGCACGCGGCGCTCGGTGTGCCACTTCACGGCACGGGCCAGCACCACACATTCCACATCGCGGCCCACGGCCGTGAAGTCTTCGGGGGTCAGGGTGTGATCCACCCGCTCGACGTCCTGCTCGATGATCGGGCCTTCGTCCAGGTCGGCCGTCACATAGTGCGCGGTGGCACCGATGAGCTTCACGCCACGGTCATGTGCCTGGTAGTAGGGCTTCGCACCCTTGAAGCTGGGCAGGAAGCTATGGTGGATGTTGATGGCCCGGCCCTTGAGGAAGGCGCAGAACTCGGGGCTGAGGATCTGCATGTAACGCGCCAGCACCACGAGGTCGATGCCCTCACGCTCGACCAAGGCTTCCACCTGCTGCTCTTGCGCTCGCTTGACGTCCGTGCCCGAGCCCGTGGGCAGCGGCATGTGGTGGAACGGGATGCCATAGCTGGCCGCCAACTCGGCATAGTCCGGATGGTTCGAGACGATGGCCGGGATGTCGATGTCCAGCCAACCCGAGCGCCAGCGGAACAGCAGGTCGTTGAGGCAATGGCCGTGCTTGCTGACCATGATGAGCACGCGAGGCTTGCGCGAACGCGCATGGATCTGTGCCGTCATCTTGAACTGTTCACGCACGTGAGCAAACAGCTTGTCGAGCGTCGTGGCGTCGGCCAGATGGTCGGGCGCGGCAAAGTGCACACGCATGAAGAACAGGCCGGTGCTGTCTTCGCTTTGCACGTCACCAAACTGCTGCGAGTCGATGATGTTGCAGCCCGCCTGGTACAGCAAGCCCGAGACGGCGTGGACGATGCCCGTGGTATCCGGGCAAGACAGCGTGAGTACGAATTCGTGCGAGGTCTTCATGATTGGCACCGATTGTAGGGGCCGCTTCAGCGTTGATACATGCGCTCGATCTCAGCGGCGAAGCGCACCATCAGGTTGTTGCGCTTGAGCTTGAGGGTCGGCGTCATCATGGTGTTTTCAATGGTCCACGGATCGGTGCTCAGGCACACCGCGCGAGGCACCGCGTAATGCGGGAAGCCTGCGGCCGCGGCCTTGATGCGCGCCAGCGCGGCAGCCACGGCTTGCGGCGCCACGAGACTGGCCGGCGCATCGGCCACCAGCCCCAGGCTGCTGGCCAGACGCCCCCACTCGACCGGGTTGAGCACCACCACCGCCGCGATGAAGGGCTTCTGCTCACCGACGACAAAGGCCTGCGCAAACAGCGGATCGGCCGTCAGCGCCAGCTCGAGGTCGCCAGGCGGGACCTTCTCACCTGTCGAAGTGACGATGATTTCCTTGATGCGCCCCAGGATCCGGATGCGGCCCGTGACCGGGTCGACCGAAGCCTGATCCCCCGTACCCAACCATCCGTCGGAGGACAGGATCTTGGCCGTGTCCTCCGGGCGGTTCAGGTAGCCCTGCATGACGGAAGGGCCACGCACCTGCAGTTCGCGGTTCTCGCCAATGCGCACCTCGACACCCGGCAGGGTCTTGCCCACGGTGGTCGGGTCGTTGTCGTCCGGGCGGTTGCAGGCCACGATGGGCGAGGTTTCGGTCATGCCATAGCCCTGCACCAACGGCATGCCCAGCCCGATGAAACAACGTGCCAGCACCGACGACAAGGGCGCGCCGCCACTCACGGCCACACGCAGTCGACCGCCAAACTGATTCAGCAGAGGTTGCGCCACCTTCGATTGCAAGAAGGGCCAGACAAGCGCATCGCACCAAGACCACTTGGCATCCTCCACGGGCAGACCTTGCGCGCGGCAGAAGCGCCGCCAGCCCACCTCTTGCGCCCACGCAAACATGCGAGCCTTCAGGCTTGCGCCAGCCAGTGTCTCTTGCACTTTGGCAAACACTCGCTCGTAAATGCGTGGCACCGAAATCAACACGGTGGGACGGACAGACTTGAGATCCTCCCCCAGCAAGGCCACCGAGCGTGCGTACACCACACAAGACCCTGCAGCCATGGGCAAGTAGTAGCCAGCGGTGCGCTCAAACGTGTGGGACAGCGGCAGGAAAGACAAGAACACATCCTCCGGCACGGGCCGCACCTGGCTCAACACGCCTTTGACGTTGGACAGCACATTGCGGTGACTCAGCATCACCCCCTTGGGCTTGCCCGTGGTACCCGACGTGTAAACGATGGCTGCCAGATCTTCTGGCACCGGCGGTGTCACCTTCACGGCAGCGGTGACCGCATCACCGCCCGCCAACCAGTCCTGCAGACGCATCAGGGCCGGCTGAGATGGTGCCTGCGTCGGCAGCACATCATCCGTCAACACCACGGCGCGCAAAGCGGGCAAGGGTGTCCCCACCCCTTCAATGGCCTGCCACTGTGCATAGGTCTGCACCACCAGCAGCGACACGGCACTGTCGGCGAGGATGTAGGCCACGCTAGCCGGATTGTCGATGGCGTGCAAGGGCACCGGCGTGCACGCACGGTTCAAACAAGCCTGATCGATGCTCATGGCATCCAGCCCATTGGGCAGCAAGATAGCCACCCGTGCGCCACGGTCCAGTTGCATGGCGTCCAGCGCGCGCGCCCAATGCGCCACGCGCTCTTGCGCCTGCGCCCAGGTCAGGCTGTCCCAGCGCTGAGTCTGGGCGTTGTACTGGCGGTAAGCCTCGCCCTTGGGGGTTTGGCTGGCACGCCATGACAACAGCTCTGCCAGCGTGGTCACGTTATCCAGGGTCGCAGGGTATGCGGCAGTCATCATGCGCTCAATCCAACACGTCAAACGACAAAGCCCGGCACGAGGGCCGGGCTTGATTTCATCACTCAGGCAGTCGAGCCGCCTTCACGCACATCAGTGTGCGTGGACCTTTTCACCGGCCTTGAGCTTGTACACCGTACCGCAGTACGGGCAGGCGCCTTCGCCATGACCCGCCACGTTGATGAAGACACGGGGGTGCTTGTTCCATGCGGCCTGACCGGGCATGGGGCAAGCCACCACGCCAGGGCCCTGCAGGTCAGCAGCGGAGAGTTCCACCACAGCCTTGGGAGTTTGTGCGTTCGTGCTCATGGTTGATGTCCTTGTGAATCAGACCTTGGTCAGCCAGCCAGCGTACTTGGGGTTGCGGCCGTTGACGATGTCGAAGAAGGCGTTCTGGATCTTCTCGGTGATGGGACCGCGCGAGCCGATACCGATCTGGATGCGGTCCAGTTCGCGAATCGGGGTCACTTCGGCAGCCGTACCGGTGAAGAAGGCTTCGTCACAGATGTACACCTCGTCGCGCGTGATGCGCTTTTCCTTGATCTCCAGGCCCAGGTCCTGGCAGATCGCGAAAATGGTGTTGCGGGTGATGCCGTTGAGGGCGCCGGCCGACAGGTCGGGCGTGAACAGCTTGCCGTCCTTGATGATGAACAGGTTCTCACCCGCACCTTCGGACACGAAGCCCGCGGTATCCAGCAACATGGCTTCGTCGTAACCGTCTTCGGTGGCTTCGAGGTTGGCCAGGATGGAGTTGGTGTAGTTGCTCACCGACTTGGCCTGCGTCATCGTGATGTTGACGTGGTGGCGCGTGAAGCTGGAGGTCTTGACGCGGATGCCGCGCTTCAGGCCTTCTTCGCCCAGGTAAGCACCCCAAGCCCAGGCGGCCACCATCAGGTGCACCTTGGCGCCCTTGGGGCTCACACCCATCTTTTCAGAACCCAGCCACACCAGCGGACGCAGGTAGCAGCTTTCGAGGTTGTTGGCCTTGACCACATCCAGCTGAGCCTGCATGACCTCTTCCATGGTGAAGGGCATGGGCATGCGCAGGATCTTGGCGCTGTTGAACAGGCGCTCGGTGTGTTCCTTCAGGCGGAAGATGGCCGGACCGTTGACGGTGTTGTAGGCACGTACGCCTTCAAAGGCGCCGCAGCCATAGTGCAGTGTGTGGGTCAGCACGTGGATCTTGGCATCGCGCCATTCCACCATCTTGCCGTCCATCCAGATTTTGCCGTCGCGATCGTCCATCGACATGAGGGAATCCTTTCCGGGAGTGCGCCGCCCGTGCAGCGCTTATCGAACCTTTGATTGTAGACCCGGGGGAGGGTCACTGCACGCTCAGGAGGCATGCATGAGACGTTCACTCCCCTTTTGTCGGAAGTCCGGCACCCGTTCGCGGGCATGCCGGGCAATCATCAGCTCTTCGTTGGTGGGAATCACCCACACGGTGACACGGCTGCCCGGCTTGCTGATGCAATGGGCCTGACCGGCCTCCAGCGGCCGGTCGTCGTTGGCTTGCTCGTCCAGCTCGACCCCCAACCACGCGGCATCGCGGCACACGCGAGCGCGCAACACGGCCGCATGTTCGCCGATGCCGGCGGTGAAGACCAAGGCATCCAGCCCGCCCAATGCAGCCGCCAGCGAGCCCAGTTCACGACGGATGCGGTACAGATACAGATCCACCGCTTCGCGGGCATGTGGGTGGTCGCTCGCCAACAGGCTGCGCATGTCGGATGACAAGCCCGACACTCCCAGCAGACCGGACTGCTTGTAAAGCAGGGACTCGATTTGTCGGGCGTTCAGGCCGCGCTCATCCATCAACCAGATCAGCACGCCCGGGTCGATGGCTCCGCATCGGGTGCCCATCATCAAGCCATCCAGTGCCGTGAAGCCCATGGTGCTGGCAACGCTGCGCCCCGCCTCGATGCCGCACATGCTGGAGCCATTGCCCAGATGCAAGACCACCGTGCGCCCCTTGGCGGCATGGCGATCGACATGCGGCAAGCGTGAGGCAATGAACTCGTACGACAGCCCATGGAAACCATAGCGCTGTACTCCGGCGTCGTGCAACTCGCGCGGCAGGGCAAAGCGCTGAGACACAGACGGGTTGGTGGCATGGAAGGCCGTGTCGAAACAGCCCACCTGCGGCACATCGGGTGCCAGCTTCATCAAGGCACGCACGGGCGCCAGGTTGTGAGGCTGATGCAAAGGGGCCAGCGGAATGAGCTTGGCCAAGTCGTCCACCACATCAGGCGTCAGCACCACCGGTTCGTGGAACGCCACACCGCCATGCACGATGCGATGCCCCACCGCCACCACCTTGATGCGATGCAAAAAGGCCGGCAAGACCTCCATGAGGTGGGCCAGCGCCGCCTCGTGATCAAAGTGGGCACCGTCATCCCAACGGCGCTCCAGCACGACCTCGCCGGCGCGGTTTTTCACCACCAGATGGGGTGCGCCCCCCAGCCCCTCAAACTGCCCGTGAAACAGGTCCCGAAAGATGCGGGCGGTGAACAGCGAAAACTTCAGGCTCGATGAGCCCGCATTGAGCACAGCAATGGCGTCGGTCATGGTGCTCACTCCCCGCCGTCACGCGACCGTGCGTGCGCCAGCAGCTTGAGCACGGCCGCCGAGGCAAGACGCATCCGCACCGAGTCCGCCCGACTGGTCAGCACGATGGGCACACGCGTGCCCAGCACAATGCCGGCACTGTCGGCACCCGCGAAATACTGCAACTGCTTGGCCACCATGTTGCCGGCCTCGATGTTGGGCACCACGAGGATGTCAGCCAGCCCTGCTACCGGCGACTCGATGTGCTTGGTGCGCGCCGCTTCCTGGCTGATGGCGTTGTCGAACGCCAGCGGGCCATCGATGATGCCGCCGGTGATCTGCCCGCGGTCGGCCATCTTGCACAACATGGCCGCGTCAATGGTGGCCGACATCGTCGGGTTGACCGTTTCGACCGCCGCCAAGATGGCCACCTTGGGTTGCGGCACGCCCAACACGTGCGCCAACTCGATGGCGTTCTGGACGATGTCCACCTTGTCTTCAATGGTGGGTGCGATGTTGATGGCTGCATCCGTCACCAGCAGCATGCGCGGGTAAGCGGGCACATCCATCACGAAGACGTGGCTGATGCGGCGACCGGTACGCAAGCCCGTACGCGAGGGCACCACGGCCCCCATCAGTTCATCGGTATGCAGACTGCCCTTCATGAGCGCCTGCACTTCACCCGAGCGCGCCATGGCCACAGCCGCTTCGGCCGCCTCATGGCTGTGCTCGGTGTCCACCAGTCGATACGGCGACACGTCCCAGCCACCGGCTTGCGCCACAGACAGGATCTTGGCCTTCGGGCCGACCAGGATCGGCTCGATCAAGCCATGCTGCGCGGCTTCCAGCGCACCCGCCAACGATTCCTTGTCGCACGGATGGACCACCGCACAACTGACCGGCGGCAATTGCTCGCACTCATGAAACAGGCGGCCAAAAACGTCGTTGCGACGCAAGATGACGCTGGGCGCCTCGGTCTGATCCACCGTTTGCAAATGGGTGGGCGCCTGCACCGTGATCGTGCCTTCGAGCAAAGGGCCGGCCTTGCCGCGCACAGCACAGTCAAACACCATGCGGTCTGGGGCCTGCTTGTCGCGCACCGTCACGGTGGCCTGCAGCACATCCCCCACACGCGCGTTGCCGCTGTAGCGCAGGTCATGCGCCAGGATCACCGTACCCGGCCCCGGCAAGCGTCGCTTGAGAACGCCATGGATCAGGGCCTCGGCACTCACGCCTTCGCAGCGAGGATCGCCGGGTGACTCCGAACCACCGTACGCCCCCGCGTCACCGGACACCAGAGACATCAGGTTGACCTCATCGCGGGTCACGGTGTGCTCAACAGTGCAGGAAGCCCCCACTGCAATCTGGTCGAAAGTCTGATTGGACAGGGTAGATGACATGGCAATCCGTGAAGTCAAGACAGGGTGTCCATCGTGAACACCTCTCATGACAAGGATAGGACGGAATCCATCCTGTGAAACTGTGTCAACGCAAGCCCTGCGCCTGCAAATGATCGCTTTGCCAGTCCGCAACACTCCCCACTTGCGATTTAAGACGACTGGTCATATTATTTCCAGACGGAGAACATCACATGGCTCGTACCGCCGACAAGACCGACATCCCGCGCCGCCTCACAGAGGCCGGCTACCAACTGTTTACCCGCGACGGTTACAACGCCACGGGCATCCAACACATTGCGGATCAGGCCGGGGTGCCCAAGGGTTCGTTCTACAACCACTTCGACAGCAAAGAGGCGTTTGCAGCGGCCATCATCCGTCACTACACCGGCTGGGTGAACGACGCGTGGGACCAGTGCCTGGCCTCGGCGCCCACCGAAGCACTACCCGCCATCCAGCACATCTTTGCGCGCTTCATTGCGCACCACGCCCAGACGCAGTGCCAGGGCTGCCTGGTCGGCAACTTCGCAGCAGAAGTCGCTGAATCCAGCCCGCTGTGTCGCGATGTGCTCAAGGCATCAATGGCGGACTGGCGCGCACGGCTGGCCACGTTGCTGCGCCGAGCACAGGACGAAGGCGCCGTCCGCCGCGACATCGACGCACTCACGCTGTCCACGTTCTGCTGGGATGCCTGGGAGGGCGCCCTGCTTCGCATGAAAGTCGAGCACTCGGTTCAAGCGCTCGACGACACCGTCAACCTGCTGCTCAAGCAATTGTTGCGGCCCTGACCTCATCCCACCTTTTCCCGCCACGCTCAACTGGAGACGATCACACATGAGCAACGCAAACACTGCGTCCACACCGGACCTGTTCCAGCCCTTCCAACTGGGCCCCATCGAACTGGCCAATCGCATCGTGATGGCCCCCCTGACCCGCAGTCGCGCGGAAGCGGGCAATGTGCCCGGCGCACTGGTGGTCGAGTACTACGAGCAACGCGCCTCCATGGGGCTGATCATCGCTGAGGCCACCCAGGTGTCGGCGACCGCCCAAGGCTACCCCAGCACGCCCGGCTTGCACACGCCCGAGCAAGTGGCAGCGTGGCGCAAGGTGACCGATGCGGTTCACGCCAAGGGCGGCAAGATCTTCGTGCAACTGTGGCACACCGGTCGCATGTCGCACTCGGCCTATCAACCAGGTGGCCTGGCGCCAGTGGCACCATCGGCCATCGCAGCCAAGGCCAAGACCTACGTGGCCGGCCAAGGCATGGTGGACACCTCGGTGCCCCGTGCGCTCGAAACCTCTGAAATCGCCGGCGTGGTCAACGACTTCCGTACGGCTGCTCGCAACGCCATCGAGGCTGGCTTTGACGGCGTGGAAATCCACGGTGCCCACGGTTACCTGATCGACGCCTTCTTGCGCGATGGCTCGAACAAGCGCACCGATCAATATGGCGGCAGCATTGAAAACCGTGCCCGCTTTCTGTTGGAAGTGATGGCCGCTGTGACCGGCGAGATTGGCGCCGACCGCGTCGGCATCCGCCTGTCGCCCGTCTCGCCCGTCAACGATTCGAGCGAGAGCAATCCTCAACCCCTGTTCGAGTACGTTGTGAGCGAACTCGAAAAGCTGCACCCTGTGTACCTCCACATCGTCGAGGGCTTCACAGGCGGTCCGCGCGACAACGCACCGTTTGACTACGAGGCCCTGCGCAAGCTCTACAGTGGCGTCTGGATGCTCAACAACGGCTACGACAAGGCCATGGCCGATGCCGCGATCCGTGAAGGTCGCGCCGACCTGATCTCCTTTGGTCGCGCCACCATCAGCAACCCTGACCTGCCCCGTCGCCTGAAGGAAAACGCACCGCTGAACGAACTGTTCTCGGACGTGGGCCTGTACGGGGGCGTCGGCGCCCACGGCTACACCGACTACCCCAGCCTGCCATAAGCTTTTCACGTGACGGAAACTCCCGCATGCACTGTCCAGCGCCGGCGGGCGTTTTCCATTTCTTGCGTCGCCGCGGCAAATTGCGCACCAAATTGGTTCAAATGCAATGCTTAGTGGCAAACAAGCAACATCAACCCTCCCGAAAACATGGTGTTGCTCACATTTCAAAGGGGCAGGCACATGCGCTTGATGTCATAAAATAGGACACCATACAGAGACAACGAGCACTGCATCAGTTGTCCGCCAGGTCCGAACCCTGACATCAAGAGCTGTTGTGACCCGCCCTGCCGACATCTACCTCCGTTTTCTGAAGCTGGCTGAGGCCGTGCGCGGTCAATCCTCTCCTCTGGTTCCACTGGACCCCTTGGAAGAGCGCATCCTGGAAGTCGTTGCCAAAACCAACATGGTCAAAGCACGCCTGTGCGTGCGCGATCTGATCGGTTTCAGTGAACTGGGCTCCCCCGCCACCTTGCATAACCGCCTGAAATCCATGCGAGAAAAGGGCTGGATCACGCTGGCCGACACGGAAGACACCCGCCGCAAGCAAGTGGAACTCACACAGGAAGCACTGAGCCACTTTGACAAGTTGTCTGAGTGCTTGCTCGCCGCAGCGCAGGCACAAGCCTGATTTCACGCCTGCGCCTGCACGAAGCCCTGACTAAGTCAGGGCTTTTCTTATTCGATTTCCGCATATTGAAGTAGCCAAAGAATCGTTCTTGTTTGTGAAGCGCGTCGGTACAGTCTCGCCCATTCCGATCACACAACATGAGAAGGACGATGTTCATGTCCCAAACCGCTCGCTTCGCCTCGACACGCCAGACGCTGTTCACTGCCGCAACCTTGATGGCGCTCTCGCCTCTGGCGCATGCCACCAATGGCTACTTCTCACACGGCTACGGGGTTCAGTCACAGTCGATGGCGGGCGTGGGCATTGCTCTGCCCGTAGATGGACTGACAGCCGCCACCAACCCCGCTGGCACGGCTTTCGTCGGCAACCGACTAGATGTAGGCGCCAACCTCTTCAATCCCAGCCGTGGCGCTGACATCCAAAACAACGGTGCGGGCCTGAATGGCCACTACAGCGCGGATGGCCGTGACCTGTTCCTGATCCCGGAGTTGGGCTACACCCGCCAAGTCAACAAGCAGTTGAGCCTGGGGCTGGCCCTGTATGGCAACGGCGGCATGAACACGTCTTACGACAAAAGTCCATTTGCCAATTTCGGGGTGCAAGGCCGTACCGAAATGAATCTGGAACAGCTGTTCATCACGCCCAGCGCCGCCTGGAAGCTCGATGCACATCACGTCATCGGCGCGGCCGTCAACGTGGCCTACCAGCGCTTTTCCATGAAGGGCATCGTCCCCTTCGCTGGCGTGTCCTCGTCTCCAACGGACACCACGGACCGTGGCACGGACAGCTCCGTCGGTGCAGGCCTCCGTCTGGGCTGGATCGGTGAAATCGCACCGGGCTGGCGCGCCGGTGCAACGTGGTCGTCGGCCATCAACGGCCAATTCGACAAGTACAAGGGTCTGTTCGCCGAGCAAGGCAGCTTTGACATCCCAGCCAACTATGGCCTGGGTCTGGCCTGGCAGCCCACAAGCCAGTGGACCCTGGCACTGGATTACCAAGTCATCGAACTGAGCGGCACCAAGTCTGTCAGCAACAGCATCACTCAATTGACTCAGCAAGGCCAGTTACTGGGCGCATCGAATGGTCCAGGGTTTGGCTGGAAGGACGTGACCGTCTACAAATTGGGCGTGGCGCATCAGTGGAGTGATGCACTGACCCTGCGTGCCGGCTACAGCCATGCCAGCCAGCCGATCCCATCGTCGGAAACCTTGTTCAACATCCTGGCACCCGGTGTGGTGCAAGACCATGTGACCGTCGGTTTCACCTGGAAAGCGGATCAGCACGGAGAGTGGAGCGCTTATTTTGGTCATGCTTTCAAAAAGACGGTGAACGGCCAAGGCGCCATCCCGAACAGCTTTGGCGGCGGCGATGCGTCCATCCACCTGAAGGAAAATATGCTGGGTGTGGCGTACGGCTGGAAGTTCTAAGTCCGGCGTGGTTCGCTCAACCGGCAGATGCACAGTGCCTCTGCCGGTTTGTGTTTTTGTTGGAGTTCTTTTCATGAGTGAATTCACCCCGTTGACCGGCTTGGCGGGCGGCTTGTTGATTGGCGCCTCCGCCGTTCTGCTGTTGGGTGGCTCGGGCCGCCTGGCGGGCATCAGCAACATCGCCCACAACCTGATCGACGCCGTGCGTCAACGCGCTGCCGCTGACACGTGGTTGTGGCGCCTGCTGTTTTTGCTGGGCATGATCGGCGGCACCACCGCGTACTTCCTGATCTCAGGCCATGCCGCCAATCCACGTGTGGGCTACCCCACATCGTGGCTGGTCATTGGCGGCTTTCTGGTTGGCTACGGCACCTCTTTGGGTAACGGCTGCACCAGCGGTCACGGTGTATGCGGACTGGGACGGTTGTCGTTGCGCTCACTCGCAGCGACCTTGACTTTCATGGCCACTGGCGCCACCACCGTGCTGGTGATCCGTCACCTGCTGCCCCTCTGACACCAAGGACTTCTCATGCATCTCATCATCAGCCTGCTGTCAGGCATCTTGTTTGGGCTGGGACTGGCCGTGGCGCAAATGACCAACCCGCTGAAAGTACAAGCGTTTCTGGACATGGCAGGAGACTGGGATCCCAGCCTGGCCTTTGTCATGGGGGGAGCGGTCATGGTCACGCTGCTGGGTTTTCGCTTCATTCTGAAGCGCCAAGGGCCTGCATGGGGTGACAGCTTTCACTTTCCCAAGCTCACCCGCATTGACCGCCGACTCATCACTGGTGCCGCGCTGTTCGGGATCGGCTGGGGCTTGACAGGCTACTGCCCCGGCCCGGCCTTGTCATCCATGCTGACGGGGAACACCGAGGTCTGGCTGTTCGTGCCGGCCATGCTGGTGGGTGGCGCGGTTCAGCGCTGGCAAGATCGCCGCCGCACCTGATCGCCCCGCGAAACGACGCATACACCTTGAGCCCACCTGCAGCCCGCAAGTGGGCTTTTTTGTTGTGCTGACGCCGATTTCTCGTGCGTAACCCCGATTGTCGTCCGCGAATCCCGCTGCGATAGTGGGCTTACCCCCCTCATCCGCAGCTGCCACCTACCCGGCGACAGCGCACCGAATCGTCGTACCCATGAAGCACGTCCTCACCACCGACCCCGTGGTCATCGTCAGCGCCGCCCGCACCCCCATGGGTGGCTTTCAAGGCGCCTTGTCGCCATTGACGGCCCCAGAGCTGTGTGCACAAGTCATTCAAGCGGTGGTCGCCCGCTCGGGCATCGCGCCAGAGCAGATCGATGAGGTGCTGATGGGTTGCGTGCTCGCGGCAGGCCTTGGTCAGGCGCCGGCCCGACAAGCAGCGCTGACCGCGGGGCTCTCGCTGCATACACCGTGCAGCACCGTCAGCAAAGTATGCGGATCGGGCATGAAGTCGGTGATGTTGGCCCATGACATGCTGCTGTCAGACAGCGTGCAAGTCGCACTGGCCGGTGGCATGGAGTCCATGAGCAATGCCCCCTACCTGCTACCCAAAGCCCGCGGAGGCCAGCGTTTGGGGCATGGACAGGTCATTGACCACATGTTCATGGACGGTCTCGAAGACCATTACAGTGCCGCCACCAATGGTCGGCTGATGGGCACCTTTGCGGAAGACTGTGCCCGGCATTACGGCTTCAGCCGTGAGGCGCAGGACGACTATGCCTGCACCTCCACGCTGCGTGCCCAGGCTGCGCAGAAGGAAGGTCACTTCCAATGGGAGTTGGCCCCCGTGACGGTACGCGGACGCAAAGGCGACACGCTGATCCAACACGATGAGCAGCCGCAAAGAGTCAACCTGGACAAGATTGCCTCACTGCCACCGGCTTTCGCCAAAGATGGCACGGTGACAGCGGCCAACGCCAGCTCCATCTCGGACGGTGCCGCCGCACTGATTCTGATGCGCGCCTCGACGGCCGCCAAGTTGGGGCATCAGCCTTTGGCCGTGATTCACGCACACGCCACGCACGCACAGGCCCCCGCTTGGTTCACGACCGCACCTGTCGGCGCCATTCAGAAGGTCCTCGACAAAACCGGGTGGCGACCCACCGACGTCGAACTGTGGGAAATCAACGAGGCGTTTGCCGTGGTCACCATGGCCGCCATGCACGATCTGCATCTGCCGCATGATCGCGTCAACGTCAACGGTGGTACCTGTGCACTCGGCCACCCCATCGGGGCATCCGGTACGCGCATCATGGTGACGTTGCTGGGCGCACTGCGGCAGCGCGGGCTGCGCCGTGGCGTTGCCTCACTGTGCATTGGTGGTGGAGAGGCCACGGCCATCGCCCTGGAGGTGCTCTGAGCCCCTCAGGGTGAGGCGGGTGACGCCACCTCCACACGATTGCGGCCACCCGCTTTGGCTTGGTACAGCGCTTCGTCGGCGTTGTGCAGCAAGATGCCAATGTCCGCCCCCATCCAAGGGCGCAAGACGCCGACGCCAAAGCTCGCCGTCACACAAAATGTCCTGCCATCGGGCGCCGTGAAGCTCAGCTGCTCAACATTGGCTCGCACTTCATCGGCCAAACGGCAGGCGTCCTGAACCGAGGCATCCGGTAAGAGCATGGCGAACTCCTCGCCCCCAATTCGCCCGCAGATGTCTGAGCCACGCACCCGCGCCGTCAGCACACTGGCGACCTGTGTCAGCACCTCATCGCCCACACGATGGCCATAGCTGTCATTGACCCGCTTGAACCAATCGATGTCCATCATGATGGCGCACATGGGGCGATGATGTCGAACGGCATAGCGCAGCATTTGTTCTGCGTGATCCAAAAAGGCCCGACGGTTACTCAAACCGGTCAGCACATCCGTCATGGCGGCGGCTTCAGCCAGCCGATTGGCGCGCTCAAGCTCATGGGTCAGACGAAACGCATCGACCAGCGCGGCTGACAAACGTCGTGCACCCAACGAGGCCGTCACGAGAAAAATCAGGCAAGCAACGCCCACGACTTTCTGCAGCGGCTGAGGTTGCATCAACAGCCACACAGACATGGGAGACAAGGCCATGCCCATCCCGAGCATGGTGATTTGATGATGCGCGGCGTAAGTTGGGATGGCGCATCCGGCCAACCCCACGGCAAACATCACGGTCAGCACCTGGGACAACATGTCGGTGGCGGACACCACGGCCACGGCACCGCACCCCCACACCGAAGCGGAGATGGCGAGCGTCCAAGCGTACACGCGCACCCAGCGGGAGGCATCAAAGGCCCCTGCCGTCCAAGCATGTCGAAACGCGGCCAACGCGCCAAACCGAATCAACGTCGCCAGCAAGCCAGCGACCAGCCACGACAAGATCAACTCGCGGTGGACCTCGGGCCACCACAGCCAATGCAGGTAACTGAGAACGCTGCCCGCGAACAAACTACCCAATATCGCGGTGGGCGACTGGCGGTACAACAACTCAACCTGATCGTGTCGGACCTGGTTGGTCAATGCCAAATCAACTGAAATCTTGCTCACCTTGGTGTTACAAACTGCTACACACCTTCAGGTTACGCCGACGGACAGGACAAGGTGCGCTTGTCCTTCCGAAATGCTGCAGTTTGTCAGCTAGATCACGGCAAGATTTCAGGCTGAGATCAACGATAGAAAACTTCGACCTTGCCCTTGAGCTTGATCATCAGTGGGCGCCCCTTGCGGTCGATCGACTTGCCGGCGGCCACTTTGACCCAGCCTTCGCTGACGCAATACTCTTCCACGTCGAACCGGTCTTTGTCATTGAAACGCACACCGATGTCGTATTGGAAAATTTCACGCACATGGTGAGGGCTGCGTGGGTCAATCGACAGATGGTCGGGCAATTCGGGCTTAGCTGCGTCAGTCATGGCAGGGCAAACAGTGCAAAGGGATGAATCGAAGCGCGCAGTCTAGTTCAGAACCCGTCGATCACAAGCCCGCGAGCGCCACGTACTTGGTGGACAGGTAGTCCTCGATGCCATGCCGAGACCCCTCTCGCCCCAGGCCCGACTGTTTCACTCCGCCAAATGGCGCCACCTCGTTGGAGATGAGGCCGGTGTTGACGCCCACCATGCCATATTCCAGCGCTTCCGCCACACGGAAAATACGGCCCACATCCCGGCTGTAAAAATAGCTGGCCAGTCCAAACTCCGTGTTGTTGGCCATGGCAATGACCTCGTCATCCGAATGGAAGCGAAACACCGGCGCCAAAGGCCCAAATGTTTCTTCTCGCGCCACACGGGCATCTGCGGGCACATCGGCCAACACGGTGGGTTCAAAAAACGTCTGCCCCAGCGCCGAGCGCTGCCCGCCAAGCATCAGTCGCGCACCGCGTGTGACGGCATCCGCGATGTGCGCCTCCACCTTCAACAAGGCATCGTGATCAATCAACGGGCCTTGGCTGACCCCAGCCTCCAGCCCGTTCCCGACCTTCAACGTCTTGACTGCATCGACCAGTTTGTTGACGAACGCGTCATACACCTTGTCATGCACATACAAGCGGTTGGCGCAGACGCAGGTCTGCCCCGCGTTACGGTATTTCGAGGCCATCGCGCCCTGCACCGCGGCATCCAGGTCGGCATCGTCGAACACGATGAACGGGGCATTGCCCCCCAATTCCAGCGACAACTTCTTGATGGTGGGGGCCGACTGGGCATACAGCAGCCGGCCCACTTCCGTCGAGCCGGTGAAGCTCAGTTTGCGCACGGTGGGACTGCTGGTCAAGGTCGCCCCGATCTCGCACGGATCCCCGGTAATGACCTGGAACACACCGCCAGGAATCCCAGCTCGCTCCGCCAGTACGGCCAGCGCCAAGGCGGACAGCGGGGTGGATTCTGCGGGTTTCACGACAATGGGGTTGCCCGCAGCCAAGGCCGGTGCCACCTTGCGGGTGATCATCGCCAATGGAAAATTCCATGGGGTGATCGCTGCACAGACGCCAATCGGTTCACGCCACACCAGCAAGCGCCGGTCAGCCATGGGGCTGGGAATGGTTTCGCCATACAGGCGTTTGGCTTCTTCGGCAAACCACTCCACAAACGACGCGGCGTACGCCACCTCGCCCCGCGCTTCCGACAATGGCTTGCCTTGCTCCAAGGTCATGAGCACAGCCAAGTCCTCTGCATGCTGCTGCATCAAGTGGAACCACTTCATCAGCAGCGCCGACCGTGCTTTGGCCGTCAGGGCCCGCCAGGCGGGCCACGCCGCCTCGGCGGCTGCAATCGCACGAAGGGTTTCGGGTCGTCCCATTTTGGGAACGCTGGACAACACCTCTCCCGTCGCCGGATTGCTCACAGCCAGCACAGCACCATCGTCCGCACAAGCCCAAGCACCGTTCAGCCACGCGCGATCACGCATCAATGCGGGGTCTGACAACATACTCATGTCACGATCCTCTCGTTAGTTGGCGCCAGCCGCCAGCAATGACGCACCCAAGATCGCCAGCGCCTCGTCAAAGACGGCATCTTCAATGGTCAAGGGATGCAAGAACCGGATCACATTGCCATACACGCCGCACGTCAAGAGCATCAGCCCACGCTGCAGCGCCTCGCCCTGCACCCGCTTGGTGAAGGCGGCATCCGGTTCTCCGGATTCCGGATGCATGAATTCGACGGCCACCATGGAGCCCGGGCCGCGCACCTCCGCGATCTGGGGAACGGCCGGTCGCAGCGCGAGCAACGCGTCCTTGAGCTTTTGTCCCAGCGAGTCGGCACGCGCCACCAGCTTCTCGTCTTCAATCACCTGCAAGACCGCGAGGGCGGCGGCCACCGCCAGCGGATTGCCGGCATAGGTGCCCCCCAAGCCTCCGGGCTCGGCCGCATCCATGACGTCAGCGCGACCACAGACCCCCGACAGCGGCAGGCCTCCCGCCAGGCTTTTGGCGAAGGTCATCAAATCCACCGGCACACCGTAAGACTCGTGGGCAAAGAGGCGTCCCGTGCGCGCAAAGCCTGTCTGGATCTCGTCGGCAATCAACAAGATGCCGTGCTCATCGGCCAGCGCACGCAAGCCTTGGACAAAGTCAGCGGGCGCGGGCACAAAACCGCCCTCCCCCTGAACGGGCTCGAAGATGAATGCGGCCACGCGCTGTGGATCAATGTCGGACTTGAACAGTCCCTTCACGGCCTTCAAGGCATCCGCCGTCGAAACCCCATGCAAGGGATAAGGATAGGGCGCGTGATAGACATCACCGGGGAATGGTCCGAATCCCCGCTTGTAGGGCATCACCTTGCCCGTCAGGGCCATGCCCATGAAGGTGCGCCCATGAAAACCGCCGCTGAAGGCAATCACGCCGGGACGGCCCGTTGCTGCCCGAGCAATCTTGATGGCGTTTTCAACGGCTTCCGCACCGGTCGTGAAAAACGCTGTCTTTTTGGCATGCGCCCCCGGTGTCAACTGGTTGATTGACTCGGCCAGCGCGACATACGAGGCGTAAGGCGTGACCTGATACGCGGTGTGAGTGAAACACTTGAGTTGGGCTTCCACTGCGGCCACAACTTTGGGGTGTCGATGGCCAGTGTTGAGCACCGCGATCCCGCTGCCGAAATCGATGTAGCGCCTGCCCTCCACATCCCAGATTTCAGCATTGGCTGCTCGTGCGGCATACACCGCCTGCCCCACAGCCACCCCTCTTGGTGTCGCGGCTGCTTTACGCGCGTCCCACTCTGCATTGGTGCCAACAAACAATGCCGGGTCCCGAGAAAAATCAGATTCAGACATGGCTCACCACTCCACTGACAAGGCCGCGCGCACAGGAAGAGTGATGTGCGCCCCTCAAGGTTAGGCGATTTCCATGCCAGCTGCTCAAGGTTAAGCAATCGATTCATAAGCAAACGCGATTTCGTTCGTTCTGGTTTGACTCTGATCTTTCTAGCATCGAGTCATCACACAAACCTACGAGCTTCATC
>NZ_JBMOIR010000023.1:0-46738 GCF_049317225.1 Aquabacterium sp. | reverse complement strand
ACGATCTGGATCACCAGCACCAGCATGGCCAGCGAGCCAAAGAAGTACCAGAAGTTGAAGTTCTTCGGCGCGTAGTACTCGGACATGTGCTCCTTGTACATCTTCGTGGCCGGGAATCGATTGTCGATCCAGGTCATGAACTTCTCGCCTGCCGAGGCGCCCGCAGGCGCTTGCTTGAATTCAGCCATTGTTTATCTCCGATCAGGCCTTCTTGTCTTCACCAATCAGCAGCTTGGTGTCAGACAGGTACATGTGGGGAGGAACTTCAAGGTTGGTGGGCGCGGGCTTGTTCTTGAACACGCGGCCAGCCAGGTCAAAGGTCGAACCGTGGCAGGGGCACAGGAAGCCACCTTGCCAGTCGTCCGGCAGCGAAGGCTGAGGACCGGTCTGGAACTTCGACGAAGGCGAGCAACCCAGGTGCGTACAGATGCCGACCGTCACCAGGTACTCTGGCTTGATCGAGCGGTGCGCATTGCGGGCGTACTCGGGGCACTCTTCAGGCTTCAGCTCGGACTTGGGGTCCGTCAGCTGGCCTTCGATTTTGGCCAGAGCAGCCAGCTGCTCGGGCGTGCGGCGCATGATCCACACGGGCTTGCCGCGCCATTCGACTGTCATCATTTCGCCCGGTTTCAGGGCGCTGATATCAGCCTCAACGGCGGCACCGGCAGCACGAGCACGCTCGGAAGGTTGGAATGTCGAAACGAAGGGGATGGCGGTGGCCACGCCGCCCACGCCACCGGCGGCGCAGGCCATGGTCACCCAGGTCCGACGGCTTTGATCCACTGGCTTGTTGCTCATGGGTATCCTCAGGGACTGATGGGACGATGACAGAGGTTTGGGGTCAACCTCGTATTCTAACGGACGCCAACAGGGTTAATTACCTAGTCTCATCAAGGTTGCTCAAACATCGCACAAAACAGCCTGCAACTTTTTCGCAACAGCCGGCACCAGACGAGACGCATCCAGAGAGGCTACCTCGTCGTCGCCCCACCGCTGCCATCCTCATGCGTTTTTTCACCAATGCACACGAATTTGATGCACTCAAAAGTAAAGGGATGATCTGAAATGGTTAACCTTTACAAAGTCAGGCGCTTGGTCAGCGGGCTTGCGCAGCTTTCATCATTCAAAATTGGTGACAGTTTGCAAAAGCACGAAAGCCGCAGCGCCGGCGGTCGATAACCTACGATAACGGGGCTCCGCGCGGAGCGCTCCGTGCTTCTCACCTCATCAACTTTGCAGTGATTGGATGTTTGCGTGACAGACCATCGTCTCGAAACCGTTTTGCAGGCCGCCGTGGGCCGCATCAAGGTGACGGTGTCGTCCACCCTGGACAAGCTGGCCACGCAGTTGGGCCCCTTGGCCTTGTCCGCCACCAATAACGCCCAACGGCAGGTACTGAACGAGGCTGATCGCGTCTTGCGCCTGAAGGGCAGCGCGATCAAATCATCGTTTGATCGCGCCATCGAAAGCCAAGTGACCCGAGGTGGTCGCAACAGCCAGCAAGGCACCTTGAGCAACGGCCCAGATGCAACAGACTGGGCTTCGCTCTCGCTGGTCGACAACGACGAGGTTGAACGGGGCGTGATGGCCGATCGCATGGCCCGCACCGTTCTGGCCGACTGCGACAATGCTTTCGAGTCGGTCGGCAGCTTCATCGCCTCGTTGGTCGGCGATGCCAGCCCGGATCGCAACCCACTGCGGCCACAGAAGATCACGCGCGCACTGCTGGATGCCATGGCCGAAGCCGGCTGCGACGAAGAATCGCTCCAGGTCCTGGCAGGACAGTTAGCCCGCACACTCGGCCCGGAACTCGACGCCTGCTACAAGCAACTGGCGGCCGACATGCGGACCCAGGGCGTGCAGCCACTGGCCATGACGCTCCAGCGTACTGCAGCCCCCAACAACTCCATGTTCGCCGGACTGAGCGGCACGTCGTCCGGGGGCACCACCAACTCAGAGCAAGGCGAGTTGGGAGCGTCGTCCACCCGCAGCGGCGCTTTTGGCGAAACGCAGTCGGGCCGGATGACTTCCTCGCCCCCGCCCGAGGCCCATCTGCGCGCAGCACAGGCGCTGGGTGAAATGTTCGGCGTCAGCATGCCCAACACCACCACTGGTGCGCAGTCCGGGCTCGCGCCATTGGGCTGGGCACCCCGTACAAGCGGCGCGCCTTTGCCCCCCGTCAGCGCCGACTTCCAAAACCTGCTCCGCCAGATCACGCAACAGGCGGGTCCGTCCGGTTGGGACACGCTGGCTGCTGCCGGGTACTCGACACCCGGCATCGGTTTCCCGGGTGCGTCAGCTACCGATGCCGCAGGAGCTGCCGGGTTTGCCGGCCCCCTGATGGCCGCCAATCTGATCAGGGTTCACCGCGATGAACTGATCAAGGCCAGCGGCGGTGCTGCCATCGACCAGATGGTGATCGACATCGTGGCAGCGCTGTTCGATCAGGTGCTCTCTGACCCGAAGGTAGCCCCCCAGATGGCACGGCAGATTGCCCGGCTGCAAATGCCCGTGCTGCGTGTCGCGTTGGGCGACATGACCTTCTTCAACTCGCGCAAGCATCCGGTTCGGCGCTTCGTGAACCGCATGGCCACACTGTCGGCGTCATTTGATGACTACGACCAAGGACCGGGCAAGGCTTGCCTCGACCGCATCACCGAATTGGTCAACGAGATCGTCGATGGCGATTTCGACCGCATGGATGTGTATGACGCCAAGCTGAAAGAGCTGGAATCGTTCATTGATGCCGAAAGTGCGCGTGATGCCGCCGAGCATGCGGCCGTCGCAGAGTTGCTCAGCGGCAAGGAAGCCGATTTGCGCGTTCAGCAGCGCTACATGCAGATCCTGAAGCGCGAACTGCTGGACGTCGAAATGCCGGAGTTCGTGCGCGACTTCCTCTCGCAGATCTGGAGTCAGGTACAGGTCATGGCTCTCGCGCACGGCGGCCCAGACTCGCCTTTGGCACAACGCATGAAACGTGCAGGTCATGATCTGGCGCTCAGCGTGCAGCCCAAGGGCAGCCCACAGCTGCGCAAGGAGTTTCTGCTGCGGCTGCCGCAACTGATGAAGGACCTGAACGAGGGTCTGGCCATGATTCAGTGGTCAGAGTCCGCCAAGCAGCAGTTCTTTGCGCAGTTGTTGCCGGCTCACGCGGCCGGTCTGAAGGCGGCACCGCCTCACGAATTGACCACACGACTGCTGGAGCAACGCCTTCATCAGGTCGAACAGATCTCCATTCCATCCAGAGAAGAAGCGGCCAACGATCCGCTGCCGTCATCTCTGGATCAGTTGGGCGAAGCACCGACCTTGACGGTGGCCTCGGCACTCTCCCCCGAGGAAGTCCAGCAAGCCGGCTTCGTCCCCGAAGCCGCACTGAGCGCAGAGGGTGATCTCGACATCAACCTGGATTTGCCAGGCGAGGCCGACCCCAGCCTGAGCGACATCGATATCAATCTGGACATCCCGCCGCCGCCCTCTGCGGGGCTGCAATTGGTGCACCACATCCAGAAGGGCACGCCGTACCAAATGATGATGCAGGGCCAGTGGAAAAAGGTGCGTCTGACCTGGGTGAGCGATGGCCGCACCTTCTTCATCTTCACGCACGGGCAGATGCACAAGCAGACCATTTCGCTGACTGGCCGCACGCTTGCCAAGATGTGCGAAACCGGCCGCTTCAAGGCCTTTGAACAGT
Organism: Aquabacterium sp.; assembly: GCF_049317225.1. Classification (GTDB taxonomy): domain Bacteria; phylum Pseudomonadota; class Gammaproteobacteria; order Burkholderiales; family Burkholderiaceae_C; genus Aquabacterium. Next base: position 43,047 of record NZ_JBMOIR010000023.1, on the reverse strand, counting down.
CCGAGCTGATCGAGCGCGCCACGGTGCGCGCCCGCCGCCAACTGGCTGCACTGCGCAGTCAGTCTCGCGCAGCCGGCGCTGCCTGACGCCCCGAGACCAGCAGGCGCGCCATGCGCGCAGCCTCGGCCAGACTGGATTCGTCGGCCCGCCCCGTCCCAGCCAGGTCGAAGGCTGTGCCGTGATCCGGACTGGTGCGCACAAACGGCAAGCCCAGGGTGACATTGACCCCCTGATCCAGCCCCAGGTACTTCACCGGAATGAGCCCTTGGTCGTGGTACATCGCGACCACGACGTCAAACTCGCCCGTGTGCGCGGGCGGCGCATGCCGCGCACGCATGAACACGGTGTCCGGGGCATAAGGGCCACTGGCATCGATGCCCATGGCGCGAGCCGCCTCAATGGCCGGGCTGATGATGCGCAACTCTTCGTCACCAAACAGCCCCCCCTCCCCGGCATGCGGGTTCAAGCCCGCGACAGCAATGCGTGGCGACGGCTGCCCCCACAGGCGCGCGCTGCCATGCGTGATCCGCAACGTTTCCAGCACAGCGTCATAGGTCACCTGTTCGATGGCCTGTCGCAACGAGACGTGGATGGTGACCAACACGGTTTTGAGCTGATCGTTGGCCAACATCATGCGCACGGGAGCGGGCGGCTGCCCGGGCGGGGCACCCTCTGCCTGCAGCAACTCGGTATGGCCAGGATATGGCTCACCCGCCAGCGACAAGGCCTCTTTGTGCAGCGGTGCCGTGACGATGCCAGCCACCAACCCCTGCTGCGCCAGGCGAACGGCCTCACGAATGCTCGCCGCTGCCGCACGGCCCGCGCGCGCATCAATCTGCCCCACAGGCGCATCGATCACGTCGGCCGGCAAACCGGGCGGCTTCAGCACAGCCATGTCCCCAGCCAACAGGCCTGCCACCTCTCCCACCGACGCCACGGGCACCACCCGAAGTTCGGCCCCCCGCCCCACGCTCAGTACGGCACGCCGCATCACGACGGGACAACCGATGACCAGCGCGGCGGGGCGCCCTTGCCACCACTTGGCGATGATCTCGGGGCCAATGCCACAGGCATCCCCCATGGTGACCGCCAGCAGCGGCAAGCTTGCTTCATCCCGAGCAGACACGAACCGAATCCTTCATGAGGGTTTGAGATAAGGATATTGTGATGCCTTCCATCCCTTCGAGCGTCATCTGGCCCCTCGATTGCTACACTCCCCACCTATGACTTGGTTAGATGAAATCCGCTGGGATGAAAACGGCTTGGTGCCGGTCATTGCCCAGGAAGACAGCACGGGTGACGTGCTGATGTTTGCCTGGATGAACCGGGAGGCACTGGCCTTGACCGCTGAACGCGGTGAAGCCGTGTATTGGAGCCGCTCGCGCAAAAAGCTCTGGCACAAGGGCGAAGAATCCGGCCACATCCAGAAAGTGCATGCCATCCGCATGGATTGTGACAACGATGTCGTGCTGTTGCGCGTGACACAACTCGGTCACGAACCTGGCATAGCCTGTCACACTGGCCGTCACAGTTGTTTCTTCCAGAAGTACGACAATGGCCAATGGGTCGCTATCGACCCTGTTCTCAAAGATCCTGAACACATTTACAAATGACCGCCTCGCTGGATACCTTGGACGTGCTGAACCGTGTGGCAGCCGTCATTGAGTCGCGCAAAGGTGGCGACCCTGACAAGAGCTACGTCGCACGCCTGTTTCACAAAGGCACGGACACCATCCTGAAGAAGGTGGGCGAGGAAGCCACGGAAACCGTACTGGCCGCCAAGGACATGGCCGCCGAGGCCAGCCCCGAGCACCGCAAGGCCTTGGTGGGCGAGTTCGCTGACCTGTGGTTCCACTCAATGGTCGCCATGGCCCATCTGGGCGTCGGCCCAAACGATGTGGTGGCCGAATTGGCGCGCCGCGAAGGCCTGTCTGGCCTGGAAGAATTTGCATCGCGCCAGTCCAAGCCTGGTGCTGCAGCCTGATCAACGTTTATTTTGGGTCCTCTGCGCCCTAACTGGAGTACATCATGGGTTCGTTCAGCATTTGGCACTGGCTGATTGTTCTGGTCATCGTGGTTCTGGTGTTCGGCACCAAGAAGCTCAAGAACGTGGGCACCGATCTGGGCGCCGCCGTCAAGGGTTTCAAGGACGGCATGCGTGACGGCACCACCTCGGCCGACGCCGCACAGCAGCAAGTGACCAACGCCACGCGCAACGACGCCAACACGGTCGACGTCGACGCCAAGACCAAGTCCTGAGTCCCCTCGCCCTCTCCGCTTGGCGGGATCTGACGCATGATCGACTTTGGTATTGACAAAATCGCCCTCATTGGCGCAGTGGCCCTGATCGTCATCGGTCCGGAAAGGCTGCCTCGCGTCGCCCGCACGGTGGGCTTGCTGATTGGCAAGGCCCAGCGCTATGTGTCACAGGTGCAAAGCGAAGTGAACCGTTCCATCGAGCTGGAAGAGCTCAAGAAGATGAAAACGGGCATGGAAAACGCTGCACGGGACATCAATGCGTCGGTCTCCGACGGGCTGAAAGAGGCTGCCCAGGCCTTGGGCGAACAGCACCAGACCACGAGCGGCCCGGGTTACTACAACGACCTGCCCGATCTGCCTTACACAGATGACGGCAAGCGTGTCCGCAAGAATTGGCGGCTCAAGCGAGGCGCGACGCCGCTTTGGTACAAACAACGCCATGGCGTGCGCCGACACATCCAGTCGGGTGCCGCGCGCGTGGCACGCTTCCGGCCGCGTTCGCGGTGAAGCACTCAAGCATTGACTGATCCCTGTGAGCGACAACCCACGCCCTGATGAGCTCGACGGCACCGAGCAGCCTTTTGTCTCCCACCTGATCGAACTGCGCGATCGGCTGGTGCGTGCCTTGATGGCAATTGGCGTGGCCTTCATTGTGCTGGCCATCTACCCGTCGCCATCGGGCTTGTATGACTTGCTGGCCATGCCCCTGGTGCAACACCTGCCCAAGGGCGCCACGCTGATTGCCACCAACCCGATCTCACCCTTCATGGTGCCCATCAAGGTCACCATGCTGGCTGCCTTCATGCTGGCTCTGCCCGCGGTGCTGTATCAGATCTGGGCCTTTGTTGCTCCGGGTCTGTACAGCCACGAAAAGAAACTGGTGCTGCCACTGATCGTTTCCAGCACCCTACTGTTCTTCCTGGGTGTGGGCTTTTGCTACTTCTTCGTGTTCGGGAAGGTATTCACCTTTATCCAGTCGTTTGCACCCAAAAGCATCACGGCCGCCCCTGACATTGAGGCCTACCTGAGCTTCGTGCTCAACATGTTCCTTGCGTTTGGCGCCGCTTTCGAGGTGCCGGTGGTCTTGGTCATCCTCGTGCGCATGGGCATGGTATCGGTGCAAAAGCTGCGCGAATTCCGCAGCTACTTCATCGTCATCGCCTTCGTGATCGCCGCCGTGGTGACCCCTCCTGACGTGGTGTCACAACTGGCACTGGCCATCCCGATGTGCTTGCTTTACGAAGCAGGCATTTGGGCCGCGCAGTTGTTCGTCAAGCACACACAGGCGCCGTCAGAAGACAGCGCCAGTTGATCCGCTCACTCACTGCTCGTCGCCGTCTTGGCGGGGCGACACGGCCATGTGCGGGCGCTTGGCCACGACCACGTCGACGTTGAGCACCTCACCGCCTCGCTGCACGCGCAACTTGGCCGATTGGCCGGGCCGCAGCAAAGCCACAGCGTTCAGCAATTGCGCGGTGTTGGCCACCTTGGTGTCGGCCACTTGAACCACCACGTCGCCCGGGCGGATGCCACCCACGGCTGCGGGACCGTTGTGCAACACGCCGGTGATGAGCACCCCTTCTTTCAAGGGCAGGTTGAAGGTTTCGGCAATTTCAGGGGTCAGATCACGGGGTTCCACGCCGATCCAGCCACGGGTCACCTGTCCGTCCTTGATCAAGCTGTCCATGACCTGGCGCGCCGTAGACACTGGGATGGCAAAGCCGATCCCCATGTTGCCGCCCGAGCGCGAATAAATGGCACTGTTGATGCCGACAAGGTTGCCATCTACATCCACCAGCGCCCCGCCCGAGTTACCGGGGTTGATGGCCGCATCGGTCTGGATGAAGTTCTCAAACGTGTTGATGCCCAACTGATTGCGCCCCAAGGCGCTGACGATCCCGGCCGTGACGGTCTGCCCCACCCCGAACGGATTACCGATAGCCAGGACCGCATCGCCCACCAACAAGGTGTCCGAGTTACCGAAGGTGATTGCGGGCAAGCGATCCAGATCGATCTTGAGCACAGCCAAATCGGTGTCAGGGTCGGTGCCGATCACTTTGGCACGCGCTTTGCGCCCATCGGTCAGCATCACCTCAATGTCGTCCATGCGATCGACCACATGGTTGTTGGTCAGCACATAGCCTTCAGGTGAAACGATGACACCCGAGCCCACACCCGATTGAGGCTGCCCGTCCTGGTCACCAAAGAAATAACGAAACCATTGATCACCACGGCGCGGACTGCGTGCTGCGGCGTTGCTGGTCACCACACTGACCACGGTGGGTGCGGCACGTTGTGCCGCCATGCGGAAGCTGGCACCCGCTGTGCCACTTTTACCAGCGAGGGCACCACTGGCTGGCGTTGGCGCGACCGCCACCGTCGGCCCGGGCAGCGCCTGACGCCAGGAAATCGACTGAATCCACTGGGGGCGGAAAGTGGACACCACGAAAACGACAGCGACAGCAACTGTCACAGTCTGCGAGAAAATCAACCAGATTCGACGCATGAATATCACCAGCCAGAAAGGGCCCACCGTGATCGAAAGAGATGCTTTGCTCAGCCACCTGCAATCGCTGCTGGAGCCTGAGCGCTTCAAGGATTATGGGCCGAACGGTCTACAAGTTGAGGGCAAGACAACGATTCGCAAGGTTGTCACCGGGGTCACAGCCAGTCTGGCCCTGATCAATGCAGCGGTGGCCGCAGGCGCCGATGCCATTCTGGTGCATCACGGACTGTTCTGGCGCGGGCGGGATGGTCGTGTCACGGGCTGGATGAAGCAGCGCCTGGCACAGCTGATTCGCCATGACATCAACCTGATTGCCTACCACCTGCCCCTGGATGCCCACCCAGGCTTGGGCAACAACGCACAGTGGGGTGCCTTGCTGGGTTTGTGTGCCGACGAGACGTTTGGTGAGCAGTCACTGGGTTTCATCGGCGCTGCGCAAGAGATGACCAGCGTGGACCTGTTGGCCGCGCGCGTCCGGGAGCGCATGCAGCGCGCCCCCGTGCTGATCGAGGGTGACGGTCGCCCGCTCAAGCGGATCGCCTGGTGCAGCGGCGGCGCGCAAAGTTACTTTGAAGCCGCCATCGCCGCCGGTGCCGATGCATTTTTGACCGGAGAAATTTCCGAGCCGCAGGCGCATTACGCACGTGAATCCGGCGTGGCCTTCATCGCATGCGGGCACCATGCCAGCGAACGCTATGGTGTGCAAGCGTTAGGTCGCCATCTGGTCAATGAACTGGGCATACAGCACCAGTTCATTGAAATCGACAACCCAGCCTGACCCGTGACCCGGAGCGACTTGGCGCGTCAGTGATGTGCCAAGTCGTGCTCAAGCTCGGCAAAGGTGCGTGCGTGCAACCCAGGCTCGATGGTGATGCTCATCGCCATTTCCAGTCGACGTGCAGAGAACAGGCCGCGCAACACTGTCTGACCGTTCTTCTGCTGGGTAACCAACAGATAACGCAAGCCATGGTCGCGCAAGGTGGCGGCGATGTCTCCCAAACGAGAGGTGCGCACCACGCTCATGTCCACTGTGGGCCACTGCGACAGCGGGACCATGACATCGGCAATGGTCAGTTCATGATGGGAGACTCGGCGTGTTGCCGCATGCAGAACGGGACGCTCGCCCTGAATGTCTTCGGCACTCACCATGCCGATGAGCGATCCATCGGCACCAGACACGAACACCATGCGAACCCCGGCGCGCATCATCAGATGCAGGGTCTGGTCCAATCCATCATGGTGATCCGCCACCACACAAGCACTGTGATGCAGGTCCGTGAACAAGGTAACCGCTGGATCCTGGGGACGCGCTGTACGCTGCACCGAGGGAAGTTGTGGGGCATGAGAGAGGCCCACCAGAGGCAAAGGCATGAAACGATAGCTATCGGGCATGAAGCGCTCCTTGAATCGTTGCCGAAGACAGCTTCAGCTTACGCCTCGGCCTCGGGGCTCGCCAAGACCTGATCTACCCTAGGGTTTTCGGGCAAGATTGCCTCGCTCAGGGTGCCTCAGATGTGAAAAAAGCCACCTTTCGGTGGCTTGGCAGGCTCAAGTTGCACGGTCGCTCAGATGCGAACCGGGATGCCGCGTTGGGCCATCAAGGCTTTGGCCTGGGCCACGGTGTATTCACCGTAATGGAAGATGCTGGCCGCCAGGACGGCATCTGCGCCGCCTTGCTGCACGCCATCGGCCAAGTGGTCCAGGTTACCCACGCCACCGGAAGCGATCACCGGCACACCCACAGCGTCGCTGACCGAACGGGTCAACTCGAGATCGAACCCCGACTTGGTGCCGTCACGGTCCATGCTGGTCAGCAGGATCTCGCCAGCGCCATGCTCGGCCATCTGCCGAGCCCACGCCACGGCATCCAGACCGACGTTCTTGCGCCCACCGTGGCTGTAGACATCCCAACCCGGTCCGCGTGCGGCGAGGTCGTCGCCATGACGCTTCTTGGCATCAATGGCCACCACGATGCACTGCGAACCGTATCGCTCGGACGCATCACGGATCACCTGAGGATTGGAAATGGCCGCAGAGTTGAAGCTGACCTTGTCGGCACCGGCATTGAGCAGGCGACGCACGTCTTCCACCGTGCGCACGCCCCCACCCACCGTCAAGGGGATGAAGACTTGCGAAGCCACGGCTTCGATGATGTGCAGGATCAGGTCGCGGCCATCGCTGGTGGCCGTGATGTCCAGGAAGGTCAGTTCGTCGGCGCCCTGCTCGTTGTAGCGAGCCGCGATTTCAACCGGATCACCGGCATCACGCAGCTCAACGAAATTGACGCCCTTGACGACCCGACCACCGGTCACATCCAGGCAGGGGATGATGCGTTTGGCCAGCACGTCAGACGCCGCCGTTCAGTTCGTCAGCACGCTTCTGGCCGGCGGCAAAGTCGAGGTCGCCGGTGTAGATGGCACGTCCGCAGATCACGCCTTCCACGCCCTCGGACTCGACTGCGCACAGACGCTCGATGTCTTGCAGGTTGGACAGGCCACCCGAGGCGATCACGGGGATGCTCAGGGCCTGCGCCAGCTTGACCGTGGCGTCGATGTTCACGCCCGACAGCATGCCGTCACGGCCGATGTCGGTGTAGATCACGCCTTCGACGCCGTAGTCTTCGAACTTCTTGGCCAGGTCCACCACTTCGTGACCGGAGAGCTTGCTCCAGCCATCGGTCGCGACTTTGCCGTCCTTGGCGTCCAGGCCCACGATGATGTGACCACCGAAGGCGGTACAGGCATCGCGCAGGAAGCCGGGGTTCTTGACCGCAGCGGTGCCAATGATGACGTAGCTCAGGCCGCCGTCGAGGTAGCGCTCGATGGTGTCCAGGTCACGGATGCCGCCGCCCAATTGCACGGGGATCTCATCGCCCACCTCTTTCAGGATGGCCTTGATGGCGGCCTGGTTCACAGGCTGCCCGGCAAAAGCGCCATTGAGGTCCACCAGGTGCAGGCGACGTGCGCCCGCATCCAGCCAACGGCGTGCCATCGCGGCAGGATCCTCGCCGAAGGTGGTGGAATCGTTCATATCGCCTTGCTTCAGGCGAACGCATTTGCCGTCTTTCAGGTCAATCGCAGGGATCAGCAGCATGGCTGTGGTGCGGTAGTGAGGAAAAATCGAAAAAAGATTCTGGAAGCCAGTTTAAGGTTTCCAGAGGAGGAAATTGCGGTACAGCGCCAGCCCGTGTTCTGCACTTTTTTCAGGGTGGAACTGCGTGGCAAAAATGTTATCCCTTGCCACGGCGCAGGTAAAGCGAACACCGTACTCGGTTTCCCCGGCGCTGTGCTGGGGATTGTCCACGACCGCATGGTAACTGTGGACGAAATAGAAAAAGCTGTTGTCCGGCACACCAGCCCAGACCGGATGAGGCTGCCCACCCCACACGCCGTCATGGCGCGCCTGGTGAACACGGTTCCACCCCATCTGCGGCACTTTGTAGCGGCTGCCATCCGGCTGCTTGAGGCCATCCAGGCGGAACTTGATCACCTTGCCGGGAATGAGACCCAGGCCCGGCGTGTCTTGCTCTTCAGAATGGTTGAGCAGCATCTGCATGCCCACGCACACGCCCATCAACGGCTTGTTGGCGGCCGCGTCCAGCACAGCACCGAGCAACTCGCCGCCATGGGCTTCGCGCAGTTCGCGCATGCAGTCGCGCATGGCGCCCTGGCCGGGCAGCACGACGCGCTCGGCCGACTGCACCACCTTGGGATCGTTGGTGACCACCACCTTCAGGTTCAGGTCCTTGGCAGCGTGTTCCACTGCCTGCGACACCGAACGCAAATTGCCCATGCCGTAATCGATGACGGCCACTGTCGAGGTCTGGCTCATGAGAGTCAAAAAGTAAGCAACAGAGGGGCGAGGTTCACAAGGAACCCTTGGTGGACGGGATGATGCCGGCCATACGGGGATCACGCTCGAGCGCGCCACGCAGGGCACGTGCAAACGCCTTGAACACGGTTTCACACTGATGGTGGGCGTTGGCCCCCTTCAGGTTGTCGATGTGCAAGGTGACGCCAGCATGGTTGACGAAGCCTTGGAAGAACTCGTAGGTCAGTTGCGTATCGAAACCGCCGATGCTCCCCGCCGTGAACGGGATGTCGATGTGCAGACCGGGACGACCTGAGAAGTCGATGACCACGCGAGACAAGGCCTCATCGAGAGGCACATAGGCGTGTCCATAACGGCGAATGCCCTTTTTGTCGCCCACGGCCTTGGCAAAGGCCTGACCCAAGGTGATGCCCACGTCTTCCACCGTATGGTGTCCGTCGATGTGGAGGTCACCCACCGCGTGAATGTCCAGATCAATCAGACCATGGCGGGCGATCTGGTCGAGCATGTGGTCGAAGAAACCAATGCCGGTATGCAGCTTGGCCGTGCCAACGCCGTCCAGGTTCACACGAACCGTGATCTGGGTTTCTGCGGTGTTGCGGGTGACTTCTGCGACGCGGTCTGCGCAGTCGGGGGTCACCGTTTGGGGAGCGTTCATGCGGATGGGTGGATCAAAGGTTCACTCAGGATGTCAGCCAAAGCCGTCATCAAGGCGTCATTCTCCGAGGGCAAGCCCACGGTCAGACGGATGCAGTTTGCCAGCAAATGGTGCAGTCCGGACACATTCTTGATCAGGATGCCACGCGCTTTCAGGGCCGCAAAGGCCCCTGCCGCATCATGGACACGCACCAGAATCATGTTGGCCTGACTTGGATAGGCCTTGGCGCCGGGCACGGTGGCGAGGAAGGCCAGCAGGCGCTCACGCTCGGACTTGATGGTGTCAGCCTGACGCGCAAATTCGTCAGCGTGCTCCAGAGCAAAAATGGCGGCCTCGGTGTTGAGCACACTGATGTTGTAAGGTGGACGCACCTTCTCAACCTGCTCAATCAGGTCGGCGCGACCCATCATGTAGCCCAGACGCACCCCCGCCAAGCCAAACTTGGACAAGGTGCGCATCAGCAGCACGTGAGGGTGACGACCCAGTCGGTCCAGATAGGACTTGGACGCGAAAGGCTGGTAGGCCTCATCCATCACCACCAGGCCTTGGCCATTGGCCGCCACAGCCTCGATGATTTGCTCGATGGCCGCGTCATCCCACAGATTGGCCGTGGGATTGTTGGGATAGGCCAGATAGGTCAGCGCAGGCTTGTGTTCACGAATGGCCGCCAGCATGGCCGGCACGTCCAACTCAAAATCGGAAGTCAGCGGCACGCCCACGAAACGCATGCCAGTTTGCTTGGCAAACGCCTCGTACATGACGAACCCAGGCAGCGGCGCCAGCGCGACGGCCCCAGGCTGAGCGCACGCCACCGACAGCAATGAGATCAGTTCGTCGGAACCATTGCCCAGCACCAGCCCGCAATGGGCCGGCACCTTGGCGTGAGCGCGCAAGGCGTGGTGCAGGTCATGGATGCGAGGGCCTGGATAGCGATTCAACGCCACCTTGCCCAGACGTTCACCCAGTTGGGCTTGCAGTTCAGGCGGCAAGGCAAAGGGGTTCTCCATGGCGTCCAGCTTGATGTAGCCGGCAGCGTCCTGCACGTGATAGGCATGCATGGCCAGCACATCAGGACGGAAGACGTTGAGCAGACTCATGGCTTCTTACTTTTTCAAACGGAACTCTGCGGCCTGTGCGTGGGCTTGCAAGCCCTCACCGTATGCCAGCACAGCGGCCGTCTTGCCCAGAATCTGGGCGCCCGCTTCGCTGACTTCGATCAGGCTGGAACGCTTCTGGAAGTCGTACACACCCAGCGGCGAGGAGAAGCGCGCCGTCCCCGAGGTGGGCAGCACGTGATTGGGCCCTGCGCAATAGTCGCCCAAGGACTCCGAGGTGTAAGCACCCAGGAAAATGGCGCCTGCATGCTTGAGCAGCGGCTCCCACTTGTGCGGTTCGTTGGAGGACACCTCCAGGTGCTCGGGCGCAATGCGGTTGCTGATCTCGCACGCTTCTTCCATGTTGCGAGTGAGGATCAATGCGCCACGACCTTCCAGCGAAGCGCGAATGATGTCGGCGCGTGGCATGGTGGGCAACAGGCGGTCGATCTCGGCCTGGACCTGGGCGATATAACCCGCATCCGGGCACAGCAGAATGCTCTGGGCCAATTCGTCGTGCTCAGCCTGACTGAACAAGTCCATGGCGACCCAGTCTGGCGGCGTCGTGCCATCTGCCAGGACCAGGATCTCGGACGGGCCGGCGATCATGTCGATGCCAACCTGACCGAACACGTGCTTCTTGGCGCTGGCCACGTACGCGTTGCCGGGGCCGGTGATCTTGTCGACCTTGGGCACGGTGGCGGTGCCATAGGCCAAAGCAGCCACGGCTTGCGCACCACCGATGGTGAAGGCACGGGTCACACCGGCCACATAGGCCGCGGCCAACACCAAGGGATTCTTTTCACCACCCGGCGTGGGCACGACCATGATGATTTCACCCACACCGGCGACGTGCGCGGGAATGGCATTCATCAACACGGACGAGGGGTACGCCGCCTTGCCACCCGGCACGTAGATGCCGACGCGGTCGAGCGGCGTGACCTTCTGACCCAACAAGGTGCCGTCTTCGTCACGGTACGACCAGCTCAGACCACAAGCCTGCTTCTGGCGTTCGTGATAGCTGCGCACACGGGCTGCGGCACTTTCCAAGGCCTCGCGCTGCACCCCAGGCAGGCTGTCAAAAGCAGCCTTGAGCTCTGCCTGGCCCAACTCCAGCGCCGACATGTCTGCCACGTCCAGGCGATCAAAACGCGCGGTGTATTCCAGCACGGCAGCATCGCCGCGCGTGCGCACATCGGCCAGGATGGCGGCCACACGGTCTTCGATGGCCGAATCGGTCTCGGCCGACCAATGCAGCACCTTCTGGAAGGCGGCATCGAAATCGGGCTGCGTGGTGGCGAGGTGGCGGATCTGGACTGTCATGGTGCCAAGGATCTCAGAAATCAGGGGCAAAGGGGACGTGACCGCGATGGGTTCTCGCGATCAGCGTCATAGCTCAGGCAGGGATGGCCGATTCGAACGCCTGGATCAACGCACGGATGGGCTCGCGCTTGAGTTTCAGCGATGCCTGGTTGACCACCAGACGCGAACTGATGCTCATGATCTGCTCGACTTCGACCAGGTTGTTGGCGCGCAAAGTGTTGCCGGTGGACACCAGGTCCACGATGGCATCGGCCAGGCCGGTCAGCGGTGCCAGCTCCATCGAGCCATACAGCTTGATCAGGTCCACGTGCACGCCCTTGTTGGCAAAGTGCTCACGGGCAATCGTCGTGTACTTGGTGGCCACGCGGATGCGCGAGCCTTGCTTGACGGCGGCAGCGTAATCAAAGTCCGAACGCACGGCCACGCTCATGTGGCACTTGGCGATGTTCAGATCCAGCGGCTGGTAAAGGTTTTCGCCGCCGTGCTCGATCAGCACATCCTTGCCGGCCACGCCGATGTCGGCGCCGCCGTACTCGACATAGGTGGGCACGTCGGTGGCGCGCACCAGCACCACGCGAACATCCGGGCGGTTGGTCGGCAAGATGAGCTTGCGGGTCTTTTCTGGATCTTCGGCGACCTCAATGCCTGCTGCAGCCAGCAAGGGCAGGGTTTCTTCAAAGATGCGGCCTTTGGAAAGAGCAAGTGTGATCATGGGCTTCAGGCCTTGACGCGTTCGATGTCTGCGCCAATGCCGCGCAGTTTGGCTTCCATGCGGTCGTAACCACGATCGAGGTGATAGATGCGATCGACCAGGGTTTCACCGTCGGCCACCAGGCCGGCGATCACCAGGCTGGCCGAGGCGCGCAAATCGGTGGCCATGACGGTGGCACCCGACAGTTGCGGCACACCCGTGACCACCGCGCTGTGACCGTCCACGGCGATTTTGGCGCCCAGACGGATCAGCTCGTTGACGTGCATGAAGCGGTTTTCAAAAATGGTTTCGTGAATGATGGCCGTGCCGTCCGCCACGCAGTTGAGCGCCATGAACTGGGCCTGCATGTCGGTCGGAAACGCCGGATATTCACGGGTACGGAAGCCGACAGCCTTGGGTCGTTCATCGGCACGCACGCGGATCCAGTCGTCACCCGACTCGATCTGCACGCCCGCTTCACGCAGCTTTTCAATCACGGCATCCAGATGGCCGGCAAAGGCCTTGCGCAGCAAGACGTCGCCCCCCGTGGCGCCCACCGCGCACAGGAAGGTGCCGGTTTCGATGCGATCGGGAATGATCTGGTGCGCACGATCCGGCGTCAAACCATGCAGGCGATCCACACCCTGGATGCGGATGCGACTGGTGCCCTGCCCTTCGATCTTGGCGCCCATGGCGATGAGCATCTCGGCCAGGTCGACGATTTCGGGCTCTTGCGCCGCGTTTTCGAGGATGGTTTCCCCCTCAGCCAGCGACGCAGCCATGAGGAAGTTCTCGGTGCCGGTCACCGTCACCATGTCGGTGGTGATCCGGGCGCCCTTCAGGCGTGTGGGTTGACCGTGGGCATCGACCGGCGTACGCGCCTCGATGTAGCCATGCTCAACCGTGATCTGCGCCCCCATGGCCTGCAGGCCTTTGATGTGCTGATCGACCGGGCGCGAACCAATGGCACACCCCCCCGGCAAGGACACACGGGCGCGTCCAAAGCGCGCCAGCAAGGGACCCAGCACCAGGATGGACGCACGCATGGTCTTGACCAGTTCGTACGGTGCTTCCGGGTTGTTGACCTGCCCGGCATCGAGCGTCACGCGATCCGGATTGGCCGCATCGCGCTGCGCCACCACACCCATGTTGGCCAACAGCTTGAACGTGGTCGACACGTCCTGCAGTTGCGGCACGTTGTCGAGCGTCACCGGCTCGGCGCTGAGCAGGGTCGCGCAGAGGTCGGGCAAGGCAGCATTTTTGGCGCCAGAGATCGTCACTTCGCCTTGCAGGCGGCGACCACCGCGAATCAGGAGTTTGTCCATGAAGCACAAAGGGCGCGATGCCACCGCCACAGCGGGGTCGCGCCTGAATAAATTGAATGACTAAAGTCGAGCGATGCCGGATCAGGCCTGCGCCGACCACTCGTCGGGCGTCAAGGTCTTCATCGACAGGGCATGAATCTCAGCCCGCATTCTATCGCCCAGGGCCTGATAGACGCGCTGATGACGCTGGATCCGGGACTTGCCTTCGAACTCAGACGAGACAATCGTCGCGAAAAAATGCTGTCCGTCGCCGTCGACTTCGAGGTGGGTGCAGTGCAAACCGTCGGCGATGTACTGCTGGATGGCGGCTGGCGTGGGATTGGCCATGTCGATTCTTTCACTTAACGAAATCTACAACCACAGGGGCAACGCGTGCGCGCCCTCAGTGACGGATCTTGTAGCCCGACTTGAGCAGGTGCAGGCTCCAGGCCGACACCAGCACCGTGGCCGACAACACGACGGACAGGCTCAACCAGGGGCTGACATCACTGACGCCGAAGAAGCCACGACGGAACCCGTCGATCAAATAGAAAAAAGGATTGAGGTGAGACACCGTGTGCCAGAACGGCGGCAGGGAGTGCACCGAGTAGAACACGCCCGACAGGAAGGTCATGGGCACGATGATGAAGTTCTGGAACACCGCCATCTGGTCGAATTTGTCGGCCCACAGCCCAGCGATCAGACCGAGGCTGCCCAGGAGCACGCCCCCCAACACCGCGAAGATCACGGCCCACCAGGGTTCGGCCAGCCCGGGCACGGCAAACCAGAGGGTGGCCAGCAAAACACCCCCCCCCACCACCAGCCCTCGCACCAGCGAGGCCCCCACGTAAGCCACAAACCATGCACGGTGCGACAAAGGCGTCAGCAGGATGAAGACGAGGTTGCCCGTGATCTTGCTCTGGATGAGGGACGAGGAGGTGTTGGCGAACGCGTTTTGCAGCAAGCTCATCATCACCAGGCCGGGGATGAGGAAGCGGGTGTAGCTCACGTCCTTGAAGACGTGTACATGGTCTTCCAGCACGTGGCCGAAGATGAGCAGGTACAGCACGGCGGTCAGGATGGGGGCCCCCACGGTCTGGAAACTCACCTTCCAGAATCGCAGCACTTCTTTGTAGAACAGGGGGCGAGCGCCCTCCAGGGTCTTGAGCACGCTCATGCGGCCACTCCTTGCTTGCCTTGCATGATGGCCAGGAACACGTCTTCCAGATCCGCGCGACCCAACTCCATGTCTTCGATGGGGCAGTTTGCTTCGCGCAACTGCGCGAGGATGCGCTCCACGTCCAACGCGTCTTTCGCGGGCACCTGCACGATGCGCCCCGTCACACGGGCTTGCGCGGCCAGATCCGGCGGCAAGCTGACATCGGTTTTGAACCGCAACATGGTCGACGCCGTGCCTGCCAGCAAAGCCGAGGTACGGTCCAGCGCCACCAACTCACCTTTTTTGAGCATGCCAATGCGATGGCACAGCGCCTCGGCTTCTTCCAGATAGTGAGTGGTCAGCAAAACGGTGTGCCCGGCCTTGTTGAGGCGGGCAATGAAATGCCACAGCGTTTGGCGCAATTCCACATCCACCCCGGCCGTGGGCTCGTCCAGCACGATGACGGGGGGGCGATGCACCAGGGCCTGCGCCACCAGCACACGGCGCTTCATGCCGCCAGAGAGTTGACGCATGTTGGCGTCCGCCTTGTCACTCAGCCCGAGATTGGCCAGCAGCTCGTCGATCCAGTCGTCGTTATGACGCAAACCGAAGTAGGCACTCTGGATGCGCAAGGTTTCGCGCACCGAGAAAAACGGGTCGAACACCAGTTCCTGGGGGACCACACCGAGGGCGCGGCGAGACTCGCCATATTCGCTCACGACATCGTGCCCAAGCACGGACACACGCCCACCCGAGGCACAGCTCAAGCCGGCCAGGATGCTGATGAGGGTGGTTTTGCCGGCCCCGTTGGGGCCCAGCAAACCGAAGAACTCCCCTTCCGCGATGTCGAAACTGACATCGTTGAGGGCACGCACGGTGCGCCCGCCTGAGGAGAAGGTCTTGGATACGTGCTGAAAGGTGACGGCGCTCATGGAGGGGCCGATTTTAGGCCCCTGCCCCGCACCTCACAGTACGTCGGCCAATCAGGCCTCGCCGCCGGAGGCCTTTTCGATCATGCGGGTGAAGCTCTTGGTGATCTCGGCTTCGATCATGGGCTTGAAGGCCTTCATCATCAGGCCGAGCTTGATGTCGACGTTGAAGCTCTCGCCGGTCACGATCATGGTGCCGTTGACGCCCGAACGTTCGAAGCTCACGACGTCCTTATCGGCACCTTGCTCGGTCTTGCAGGTCAGACCCATCTTGGCACCTGCTCCTTCGACCCAGCGCTGGGCCAGTTCACGTGCCTTGTCCAGGCCGAGAGTGTGGGATTGCTGGAATTGCACGTCGCTCATGTCGGTTTCCTCGTACTCAATCAGGGTTTGCTATGACGGGCGCAACTATAAGGGAGCAGACGGGTAAGATGACCAGCCTCGCAACATGCGACCCGCAGTCGCGCTGCTTTGAACATGACGTCTGTCCACCCTGTTTCGCCCGACACTGTTTTGCCGGACATCCTCGAACAGGCCGATGCCATGCGGGCATTGCGGCGAGACCTGCACGCCCACCCCGAGTTGTGTTTTGAAGAAGTCCGCACCTCGGACATGGTGGCACGCACCCTTCAATCGTGGGGGGTTGAGGTGCACCGCGGGTTGGGCAAAACCGGCGTGGTGGGGGTAATTCAGGGCCGCCCGGGGCCGCGTTCGGTGGGTTTGCGCGCCGACATGGACGCCCTGCCCATGACCGAGCACAACACCTTTGCGCACGCCAGTCGCCATGCGGGCCGCATGCACGCCTGCGGTCACGATGGCCACACGGCCATCTTGCTGGCCGCTGCGCAACACTTGGCCGCCACGCGCGATTTCGATGGCCGCGTCGTCCTGGTGTTCCAACCCGCCGAAGAAGGCGGCGGCGGTGCGCGCGAAATGATGCGAGACGGGCTGTTTGATCGCTTCCCGATGGATGCCATTTTCGGCCTGCACAACTGGCCTGGCATTCCCGCAGGGCATGTGGCCGTGAAATCCGGCCCCGTGTTTGCATCCAGCAATGAGTTCGTGATCACCATCAAGGGCAAGGGTTGCCATGGCGCCATGCCCCACCTGGGCATTGACCCGGTACCCATCGCGTGTCAGCTGGTGCAGTCCTTCCAGACCATCCTGACGCGCAACATGCGCCCGTCCGAAACCGGCGTCATCTCGGTGACGATGATTCAAGCTGGCGAAGCCACCAATGTGGTGCCCGAATCTGTCACGATGCAAGGCACGGTGCGCACCTTCACCACCGATACGCTGGACCTGATTGAAAGCCGGATGCGCGAACTCACTGAGCACCTGTGCACGGCTTTTGGCGCCACGGCCGAGTTCGAGTTCATGCGCAACTACCCGGCCACGATCAACCATCCGGACGAGACGGCGTTCGTGCGTCAGGTGATGGTGGACATGCTTGGGGCCGACCATGTGCAGGAGTTCGAGCCCACGATGGGCGCGGAAGACTTCAGCTACTACCTGCAAGAAAAGCCGGGCACCTATTTCGTGATCGGCAACGGCGATGGCACCCATCGCGAAGGGGGCCATGGCTTGGGCCCCTGCACCCTGCACAACCCCAGCTACGACTTCAACGACAGCCTGATCCCGTTTGCGGCAACGCTGTGGGTGCGGCTGGCTCAACGTTGGCTCAGCCAGCCCTGATGCGGCTTACGCTTCGCCGTCGTCGGTCCAGACGACGCGATTCCACTGGATCGCACGGTTGCGCCAGTGCTCTTCAATGGCCTGCACAAAGTCCGGACGAACGAGCTTGGCCCGCTGCAGCAACCAGTCGTCATCTTCGTAGCGGATGACCACGCCTTCCAGGTGCCCATCACGGTAGTGGCTGCGGTGGGCCTCCACCCATTGGGTCAGCTCCGACAAACTGGTCTGCCCCTGGCTGACCTGCGGCACCTCTCGCAGTCCCAGCTTGACGGCCAATTCATGACGGCGGCGCGTGCTCCAAAATTTCTGGGCCTGCCGGTCGTACACGTCAAAAGCCATGTACCAGTCGGGCAAGCCGTCGTAGTCCAGCGAGTGCTGGGCGGCACACCACTCGCCAAACAGAATGAGCTGATCGCCCAAGGCATCAAACAAATCGCCTTCCCGAATGGCCAGCCACTCGTCGAGGCGCGCAAACTGTCCGCCATACGGCTTGTTGAGATACTGCCCGCGGTTTTGCACGTGCAGCACCGCCTCGCTCGAAAACGAGATGCCCATGTTGGCGCCGTCGAGCTTTTCTTCGACCACCACCGCGTGTTGCAGCAAGGCCTCGGCCTCGCTCGGCGCCAGCACCTTGTCGTCACGCGGCGTGCCCTTGGACAACCAGGCAATGTGCGGCGTGTGCGGAAAACGGAAAAAATCGTGTGTGTGCATGGGCAATGAGTAAACGTCAGACACCGAACTTGTGCCGATGAAAGAGATGCAAGTCGGGCGAGCACAGAAAACGGATGCTCACATCGTGCTCGGCCAGGCAGGGCGACCAATCCAGCCATTTTGAATCGGCCGCCTGCAAGATGGTGGGGTGCTCGGGATGGGTGCGCGCCACGGCCACGAACTTACGGTCGGAGAGGTCAAACGCCGACAGGCGTGTGTCCGGCGGAAAGGCTGTGTAGCCACGATCCGCATCAGCCACCACGGGCACAAGATCACAACGCGCACTGTCGTCGAGGTGGTGAAGCACCCAGCGCAAAAAAGCATCCCCCAAGCCCTGACCATCGCTGGCATGGGTCTTGTGCTGGTACTCGCGAACGATGGCGAAATCGCTGTCCAGAGCAATGCGCCCCTCGGCCATCACCCAGGTCAACCACTGCTGACACGCGGCCACGCAGGCCGACGTTACCCCCGGATGCTGGCCATTGGCCACCAGGATGACGTTGGTGTCCACCACGTAAGTGGCCGGCCGGAACTCCGCGGGCCTCTCGACCGACTTCTCGGGATGATCTGGGGGAAACGATGAGTGGATCGACATGACTCCTTTCGATTGTGCATGAAGTGCGTCGCAGAACCAGGCACAAGCAACGGTATCCTTCAGGGCATGTACGCGTCTTACTTCGGCCTGAAGCAGTCCCCGTTTTCGATTGCGCCTGATCCACGCTATTTGTTCATGAGCGAACGCCACCGCGAGGCGCTCGCTCATCTGTTGTATGGCGTCAATGGGGGCGGCGGTTTCGTGCTGCTGACGGGTGAAATTGGCGCGGGCAAGACCACGATCTGCCGCTGCCTGCTGGAGCAAATTCCGCGCCGCTGCAACGTGGCCTACATCTTCAATCCGAAGATGACGGTGCCAGAGTTGCTGCAAAGCGTGTGCGACGAGTTTCACATTCCGTTGAAGCACGAGGGCCACAGCCCTGCGACCGTCAAGGACTACATTGACCCGCTCAACGAATACCTGCTCAAGACCCATGCAGTGGGGCAAAACAACGTCCTGATCATCGACGAAGCGCAAAACCTCTCGGCCGAAGTGCTCGAGCAGTTGCGCCTGATGACCAATCTGGAAACGAATGAGCGCAAGCTGCTGCAGATCATTCTGATTGGTCAGCCTGAATTGCGTGACATGCTGGCACGTCCCGACATGGAGCAACTGGCGCAGCGCGTGATTGCGCGCTGCCATCTGGATGCCATGTCCGAAAAGGAAACGGCGCAGTACATCCTGCACCGCTTGACGGTGGCGGGGCTGAAAAAGGGCGCGCTGTTTGAACCCAAGGCCATCCGACGCATCCATCAGATCACACGGGGTGTGCCGCGGCGCATCAACCTGCTGTGCGACCGATCCTTGTTGGGGGCGTACGCCGAGGGCAGAACCAAGGTAGACCGCCCCATCGTGGACAAGGCTGCGACCGAAGTGTTCCCGCCACCGACCAAGCCCAGCCATGGGAGCGTCATCCCCTTACAAGCTGTCAGCGTTGGCTTGCCCCCATACCGTCCGTGGCTGGCCATGGGCTCTGCGGTCCTGGCTGGTGTAGTCATGGTCGGCGCGGCCGCCGCGCTGTACCAGAGGCAAGCCGAACGACTCTCCAAGCAGACACAGCCGAAGGCCACCGACAGCCGTACCACGACAGTTGCCACCGCGACTTCGGCGCCAGCCATCGCGGCCAGCGCAGCGACGATACCGCCCTCTGCCCCATCGGCTGCCGCAGCTGCAACAAACATCCCCGCCAACGCTGCATTGCCCCTGGGAACTGCGGAGGAGGTTCTGGCGGCTGCGTGGCACAACGAAGACACAGCTGTGACCGCCTTGGCCAAGCAATGGCAAGTCCAACTAGGCAAAGGCGACGCCTGTCAGGTCGCAACACGCCAACAACTTTTTTGCTTCCGAAACAGCAGTGGCTTGCCACTTGTTCGCCAGCTCGAGCGTCCGGTCATGCTGATGCTGCATGGGGATCGCACACCAACGCTGTATGGCGTGCTGGTGGCGCTCGACGATCAATTTGCCGTGTTGCAACTCGGTGAACAGCGCCTGCGCATCGCACTCGGCACATTGGCCAACGTGTGGCGTGGCGATTTCGTGACCCTGTGGAAGGCGCCCGAAAGCTATCGCAGCAAGATATTGCTGGGACAGAGCGGACCGGTCGTGGATTGGGTGGCGCAGCGCATGAGCCAAATCGATGGCAAAGGCACGCCATCGCAAAGCGAGCGCATCGTGTACGACACTGCGCTGCAAGGACGTGTACAGGACTTTCAACTCGCCCAAGGCCTGAAGCCAGATGGGGTGGTGGGTGGCACCACCTTCATGCAGATCAACCGGCTCACGGGCATTGATGAACCCCGTCTGCCCACGCCAGCAACGTTGAGGTAAGCCATGTCGTACATCCTTGACGCACTGAAAAAAGCGGATGCTGAGCGTGAACGCGCTGCGGTGCCTGGACTGCACACTGCGGCGACACCCCTGGCAGATGACGCCTTGCCGAAAACCATCTCGGTCACCCCCCTGGCGATGGGTTTTGCCGCCGTGGCATTGGCAGCCTTGGGCGTGATGGGGTGGCAACTCTGGCAGCATGCTGCAACGCCTACGCCAGCACCTGCACAACCATCATCACCGCCCCCCATGATGATGCCGCCGCCCATGCAGCCTCCGGCGTCGATGCCCGCGCCAGCACCGAGCTTGCCTGCGTCGCAACCGATGCCAGTACCACCTCAGGCACAACCATCGCCGACGCCATTCACAGACAGCGTCAGGCAGAGCACACCGCAGCAGCCCGTGGCTTCACGCCCATCGAGCACGCCAAAGGTCACGACTCCCGCGACGGCCAACTCGCCCATCCTGCGTTTGAATGAGCTGCCCGAGGAGATGCGTCGCACACTGCCCAACATGGTGTTTGGCGGGGCGATGTATTCGGACGTGCCCAGCAAGCGCATGCTGATCATCAATGGCGGGGTTTTCCACGAAGGGGATCAGCCCATGTCGGGCTTGAGCCTCGATGAAATCCGCCTGAAATCTGCCGTATTCAGCTACCAAGGGCAGCGCTTCAGCGTCGCGTACTGACGCCCCTCAGGCGTCGCGAGAGAAGCGCACCTCGATGTCTCGCGGCACGGCATGGGGCAAGGCAGAGCTCACCAGCATCTCTGCCCCAGCAATCGCATAAGCGACCGCATTGGCGGCCGTAACCTCACCAGACACCACCAGCATCGGGTGCAGTTTGGCCGTGTGCAGGGCCAAGCGGCAGGTGCGGACGGCATCCGGTAGCATGCCTTGCAATTCCAGCACTTCGGCGCCAGCCGAGGCCATGGCCAGAGCTTCTTGCAAAGACCCGACTTCGGCCACCAGTCGCCGTTCCGGGTGGTGCTTGCGTAAGCGGCCCACGGTGTCGTCGAGCGTGGCGTCCATGAACACCCGCTGCGCCGGGGTCAGCACCAGACTGTCCGACAGGTTGAGCCGGTACATGGTCCCGCCGCCGCTGTGAACGGCCTTGGCCATGAGCGCACGGGTACCAGGAAAGACTTGTGCCGTGCAAGCCAGTGGCAGCGTGTGCCCCGCCGCACGCAATTCGGTGACGATGCGCGCCACTTCACTGGCCAAACCGCTCGTATCGGCGATGAGGGTGCGCGCCAGCGGCCACACGCGCAGCAAGGTGGAGGCCGGGCCATGGGCACCCAGCAACTCCGTCCCGGCGGGCACATGGCGCCCTGACGGTGACAGCACATGGGCCTTGGCGCCACACAACTCGAACAAGCGGGCCGCTTCCTCACACCCACACACGGTCATGGGCTGCTTGGCCGCCAGCGTCACGCTGCCCGGCTGATCGCCGAGCCCGAGGCTCATGGTGCTGAGATCCCCATAAGGGGCTTCGTCACGCAAGAGCTGTTGAAGGGCTTCATCAGACAGGGCCAGTAACGACATGGTGGTCACTCCTGTTGAGAGGGGCCCTTTCGCCCCGAGAACGGTCAGCCTTCGCTGCAGCGGCGGGCCAAATGGGCCAACGCCTCTTCCACCTGATCCACCAGCACCAGGCACAGGTCGCCCGGTTGCAGACGGTCCAGGGCTGTGTCGATGGCCAGGAACTCGCCACGGATTTCATCCACACGTTGCGCGCGCTGGGCCTTGCTCAAGCCTTCACGCAGCAACGCCAGTACTTCGCCGTCTTCACGGCCACGCTGACAGGCATCCTGGAACAGGATCAGGTCGTCAAAGGCCTCACCCAGGATCGCGGTTTGCTCCCGGATGTCTTCGTCACGACGGTCACCGGCACCGCTGATCACCACCGAGCGGCGCTTGGCAGGCAAGGCGTTCACGGCAGACACCAGCGCGCGCATGGCGTCCGGGTTGTGACCGTAGTCGGCAATGATGGTGGCGCCCTTGAAGTCCATCACATTGAAGCGACCGGGGGCGTTGTCGGTATCGGCCACGAAACTGGCCAGACCACGACGGATCGTGTCCCAATCCAGACCCGAACTCCAAGCTGCCCCCACCGAGGCCATCACGTTCTCGATCTGGAAGCCAATGGCACCGCCACGGGTGATGGGGATGTCACGCAGCGCCAGCGTTTCACGCCAGCTGCCTTCGCACACCACGATGGCATCGCCGTCCACCGAGATGGTGCGCTTGCCTTGCGCACGATGGGCCGTGAGCACCGGGTTGTGCGGATCCAGCGCAAAGTAGATGACGCCGCCTGGGCACTTGGGCGCCATGGCGGTCACGATCGGGTCAGCAGCGTTCAGGACGGCGTAGCCGTTCTCGGCCACGTTCATCACGATCACGCGCTTGAGCACCGCCAGGTCTTCCACCGTGGTGATGTAGTTCAGGCCCAGGTGATCGCCCGCGCCGATGTTGGTCACCACGGCGGTCTGGCAACGGTCAAAGCCTAAGCCTTCACGCAGGATGCCGCCACGCGCGGTTTCAAACACGGCCGCGTCCACATCGGGGTTGAGCAGCACGTTGCGAGCGCTCTTGGGACCGGAGCAGTCGCCACTGTCGATCTGGCGGCCATTGACGTACACCCCATCGGTGTTGGTCATGCCGACGCGCAAGCCACTGGTGGCCAGCAGGTGTGCAGTCAGACGGGCAGTGGTGGTCTTGCCGTTGGTGCCGGTCACGGCCACCACGGGGATGCGACCATCCTCGCCGGGTTTGTAGAGGTTGGCCACCATGGCTTCGCCCACATGGCGACCCTTGCCGTACGACGGCGACAGGTGCATGCGCAGGCCCGGTGCGGCGTTGACTTCCACGATGCCACCGCTCTGTTCTTCCAGCGGACGGTGCACGCTCTCAGCCAGCACGTCCACGCCACAGATTTCCAGACCGATGGTCTGCGCCGCTGCCACTGCACGCGCCGCCACTTCGGGGTGGACGTCGTCGGTCACATCGGTGGCGGTGCCCCCCGTCGACAGATTGGCGTTGTTGCGCAGGATGACGCGCTGACCTTGCATGGGCACCGACTCGGGCTTCAAACCCTGCATGTCAAGACGCGCAATGGCGATGTCGTCGAAACGAATTTTGGTCAGCGAGGTCGCATGGCCTGTGCCACGACGAGGATCAGCATTGACCTGATCGACCAGTTCGCGCACGGTGTGCACGCCATCCCCAATCACATGAGGGGGATCGCGGCGCGCGGCAGCGACCAGCTTGTCACCCACCACCAGCAGACGGAAGTCATTACCAGGCAGATATTTTTCAACCATGACCTGACCGATGTCGGCGGCAGCCTTGTAGGCGATGTCCAGTTGCTCACGGCTCTGGATGTTGACGGTCACGCCCTTGCCCTGGTTGCCGTCTTGCGGCTTGCACACCACGGGCAGACCGATTTCCTGGGCCACGACCCATGCGTCATCCGGATCCGCCACAGGGCGACCGATGGGCACAGGCACGCCGGCGGCGGCCAGCAAACGCTTGGTCAGATCCTTGTCTTGTGCAATCGACTCGGCCACGGCGCTGGTGTTGTCCACCTCGGCCGCCCAGATGCGGCGCTGCTTGCTGCCCCACCCAAACTGCACCAGACTGCCCTGGGTCAGGCGACGCCAGGGAATGCCACGTGCAGCGGCGGCCGACACGATGGCACCGGTGCTGGGGCCCAAGCGGACGTCTTCGTCCAACTCTTGCAATTCGGCCAGCACGGCCGGCAAGTCAAAACTGCCGTTGTCCTGCAGCGCGGCGGCCACCAGCGCTTGGGCGTAACCAAACGCGAGCTTTCCCACGGCCTCTTCCGAATACTCGACGATGACCTGGTAAACGCCGTGCTCCAGCGTTTGCGCCGTGCGGCTGAACGTCACCGGGCAACCCGCCTGGGCCTGCAGGGCCAAGGCAGCGGTTTCGAGCACATGCGCCAGGGAGATGTGTCCGGGGCGACCATCCGGGCGCAGCGGACCCAAGGTGGGGAACAGCTTGCGCAAACGGTCTTCGAAACCGGGCAGCTTGTCCAGGGTGCACTCATCAGGCTCACAGGCCACAACGGCCTCAATGGCCGTATGACGGCTCCAGAGATTGGGGCCACGCAGGGCCCGGATGCGAGAAACGTCCATCTGCTTGTCTCTTGGTGTTCGCGTCGAATGGATGGATTCAGGTTGGTGACGGCCTTAACGCACCGCCTTGCCCGTCGGATCGTAGGTTTCCAATCCGGCAGCGATCAATTCGGGGGAGATGCCCATGGCCCACGCCGCCGCCACCGCGGCCAACAAGGCCTGGATGCTGGCGCCGGGCAACGGCTGCTCCGACAATCCACCGGTCATGCGGCGAGCCGCAGCACTGTTCAGGTCGGCACAGCGCACCGCCATCTGACCGTTGTGGGTCAGCAAAACATGGTGCCCCTCGACCGACACGGTCCGGCCGCCTTTGGCGCGGTGCGCGACCATGGCCGGGTTGTCGTGATGGGTGTCGTAGAAGATGACGTCGCCGTCGCACAGGTCAGCCATTTCCACCAGGCGTTCATCGCCGGCATTCAGCACCGCCACGCCGTCGGACAAGACCACATCCACCTGCGTGCGCAGCACCTTGAACATCTGCTCGCTGGCATGAATGTCGTGGTGAGCCAAAGCCGGAGCCACCGGGGCTTCGGCGCCATGCAGGTCAGTGACCACGCCCACCGTGCAGCGGTCGTAGGCCAAGCCGTCGTTGAGGATGCTGACGGGGCCGTTTTCCATGACCACCGCATTGACCTCGCGGTTCATGAGCAGGCGTTGCCCCGCAGCGAAGTTGGCACGGTTGCCCTGCTCGACACGACGCGAACCGAGGAACAAGCCATCTGCACAGGTCAGGCCCACATGGCGACCGCTCAGGTGCAGGAACCAAGCGATGAGGCGGCTGACTTGCGTCACGCCATCCGAGCCCGCCACGCCAATGATGGGCACGCGGCCGGTTTCATCTTCGTCAAACAGGTTGTCGACAATCGCCTTGCCCACAGGGCGCGGCAGGCCTTCCGCCGGCTTCAGGTGCATCAGCAGACCCGGACCCGCGTTGACTTCCACCACTGCGCCACCTTGGGCGGCCAGCGGCTTGGAGATGTCTTCGACCACGAGGTCGATGCCGGCGATGTCCAGCCCGACCACGCGCGCCGCCAGGGAAGCCGCGTGCGCCACATCGGGGTGCACATCATCGGTGCAGTCGATGGCCACATTGCCGTTGCGCTGCACCAGCACCTTCTGACCATCTTTGGGGATGGCTTCGCCGTGCAAGCCCTGACGCTCGAGCAGCAGGCGCATGGCCGGCT
This sequence comes from Aquabacterium sp., assembly GCF_049317225.1. GTDB lineage: Bacteria > Pseudomonadota > Gammaproteobacteria > Burkholderiales > Burkholderiaceae_C > Aquabacterium. Next base: position 17,124 of record NZ_JBMOIR010000023.1, on the reverse strand, counting down.
CGCGCTCCAGAATGATGGTTTCGAGCGGGAACTCTTCAGCCTCGCCACGGCGAGGGTCGCTGTTGAGTTGCTTGTCAATCAACTGGCGCACGGTGTCGCGACCGTTGCCGTGAATCCACAGGCTTTCGCCACGCGCAGCAGCCACCACCTTGCCGCCCACGACCAGCACGCGGTGCTCGTCGCCACGGATGTAGCGCTCGACGATCACATCGCTGCCTTCGGCGTCCGCGATCGCATACGCGGCCTCGACATCGGCCTGCGTCATCAATTCGAGCGACACGCCACGGCCGTGGTTGCCGTCCAGCGGCTTGACCACCACTGGCAGGCCAATGTCTTGCGCAGCTTCCCAGGCCGCAGCCGGGCTGTTCACCACTTCGCCTTCGGGCACGGGCACGCCACACGCCTTGAGCAGGGTCTTGGTCAGGTCCTTGTCGCCGGCAATGCCTTCGGCAATCGCGCTGGTCTTGTCGGTTTCGGCTGTCCAGATGCGACGTTGCGCCTTGCCGTAGCCCAGTTGGACCAGGTTGCCGTCATTGAGGCGAATGTGCGGGATGCCACGGTCGGTCGCGGCCCCCACGATGGCCGCCGTGCTGGGGCCAAGGTAGCAGTCGTCGATTTGTTCACGCACGCGCTCCACGGCGGCGGCCACACCAAATGACTCGTCGTTGATGGCGGCCATCAGCAAGGCATGGCCTTCCTTGAGGGCACTGCGCGCCACTTGTTCGTCGCGGGCACGAAACACCATGCGGTAGACGCCGCGCTGGGAAGTGCTACGCGTTTGACCAAAGCCGGTGGGCATGCCCGCCAGGTTCAGCAACTCAATGACCACGTGCTCCAGGATGTGCCCGGCCCAGGTGCCTTCTTGCAAACGCTGGATGAAGCCACCACGCTCGCCCACGCCGCAATGGTGCTCTTCGAGCGCGGGCAGCAGGGCCGTGAGGCGTTCGTTGAACCCGGGCAGCAGGTTGGACGGAAAGTCTTCGAGCTCTCCGAGGTCCAGCCAGACTTCCAACACCTGGCGGTAAGTCCAGATATTGGGTCCGCGCAGGTAGTTGATGCGCAACAGCTTGATGTCGTTCTTCTTGCTCATGTCCAGCGTGGATTACTGCGTCCTGACGATGATGCCGGACCAACTGGGAGGTTGAAAGAGTGACATTGTCGCCCCTTCATCGGTCAAAATGACGTTGTCCGTGCAGAGAGCGATTGATTCTTTGCTCCCGTGGATACAGACAACACCATGCACCATCACCACCCCGCTGATGCCTCAGGGCACCTGGTCGTTCAAGACAAAACCAGCGTCGATTTGCCGCTGGCATGTGGAGAAAACGTTTTGGTCAGCCTCTCGGTTGACCTCGACCACCAATTGCGTTTTGCCGCCAGCCAGCTTGTCCTGACCGATCAGCGCCTTGTGAGCCGGGTTTCCGGCCAAACCGACTGGCAAAGCTGGCCATTGAGCTCTGCGCTCAGCCTGCATCACCACGACCATGCAGGCGTCGGCACACTGGAACTCCACTCGGCTGACACCCGTCTGGCGCTCTGGCATTTCACCCTCGATACCCAGATGCAGGTGTTGCGCCTGGTCGAGCAATTCGACCGACACATCCTCGCGCTGCGTACCGGCGAACTCCAGCCAGAAGACGACAGCGCTCAGTGTCCCACATGCAAGGCCCAACTCCCGCCCGACAGTGACGAGTGTCCGGTTTGTTCGCGTGAATTGCAAACGCCACCGTCCACCTGGGTGCTGCTGCGCCTGTGGCGGTTTGCCAAGCCTTATCAGGGTAAGTTGCTGGCCGGCTTCCTGCTGACGCTGGCGGCCACGGCGGCCACCCTGGTCCCGCCCTACCTGACCATGCCACTGATGGACGAGGTGCTGATCCCGTTCCAGAACGGCCAGGCCATCGACACCACCAAGGTGGCATGGCTGCTGGGCGGCCTGCTCGCGTCGGCGCTGTTTGCCTGGAGCCTGGGTTGGGCCCGCACCTACCTGCTGGCCCTGGTGTCTGAGCGGATTGGCGCCGATCTGCGCACCACCACCTTCGAGCACCTGCTGCGACTGTCGCTGGACTACTACGGCAGCAAACGCACCGGCGATCTGATGAACCGCGTGGGCTCGGAAACCGATCGCATCAATGTGTTCCTGTCGCTGCATGCCCTGGATTTCGCCACCGACGTGCTGATGATCGCGATGACGGCGGCCATTCTGGTGTCGATCAATCCCTGGCTGGCGTTGGTCACCCTGGTGCCCCTGCCCTTCATCGCCTGGCTGATCCACGTGGTGCGCGACCGCCTGCGCACCGGCTTCGAAAAGATCGACCGGGTCTGGAGTGAGGTCACCAACGTGCTCGCCGACACCATTCCCGGCATCCGCGTGGTGAAGGCCTTTGCACAGGAAAAGCGCGAAGCAGACCGCTTCCGCGCAGCCAACCAGTACAACCTGCAGGTCAACGACAAGCTCAACAAGACATGGTCACTGTTCTCACCCACCGTGTCGCTGCTGACCGAAATCGGTCTGCTGGTGGTGTGGGGTTTTGGCATCTGGCTGGTGGCGCATCACAGCATCACCGTGGGGGTGCTGACCGCCTTCATCGCCTACATCGGTCGCTTCTACGGCCGACTGGACTCGATGAGCCGCATCGTGTCGGTGACGCAAAAGGCCGCGGCAGGCGCCAAACGCATCTTTGACATCCTGGACCATGTCTCGAACGTGCCGGATCCGGTCAACCCGGTGAAGATGCCCATGGTCAAAGGCGGCATCTCGCTGGACAACATCGGTTTCCGCTACGGCAGCCGCTCGGTGATCCGTGGGGTGAGCCTCGAGATTCATCCTGGTGAAATGATCGGATTGGTGGGTCACTCCGGGTCGGGCAAGAGCACGCTGGTCAACCTGATCTGCCGCTTCCACGACGTGAGCGATGGCGCCATCAGCATCGATGGCACCGACATCCGCCGCATCGCCGTGGCCGACTACCGCCGCAACATCGGCCTGGTACTGCAAGAGCCCTTCCTGTTCTTTGGCACGATTGCCGAGAACATTGCTTACGGCAAGCCCGATGCCACCCGCGAAGAAATCGTGGCCGCAGCCCGCGCGGCCCACGCACACGAATTCATCTTGCGTCTGCCGCAGGGCTACGACTCGCTGGTGGGTGAACGCGGCCAAGGCTTGTCGGGTGGTGAGCGCCAGCGCATCAGCATCGCCCGCGCCCTGTTGATTGATCCGCGCATCCTGATCATGGACGAGGCCACATCGGCCGTCGACACGGAAACCGAAAAGGAAATCCAGAAGGCTCTGGACAACCTGGTGCAAGGTCGTACCACCATCGCGATTGCCCACCGGTTGTCGACACTGCGCAAGGCCGACCGCCTCGTGGTGATGGACAAGGGCAAGATCGTGGAGGTGGGGCCGCACGACGAACTGATGGCCCGCCAGGGCGCCTACTGGCGCTTGTACATGGCGCAACAACGCAAGGCCGAGCAAGACGCGCTCATTGACGCCGAAACCGCCCACTGACGCGAGGCCCACACCATGACTGCACTCACTTTTCAGCTGGCACGCAACGCCTTCGGCAAACTGGTTCTGACCGATGCAGAGGGGGCCACCCACGTGGGCATTACCCCCGTCCGCGCCTTCCCCATGTCCGCCCCGGATGACGGCGTGTCCCTGGTCAGCCCGGACGGCCATGAACTGGCCTGGATCGACCGACTCAGCACCCTGCCTGCGCCGGTGCGCCAGTTGCTGGATGAGGAACTGGCCGTGCGCGAGTTCTCCCCCACCGTGCTGGCCATCCAGGAGGTGTCCACCTTCTCAACCCCGTCCACCTGGACGGTGGACACCGACCGGGGACGCACTCAGTTTGTACTCAAGAGCGAAGACGACATTCGCCGACTGGGCAACGGCCGCCTGCTGATCAGCAGTGGCCAGGGCCTGTATTTCAGCGTGAAGGATGTGGCTGCACTCGACAAGCATTCCAAGAAGTTGCTGGAACGCTTCCTCTGATTGGAGAAAGCTACGCCAAAACAAATGGGCCGCATTGCGGCCCATTTGCTGTGCAGCGGGGCGAGCAGACTCACCCCGGCAAAATCACTTTTTCTTCTTCAGCCAGTTGCAGGCATCGTTGCGCTCAGGAATGATTTCCGAGCCCTTGGCCTTGGCGCGCTCAACCATGTCGGCCTGATGCTGGTCCACGAAGGACTGGCATTCTTCGGGCGTCTTCATGCCCTTCATCTTGGCGCGATAGTCGGCACGCTCTTGAGCCGTCATCAGCTTCCAGCCCGGGGTGTTGTACCAGTTCGCGCGTGCACGCTTCGCAGCGCGGGGAGCGGGTGCGGCAGCGTCCGCCGCAGCCTTGTCAGTGGATGGCACAGGCGCATCGGCGGCAAAAACCGAACTCATGCACACCACCGCGAATGCAGACACCAGCGCTTTTTTGATGACAGACATTGATCACTCCTGAAAACGGTAAGAGATTCAAGGATAAACAGCTTGCTATCCGTTTTGGCTCAGGATACGCCCTAGCCAGGGGACGCCGCGCAAAACTCCCGCACAAAGTTGATGTGCCGCAAAGCTACAACGGCCCTTCTGCTCAGAATGAGTTGGTATTTTCACCAATCCCAGACACCGCCGGAGCGAAGGAGCCCACATGTCAGCCCTCATGCAGAACCTTCAATCGCAGTCCGCCACGCCACACGGACGCGCCATTGAGCCCTTTGACGTGCTGGATGCCTGCCATCAACAGATGGTGACTGCTTTGGCGCAGATGTCGGACTTGGTCGCCCATTTGCAAAACCACGGGGTGGATGGTCAGGCCCAAACCATGGCCAAGAACATTTTCATGTTCTTCATGAACACGGCTCGACAGCATCACATTGATGAGGAGCGTCATGTGTTTCCGGCGCTGATCAACAGCGGCAACGACGATCTGGTGCAAGCCACGCTGCGCCTGCAGCAGGACCATAGCTGGATTGAAGAGGACTGGCTGGAATTGGCACCGCAGTTCGAGTCCATCGCCGCAGGCTACAACTGGTTCAACATCGATCAACTGGCGCTGGCGGTTCCCGTGTTTCAGGCGCTTTACCAGGATCACATGGCACTGGAGGAATCGCTGATCTATCCGGAAGCCAAGGTGCGCATTGCGGAGTGGGACCTGCAAGGCATGGGCCGCGAGATGGCCATGCGCCGCAAAGCACGCGGCTAAAGCCGCGCCAGAAACAAAAAACGCACATGCCTTTCGGTCATGTGCGTGATACAGCAAGAGGCCCATCGGGGCCTCTTTGCCTGGAAGATCACTTCTTCTTGGCAGCCTTCTTGGCGGCAGGCTTGGCAGCGGCCTTCTTGGCGACAGGCTTGGCAGCAGGCGCAGCCTTGGCAGCCTTGCGAGCCGCTGCCTTGGGATCCACGGCAGCCTTGAAGGTGGCGCCAGGGGTGAACTTGGGCAGCTTGGCGGCCGCGATCTTGATCTTGGCGCCGGTGCTGGGGTTCACGCCATTGCGAGCGGCACGAGCGTGTTGCTTGAACGAACCGAAACCGGGAATGGTCACGGCATCACCCTTCTTGACTGCGGTCACCACGGTGTCCAGCAGTGTGTCGAGGATGCGGCCTGCCTCGGCCTTGGACAGGGAATGCTTATCAGCCAGTTGCTGGATCAGATCGGTCTTGTTCATAAGTCGAAGTTCGAGTTGCACCCGCAATCGTCGGGCAAGGCCTATTGTGCCCCCGGCAAACCCCGATGGGTACTGGTTTTTGCACGAAACGTGGCCCGCAAACCCCCATCAACCCTGATTTTTTCGACTATTTGAGCGGGAAACCCAGTGTTTGCAGGGCTTCCACGAGCTTCTCTCGTCCGGTGAGGGCTTCGGGTGTCGCAATGCGCTTGGACGAATGCACTGCCCAGGTGCCTCGCACATTCATGCCTTGGCTGGCATAGAAATCGGCCATGGACTGGTTGTACGTCGTCACGCCACGCAACTGCTCCGCCACAGGCTCGTATCGCTCGTTGTGCCAGACCACGGCTTGAGGCAACCGGGGCTTGATGTCAGCAGGACGCGCCGGGTCCTCTTTCCCCAATGTCATACCAAAAACCGCGAACACTTTGGGAGGCAAGCCCAGCAAGCTGGCCACCTGCTCTGCGTGATTGCGCATGCCCCCGATGAAACAACCTGACAACCCCAGCGATTCGGCTGCGGCCATGGCATTTTGGGCCGCAAGCGAGGCGTCAATCACGCCAACGAGCAACATCTCCAGATAGTCCAGGCCGTCTTTCGTCAACCCGGCCGACTGGGCCACTGCATCCAGTCTGGCCAAGTCTGCCAACCAGATCAGAACCAGTGGAGCCTGTGCAACATGTGCCTGATCGCCCGCCAATGCCGCCAAGCGCGCCTTGGTATCCGGTGTCCGCACCGCGATCACGCTCCAGGGTTGCAAGTTGGACGAGGTGGCTGCAGACTGAGCCGCAGCGACGATGGCGCGTAACGCATCGTCCGAGACCGGGTCTGGCAAATGTTGTCTGACGGTTCGGTGCGACAGCAACTGTTCGATCACCGCAGACATTGCCACCGATGGCATCTCTTCTCGCCCGTAGCGCTGCGCCACCAACTGATCACGGTTCATCACCCACTCCATTCAACGGACATCAAAAAATGAACTGAACGATTGTCACAAAACACAAACATCCACGCTTTCCCTTGGTTTTGCAGACTCACCACACCCCTCTATGGGGGATATTCTGCGAAAATGCGCCCCTTTTGAGTGAGCCAACTCGCCCCAAAAGCTTGGCTCGACATGGTCCATCCCCCTTCTTAGGATTCGACAATGACACAGTCCAGCACTTGGATTCGACGCGGCATGGTGTTTGCCGCAGCCTTGATCACCGCTGTGGGCATTCAGGCTCGCCCATTCGAGGACATCAAGAAGGACGGCAAGATCGTCATCGCCACCGAAGGGCAGTTCATGCCGTTCAACTACTTTCAAGGCAGCAAGCTGACTGGCTTTGAAGTGGAGTTGGCGGAATTGGTCGCCAAGAAAATGGGCGTCACCATTGAGTGGAAAGCGCTGGGGTTTGACGCCTTGCTCGCCGGCCTGCGCCAAGACCGCTGGGATCTGGTGATCGCGTCGCACGGCATCAACGAAGAGCGTTCGAAGGCCGTGACCTTCACCAACCCGCACTACTGCTCGGGCGGCCAAGTGGTGTCGCTGACACCAGCGATTCATTCGGGTGCAGACTTGGCTGGCAAGGTGGTGTCGGTTCAAACCGGCACCAGCTATCTTGAAAGCGTGCGCAAGCTGCCTGGCATCAAGGAAGTGAAGAACTTCCCCAAGGACACCGATGCCCGCGCTGCGCTGCTCAATCAACGTGTGGACGCTTGGGTGACCGATCGCTTTGTGGCCAAGCAAGCCATCAGCCTTGCCCCCAATGCCGGCATGAAGGCGGGTGACATGGTTTTTGTGGAGCGCGTGGCCGCTGCCGTTGCCAAGGGCAATCAGAGCCTGGCCGCTGCCTACAACACAGCATTGGCTGAAGTGATGGCCGATGGCAGCTATGCAGCCTTGTCGAAGAAGTACTTCAACGAAGACGTTCGCTGCAAGTAAATCGAACCGAGGTCACTCATGATGTTGTCCCTGCCTCATTGGCCAACCAAATGGAGCAGAGCTGCGCGCAGCAACGCCACCATCGTGGTGGCCTCCTGCGTACTGCTCGCTGCGCTGTGGTTGCTGGCCATTCCGTTGTCCTGGGCGCCCGATCCGATTGGCCCGGCGGCTCAAGACTTCGCCGATGGCACCTGGATCACCATGGAACTCACCCTGGTGTCGGGTGTGGCAGGGCTCATCATCGGCTTGCTCGCAGCGTTGGGCAAGACCTCCCGCGTGCCACCGGTGCGGTGGCTGGCGGGACTGTTCATCTGGATCATCCGTGGCACACCGCTGCTGGTGCAAGTGCTGTTCGTGTACTTTGCCTTGCCGGTGCTGGCACCATCGCTGCGCCTGAGCGACTTCACATCGGCCTGCATTGCCTTGGCACTCAATGTCGGCGCCTACAACGCAGAAGCGATTCGCGCGGGCCTGCAAGCCGTGCCCAAGGGCCAGCACGAAGCCGCGCGTTCACTGGGTCTGTCTGGATGGCAGACCTTTCTGGACATCATCTTCCCGCAGGCGATGAAGATTTCTCTGCCATCGTTGGTCAACAACTTTGTGTCGCTGCTGAAGGATTCGTCGCTGGCCTACGCCATTGGCGTGGTGGAACTCACGAACGTTGGCAATCGCATCCAGGCCGCCACGTTTGAACCCATTCCCACCCTGGTGACCACGGCAAGCATCTATCTGGTGATGACCACACTGCTGACCCGCATCTCCGACGCCGTGGAACACCGCTATGACGTGGAGGGCCGCCGCTCATGAGCACCCCAGCATTCATCACCGTCGACAACGTTGAAAAGTCATTTGGTGCGCACCATGTGCTGCGCAACCTCAGTACGCATTTTGAAGCCGGCAAGGTCACCGTGATCCTGGGGTCTTCCGGGTCCGGCAAAAGCACCTTGCTGCGCATGCTCAACCGTCTGGAAAAGCACGACAGCGGTCGCATCTGCGTCGATGGCATCGAGGTCAGCGACGACAGTCGCTCTCTGCACGCCCTGCGTCGCGAAGTCGGCATGGTGTTCCAGCAGTTCAACTTGTTCCCTCATCTCACCGTGCTGGACAACGTCACACTGGCGCCTCGTCGGGTGCGAGGTCTGTCACGCGCCCAAGCCGAGTCTCTGGCTTTGGATTTGTTGCGCAAGGTTGGCATGGAAGCCCACGCGCACAAACATCCGTTTGCCCTGTCGGGCGGACAGCAGCAGCGTGTGGCCATTGCCCGCGCCCTGGCCATGGAGCCCAAAGTCATGCTGTTCGATGAACCCACTTCCGCACTGGACCCCGAAATGGTCAAGGAAGTGCTGGACGTGATGAAACAGCTTGCTGCCAGTGGCATGACCATGATCGTGGTGACACACGAAATGGGTTTTGCCCGCGAAGTGGCTGATCGCGTGCTGTTCCTCAATCAAGGCGAAATCCTTCAGGACCGCACCCCTGAGGAATTCTTCGACCGTCAAGACAACCCTCGCATCCGGGCCTTCCTTGGCCAAGTCGCTCATTGAGCCCCCTCACCTTTGCCTGCCCATCATCATGAAACTTCATCCTATCGCCCTGGCCCTGGTGGCCTCTTCCGTGTTGACCGTTCCGGCCCACGCTCAGTCGGCCAAGGACTTCAAGCTGCTGCGTCAGGAAGTGCAGCGTTTGCGCGCTGAACTGGAAGCACTGAAACAGCAAAGCGCCAAGCCGGCTCCGGCGGCAGCGGCCCCTGTTGCCGCCACACCCGTTGCCGCACCGGCTCCTGCTGAAGCGCCCGCCGTGAGCGCGGCCGCGCTGGCCGAGCGTGTGGAACAGGTCGAAATGAAGCAAAAGGATGCCGTCGTGGCCGGCGACATCCCGGGCAGCTTCCGCCTGCCGGGCTCCGAGACCTCGATCAAGCTGTACGGCTATGTCGAAGTCAACGCCATCCATGACGCCAAGGGTGACAACAGCAACAACGACTACTCGACCTTCCTGCCCTATGTGCCACTGAATGGCAGCACCCAGCGCAAGGGTCAGACCTATGTGCACGCGCGCACCTCGCGCCTGGGCATCGAGTCAGCCACCCCCACGGCGGCTGGCGTGCTCGGCGTGAAGATCGAAGGCGACTTCAACAACGATCCCCGCTTGGGCAACTCGGCCTTTGGCAAGTCGTCGGACAGCATCCTGACCCAACAAGCCCTGAACGGCTACAACTTCCGTCTGCGTCAGGCCATCGGCACCTTTGCCGGTTTCACCGTGGGTCAGACCTGGTCGACCTTCATGGACATCGACAACGCGCCTGAGACCGTGGACTTCAACGGCCCCATCGGCAACACCTTCATCCGTCAGCCCGTCATCCGCTACACCTACAACGCCCCGGACATCGGTGGCCTGACGGTGGCACTGGAAAATCCGGTGAGCTATGCCTATGACAACAGTGGCACCGTCGTCAAAGAAGGTTTGTCGCGTAGCCCCGACCTGGTGCTGCGCTGGGATCGCACCTTTGACTGGGGTACCGCCAGCCTGCGCGGCGTGACGCAAGAGGTCAAGGTCATCCGTGATGCGGATTCGCCCGTCACCGCTTTCCGCGCCGCCAAGCGTGGCTACGGCTTCGCCGGCACCAGCCTGATCAAAGTGCGTGACAGCCAGGACTCGCTCAGCCTGGGCTTCACCTACGGTCAAGGCATCGGCCGCTACCTGAACTACATCGAAGGCGCCTTTGTGGACGAAGCCAACAACCGCATCCTGATGGAACGCGCTGTCGGCATCACCGCGGGCTATCAGTACAAGGCCAGCGACACGCTGCGCAGCAACGTCGTGCTGGGCTGGCAAGAGAACTACAGCAGCGACTACACCCGCTTTGCCGCGGCCAATGGCCTGGATTCCGGCCAGTACGGCATCAACAAGAGCATGTACCAGTTGCACACCGGCGTGATCTACAACCCCGTGAAGAACGTGGACCTGGGTGCCGAGTACATCTGGGGTCAGCGCAAGACCCTGGCCGGCGAGAAGGGCGACCTGTCGCGCTTCAACCTGATGGCCCGCTACACCTTCAACTGATGAAGGTATCCCGCATACGCGTTTGACGGTTTGCTAGGAAGGTTGTTCATGTCACTCGCGTCTGCGGGCACACGCCACCGCATGGGCCTGGGAGCCCTGCTGCTCGTCACCATGGTCTGGGGAACCACCTTCCCCGCCATGAAGGCCATGAGCGGCGACCTCCAGGCACTGGAGATCATCAGCCTGCGTTGCGCCGTGGCGCTTTGCGTGCTGTGGCCATTCCTGCGAGGTCTGCGCCCGCAAGAATGGCGCTGGGGCTTCATCATGGGTAGCGTCATGTTCATGGCCACGGCCCTGCAGGTGAGCGGACTGGGGCTGACCAGCAGCAACCGCAACGCCTTCATCACCGGCTTGAATGTGGTGATCGTGCCCTTGCTGGCAGCGCTGCTGGGCCAGCGTCTCGGCTGGCCAGTCATCGGCGGCGCCGTCCTCAGCGTGGCGGGCATGTTCGGCCTGTTCTATGAGTCTGCACCCTGGAATCTGGGGGACACACTCACTCTGGCCAGTGCCTTCGTCTACGCCATCTACGTCCTGACGTTCGAATACTGCGCCCGGCAACAGCCCGTTGCCCCCTGCCGTCCTGAGCGGCTGGCCGCCGTGCAAACGCTCGTGATGCTGAGCTTAGGCTGCGCGGGTATCTGGCTGCAGGGCGCCGACATGGCGAGCCTGCCCGCTCGGGCTGAAGCGCACATCGGACCGCTGATCTACCTCGGCGTCCTTGCGAGCGCGGCGGTCGTCTGGCTGCAGGCCTGGGGCCAAGCAAGGGTGCGTGCCGTAGAAGCCGCCCTGCTGTACGGACTGGAACCCGTCTTTGCATCGCTGACCGCTGTGTGGTACATCAACGAAGTGCTGGCCGGGCGAGCTTTGGTGGGCGCCGCACTGATCGTTCTGGGCGTCATGTTGTCTCAATGGCCTGCCGCAACCCCGACCGCAGCTCCGGCGCGCTCTTCCTGACCCTGCTGTTCAGATCGCCATGGACCACGACTTTCTGTCCGCCTTCATCGTCTTGCTGATCGTGATTGATCCGCTCGGTAACGTGCCAGTGGTCATCAGCTTGCTGAAAAATGTCCCCAAGCCACGTCGGCTCTGGGTCATCACACGCGAATGCCTGATCGCAGCGGTCATGCTGCTGCTTTTCATGCTGGGCGGCGAGCAATTGCTCAAGGCCATGCATCTCACCAATGCCTCGCTGGAAATTGCTGGCGGCGTGATTTTGTTTCTGATCGCTTTGGGCATGGCATTCCCCAGCATGGGCGTCAGCGTCAGCGACGAAGAAGGCCAAGGCGAGCCTTTCCTCGTGCCCTTGGCCATCCCGCTGATTGCCGGGCCATCGGCCCTGGCCACGGTGGTGCTGCTGGCTTCTCGCCAACCCGATCGTGCTTGGCTGTGGTCCGGTGCCATTGCCCTGGCGATGGCTGTGGCATGGGCCATCCTCGCTTCTGCTGACCGCCTGTCACGCCGACTTGGGCAACCCGGTCTGGTGGCGCTGGAGCGCTTCATGGGGCTACTGCTATCGGCCATGGCAGTCGAGATGCTCATCTCGGGACTGAACCGCGCCTTTCCAGTCCTGCATCAGACCGGTCTGCACTGAGCCCCCTCAGGAAATCCCTTGGCATTTGGTGCGAGCCAGCACGCTCACACCCCATGTGACTCGGTTAGATTACATCCACCCGTATCTCGTCCGCATCACGCCCGCCCCGCATGGCCTTTCATTTGACGTCTCTGTTTGCCGTTAACGTCCTGTCAAGCATCGTCTTGACGCTGGCGTTGGCGTGGATTGGCGTGCGTGGACGCAGCCACATGGTTTGGTGGGTGCTTGGCTTTCTGCTCCACGCGTGGAGTTACTTACTGTTCATCGGCCGCGACGACTTACCAGCCGTGCTGGCCATTGCGGCAGGCAATACCGCGCTGTCTGCCAGCCTGGCTGCATTTTGTCAGGGGATCTACACCTTTCAAGGACGTGCCGCCCCGCGCTGGAACTGGCTACCTGTGGCCGTGATGGCCGGTGTGATGCCCTTCATCGTGCATCAGATGACACCCCGGATTCTGGTTTCGGGGTTGGTACTCGGCGCGCAGTCCATCGTGGCCGCACAGGCCATCTGGCGTCAGCGTCATCAAACCGCTGGACGTGGGCAATACATCTTGCTGGCTGCCGTGATGGTGCTGTGCGTCATCATGGTGATGCGCTTGCTGAGCATGCAGACCGTCAACCTGAACAGTGTCGATTCTGTGGATCGACTGCCCCTTCACGGTTTCATGTTTCTGCTTGCCACACAGATCCCTCTGCTGTTGGCGGTCGGCATGACCTTGATGACCCAGGAGCGCATTGAACACACATTGAGCGATCGGGAACAGCAATATCGCCAGCTCCTGCAATCTGCCAACGAAGGGATTGCCGTCACGCAAGATGGCATCCTGGTACTGAGCAACCCAGCCATGACCGAGTTGCTAGGACATTCCGCACAGCAACTACAGCATCGCCATTTCGTCGAATGGGTGAGCACCGACCATCGCAAACTGGTTCAGGATCACCAGCGCCAGCATCAGTCCGGACAAAGGACAGACCAACACTACGAAGCTCAAGTGATCACGGCACACAAAGGCCTGCGGTGGTTTGAGTTCAGTGGCAGCCCCTTCATCTGGCATGGGCGCCCTGCGGCGCTGACCTTTGTCACCGATGTGACCGATCGCAAGGCGCTAGCCGCCCGCATCGAGCGCATGGCCTACCACGACACCCTGACCGAACTCCCCAATCGCAGGCTGCTCAGCGATCACATCCGTCTGGCCTTGGCGCACCAAAAGCGCAGCGGTCATCACAGCGCGCTCATCTACCTCGACCTTGACAACTTCAAGCCCCTCAACGACGAGCACGGTCACGCCATGGGCGATCTGCTGCTGATGGAGGTGGCCATGCGGCTCAAGCACAGCGTCCGTGAAGCGGATACGGTGGCACGCGTCGGCGGTGATGAATTCGTGGTGCTGCTCAGCAACCTGCCAGAGTCCGCGGTCGAGGCACAGCACGATGCCATGTTCGTCGCGCACAAGATCCTGAACCAACTGTCAGAGCCTTATGTGCTGACCAGCGTGCAAGAGGACGGCCTCGAAATCACCATCACGCACCATTGCAGCGCCAGCATCGGTGTGACTGTGTTCCAGTACCACGATGGCCCGGACGCTGTCCTGCTGTCTCGCGCCGACGAGGCCATGTACCGCGCCAAGGAGGCTGGCCGTGGCACCGTGCGCCTGCACGAATCGTCCCTGATCTGAACCGGGGGGGGCACCAAGCCGCCGACGGTCACACCACAGGCAAGGTCCACCAGAACAGGGCCCCGGCTCCGGGCTGCGAACGCACGCCGATCTGGCCACCGTGGCACTCGACGATTTTTTTGGCCACAGTCAGGCCCAAGCCCGTCCCCGCCACTTTGCTGTCCAAGCGCTCGAAGGGCTGAAACAGCTTGGTTGCTTGCACAGAATCGAATCCTGGCCCGTTGTCGTGCACCTCAAAGCGCCAGCAATCGCCTTCCAGGCTGGATTTCACATGCACCTGAAGCCCTTGCGTGCCCTGCCCAAACTTCAGCGCATTGCCCAGAAGATTGTGCAGCACATGGCTCATCAAACCGGGATCCGCCGTGGCCACAGGCAGGGATGACACCTCGATCTTGCTGGTGGCATCCGGATAGGACAAAGACAAGGACTGAACGCAGTCCTGCGTCAGCTCATGGAAGTCAACGGGCATCTTCTTGACCGCCGCCTGCTCAGCACGCGCCAACATCAACAAGTCCGTCACCATCGCGACCGCACGATGCCCTTCTTTGATCAGCAGCGCCAGATAACTGGCGACCTTGGACACATCGCCTTTGGCCAGTGACATCTTGGCCAATTCGCCAACGGTGACGACGTTGCCGAGCGGTCCCCGCAGATCGTGGGAAACCATGCCTGAAAACGACTTCAGGCCCTGCACCAAGTCTTCCAACTGGCGCGTGCGGGCGTCAACCTTGATTTCCAAGGTGGCGGCCAGTTCCCGAAGTTCGTCTTCCGCATCCTTGCGCAACGCCAACTCGCGCTGCAAACCCTGAGACTGATGCTGAAGCAACATGGCGGTCGCCATCACAAAGATGGCCACGCACAGCGCAACCACATTGCTGCGGAACTGCTCGAGTGGGACATCGTTGGCCAAAGTCCAGGCCAACAGCAAAGGATGCAAATCAAACAACGCGGCCAGGATGAGTAGCATGCGATACCCCTTGCGCCGCCACGTCCAGACCATCCAGACCGATCCGACAAAACAAGTGGCCGACACCACGACCGGCCCTGAAAACGGCCAGCCATGAGTCAACCAGGTGAGCACGGCGGTTGCAGTCAGTCCTGTACCGAAGAGCCCCCAGAAAAACCGGCCATGCGTCACCCCAGGTTCACTGAAATAGGCCCGCAAACCCGCCACAAACAAGGAGGCTGTTCCAAATGCCATCACGGCAATCAACGGTGCAACGATAACCTGATCGACGCCTCTCGTTAGCTGAATGACGCGAACAACAATGAATACCACGCCATAAAGCAGCGCAGAGGAACCAATCCATTTGATCCATGCATCAGAGTGTCGGTGGGCAGACAGTAAGACGACGCCCAACAAAACAGCCAGCAAACTTGTGGCCACTCTGGAATCGCTGATGAGGTTGAAATACTCGTACATCCATCCCGTCCGAAATTCGAACAGCCATACAAGATGGTGGATATAACCATATTTCCATGAAAGATCAAATATTGATTTCCATGAAACATCAGTATCGCCTAAATATTAGGACGATATCCCAATCCCGCCAGACGCCATCGGCAGCGTCCACCAAAAGCGAGCGCCCTCGCCTGGCACAGCGTGAACCCCCATGGCACCGCCATGCGAATCCACAATCTTCTTGGCCACGCTCAGCCCCAGGCCCGTCCCGGAGACGGCGTGCCCCAAGCGCACAAAGGGTTCAAACACATCATGCCCATTGCTGGCGTCAAAACCAGGGCCGTTGTCCGAGACTTCAAAGCGCCAGAAGGCCCCATCGCGCGCCGAGCGAACCACAATTTGCAGATCAGGGGTGCGCTGCCCAAACTTCAGGGCATTACCCAGCACGTTGTGCAGCACATGGCTCATCAAACCACGGTCCGCACTGGCATGGGGCATGGCTTCGACAAGAATCTTGTCTGTAGCATCAGGATAAGACAAGGCCAAGGACTGCACACATTCTTTGATCAACTCATTGAAATCGACCGTGGTGCGCTTGATCGCATCATGCTCCGCGCGAGCCAGCATCAGCAAGTCGGTCACCATGGTCACCGAACGATGCCCTTCCTTGCTCAACAAAGCCAGATAGTGCGCAACCTTCGCCAAGTCGCCATTTATCAGTGCACGCCGGGCCAACTCGGACACGGTCACAACATTGCCAAGCGGCCCCTTCAGGTCATGCGAAACCATTCCGGAAAAAGATTTCAGCCCCTGCACCAACTCTTCCAGTTGCTGGGTTCGTGCCTCGACTTGTGACTCCAGTGTTTCCGTCAACTGCCGCAAGCCATCCTCGGCCTTGATGCGCAACTGCAACTCGCTTTGCAGGCGCTGCGCCTGGTGCTGAAGCAGCATCGCCGTGGCCACCACAAAGATTGACACGATCAGCACCACCACATTGCCCCGAAACTGCTCCAACGGCACGCCAAGCGAGACCGACCACGCCAGAAACATCGGGTGAAGATCAAACGCCACGGCCAGCACCAGCAGCAATCGATTGCGCGTGCGCCACCAGGTGCGCACCATCCACACCGACACGCAGAAACAAATGGCGGCCACAACAGCTGGCCCGGCATAGAGCCACCCATGCGTCAAACGGATCAGCAGCAAAGTGGACAGCAAGCCCCCCACAAACAGTGCCGCACAAAAGCGGTAGTCCGGCGCAGCCTGCTGTTTGAAGTACGAACGCAACCCAGACACAAAGCAAGTGAGTGTCACCAAGCCAACCAACGACACCAGAGGTGCCCCAATGGCCAGATCAATCCCGATCGTCAACTGAATCACGCGGATGACGACAAACACCGAGCCGTAGAGAAAGGCGGAACCACCGATCCACTTCACCCAATGTTCGGCATCCCGGTTCACCGAGAGCAAGGCCAAGCCAAGCAAGGCGGCGAACAAACTGGTCGCCACGCGAACATCACCGACCAGGTTGAAGTACTCGTACATCGATGCCTTTCATCCAGTGACACCCAGAAGCCATCCAGCCACGGGTCACGATTCGCATGCAGCGCCGCTCATTGAAGCACAGCAACTTGACAGCAGCCTTCACGGAAGCACGCATACTTTCCCGCAGAGACAACCAAATTCCATGCCAAAACGAAAAAGGGACCAGCCGTTAAGCTGGTCCCTCAAGAAATTTGGTGGGCCCTGTAGGATTCGAACCTACGACCAACGGATTAAGAGTCCGCTGCTCTACCAACTGAGCTAAGAGCCC
>NZ_JBMOIR010000022.1:0-49117 GCF_049317225.1 Aquabacterium sp. | reverse complement strand
AGCGTTACGCCGCCCGTCTTGAGCTGCAAAAGCTGCCTCGCAACGCCAACCCGACCCGTCTGCGCGCACGCTGCAACCTGACCGGTCGTCCCCGTGGCACGTTCCGCCAATTCGGCTTGGGTCGTACCAAGATCCGTGAATTGGCTTTCGCTGGCGACATCCCCGGTGTCACCAAGGCGAGCTGGTAATCCCAGCAGGGCACGAACAGGAGTTTTCCCATGAGCATGAGTGATCCCATCGCCGACATGCTGACACGCATTCGCAACGCACAACTGGTTAACAAGACCAGCGTTGCACTGCCGTCGTCCAAGCTGAAAGTCGCGATTGCCCAGGTCCTGAAGGACGAAGGCTACATCGACGGTTTCGCCGTCACCGGTGAGGCTGCAAAGCCCCAACTGGAAATTTCGTTGAAGTACTACGCAGGTCGCCCGGTTATCGAGCGCATCGAGCGTGTATCTCGCCCTGGTCTGCGCATCTACAAGGGCCGTCACGACATCCCTCAAGTCATGAATGGCTTGGGCGTCGCTATCGTGACCACCCCACAGGGTGTGATGACTGATCGCAAGGCCCGCGCTGCCGGTATCGGTGGCGAAGTGCTCTGCTACGTCGCCTAATACTTGAGGAGCAATCGCAATGTCCCGCGTTGGAAAAATGCCGATCGCCGTCCCTCAAGGTGTGGACGTCACGATCACTGCCGAAGCCATCACCGTCAAGGGTGGTCTCGGTTCCCTGAGCCTGCCGGCCAACAGCTTGGTGACGGTTTCTAACGAAGCCGGCACCCTGAAGGTGGCTCCAGCTAACGAATCCGCAGAAGCCAATGCCATGTCCGGCACCTTCCGCGCTCTGCTGGCCAACACCGTTAACGGTGTGTCCAAGGGCTTCGAGAAGAAGCTGACCCTGGTTGGCGTGGGCTTCCGTGCTCAGGCCCAAGGTCAGAAGCTGAACCTGCAAATCGGTTTCTCGCACCCCGTCGAGAAGGAAATGCCTGCCGGCATCAAGGTTGAGACTCCGTCTCAAACTGAAATCCTGATCAAGGGTGCTGACCGTCAAGTCGTTGGTCAGATCGCCGCTGAAGTGCGCGCATTCCGTCCGCCTGAGCCTTACAAGGGCAAGGGCATTCGTTATGCCGACGAGCGCGTGGTCCTGAAAGAGACCAAGAAGAAGTAAGGAGCTGATTCATCATGGCATTGAGCAAGAAGGAACAGCGCCTGCGTCGTGCACGTCAAACCCGTGCCCGTATCGCTCTGCAAGGCGCCGTGCGTCTGACGGTTACCCGTTCGAACCTGCACATTTACGCCAGCGTCATTTCTGGCGACGGCACCAAGGTTTTGGCTACCGCTTCGACCGCCGAGAAGGAAGTTCGCGACCAGCTGGAAAAAGCTGGTGGCAACGTGGCAGCTGCCACCCTGATCGGCAAGCGCATCGCCGAGAAGGCGAAGGCTGCTGGCGTCGAGAAGGTCGCTTTCGACCGCGCTGGTTACCAGTACCACGGTCGTATCAAGGCTCTGGCTGACGCCGCGCGTGAAGCCGGTCTGCAGTTCTAAGCCGGGAAGGAATTTCAAATGGCTAAGTTTCAACCCAAAGTAGCAGACGAAGGTCGCGACGACGGTCTGCGCGAAAAGATGATCCAGGTGAACCGCGTGACCAAAGTGGTCAAGGGCGGTCGGATCATGGGTTTCGCAGCCCTGACCGTGGTTGGTGACGGCGATGGCCGCATCGGCATGGGCAAGGGTAAGGCTCGCGAAGTGCCTCTGGCTGTGCAAAAGGCCATGGACCAAGCTCGCCGCAACATGCTGAAGGTCTCGCTGAAGAACGGTACCGTTCATCACAACGTGACCGGTGAGCATGGCGCTGCCAAGGTTCTGCTGGCACCCGCACCTGCTGGTACCGGCATCATCGCCGGCGGCCCGATGCGCGCTGTGTTTGAAGTCATGGGTATCACCGACATCGTGGCCAAGAGCCTCGGTTCGTCGAACCCTTACAACATGGTTCGCGCCACATTCGACGCCCTGCGCAAGTCGACGACGCCTGCCGAAGTCGCTGCCAAGCGCGGTCTGACTGTTGAAGACATCTTCAACTGATCGGGAGATGAGCATGAGCGAAAAGAAAACCGTCACCGTCAAGCTGGTTCGCAGCGTGATCGGCACCAAGGCTGATCACCGCGCCACCGTGAAGGGCCTGGGTCTGCGTCGTCTGAACAGCACCGCTGTTCTGGAAGACACGCCTGCAGTCCGCGGCATGATCAACAAGGTCCGCTACATGGTCGAGGTGCTGTAAGCGCCTGACTAATGGGGAAAACCATGGAACTCAATAGCATCAAGCCTGCCTCTGGCGCCAAGCACGCTAAGCGTCGCGTGGGCCGTGGCATTGGCTCCGGCCTGGGTAAGACCGCAGGTCGCGGTCACAAGGGTCAGAAGTCGCGTTCGGGCGGCTACCATAAAGTCGGCTTCGAAGGCGGTCAAATGCCTCTGCAACGCCGTCTGCCCAAGCGCGGCTTCAAGTCGCACCTGCTGAAGTTCAACGCCGAGATCACTCTGGGCGAACTGCAAGCCCTGGGTGCAACGGAAGTCGACGTGATCACTCTGAAGCAAGCTGGCCTGATCCCTCAGATCGCCAAGGTTGTCAAGGTGATCAAGTCGGGTGAACTGACCTCGAAGGTGGTCCTGAAGGGTATCGGCGCAACCGCTGGTGCCAAGGCTGCCATCGAAGCCGCCGGCGGCTCCCTGGCTGAATAAGCCAGGCGCGCAAGCAAGAACGTCAGACTGAACAGGACTCAGCGTGGCTACTTCTCCCTCTCAACTGGCTCAAAGCGGAAAGTATGGCGACCTTCAACGTCGCTTGGTTTTCCTGCTCCTGGCGCTGGTCGTCTATCGTATTGGCGCACACATTCCAGTGCCTGGTATCGATCCGACGCAGCTGCAGCAGTTGTTCAAGGGCCAGCAAGGCGGCATTCTGAGCCTGTTCAACATGTTCTCTGGCGGGGCGTTGTCGCGCTTCACCGTGTTTGCGCTGGGCATCATGCCCTACATTTCTGCGTCCATCATCATGCAGATGATGGGCTATGTGTTGCCTTCGCTGGAAGCGCTCAAAAAAGAGGGCGAAGCAGGGCGTCGCAAGATCACGCAGTACACGCGTTATGGCACCGTGGGCTTGGCCCTGTTCCAGTCGTTCGGCATTGCCGTCGCGCTGGAAGGTACCGCGGGTCTGGTGATCAATCCAGGTTTCGGTTTCCGCATCACCACTGTGATCAGCCTGACGGCTGGCACGATGTTCCTGATGTGGTTGGGTGAGCAAATCACTGAGCGTGGCCTGGGCAATGGTATTTCGATTCTGATTTTCGGTGGTATCGCTGCAGGCCTGCCCTCTGCGCTGGGTGGTTTGTTCGAGCTGATCCGCACCGGCGCCATGTCGATTCCCGCTGCGATTTTCATCGTAGCCCTGATCGGGGTGGTTACCTATCTGGTCGTGTTCGTGGAACGCGGTCAGCGCAAGATTCTGGTGAACTACGCTAAGCGTCAGGTTGGTAACCGTGTTTACGGTGGTCAATCCTCGCACCTGCCCCTGAAGATCAACATGGCGGGCGTCATTCCCCCGATCTTTGCGTCGTCGATCATTCTGTTGCCGACCACGGCTGTGGGCTGGTTTGCAACAGGTGACAGCATGCGTTGGCTGAAGGACATCGCAGGCATGCTGTCGCCAGGTCAACCGATCTACGTCATTTTGTACTCGGTGGCCATCGTATTCTTCTGCTTCTTCTACACGGCGCTGGTGTTCAATAGCCGTGAGACAGCAGACAACTTGAAGAAGAGCGGCGCGTTTGTGCCTGGTATCCGTCCTGGCGATCAAACCGCTCGATACATTGACAAGATTTTGGCCCGCCTCACTTTGGTTGGTGCCGTGTACATCACTGCGGTGTGCCTGCTGCCCGAGTTCCTCGTGCTCAAGTACAACGTACCGTTCTATTTTGGCGGAACTTCGCTGCTCATCATCGTGGTTGTCACGATGGACTTCTGGGCACAAGTTCAGTCCTACGTCATGTCTCAGCAGTATGACTCTCTGCTGAAGAAGGCGAATTTCAAGTCGAACTGATCTTCGTTCGATCAGGCTCCAGCGTGCTGTGAGCCAGGTTGTACAGGCTGGGCATTGCAGCCAGATGTAATCAGTTTGACACGGCCTGCAGGTCAGCCCCTTCCCGTGGGCGGGTAGTTGTATTACAATCCCGCTTTTCCCCGGGTGAATGGGTGTCTGCGTACGCATGCCGATCGATTTGAGTCGTGCTCGCATCGCGTTCCGGGCGAAGTGAGCTGAAGTTTTGGTGAACCCCGGAAACGTGGGCGATTTTCCGTTGTGTAGTCAACGGTTCAGGAGAAGACCATGAAAGTCTCGGCATCCGTCAAGAAGATGTGCCGTAATTGCAAAATCATTCGCCGCAAGGGCGTGGTTCGCGTGATCTGCACCGACCCACGTCACAAGCAGCGTCAAGGCTGATCGCCTGACCCGGCGACGACACACGCGTTCAGAGGACAGTTATGGCACGTATTGCTGGCATCAACATTCCGCCGCACAAGCATACCGAAATCGGTCTGACTTCGATCTACGGCATTGGTCGCACAACCGCGCAGAAAATCTGCTCGGCTGCAGGCATCGCTTTCGACAAGAAAGTGAAGGACCTGACCGACGGCGACCTGGAAAAGATTCGTGATGAAGTGGCGAAGCTCACCATTGAAGGTGACCTGCGCCGCGAAACCACAATGAACATCAAGCGACTGATGGACTTGGGCTGCTACCGCGGCTTCCGTCACCGTCGCGGCCTGCCGCTGCGCGGTCAGCGCACTCGCACGAATGCTCGTACCCGTAAGGGGCCGCGCAAGGCGATCGCCGGCAAGAAGTAATCAGGCGTCTTTGACTGAGAGAAATTAATATGGCTAAAGCACCTGCGAACAGCGCTGCCCGTCGTGTTAGCAAGAAGGTCCGCAAAAACATTGCAGACGGTATTGCCCACGTGCACGCTTCGTTCAACAACACGATCATCACCATCACCGACCGTCAAGGCAACGCGCTGTCGTGGGCTTCGTCGGGCGGTCAGGGCTTCAAGGGTTCGCGTAAGTCGACTCCCTTTGCTGCTCAGGTCGCTGCCGAAGTGGCTGGTCGTGCTGCTCAAGAGCAAGGCATCAAGAACCTCGACGTCGAGATCAAGGGCCCAGGTCCTGGTCGCGAATCGTCGGTTCGCGCCTTGGCTTCGTTGGGTATCCGTATCGCATCGATCTCCGATGTGACGCCGGTTCCTCACAACGGTTGCCGCCCTCAGAAGCGCCGTCGCATCTGATGTTGGTTTGACTGGCCTGGTTTGCAGGTCAGGCACGCACCTCGCGTACACTGCATGCAGTGAGCGAGGTGATTTTGTTGTTTCGCAAAGACGAATGACTTGTTTGTTTGTCAAGTGAGCAACCGCGCTTGCTATAATGGCAAGTTTTCTGCGGTAGTTGCGGCGTTGCCTTGTGGTGCGTCGCGTTTGCCGTTATTTGAAGCCCACCGTCTGCGCGTTCTCGCGGCAGACTCGCGTCAGTCATGTGCTGGCGTTAGATAACTCAAGGACACGAAAGTGGCACGTTACCTCGGACCTAAGGCCAAACTGGCCCGCCGCGAAGGCACCGACCTTTTCCTGAAGAGCGCCCGTCGCCCCATCAGCGACAAGGCTAAGTTTGACACCAAGCCTGGTCAACACGGCCGCACCTCCGGCTCGCGCACCTCCGACTTCGGTCTGCAACTGCGTGAAAAGCAGAAGGTCAAGCGCATGTACGGCGTGCTGGAAAAGCAATTCCGTCGTTACTTCGCTGAAGCCGAGCGTCGCAAGGGCAGCACCGGTGCAAACCTGCTGGGTCTGCTCGAGTCCCGTCTGGACAACGTCGTTTACCGCATGGGCTTTGCCTCTACCCGCGCCGAAGCTCGTCAGCTGGTCGGTCACAAGGGTATCGTGGTGAACGGTCAAGTGGTGAACATCCCTTCCTTCCTGGTGAAGTCGGGTGACACCGTTGCCGTCCGCGAAAAGGCCAAGAAGCAAGTTCGCGTTCAAGAAGCATTCAAGCTGGCCGAGTCCATCGGTCTGCCAGGTTGGGTTCAAGTTGACGGCGCCAAGCTGGAAGGCGTCTTCAAGAAGTCGCCTGACCGCGATGAGTTTGGTTCCGACATCAACGAATCGCTGATCGTCGAACTGTATTCTCGTTAATGTTGCGTTACCGAGTTTGCCTGCAAGGTTGCTGGCAGCTCGGTTTGCTGCATTTGTACTCAAGGGCCGGGGCATTTGCTCCGGTTGGTCCAGCAGCCTTATCGGTGTAACGAGCCGAGGGTATTGACAGGAAGACCTCATGCAAACGAATTTGCTGAAACCCAAAGCCATCCAGGTGGAACCGCTCGGCGGTCACCGCGCCAAGGTTACGCTCGAGCCTTTCGAGCGTGGCTATGGTCATACCTTGGGCAACGCACTGCGTCGCGTGCTGCTCTCGTCGATGGTCGGTTTCGCACCTACTGAAGTCACCATCGCTGGCGTGTTGCACGAATACTCGTCGATCGACGGCGTGCAAGAGGACGTGGTTCACATCATGTTGAACCTGAAGGGCGTCGTGTTCCGTCTGCATAACCGCGACGAAGTGACGCTGGTTCTCCGTAAGGATGGTGAAGGTCCCGTTACGGCTGCCGACATTCAGACTCCTCACGATGTTGAGATTGTCAACCCTGGTCACGTGATCGCCCACCTGTCGCAAGGCGGCAAGCTGGACATGCAGATCAAGATCGAAAAGGGTCGTGGTTATGTGCCCGGCAACATTCGTCGTTATGGCGAAGAGTCGAGCAAGGCCATCGGTCGCATCGTTCTGGATGCCTCGTTCTCGCCCGTTCGTCGCGTGAGCTACACGGTTGAGAGCGCCCGCGTGGAGCAGCGTACCGATCTGGACAAGCTGGTCATGGAAATCGAAACCAACGGCGCCATCTCGCCAGAGGAAGCGATCCGTGCATCGGCCAAGATTCTGGTTGAGCAACTGGCTGTGTTCGCTCAGCTGGAAGGTAGCGAAATCGCCGCCTTCGGCGAGGCACCGAGCAAGTCTGCCCAGAACTTCGATCCGATCCTGCTGCGCCCAGTCGATGAGCTCGAACTCACGGTTCGTTCCGCGAACTGCTTGAAGGCTGAGAACATCTATTACATCGGCGATCTGATCCAGCGCACCGAGACCGAGTTGCTGAAGACCCCGAACCTGGGTCGTAAGTCGCTCAACGAAATCAAGGAAGTGCTGGCGTCTCGTGGTCTGGCTCTGGGCTCGCGCCTGGAAGCATGGCCACCTCAAGGTCTGGACAAGCGTTAATTTTGAGTGCGTGGCCCTTGGGGCCACGCGGTGCACCCGGCGGTACCTTTATCCGGCCGTCGGTTAAATAAAGAAAGGACTAGCACCATGCGTCACGGAAACGGTCTCCGTAAACTGAATCGTACTTCTGCTCACCGCGCTGCGATGCTGCGCAACATGGCGAACTCGCTGATTGAGCACGAAGCCATCAAGACCACAGTCCCCAAGGCTAAGGAGCTGCGCCGCGTTGTCGAGCCGCTGATCACCCTGGCCAAGGAGCCAACCGTTGCGAACAAGCGTCTGGCCTTCGACCGCCTGCGTAACCGCGACAACGTGGTCAAGCTGTTCAACGTGCTGGGTCCCCGCTTCGCCAAGCGTCCTGGCGGCTACACCCGCATCCTGAAGATGGGTTTCCGCGTTGGTGACAACGCGCCCATGGCTTACATGGAGCTGGTTGAGCGCACGGAAGAAGCTGCTGTTGAAGCCGCTGCTGAATAAGCTGAAAACTTTTTCAGTTTTCTAAGAGCCCGCGTAAGCGGGCTTTTTTATTTGTGTACACAGACTTGCAATATTGTTGGTTTGTATGCCATAATCTATTTCTCAGTCGCGGG
The DNA here is from genome assembly GCF_049317225.1 of Aquabacterium sp. Taxonomy (GTDB): domain Bacteria; phylum Pseudomonadota; class Gammaproteobacteria; order Burkholderiales; family Burkholderiaceae_C; genus Aquabacterium. The sequence continues at coordinate 41,172 of NZ_JBMOIR010000022.1, read as the reverse complement.
GTGGAGCAGTCTGGTAGCTCGTCGGGCTCATAACCCGAAGGTCGTTGGTTCAAATCCGGCCCCCGCAACCAAAATTTGAGAAAAATGGTTGGTTTTTCACTGACCTTTTTCCACCCGGTTTCGATGTGACGACATCGTATCCGGACACCGCATCTGGCGCGGGGTGGAGCAGTCTGGTAGCTCGTCGGGCTCATAACCCGAAGGTCGTTGGTTCAAATCCGGCCCCCGCAACCAAGCCCTTGAAAAGGCCCTCTTCGGAGGGCCTTTTTTCTTTTGTGCCCAGGCTGTGCCCATGGCGTGCCTTGCTTGTGCCCGTGGAATTTGCATTCACAACGGCAACGACCATGGGTCTACGCCGTCAGTGGTGCAAGCGTATTTGTGTTCTTCACGACTCCTTTAGGCTGAGCTAAGACGTTCGGCGTTTTCCAGCGAACGTCCGCTACCTGCAACCGATGCCATGAGTGCTGATGATGCGGTATCCATGGCTAGGTGATTTGCTGACACGCACATATGCGTGATTTGCATATGGGTGAGCGTGAGATCAAAAAACTCATTTTGCTGTATTCGCCTTCCTCGTCAGACTGCAGAGGTCCACTCATGAACCTCTGCCATGTCGATCACGCAGCTATTCCCTTCGGTTGAATCAGAGCACGGCTCATCGTGGCAGCTCGGTCGCATCGTGGCTGAGCTTCGCCAGTCCCGAGAGGTGACCCACAATGTGCGTCACAAAGGGCGATTGCGGGAGTTGCCTGCTCGTGAAGTTCTGTCCCGGATCGTGTTGGGGTTGTCGTCGGCCCTGTTCCCGACGCATTACGGTCGCCCCGACTTGAGTGATGACAGCATCGACTACTTCGTCGGCTATACCCTTCACAGTGTGCTGCAGGAGTTGGTCGAGCAGGTACGGCGAGGCTTGCTGTTCGTCCATCCCGACGCCGACCCGGACGACCACTTGCTCGCCGAGGAGTCCCGTTCCATCACGCAGGCCTTTGCGTCGGAGTTGCCGAGCATACGTGCCCTGCTCGTGAGTGACTTGCAGTCTGCCTACCAAGGGGATCCTGCTGCCACCAGCATTTCGGAGATCTTGCTGTGCTACCCCGGCATGACGGCCATCATTCATTACCGAATGGCTCATGCGCTGTATCGATTGGGGGCACCTCTGCTCGCTCGGTTGATCACGGACATCGCGCACTCTCGAACGGGGATCGATATTCACCCGGGCGCCCGGATTGGCCCCGCATTCTTCATTGATCACGGCACCGGTGTTGTGATCGGCGAGACCACGGTCATCGGTGAGCGTGTTCGCCTTTACCAAGCCGTGACGCTGGGGGCCAAACGCTTTCCAACCGACGAGTCGGGCCAGTTGCTGAAGGGACAGCCACGTCATCCGATTGTGGAAGACGACGTGGTGATCTATGCCGGCGCAACGGTTTTGGGGCGCATCACGATTGGTCAGGGATCGACCATCGGCGGCAACGTCTGGTTGACACACAGCGTGCCGCCCGGCAGCAACATCACGCAAGCCCAAAGCCGGCTCAGTGAGTAAGGCAGCGCCTCGCAAAGTTTTTCCAACCCCACGACTGACAGGAGAAAAGGCCCATGGCCAATACCCACGAACAAAGCACGGCATTGGGTGACATTGCCGCCCGGCAACTTGCCATCGCCACGCGTACCGTGCCCCAGATGGGCACGATCACGCCACGCTGGCTGACGCACTTGCTGCAATGGGTCCCTGTTGACGCCGGTATCTATCGCGTCAACAAGGTGAAGGATGCGTCGAGCGTCACGGTGGATTGCTCCGGCCGCGACGAACGTGAGCTGCCCCAGACCTTTGTCGACTACATCGAGAATCCGCGCGAGTATCTGCTCTCGGCCGTGAACACGGTGCTGGATGTGCACACCCGTGTGTCGGACTTGTATTCCAAGCCTTACAACCAGATTTCCGAACAGCTGCGTTTGACGATCGAGACGATCAAAGAGCGTCAGGAATCTGAGTTGATCAACAACCGCGAGTACGGTCTGCTCAACAACATCGCGCCGCATCAGCATTTGAAAACACGCAATGGCCCGCCCACGCCCGATGATCTGGACGAGTTGCTGACCAAGGTCTGGAAGGAGCCTGGCTTCTTCCTGGCACACCCACTGGCGATCGCAGCCTTTGGTCGTGAGTGCACGCGACGTGGTGTGCCGCCACCCACGGTCTCGTTGTTCGGGTCTCAGTTCATCACCTGGCGCGGCATTCCGCTGATCCCTTGCGACAAGATCAAGATCGAAAACAACAAGTCGAAGATTTTGTTGATTCGCACAGGTGAAAGCCGTCAAGGCGTGGTGGGCCTGTATCAGCCCGATCTGCCGGGGCAACAAAGCCCAGGTCTGGCCGTTCGCTTCATGGGCATCAACCACAAGGCGATTGCGTCCTACCTCGTATCGCTGTACTGCTCGCTGGCGGTCCTGACGGACGATGCGATCGCGGTGCTGGAAGACGTCGTGATCGACAACTACCATGAGTACAAGTGACCTCACCCAACTCGGCGTGCCGGATGTGGAGGCGCTGGCCAGGTTGGCAAATCAGTTTTTCACGGCGCTCCCCGGTAGCGAGCCGACGTCGCATGGCGTAGGCGGTGGACTGCCGCCGGGGCTGTCGCATGTGGGCAATCCACAGTCTGGGCATCCCTTTGCCGTGTCCAACGTGATTGGCGCGCAGCCTGCGCCTTCCCCCACGCCGGATGCGCGCATTGCACCGGCCAACATCCCGGATGTGCCACTCCCTGGCGCCGTGCCGGCGTCGGCGACGCCCGTGCCCAATGGCTTTTCCGGGGATGTGCCTTTGGAGCGCCAGGCGGCCAGCAATCCAGCCGGCTGGACTGGCTTGCTGCAACCTGCACTGACGCTCAATCCAACGGATTGGGGGCTGCCAACGGATGCGGATTTGTCGGATCTCGTGGCCTTGCGCTCGCCCAATCGCCTCCCAGTAACTGGACAGGCCTTGGCGGGTGCTACGCCCAGCTTCTACTTCCTCGAGCACGTGGGGTTGGGGCAACCGGGCTTGAACACCCCAGGATTGGCGCAAGCCCATCCGGTTCTGGCTCAACCTGGCTTTAAACCACCCTTCGATGTGAACCTCGTCCGCAGGGACTTTCCCATCCTGCGTGAGCGCGTGAATGGTCGGCCCTTGATCTGGCTGGACAATGCGGCCACCACGCAGAAGCCCCAGTCGGTGATCGATCGAATTTCGTACTTTTACGAGCACGAGAACTCGAACATTCACCGCGCTGCGCATGAGCTGGCGGCGAGGGCCACAGACGCGTATGAGGCTGCGAGAGAGAAGGTGCGTGGCTTTGTCAATGCGCGATCGGTCAACGAGATCGTCTTTGTGCGGGGCACCACCGAAGCCATCAACCTGGTGGCCAAGACTTGGGGGCAGGCTAACGTGCGTGAGGGCGACGAGATCATCGTCAGCCATCTGGAGCACCACGCGAACATCGTGCCTTGGCAACAGCTGTGTGCTGTGACAGGGGCCAAGTTGCGTGTGATTCCGGTGGATGACGACGGTCAGGTCATCCTGGACGAGTACGCCAAGTTGCTGGGGCCGCGCACGAAGATTGTCTCCTTCACTCAGGTCTCCAATGCACTGGGCACCATCACGCCGGCCAAGAAAATGGTGTCGATGGCGCACAGCGCCGGTGCCAAGGTGCTGGTGGACGGGGCGCAATCGGTGTCACACATGCGCGCCGACGTCCAGGACCTGAACTGCGACTGGTTTGTCTTTTCAGGCCACAAGGTGTTCGGGCCGACGGGCATTGGCGTTTTGTATGGCATGGAAGCCTTGCTCAATGAGACGCCACCATGGCAGGGCGGCGGCAACATGATCAAGGACGTGACCTTCGAGCACACCGAGTACCACGCGGCACCGGGGCGGTTTGAGGCTGGTACGGGCAACATCGCCGATGCCGTTGGCTTGGGGGCGGCCATCGACTATGTCAACCAGTTTGGCATCGAGGCAATTGGCGCCTACGAGCACCAGTTGCTGGTGTACGCCACACGTTTGCTCAAGGACGTACCGGGCTTGCGTCTGATCGGGACGGCACCCGATAAGGCGGCCGTGCTGTCGTTCACCTTGCAGGGTTACAAGACCGAAGAGGTGGGGGCAGCACTGAACAAGGAAGGCATTGCCGTGCGTTCGGGGCACCACTGTGCCCAGCCGATCTTGCGTCGCTTTGGCGTGGAGGCGACGGTGCGGCCTTCTCTGGCGTTCTACAACAACTGTGCAGACATTGATGCCCTCGTGTCGACCTTGCACAAATTGAGTGGACGTCAGAACCGGGTCTGATTATCGACAGGGTTGAATGCCCGTCTTGGAAAGGGGTGCCGTGACAGGCACCCCTTTTTTCTGATCTGTCCTTGCATATGCAAAGTCGAATTGATTTGTTCCTCTTTGCGGTGATGCATGAAAGACTGCATCACAGGATCACTCTGTGATCGCTTGAAGATTGGAAAGGAGTCCCGGATGGATTCACCATTTGCCCCAACATGCAGCCCGGTGCGAACACTGATCATTCCCGGGTTGAACAACAGTGGCGAAGATCATTGGCAAACCTGGCTGGGTACTCAGTATCGACATTCAAAGCGTGTGCAGCAGCACGATTGGGCCGAGCCCGATTTGCTGGCCTGGTCGGAGCAAATCGCGCGCACCGTTCAGTCGGCAAAACCCGGCACCATCTGGGTTGCGGTGGCCCATAGCTTTGGTTGCCTGGCTTTGGCGCATTACCTGGATCAACTGGCGTCCCGCCGAGACAGGGGCTTGGGTGCAGGTGGCCGCATTCAGGCTGCGCTGCTGGTCGCGCCCGCCGACCCGGTGAAGTTCAACGTGGTTCATCGCTTGCCGCAATCCGGATTGGGCATTCCGACGCAGATGATCGGCAGTGAAAACGATCCCTGGATGCCGTTGGACCGTGCGCAGTCATGGGCTGAGTTGTGGGGCTCTCGATTCATCAATCTGGGACGGGCGGGACACATCAATGCCGAGTCTGGCTTTGGTGCCTGGCCTTGGGTGCGCGCCAAGGTGGATGAGCTGATTCGGGACCAGTATCGCCTGCGCCGGATTGCCAACGCCAGTCCTTTGGAACTGCACTTTGCGGTCTGATGGACTCTGATTCAAACAAGGAGGTTAGCCATGAGCATCACGGCCATCAATGTGCGGAATCAGTTTCGCGGAAAAGTCAGAGAGATCATCGAAGGTCCGGTCGTGTCCGAGATCGACGTTGAAACTCCGTCTGGCTTGATCGTTACCTCGGTGATCACCACGCGGTCTGTCAAGGATCTGGATTTGGTCGTGGGGAAAGAGGTCATCGCCTTGGTCAAGTCGACTGAGGTGGCCATTGCGGCGCTGTAAGCGCCTCGCACGTATTCACTTTGCTCTTTATTGCATTCATGTTCTGTTGGTGTGATCGCGCCCGCCTGTGGCGTTGGGTGGCTTGGTGCTGTCTGGCTGTGTGGGTGGGGCCGTGCTGGGCTGTGGCCCTTGAGGGCGGGCAGAACCATGCCCGAACGGAGCAGGTTGAGGTTCAGCTGATTCCTGAAACCGAGGCGGTCGTTGCGGGTGGACGCTTGACCGTGGGGGTGCGCCAGCGGATCGCAAGCGGATGGCATACGTACTGGCGCAACCCGGGTGACAGTGGTATGCCCACGCGCCTGTCATGGCAGCTCCCGCCAAAGGTGGACGCGGGCGAGATTCAGTGGCCCGTCCCGCAGCGGTTCGACGTGGATGGGGTGATCAACTACGGCTACGCGGAGCAGGTGACCTTGCTCAGTGACATCGTGCTGCCGGCATCTCTGCCAATTGGGTCGGTGGTGCCGCTCCAGGTGGATGTCAGTTGGTTGGTGTGTCGTGACCTCTGCATTCCCCAAAAAGCGAGCCTGCACACGCAGGTGCGTGTGGTGTCCTCTCGTGATGAAGTGGGCGTGCCAGACGCACGCATTGCACAAGCCAGGGAACAGTTGCCCATGCCTGTGTCGGGGCGGGTGACCGTGACGCAGACTGATGCGAGTTGGTTGCTGCACATTCCCAAGGAGATGGTTAGGACTCCTGACCCGAAGGGATACTTCTTTCCGACGGCAGGGGATGCCATCGTTCATGGTGGGCCGCAACGGATGCAGCCAGATGCCACGGGGTGGACTGTGACGATGCCGCGCTCAGACCAGCCTTGGCAAGACGGTCGCGTGCTGGAAGGGGTGCTGGTATTGCAGGCCCCCTCCGGCGACAGGGCCCTGCAGACGGCCTATGCGGTGCAAGGCCGCACGCCGAGTCGACCCCAGATTGGGGATGCCGGTCAGGGGAATGCTGCCCCCGAGATGTCATCGTCAAGGATCGACTTGCCCGCTGCGCTGCTGTTGGCTTTGCTGGGCGGGATGGTGCTCAACTTGATGCCCTGTGTGTTTCCCGTGCTGTCGATCAAGGCGCTGGCACTGTTGCAGCAGAGTGTCCAGGCGCCCCGTCAGGTCAAGTGGCAAGGGGTGGCCTACACCGCAGGGGTGTTGAGCAGTTTCACGTTGCTGGCCACCGTGTTGATCATCTTGAAGGCCGGAGGGCGTCAGGTGGGCTGGGGATTCCAGTTCCATTCGCCCTTGTTCGTATTGATGGTGGCCTACCTGATGTTTGTGGTGGGCTTGAGCTTGTCAGGTGTGGTGTCGGTGGGCGCATCGGCGACGGGGCTCGGACAGGGGCTGGCGAGCCGGTCGGGGTGGGTGGGGAGCTTTTTCGCGGGCGTGTTGGCCACGGTGGTTGCCACACCGTGCACGGCGCCCTTCATGGGCGGGGCGATGGGCTTTGCTCTGACCCAGTCATCCTGGGTGTTGCTGGCCATCTTTTTGAGCTTGGGCTTGGGGTTGGCCTTGCCTTATCTGATTCTCAGCATCTGGCCCGCGGCGCAGCGGTGGCTGCCGAGGCCGGGTGTCTGGATGGAGCATCTCAAGCAAGGGCTGGCGTTCCCGATGTACGGGGCAGCGGCGTGGCTGATCTGGGTGCTGTCGAGGCAGGTTGGTGCAGATGCGGCAGCCATTGGCTTATCCGGGATGGTGGTCATCGCATTCATCGCATGGGCCTATGACCGTTCGCGACAGGCGCGCGATGCTGTGCGCCATGTCGTGTCGGGGATGTCTGCGTTAGGGCTGGTGCTGGTGATGACGGGCAGTCATGCCTCTTTGGGGGCGCTGTCCGCCGCACCAGATGCGGCATCCCGCGCGGAGAGCGGCTGGGCCAGTCAGCCCTATTCCGAGGACTCGTTCGAGGCCTTGCGCAGAGCGGGCAAGCCGGTGTTCTTGAATTTCACCGCCTCGTGGTGCATCACCTGCCTGGTGAACGAGCGCGTCGCCTTGAGCCAGCCTGAAGTGCAAGAGGTGTTTCAAGAGCGTGGTGTGGCGTACTTGAAGGGCGACTGGACCCGACAGGACGCCACCATCACCGCAGTGCTACGTCGCTTTGGTCGCAGTGGGGTCCCCTTGTATGTCTACTTTCCTCCCGGACGAAGCAGTCAACCTGTTGTGCTGCCCCAAATCCTGACGCCAGGCAATGTGGTGGCGACCATCCTGGATGCCGATCAGGCTGCGCCGTCTCGCTGAAGCCTCTCATTCTTGGAGCATGGCCATGAAGTATCTTCGTCTTTCTTCGATGTGGTCGCTGATGGGGCTATCGGCCTTGTGCTGCCCCCTGGCAACGTGGGCGGCGCCCACGTGCACAGTCGCTCATCCGGAAAAATTCGTCGAATTCCTGCCGCGCTTTTTGTCGACCAAATCATTTGCGCTTCAGCGAACCGTGTTGCCTTTGCCCATGGTGTTGTGGCGAGAGGGCGTGGATGCCGATGGTCGACCATTGAAAGGTCCCGAGCGCTCGTACCTGTCGGCCAAAGAGTACTTTCAGTGGCCTACGTTGAATGACTACATGCAGAGCCGAGACTTGCTCTCACGCATCAGCGATCAGCGTGTGCAGGCGGCCGTTCTGGAGGTCTATCAGGATGGGAATGATTCTGTCGTTGCCTTTCACTTCAAGCCCGATGCAGGGTGCTGGAAGCTCTGGCGATATGAGGTGAAGACGTCCGGTGGTGCCCGACCGGGGACGTGATCCTCTGAGTCCTCCCCCAAATAGAAAGCCCGGCCATGCCGGGCTTTCTCATGGGTTTCAGACCGCGTGGGGGTCAGAAGGGACTGCCACCACCAAAGCCGCCCTCGTCATGGTGCGGGGCCGCTGCTACCTTGGGTTCGGGAATCTCTGCCACGATGGCTTCGGTGGTGAGAATCAGGCTGGCCACAGAGGCAGCATTTTGCAGGGCCGTGCGTGTCACTTTGGCAGGGTCCAGGACACCCTGCTCGACCAGATCACCATAGCTGTCGTTGGCGGCATTGAATCCAAAGTTGCCTTGCCCTTCCAGGACACGGTTGATCACGACCGATGGTTCGCCGCCGGCATTGGCCACGATTTGGCGCAAGGGCTCTTCAATGGCGCGAAGCACCAGCTTGATCCCGGCGGTCTGATCGGCATTGTCGCCTTGGAGTGTCCCGACAGCTTGACGCGCCCGCAAGAGCGCCACGCCGCCGCCCGGCACGATGCCTTCTTCGACCGCTGCGCGGGTGGCGTGCAAGGCGTCCTCGACGCGCGCCTTCTTTTCTTTCAGTTCAACCTCGGTTGCCGCTCCAACCTTGATGACGGCCACGCCGCCCGCCAGTTTGGCCACCCGTTCCTGCAATTTCTCGCGGTCGTAGTCGGAGGTGGCTTCGCTGATGAGGACGCGCAGTTGCTTCACCCGCGCCTCGATGTGTGTGGCTTCGCCTGCCCCGTCGATCAGCGTGGTGTGCTCCTTGCCGATTTCCACACGCTTGGCTTGGCCCAGTTCTGCCAGGGTCACCTTGTCGAGTGTGAGTCCGACCTCTTCTGCAATCACCTTGCCGCCCGTCAGGATCGCGATGTCCTCCAGGATGGCCTTGCGGCGGTCGCCAAAGCCGGGTGCTTTCACCGCCGCCACTTTCAGGACACCGCGTAGGGCATTGACCACCAGCGCAGCGAGGGCCTCGCCTTCCAGGTCTTCCGCGATGATCAGCAGCGGACGTCCCGATTTGGCGACCTGCTCCAGTACCGGGAGCAGCTCACGGATGGCGCTGACCTTCTTGTCGACCAGTAGCAGGAAGGGATCATCAAACTCCACCAGTTGCTTGTCCTGGTTGTTGATGAAGTAAGGTGAGAGGTAGCCACGGTCAAACTGCAAGCCTTCCACCACGTCCAACTCATTGTTGAGCGACTTGCCGTCTTCCACAGTGATGACGCCTTCCTTGCCGACCTTGTCGATGGCATCAGCAATGATCTGACCAATGTCCCAATCGGAGTTGGCCGAGATGGCGCCAACCTGTGCAATCTCCTTCGAGGTGGTGGTTGGCTTGGCGATGTGTTTGACCTCGCTGACCAGCGCTTGCACGGCCTTGTCGATGCCGCGCTTGAGGTCGGTTGGGTTGAGTCCCGCCGCGACGTACTTGAACCCTTCTCGCACGATGGCTTGCGCCAATACCGTGGCGGTGGTCGTACCATCGCCCGCGTTGTCCGAGGTCTTGGATGCGACTTCCTTGACCAGTTGGGCGCCGATGTTTTCGTACTTGTCCTTGAGCTCAATTTCTTGCGCGACCGAGACACCGTCTTTGGTCACGGTGGGGGCACCATAGGCGCGCTCCAGCACCACATTGCGCCCCTTGGGGCCCAACGTCACTTTGACCGCGTTGGCGAGGACATCGACCCCGCGAACAATCTTGGCGCGGGCGTCATCCGCAAATACAACGTGTTTGGCTGCCATGTTCGAGTTCTCCTGTTGCAGTCAGTGATCGAGATCAGTTCTGGATGATGGCGAGGACGTCGTCCTCACGGATGACGAGCAAGTCCTCGCCGTTCACCTTGACGGTTTGGCCGGTGTACTTGCCGAAGAGCACGGTGTCGCCTGGCTTGACAACCAGCGCGATGAAATCGCCCTTGTCATTGCGTCGACCGGGGCCAACAGCCAGGACGATGCCTTGCTCGGGCTTTTCGCCGGCGGTGTCGGGAATGACGATGCCACTCGCGGTCTTCAGTTCTGGCTCTTTGCGCTTGACGATCAAGCGGTCGTGAAGAGGTTGGAGGGCCATGATTCAAACTTCCTTTTGATGGTTGATCCGGGCAGCGAAACAAAAGCCGCGCGGTGTCCGACACGGCGCGGCTTTCGCTGCCATGACGCAACCATAGAAGTTGTGACTGGCCAGTGGAACTGATGCTTTCGCATGTGCTCCGATGTCAAACAGATATGGCGATGCCAATCTGCTCGATGCGATGAACGCTTATTTTTCTGAGGGTGGAACCAACCCTTCAAAGTACGCTTGGCTGCTGTAGCGTTGTGCGACACGTTCGGCCAGTTTGGGGACCTCTTGAACGCCATTGCGATGAACGTATACCTTGTAGGCTGTGACCAATTCGGCCAGTTTCTCGGGGTGTTGTGTCGCCAGATCCTGTTGTTCACCTCGGTCGTTTTTCAGGTTGAACAACTGCCAGGTGCCGGTGCCATACGGTGGGACGGAGTAGACAATTTTCCAGTCGCCTTGGCGGTACGCCTTCTGCCCGAATAGTTCCCAGCCCTTGTCGAATCGTGCACTTTGGGAAGGCGCTTGTCCAGTCAGGACGGGCAGGAGCGATCGACCTTGTAGTGGGGTAAGCGCTCGCCCATTGAGCTCCTTGGGGTAACTGGCTCGGGCCAACTCCAGCAAGGTGGGCACGATGTCTGTGACATGCCCAGGTGTTGCAGAGATGCGCCCCTGTCCCAGCTTGGTGGGATAGCGAACGATGGTGGGGACCGTGATGCCGCCTTCGAAGCTGTATCCCTTGAACATATTGAACGGCAAGGCGCTCACTTGAGCCCAGTTCGGACCATACGAGACGTATGACGACGCTTTGCCAATGTTGGCCAATCGGTTGTCTCGGGGGATGGCGCTGTAGCGAGTGCCCACATTGGCGCCCTCTGCCCCGTTGTCGGACATGAAGAGAATGAGCGTGTTGTCGTACTGGCCGGATTCTTTGAGCTGCTCAATGACCTTGCCAATGTTGCGGTCCATGATGTCCACCATGGCAGCATAGGTGGCCATGCGACGAGTTTCCTGCTTGCGCTGGGCCTCGCTGAGACGATGCCATTGAGGCCAGAGAGACAAACGTTTGGCAGGCAGAAAATCGTTGGGCAGGATGCCAAGCGCTTTCTGTTTCTGTATGCGTGCGCTGTGGATGGCCTCATAGCCAGCGGCATACCGGGCTTCGTACTTGGCGATCACATCCTCAGGCGCCTGAAGCGGCCAGTGGGGCGCAGTAAAAGCCAGGTAGCCCAGAAATGGCTGACCATCCTGAGGGGCTGTTTTCAGGTAGGAAATCAGCTTGTCAGCATAGAAGTTGGACGAGTAAAAGTCAGCAGGGACGGTCGCCAGCTGCCCATCCTCTCGGTAATAAGGTTCGGTCGGGTTGAGAGTGGTGTTCCAAGGTTGCGCGACGTGATCGTCGGCACCGCGCAGCAGCGCAAAGGACTTCTCAAAGCCTCTTGCCTTGGGGCTGCGCTCTTCTGTGAGGCCCAGATGCCACTTGCCCGCCATGTAGGTGTGATAGCCGGCGCGTCTCAGGAGCTCTGGAAACGCGACGACACGATCATTCAGATAGCCTTCGTAGCCGGGCTTGCCCACTTGCTCCTCCACGAGCAGTTCGGCCATGCTGCCAATGCCTGCAATGTGGTGGTCAACGCCAGACATCAGCATCGAACGTGTGGGTGAGCACGTCGCGGCGGAGTGAAAGTCGGTCAATCGCAACCCCTCGCGTGCCAGTACATCGAGGTGGGGCGTATCAATCTCGCCGCCAAAGGCGCCGATGTCGGAGAAGCCAAGGTCGTCCGCAACAATCAGCAGAATGTTTGGGCGTTTGGCATTGAGCGCCTGGTCACGGGTCTGAGCAAACGTCTGGCTTGCGCACAGCGCCAGAGCCGTCAGTGCGAACAGTAGCTTGGATCGAGTTGGCATGTGATGGTTCATGTCATCTGAGTGTGAGTCCCCTGACGCACGCAAGGGGCGGTTGAGTTAGCGAGACACGGTGCGGAATCCAACATGGGACGTCGGCATGTCAGGCTCTTGTGATTCACGCGCGGAGGCGCGGTAACGCACGCAGTAGTCCGGAGAGCACAGATAGGAGCCGCCTTTGATCACGACTTTTGGGGGCTGTGACGTCTCTCGACGCCGGGTGTCGGGGCGTGCTTGTTCGGGGTCGCCATTGGCATGTCCAGCCTGGTGGTCGCCTCGATAGGTGTCTTTGGTCCACTCCCAGGCATTCCCAACCATGTCGTAGAGGCCCCAGGGATTGGCGTCGAAGCAGGCGACAGGTGCCAGACCTGAAAAGCCATCCTCGGCGGTGTCCAGCAGTGGGAAGTTGCCTTGCCAATAGTTGGCTGCGGGGCGGTTCTTGGCGTTGCGTGGCGTCGTTTCAAACTGAGGTCCGGATGCGCCTGCTTTGGCCGCATATTCCCACTCCGCCTCGGTCGGAAGATCCCTGCCGAGCCATTTGGCATAAGCCAACGCGTCAGCCTGCGTCACCAGTGTGACGGGGTACCGTTCTCGACCTTGGATGTGGCTGCCGGGGCCGCTGGGGTGTCGCCAGTTGGCGCCTTTGACAAAGCGCCACCATGTGAGTCCTTTGCTGTTTGCGGACGCGTCGGGTTTGACAAAGACAGCGCCACCGCCTTGGCGCTCTGCATCGGTCTGGTAGCCTGTTGCGCGAACGAATGATGCAAACTGAGCGTTCGTGACCTCCGTTCGGTCAATCCAGAAACGACCGACGGCTGTCGGCGTTGGGGGCCGCTCGTCGGCATAACCCAAGGCGGTGCCCATGATGAATGAGCCCGGTTGGATTTCGACTTGTCCGGCATGGGCCGCAACGCGCCAGCCTGAAGGCAGGGACGTGTAGGCGGGGCAGCTCACTGCGACAGCCTGGAAGGGCAGGGCGCAAAGCCACAGGCCAGTGAGCGCGAGCAGGTGACGCATGGTGAGGATCACCGGTGCTGGCCCGAGCGTGGCACCTGGGGCTGGGCCAGTTGCCGAGCCTTGGCAATGTTGTCCTCAATCGATGCCCGCGCCTCATCGCCTTGAGGAATCACATTGAGCAGTTGCTGCCAGTACTGCACTGCTGCGTTGTAGTCTTGACGCTCGAATGCCGCGCTGCCAGACAGGGCCAGCGCCTGCACATGCCCCGGCTCTTGCTTCAATGCCTGGTGCAGCAGGGCTTCAGGCGGGCCTGCCAGTGTGCGGCCTTGGGTCATGCCCAACACCACCGCGTAGTCGGTCAGTGTGTCGGCGTCAGGGGGCTGCAGTGACAACAGCTGTTGATAGGCCTGTGCAGCGTCGTTGAATCGTCCCAACGTTTCATAGGAGCGCGCCAACATGCGCCAACCATCGGCGTCATCAGGATCGGCTTGCAGTCGCGCGGCCAGTTTGCCCACCATCGCTTCAATTTGCTCGGGGGTGGGAGGCGTCGCCGTGGTGGGCTCGTCCGGTCGATCCGGGCCGGACGTTTCGGGCGTCAGTTGTGCCACTGGGATGGGACCCCGCCATGCATCGTGGTTGCCGATCAGGCTGTAAAGCACGGCGGTCAGGGTCAGGATGCCGAGCGTGAGCCCGGCAGCGAGTCCTGGCAAGGGGCGCGCGTCAAAGGGACCTGACGAGCTTGGTTTGCGCAGCAGTGGATAGACCGCACATGCGGAAGCGAGCAAGGCGAGGAGGCTGCTGGTCAGGATGAACGGGGTCATGGTGTGTCCTCGGCGTCATCGGGCTCCGGGTGCGCGGAGGTCGGTGCATCGGTACGGCGTGATGGCTGCCGCACATGACGCACCAGCAGTGCCAGTCCGCTCAGCAAAAAGACGATCGGCGCCAGCCATAGCAGGAGGTTGCTGGCACGCCATGTGGGGCGGTACAAAACGAATTCGCCGTAGCGCTGCACCATGAAGTCACGGACCTCGTCGTCGCTGTGTCCTTGAGACAGCTGCTTGCGGACTTCATCCTTGAGCTGGATGGCCAATTCGGCATGGGAGTCTGCGATGGTCTGGTTTTGACACACCAGGCACCGCAACTCGGAGGCCAGTTGATTGACGCGTTCTTCCAGTTCGGTCTGATCGCGGAGGACGACGCTTTCTTGGGCCGCCTGGGCAGACACCAGCTGCGTCGTGCCGATCCATGGCAGGCTCAGCACGGCGAGTGCAATCCATCGAGGCCAGTGGTGTCGATCAGCCACGCTGCAACTCCTTGACCAAGGGCAGGAGCGTCTGCTCGATCCACTCTGGCGTGATGGCTCCTGCGTATTTGAGGCGGATCACGCCTTTCTTGTCGATCACGTAGGTTTCGGGGATGCCGATGATGCCCAGGTCCATGCCAACGCGACCATCCTCATCGACCACGGTCACTTGATAGGGGTTCCCATGCTTCTGAAGCCAAGCCAGGCCCGCTTCGCGCTGGTCCTGATAGTTGAAGCCCACGATCGGGACAATCTTCTTTTGCGCCAGTGCAAGCAGTTGAGGATGCTCTTTGCGGCATGACACGCACCAGGATGCCCAGGCGTTCAGGACCCACACTTGGCCTTTGAAGTGAACAGGTGTGACCTTGGTCGCGGGGTCATGCAAGGTGCTCAGGCTGAAGCCTGGGACCACCTTGCCCATCAGCGGAGAGGGAAGCGAATCGGGGTCATGACGTTTCAGCCCCAGTGCCAATGTAGAGACCAGAGCGAGGAAGAGACCCAGCGGGAGGAGAAAACGTTTCATGGCAAATTTGGATGTTGTGGTGTGGTGTCGCGCTTGGTGCGGCGGTAGCGCTTGTCGAGTGCAGCGACGCTGCCGCCCAAGGCCATGAGGAGTGCACCGAGCCAGACGAAAGACATGAACGGTTTGATCTGCACCCGAACGCCCCACGCGCCATCCTTGGCGGTGTCTCCGAGTGAGACATACACGTCGCGCGATATGCCTCGGTCGATGGCGGCTTCCGTCATGGGCATGCGCTGGACAACGTAGTAGCGCTTTTCAGGGTGCAGTGTGGCGATCAGCTCACCAGCTTTGTAGACTTGGAACGTCGCGCGGCCAGCCAGATAGTTCGGGCCTTTTTGTTTGTCGATGGACTGGAAGTCGAATCGGTAGTCGGCCACGGTGGTGGACTGTCCTACCTGCAGACTCGCGTCGCGAACATGGTCGGTGCCCTTGACCAGGGTGGCGCCCAGGACAAACACCCCCAGCCCCACATGCGCCAGCACCATTCCCCAAAACGATGCAGGAATCAGGGCCCAACGTTGCGCGATCGAGCGTTGATCTGCCCCCGCCTGCAGGCGCTGCCAGGCGTGCAGCACACTGCCTGAAAGAATCCAGAACGCCACCAAGACGCCCAGAGCCACGCGCCACGATGCACTGTGAATCAACGCGGTGCTGACGCCCAGCAGGACGGAGAGCAAGCCAACCCCGCGCAGCGCGTGCAATGTGTCTTTCAGTGATCCGGCCTTCCAGGCCACAAAAGGGCCGATGCTGGTGAGCAGCAACAGGGGCAGCATCAGCGGGACGAACACTGCTTCAAAGTACGGTGGCCCGACCGAGATCTTGCCCAAACCGAAGGCATCCAGTGCCAGGGGGTAGAGCGTGCCCAGCAACACGGTCCCCATCGTCGCGACAAGGAACACGTTGTTGAGCAGCAGCAGGGATTCCCGCGAGAACAGCGAGAAGCGGCCACCCAGGCCCACGGTCGGTGCGCGCCAGGCATACAGCGAGAGCGAGCTGCCCACCACTACCAGGAGGAAGATCAGGATGTACAAGCCCCGCTTGGGATCGGCGGCAAAGGCATGGACCGATGTGAGCACGCCGGATCGAACCAGAAACGTGCCGAGCAAAGACAAGGAAAACGCCAGGATCGCCAGGAGCACGGTCCAGTTCTTGAAGCTGCCTCGCTTTTCGGTCACGGACAATGAATGGATCAGCGCCGTGCCGACCAGCCAGGGCATGAAGGACGCGTTTTCCACGGCGTCCCAGAACCACCATCCGCCCCATCCCAGCTCGTAGTAAGCCCAGAAGCTGCCGAGCAAGATGCCCAAGGTCAGAAAGGTCCACGCAGCGAGGGTCCAGGGGCGTGTCCACTTGGCCCATGCCGCGTCGAGACGTCCTTCCAGAAGAGCCGCCATCGCAAAGGCGAACGCCACTGAGAACCCGACATAGCCCATGTACAGCAATGGCGGGTGAAAGATCATGCCCGGGTCTTGCAGCAAGGGATTCAGGTCTTGTCCGTCAGGGGCCGAAGGAATCAGACGCACAAACGGATTCGAGGTCAGCAGCGTGAAGCTCAGGATGCCGACACTGACCAGCCCCAGGACGCTCAGTACACGCGCGGTGGTGGCTGCTGGCAGTTGTCGGCTCAGCAGCGCCACAGCGACGGTCCAGCCAGACAGCATCACTTGCCACAACAGCAAGGAGCCTTCATGCCCCCCCCAGGCGCCGGCAATGCGGAACTGCACGGGCAGCAGCGAGTTGGCATGGTCTGCGACGTAGGCCACGGAAAAGTCCTTGACGACGAAGGCATGGATGAGGATGCTGAACGCCAATGCGGTCAGGGCGAACTGTCCGTAGGACAAGGGGCGAGCCGAGTCAATCCAGCGCTGTTGGCTTTTCCATGCACCCCAAAGCGGCAGGCAGCCCTGCAGGACGGACAACAGCAAGGCCAGGATGAGGCTGATTTGACCAATCTCGGGTGTCATGGACGGCCCCCTTGCTGAAGCAGTTGCGCGGGTGTGGGCTCGGCTTGTGTCTGGGGTGACTGGGCACGCTCGATGGCATACGCCGCCTCGGGTGGCATGTAGTTCTCGTCGTGCTTGGCGAGCACCTCATCGGCCACAAATTGGTGATCTTGGTCGAGCTGGCCTTGTGCCACGACCCCTTTGCCTTCCTTGAACAGATCGGGCAGCAGGCCTTGGTAAGTCACGTCGACACGTCGTGCCGTGTCGGTCACCACAAAGTGATGGGTGATGCCATCGGCCTCGCGGCGGTAGCTGCCCTTCTCGACCATGCCACCGAGTCGAAAGTGATGCCCGATGGGGGCTTCGCCTGCTTGCACCTGTGTCGGGGTGAAAAAGAAGACCAGGTTTTGCCGAAAGGCCGAGAGCACCAGCCATGCGGCCAATGCCAGGATGATCAGCCCCAAGAGCGCCAGGGCAAGACGCTGATGACGTGGCTTCATGGTTCACTCCGGATGTCGCGCAACGTGGCGTTTCGCTGCCAGCGCACCACAAGCAATTCGATGGCAAGGTAGGCAAAGGTCACCAGGACCGATCCCCATACGTACAGGGCGTAGCCGCCCATGGCCCAAAAGTCGGCCCAAGCCAGCCAGTTCATGCGTTGGCCTCCTGTGCGTGCGGTGCGGTCAGTTGATGCACCCAGCCTGCATCCCGCTCGCGGTCCAGGATCAATGTGCGTAGACGGAACAGGCTCACGCCGATGGCGTACGCCCACAGTCCCAGTGCGCACAGCAGCATGCCGAGCAGCATGGTGCTGGCCATGGTGGGGGCCGCCTTGAAGCTGATGGAGGCACCTTGATGCAAGGTGTTCCACCACTTCACCGAGAAGTAGATGATGGGGACGTTGACCGCGCCGACCAATGCCAGCACCGCACCAGCGCGATCCCCTTTGGCGGGATCGTCGATGGCAGCCTGCAAGGCCATGAAGCCGATGTAGAGAAACAGCAGGATCAGTTCGGAAGTCAGGCGGGCATCCCAGACCCACCATGTGCCCCAGGTTGGCTTGCCCCACAGTGCACCGGTCCACAGTGCCAGGAACGTGAAGCCCGCACCTGTTGGGGCCAAGGCGCGTGCCATCAAGGCCGATGCACGCGTATTCAGGGTCCAGCCGAGAATGGACCAGAACGCCATGGCCAGGTAAATGAGCATGGACAGCCAGGCGGCTGGCACATGGACGAAGATGATGCGGTAGGCCTCACCTTGCTGGTGATCGGTGGGGGCCACGAAAAAGCCGACATACAGCCCTGACAACGTCAGCAGCAGCGCGGCACCCAAGCACCAGGGCGTCAGCTTGCCTGCCAGAACAAACGCCTTGCTGGGGGCAGCATAGGACCAGAAACGAGCGCCAATGGAAGACACAACAACAACCCTTTATTCGGCGGTCACACGCAACGCGGCGGCGCAGGCCCATGGGGCCAAGACCAGTGAGCCGGTAGACAATCCGGCCAACAAGTAGAGGTGAGCGGCGCTCCCCAGGCCGCTGTCATGGGCGGCCACGGCGCCGGCCCCAAAGATCAGAATGGGGATGTACAGCGGCAGCACCAACACACTGATCAAGACGCCGCCACCGCGCACCCCCAAGGTCAATGCGGCGCCAATGGCTCCCAGCAGGCTCAAGGCGGGTGTGCCGAGCAAGAGGCTCGCCAGCAGGATGCCAATGCTGTCGGGGGAGACGTTGAACTGGATGGCCAGAACGGGCGTCAGAACAACCAAGGGCAGCGCCGAGGTCAACCAGTGCGCGATCACCTTGCCCAGCACCAGCAGCCCAAGTGGCTCAGGGGACAGCAGCAGTTGCTCCAGGGTGCCATCGACGTGATCCTGTGCAAACAGTCGGTTCAGAGACAGCAGGCAGGCCAGCAGGGCCGCGACCCACAGCACGCCAGGCGCAATGGTGCGCAGCAGGGCTCGCTCAGGCCCGATGCCCAGCGGGAACAGGCTGACCACCATCGTGAAGAAGAAGACCGTGGTCCATACATCCGATCTGCGGCGGAATGCCAGCAGCACGTCACGTCGGAGGACCGCGGTGAAAGCTCGCCACATCAAGCCTCCTCGCTCATCACGCGCTGCCCCAGGAAGAGCTCATGATGCTGTTTGGCCTGCAGTCGCTGCG
Organism: Aquabacterium sp.; assembly: GCF_049317225.1. Taxonomy (GTDB): domain Bacteria; phylum Pseudomonadota; class Gammaproteobacteria; order Burkholderiales; family Burkholderiaceae_C; genus Aquabacterium. The sequence goes on along the minus strand of NZ_JBMOIR010000022.1, from coordinate 22,234 downwards.
GCTGGTGGGTGGTGTAGACCACACTGCCACCGTCTTGCAGGTGCTGGTTCAGAACCGTGAGCAGCAGGTCCACCGATTCTTGATCCAGCGCGGTAAATGGTTCGTCCAGGATCAACAGGGGCGACGAAGGTTTGAGGGCCAGCCGTGCCAGCAGGACCCGGCGGCGCTGTCCCTGAGACAGGCTGCGGACGGGTTGATGTGCGCGAGACGCCAGCCCCAAAGCATCCAGTGCTTGAAGTGCTTGCGGACGACTGCAGGCGCGACCTGCCAGCAGGGCATTGCTCTGCAGGTTTTCCAGCGCGCTCAAATCGTCTTTCAAACCTTGTCGATGCCCCAGGTACACCAATTCGCGGTGATAGACGTCTCGTTGGCGCCGGATGGGGCGTCCTTTCCATCGCACTTCGCCTTGCTGTGGATCGGCCAACCCGCACAGCAGGCTCAGCAGGCTGGTCTTGCCACTGCCATTGCCGCCGGCCACACGCAAGGCTTCACCCTGCTGAACAGAAAAATCCAGCCCGGAAAAGAGTTTGCGTCGCCCTCGGGCGTAGGTGAGGCCGCAGGCCTGCAATGTCATGGTGAAAACCTCAGCGCAGCTTGTGTGCGATGGACTCTATCGGCTGAGGCTTGGACGACCAACGAATGAAATTGCAGATCAATATGCGGCAACGGTGTCGGGCGACCATCCACCACCAATGGCCTTGACCAGGTACGTGCTGGCCTGCCGATGTTGCCCATCCAGTTGGGCCAGCAGCCGTTGACTGTTCAGCACGTTTTGCTGTGCGGTCACGATGTCCAGATACGTGACCAAACCACCTTCGTAGCGAGCCTCTGCAATGTTGAGCACGCGCTGTGCGCTTCGGATCGCAGCTTGAGCCTGGCGACGGGCAATCTCCAGCTCGTTGAGGTTGCTGAGGCCATCTTCGACCTCCTGAATGGCCCGCAGCACGGTGGCGCGGTAGCTGGCGGCCGCAAGGTCTCGGGTGGCGCGAGCCTGGTCTCGGCCGGCCTGAATGCGCCCGCCATCCACGACTGCTTGTGTGACGCTTGCACCGAGCGCCCAAATCAGACTGGGGGCGTCCAGCAGGCTCGACAGATGCTTGCTTTCCCATCCTGCGCTGCCGGACAGTGTCAGGCTTGGGAACCAGGCACGTTCAGCCACCCCCAACTGCAAGTTGGCGGCTGCCACGCTGCGCGCCGCAGCGGCAATGTCCGGGCGTCGCTGCAGGACCTCAGAAGGCAGAGCGACCGGGATGCTGGGGGGGACCGCTGGAGCACTTGCAGTGGGCAGCGTGAATTGATTGGCGGGTCTGCCGACGAGCGTGGCCAGCGCATGTCGCAACTGTGTGCTCTGCTTGTTGAGCAAGGTGATCTGGGTTTGCGTGGTGTCGATCAGCGCTTGTTGCTGCGCCACATCCAAGCCCGCCGTCAGACCACCATCATGACGCGCTTGCAGCAATTCGGCCGCCCGTTGCTGCGCAGCCAGACTGCGTGCCAGAACCAACTGCTCTGACTCGATGCTTCTGATTTGGAAGTACAACGAGGCGAGGTCCGTGCTGAGCAAGAGTTGCACGTTGATCAACTCTGCTGCGGCCTGCTCTGCTTGCTGCGCAGCGGCTTGTTCAGCCAGTCTCAGCCTGCCGAAGAGGTCCAGCTCATAGCTGACGGTGCCATTGAGGATGGTGTCGTTTTGCAGGCTGGCGCTGGCGGAGGCTTGTGCTGTGTTGGCTGGCCGGTTGGCGGAGGTCTGAGTGCGTGTGTTGCGCAGACCGGCGTCGATGCGAGGCGCGGTGCTGGCGCTCGCAATGCCTGCGGTCGCGCGGGCTTGCTGGACGCGTGCCGCGGCCATCTGGACGCTGGCATTGGCTCGCAGGGCCTCGTCCTCAAGCTGGCTGAGCACGCTGTCTTGGTAAATGTCCCACCAACGCTCTTTCGGGAGATGGTCACCGGGGCGGGCAGGATGCCAGCTGCTGGCATCCGCTGCAGAGATGGCAGGCGCTGTGCTTTGCCAGGATGCGTTTGCCCAATTGATGGGCGGCGCGGTGTCCGTGCGTGGTGTGCTGGCACACGCGCACAGTACCGCAGGGATGGCGGCCAGACCCATTCGACGCAGGAACGTCATGCCTTTCCGCCTTTCTCGGGCGCCCCGGCCTTGCCGCCCTTGTCTTTGCCCTCTGGCTTGGGATCCGGGGCTTGTCGTGTGGCAACGCGCTCGCCATCCTCAATCGTGTCCGGAGGGTTGAGCACCACGGTTTCCTTGGCAGCCAGGCCACTCACCACTTCCACGGCCCGTCCGAGGTCGCGGCCGAGCTTGATGTCCCGAATGCGGATCTTGCTGTCCGCGTCGACGACGGCCACGCGCGGCCCGCTCTGCCGGAACTGAAGGGCATTGGGCGGCAGCAGAATGGCCTTGTTGCTGCCGGAGAGTGGCAGGCCCACCTCTACATAGGATCCTGGCAAGAAGCGTTTGTCGCTGTTGTCGAGGCTCACTTCGACTTGCAGGGCGCGTGTGGCGACATCCATGCCTCCCGCAATGCGGGTGATGCGACCTGTGCCCGGGGACTGGGGTCGCTCCAGCAACTTGACAGACACATCCTTGCCAACCGTGATGTCGTGGGCATAGACCTGTGGCACAGCCACGGTCAGACGCAGGGTGTCGGTCTGCGCCAAGTCGTACAACGACTTGGTGTTGGCGGTGCTGCCTGCAGCAATCAGGTTGCCCACCTCCAGGTTGCGCTTGACCACCACGCCGTGGATGGGGCTGGTGATCACCCCGAAGTCGTGCAATTGCTGCAGTCGTCGCACATTGGCGGAGGAGGCAGCAAGGTCGGCCTGTGCTTGTTGAAAGGCCGCACGCCGTTCATCGACCTCTTGCTGCGAGACGGCATCACGCCCCCGCAAGCTCTCCCAGCGGGTCAGCGACGACTGCGTCAGCGCCAGGCGAGCCTTGATTTGCGCCTGATTGGCCTTGGCTTGAGCAAGATCCTGGTCCACCTCTGGCGTGTCAATGATGGCCAGCACCTCACCCTTGCGAACCGTGTCCCCAATGTCTTTGGTCCAGGACTTCACATAGCCGTTGGTTCGTGCATACAGCGCCACCTCGCTTTGACCGCGAAGGGTGGCAGGCAGGGCAATGGTGCGATTGCCCTGCCCGGGTCTCGCTTGGGTGACCAGCACGGTTCGCTGCGCATTGTGTGCGGACTGGGCCTGCACCGATTTCGCATGCGCCACGTTGAGGTAGGTTCGCACGCCAGCGCCCGTCAACAGCAGCGCCAGTGCCGACAGCGTCAGCAGGCGCGCGTTACGCCAGGTTTGGCAGGCAGCTGCAACGTCTGACGTCGAATGTGGAGGGAGGGTCGAGTGGGTCATGATGGATCGAGTCTGGGGTCAGGCATCCGCGGTGGCGGTGTCGTGCAGGCGACGACGGTTGCTCAGACGCTGATGGATGCCGGCAAAGACCAGCGGAACGAATGCGAGGGTCGAGATCGTGGCAAACAGCAAGCCACCAATGACGGCGCGGCCCAGCGGGGCGTTTTGTTCACCGCCTTCGCCCAATCCAATGGCCATGGGGATCATGCCGATCATCATGGCCAGCGCAGTCATCAACACCGGACGCAAGCGCGTGGCACCGGCCTCCAGGGCGGCTGTGAGCGCAGGGACACCTTCCGCCAAACGCTGCCGTGCAAACGACACCACCAGGATGCTGTTCGCCGTGGCAACCCCTACGGTCATGATGGCGCCGGTCAAGGCCGGTACCGACAGCGACGTGCCACTCAGGAAGAGCATCCATGCAATGCCGGCCAATGCGGCAGGCAGGGCCGACACAATGATGAACGCATCCGTCCATGACTGAAAGTTCACAACCAGCAGCAGGTACACCAGCACGATGGCCACCCCTAGCCCCCAGGTCAGGTTGTAGAAGGAGCTTTGCAAGGTGTCGATTTGCCCTCTGACGGTGATTTCCGAACCGCGAGGCAACTTCTCTCTCGCCTTCTCGACCAGTCGGGCAATGTCGGCGTATGTGCCGGCCAGGTCTCGCCCATCCACACTGGTGAAGATGTCGATGACGGGCGCGATGTTGTAATGCGATACCACCGCTTGCTGTGCAACCGATTTGACCTGTACCAGGTTGCCCAGCAGCTGTGGTTCCCGCTGCTGTCCGTTGCTCCCCGCTGGTGCGTTCACGGGGATGCTGAGCATGTCGCCCAGCGTGCTGACCTCGTGTTCAGGTACTTGCACTGCGACGTCGTAGACCGTGCCATTGCTCGCATTGAGCCAGTAGGTTGGTGCCGTCTGGAAACTGGAGCTCAAGGACACCATCACGTTCTGCGCCACATCACGGGCGACCAGGCCAGTCTGGGCCAGGCGAGACCGGTCCATGTCCAACTGCAATGCGCGACGGTTGAATCGTTGGTACAGCACGGTGTCGACCGCACCGGGTACTTGTCGAATCTGGTTGATCAGTGATGTGGCCACCTCCAGGTTCTCTGCGGTCTTGTTGCCTTGAATCTGGATATCAATGGGCGCGCTCAGACCAAAGTTCAGCGTCTGGCTGACCATGTCGGCACTCTGGAAGTAAAACTCATTGCCCGGAAACGCCTGGGGCAAGGCTGCGCGCAAGTTGCGAATGTGCGCTTGCGTGGGCTGGGCGTGCCCCTCTTTCAGTGAGATGAGGATCTCGACATCACTGCTGTCGATCGTGCCGTTGTTGTTGTAGACCGTGTTGTAGGGGGTGTAAGGTCCACCGACGATGTCCACGATGCTGTCGACTTCCGATTCGCCCAGCAACTGTTTGATCTTGCGCTCGACCTGATCCACAAAGGCAGGCATCTCATTGATGTTGGTGCCAACCGGGGCGCGTACGTGCAGTCGGATCTGTCCGGCATCGACCGTAGGAAAGAAGTCCCTGCCCAGTGCTGCAAACAAGGCGCACGACAGCAGGGCAAACGCAAGGAAAGCACCACCGAACAGCATCTTGCGTTGCAGGATTTTGGCCAGCACCACGGCATAGCCGTGCTGAAGCTTGCTAAAGCTAGCCTCAAATGCCAGATGAATGCGGCGGAAGTAGCCGGGCTGGCCGGCTGAGGCCGCGTGCGGCGAGTGGTGCCGCATCAGATACATCACCAGTGTCGGGACCAGTGTGCGAGAGAGCACGTAGGACGCAGCCATGGCGAAGACCACAGCCTGAGCCAGTGGTGCAAACAGCTTGCCCGCCACGCCGGGCAGGAAGAACATCGGGACGAAGGCCAGGCAGATGCAACTGGTGGCCACCAGGGCGGGCATGGCGATCTCTTGCGCGCCATCCAGAATGGCCTGGTGTGCACGCTTGCCCATGTGAAGGTGTCGCTCTACGTTTTCGATTTCGACAGTCGCATCGTCCACCAGAATGCCCACGGCCAACGCGAGCCCACCCAGCGTCATGATGTTGATCGTCTGACCGATCAGGTGGAGGGCAATCAGCGAGCAGAGGATGGACAGCGGGATCGAGATGGCGATGATGGCGGTGCTGCGCCAGTTGCCGAGGAACAGGAGCAACAGCGCGGCGGTCAATGCCCCGGCAATCAAGGCCTCCACGATCACCGACTTGATGGCAGCAGAGACGAAGACAGACTGATCTGCCAGCAAGGTGACGGAGATGTCTTCCGGTACGCCCAGCATGTACTTGGGCAACTCCGCCTTGATGGTGTGGATGATGTCCAGGGTGGAGGCGCCGCCGTTCTTCAGAACGGTCATCAACAGGCCACGCTCGCCATCGCGTCGAACGATGTTGGTTTGCGGGCGGGCGCCGTCTCGGACTTGCGCCACATCACGCACGTAGACGGTGTTGCCGTTGACCGTGGTGACAGGGATGTCGCCCAGTTCAGCAATCGTTGCTGGTGAGCCGTTGAGCGAAATGCCCACTTCCTGGTCGCCCAATTTGGCGCTGCCAGAGGGCAGCAGCAGGTTCTGGACTTGCAGGGCGTTGACGACATCCACGGCACTCAAGCCGCGAGCCGCCAAAGCCGGGCCGTTGATGTCCACCGATATTTGGCGGAAGCGGCCACCATAGGGCGCCGTCACGGCGGTGCCGGGAATGGTGATGAGCTTGGTGCGCAAGACGTTGAAGGCTTGCTCATTGAGTTCCTGCACACTGCGGTTTGGGCTGCTGAAGCCCAGTTGCAGGATGGGCAGATCGGTCGCGCTGTATTTGATGATGGTGGGCGGCTGTGTCCCGGCCGGCAAGGAGCGCAGTGAGGCTTGTGTGCTGGCCACCACCTGTGCGATGGCAGAGGCCTGATTGACTTGAGGCTGAAAGAACACCTTGATGATGCCCACGCCTCCCAAGGTCTGCGACTCGGTGTGCTCCATGTCGCTCACTGAGTTGGCGAGGTTGCGCTCGATCGGTGTGGTGATCCGGTTGGTCATCTCCTCAGCCGTCAGCCCGTTGTAGCTGACGAGGATGGCCACCACAGGAATGTCGATTTCGGGGAAGACATCCACCGGTGTCTTGCGCAGCACAAATGGCGTGGCCAACAAGATCAGCAATGCGGCGACGATGAAGGTGTAGGGGCGTCGCAGCGCGACCTGAACAATCCACATGCGAAAAAGGCCCCCGAAGGGGCTGGAGAAGAGCAAGAGGGATGAAGCAAGCCTGCGGATCAGACAGGCTTGCGTGAAGCGGGCTTACTTCGCAGCGAAGCAGTAGAAGTAGCCGGCGCCACCGGTGCTGACCAGCTTGGGCTGGCTGCAGCCGCGGCTGGCGTGTGCAGAGTTCCAGGACAGGGCGGTGTGCACGCCACCTGTGCGGTCGAAGTGACCCACTTGCACGGCACCGTCTTCGGCACTGCTGGTGTAGTTTTTGCAGGTCCGATCAGAGGTGTCGTTGGCAAATGCGCGTCCGTCAGGCTGAGACCCTGTCAGGATGTCGTGCTCGTTGGGGGTGTCGCCCGCACGGTTGATTTGCTTGCCTTGTTCGGTCAGCGCGGTTTGCCAGTTGATGGCGTTGCCGATGCGGGCGTCTTCGACGTTGTCGCCGTGCAGGTGCGCGACGTCACGGGCGATGAGCGCGCCCTTGACGTTGTACCAAGGACCTGTGCCAATGCGGTCACGCGCATTGACCGGAGGTTTGCCATCCCACGACTGCGTGCTCAGATAGGCCCGCCAGGTCCGGTTGCCCGCGCCGGCCGCGGCCGCCAGCTTCTGGCAGTGTGCATCCGCGCCCGCCAGGCCGCCCAGGTCTGCGCCCTTGCCCGAGCCCACGCTGGTCACGAAGAAGCTGAAGGGGCCGACTTCACGGTTGGCTGGTGCGGCTGGTGCCGCAGGCGTTTGCGCCAGAGCGCTGCCGCAAACGGCCATCAGAACCAGGGCGCCAGCAAGGGTCGAGGTCAAAGTTTTTGGTTGGTGGTTCATGGCTCAGTCCTTTTTGCGGAAGTCGTCGTGGCAGGCCTTGCATGTACCCTGCAGCTTGCCCAGTTGCACCTTCACGGCTGCCGCATCACCAGCGGAAGCCAGGCGTGCCAGTTCATTGGCTTCCTTGTTGAACTGACCGGCGATTTCGCCGGCCTTCTTGTCCGTGAACAGTTCAGGCTTGACGGTGGTTTCCTTCCAGCCCTTGCCGGTCTCTGTGCCGGGGGCAAACAGCGAACCCAGGCCTGAGTTGGCGATGGCAGCGATGGCGTTGGCAGCCTTGACCACCTCGTCCTTGTTGTACTGGCCTTCCACATTGGCCTTGATGCGGCCTGTGTTCCAGGCCAGTACCTGATAGGCAGACTGGCGCCACTTGATCAGTTGTTCAGGCTTCGGGCCTTGCTGTGCCAGCGCCGAGGTCGAGGCGATCAGCGTGCCAAGAGTGAGCGCCAGCGCAGTGGCGCATCGAATGTGCTTGTTCATGTCTTGTCTTTCGTAGTTGGCGAACAGAAACGCCCGACGATTCATCAGGCATGTGAGGAAACAGGGGATCAGGATCCGGACCCGATGGCACGCTTGGTAGCGATGTCTTTGACCGCCTCCAGCGCTTGGTCGACGTTGACCAGCGGGGCGACCCCACCAATCGTTGCGGCGACCTTGCCGTCAGGTGTCACGACGAAGGTGGTGCGTTCCACAAAGGCGTGATCGATGTCATCACCGCGGGTGTCCTTGCGACCGGGGCGATCGGTCACGGCCAAGTCAAAGGCTTTGGACACGGCACCTTGAGGGTCCGATGCGACCGGGATCTTGCCGGCGCAGTAGTCGGGGTCTGCCGAGAACTTGTTCAGGCGGGCGATGCTGTCGAGGGACACCCCCACGATGGACGCCCCCGCGGCCGCGAACTTGTCGACGTTCACTGCGAAGGTGTGCGCTTGCACGTTGCAGCCACCGGTGTAGGCCGACGGGTAGAAATACACGACCACGGGCCCCTTCTTGAGTTGGTCCTTCAGCGAGTACGTGAAGGCCTTGCCGTCTTGCGATGCCTGCAATTTGAAGTCCGGTGCGGCATCACCTTCCTTCAGCGCCGCCCACGCGGGGGCGGCGACAAGGCTCGACAGCAGCGCTGCGACCATCCAATGCTTCATGCTTGTTCTCCTTGATCTGTTCACTGAGCCGCCAGGTAGTTGGTGAGGCTCTCAATCTCAGCGGCGCTGAGGGGTTGAAGGACTTTGTTCATCACCCCGTCCGGGGCATTGCGACGTTCGCCGGAACGCCAGTCCTGAAGTTGCTTGTCCAGGTAGCGCCACTCTTGTCCCCCCAGTCGCGGCGTCAGCGGGGATGCAGTCGGCCCTCGTCCACGTGGCCCGTGGCAACTCGCACAGGCCACCACACCTCTGGCTGGATCACCTTGCTCAAACAAGGCCTGACCGATGGGGTGGCTTGCGCCGTCTCCAGCAGTCGTGGTCTGGCTGGCGAAGTAGGCGGCGATGTCCAGCACGTCCTCATCCGACACGCTGCGGGCCATGATGGCCATCTGGTCATGCAATCGCGCGCCAGATCGGAAGTCGCGAATCTGCTTGAGGATGTAGGCCGGATGCTGCCCCGCCAGCTTCGGGAACTTGCCTTCGGGGCCATTGGAGTGACCCGCCCCATTGCCGTCTTCACCATGACACTCGATGCAGCGCTCCGACTCGGCTTTGACTTTGCCCATGGCCGCATTGCCAACGGACTCAGTCGCCTTGCCCGTCCGCGCAGGCGTGGAGCGACCTTTGGTCTCAGCGGACCATGCACCCTGAGCCGCCAACAGCAGTGCCGACGTGATGAACATGAGCAAAGCGGTCTTCACCAAGCACCTCTTCATCAAGATTGCTTGTAGAAGGTGTGGCACGCGCGGCAGGTTCTCGACAGCGCGGTCGAGCTGTCTGATGCACCCGTGAAGTCCTTGGCGCCCACTTGCTTGATGATTTGCTCGGTCAGCTGCAGGCTTTTGCGAGACAACTCCAGACCGTCTGGCGCTTCGGGCTTGCTTTGGTAATGGCCTTCCACCACTTTGAACAGTTCATGCAGCTCTTGTGCGTCTTTGGTGCTGGCCGAAGCGTCTTGCAAGGCGATGTTGGACGAGAGGCTTTTGTTGGTGTCCTCCACGGTTTGCATCAGGTCCATGTCCAGGCCAGCGGCTTTGGCCACGCTGACCACAACGAGCAGGACGCCGAACAAAATGCTTGCTTTCTTCATGTGACTTCTCTCCGTCGAGATCTCTGTCCCGATCTATCCGTGAGCCTGCCCATCGCATCGGGGATGGGCAGGCCCTTTCATCAGGCGAGGATGTCTTTGACAACCTTGCCGTACACCACGGTCGGTCGCTCGGAGCGGCCGCTGTGGAGGTAGGTCGTTTTCAGGTGATCCAGCCCCATCAACTGCAGCACCGTGGCGTGCAAGTCATACGTGTCGACGGCCTTGTCCTTGTCTGCTGTTTGCAGACCGATCTCGTCGGTTTCGCCGTAGGTGAAGCCCGCCTTCAGACCGCCGCCGGCCAGCCACTGGGTGTAGCCCCAGGGGTTGTGGTCGCGGCCGCTGCCGCTTTCGCCCCACGACGTGCGACCAAACTCGGATGTCCAGACGACCAGGGTGGAGTCCAGCAGGCCACGCTCTTTCAGGTCGTGGAGCAAACCCGCGATGGGCTTGTCGACCACGCGCCCCATGATCCCGTGGTTCTTTTCCAGCTCATCGTGCGCGTCCCAGTTGCGACGATCGGTGTCGATGTCTTGGGGCAGCGAGGACACCACTTGCACGAAGCGAACGCCCTTCTCGACCAGGCGGCGAGCACGCAGCAGCACCTCACCGTAGCTGCGGCTGTACTTGTCATCAATGCCATACAGCTTGCGTGTGGCTTCTGATTCCTTGCTGATGTCGACGGCGGCGGGTGCGGCTGCCTGCATGCGGTCAGCCAGTTCGTAGGACTGGATGCGTGCCTGCAACTCGGTGTCGCTGGGGTAGCGTTGGCCGCCCAAGGTGTTCAGACGCTTGAGCAAGTCCAGCGACTTGCGCTGCTGAGTGCCATTACGCAGTTCGGGGCGATCGAGGTACAGGATCGGATTGGCGCCGGGGCGGAACGCCGTGCCTTGGTACACCGCAGGCAGGAAGCCGGAACTCCAGTTCACCGATCCGGCTTGCGGTTCGCGATCGCCGTTGTACAGCACGACGTAGGGAGGCAGATCTTGATTGGCCGAGCCGAGCGCATAAGTGATCCAGGCGCCCAGTGAGGGGCGACCGGGGTTCACGTCACCTGTGTTGAGCTTGAGGATGGAAATGTCGTGGGTGGCGCCAACGGTCACGCTGGACTTGATGAAGGTCATCTTGTCAGCGTGCTGGGCCAGATTGGGCAGCAGGTCGGAGAACCATGCGCCGCTTTCGCCATGTTGCTTCCAGGTGCGCTTGGATGCGTAGAGCTTGCCCACGCCACCTTGCGTGCTGGTCTTGATGCCTTTCAGGAAGGATGCAGGCACCTCCTTGCCCGCGAGCTTCACCAGTTCGGGCTTGTAGTCGTACAGGTCGAGGGTGCTGGGGGCGCCATCCTGATGCAACCAGATCACGGATTTGATCTTGGCCGGGAAGTGTGGCGACTTGGGGGCCAGTGGGTCAGCCAATTCAGCCGCAGTCGCAGCTGAGATGGGGCCGATGCCAGGGATGAAGCCACTCAGTGCGGCGCCGCCCAGAAACAGACCGGACTTGTTCAGGAAGTCGCGACGGGAATCGTTGCTCATGGAAATGTCCTCAATTTGATGAATGGATGCGGGCGCATCAGAAGCGGTAGGCAAACTCGTTGGAGTTCGCGACGGTGTGGACCAAGTCCACAAATGCAGCGGACTTGACGGGGTCAAAGGCCTTTGCGCTCTTCAGGCCTTGGGGCAGCGCGACCTCAAACTTGCCGCTCAGCGCCTTCTCGCGAATGGCGATTTGCTCGTCGGCCAGGAAGGCCTTCAAGGTGCTCAACTCCGTCTTGTTCGGCTTGCGGGAGAACAAGATTTCGTACAAGCGGTTCAGTTGGGCGTTCTCGTCCTGACCGGCCTCATTGATCACCCGGCCCGCCAAGGCTTGCGACCAGTCGAAGACGATCTCGCTGTTGAACAAGGTCAAGGCCTGCAGCGGTGTGGTGGTCACATCACGCTTGTGGTGCGGCTGGTTCGGGTTGGCCGGGTCGAAGTTCTGAGTGATCGGGTAGGCATAGCTACGACGTGTGAACACGTAGATGCTGCGGCGGTTCCAGTCCTCCTTGTCGTCCGAAACCGTCCAGGCGCGATTGCCCTGGAAGTCGGCTGCGCCGATGGCTTCCTTGGATGCTTTGACCACAGGCGGGAACACAGAGGGGCCACCGACCTTGTCAACCAGCTGGCCGGATGCGTAGAGCAGTGAGTCACGCAGCACTTCGGCTTCCAGGCGCTTGCGCGGGTAGAACGCCAGCAGCTTGTTCTCGGGATCGGCCTTGACGGCATCTGGACGCTCGTCGGACGATTGGCGGTAGGTGGCAGAAAGAAGAATCTCGCGATGCAGCTTCTTGATGCTCCAGCCGTTCTTCACAAAATTGCTAGACAAGTAGTCCAGCAGTTCTGGGTGGGTCGGCTTGGTACCTGCCCGGCCAAAGTCGTGAACGGTGGCGATGATGCCCTTGTCGAAATACTGCGCCCAAACGCGGTTGGTGAACACGCGAGGGGTCAGCGGGTTGGCATCCGAGCTCAGCCACTGAGCCAAGGCAGAGCGGCGACCTGACGATGTGGTCGTGGGTGTGACTTTGACCTCACCCTTGCCGCCCCACAGTGCAGGGATGGCCGGCTGCACAGCTTCGGTCGGACGCTCGTGGATGCCGCCGAAGCGGACGTACGTGGGCGGGACTTCGGTGCTGGTCAGCTCAAAGGCGGTGGTGTACTTGTCAGAGCCCTTGGCAGGCTTGACCTTGTCATATTGCTTGAGCTGAGCTTCGAGCTCCTGGTATTCCTTCCACTTGGGCAACAGCTCTGCGTTGTAGTACTGGAACGTCGGCTTGGTGGCGACGTCTTCCAGGTAGGTGCGGATCTCGTTGTCCGATGCCACCGCCTGCTTGCGCCAGTTCACCCACTTGTCCAGTGCGTTCCACTGAGCCTCTGGCTTGAAGATCGAGTCGCGGCTGTCGGTCAGGTAGCGCTCGTTGTAGTACTTGCGGCCATCCTCACGAACCAAGTCCAAGATGGCTTTCATCTTGGCGCGAACATCCTTGGTCACATCCTGATAGTGAGCCTGAGCCTTCTCGTACTCTGCGTCGTAGACGGTTTCTGTCCCCTTGGCCAAAGGCGTTTTTTCGTTGAACGCCGTGTTGGCAAAGAATGCCTGCAGCTGGAAGTATTCCTTCTGGCTGATGCGATCAGACTTGTGGTTGTGGCAGCGCGCGCAGCCAATGGTGGTCGACAAGAAGGTCTCCCCCACCAGGTCAGTGATGTCGGTCTCGATCTGGTACTTGCGTTGCACCAGGTCACGGGAGTTGAAGTTGTCCGGATAGCCGGCCAGAAAGCCTGTCGCAATCCTCGCGCTTTGGTCGTTCGGCCACAACTCATCGCCAGCGATCTGCTCCTGGATGAAGCGATTGAAGGGCTTGTCCTGGTTGAAGGCTGTGATCACCCAGTCGCGATAGCGCCAGTTGTTCGGGCGGGTGTTGTCATTCTGGAAGCCTGTGCTGTCCGCATAGCGGGCCAAGTCCAGCCAACGGCGGGCCTGACGTTCGCCAAAGTGATGCGATGCCAACAAGCGATCGACCAGCTTCTCGTAGGCATCGGGAGACTTGTCGTTCACAAAGGCCTGCACCTCTTCGGGTGTGGGCAAAAGTCCCCACGCGTCCAGCGTGGCGCGGCGGATGAAAGTGGCGCGATCCGTTTCCTTCGCAGGCTTGAGGCCCTTGCCTTCGAGCTGCGCCAGGATGAAGGCATCGATGGGCGTGCGGACCCAGTTCTTTTGCTTGACCGCTGGAGCGGCCGGCGCGCTGATGGGTTGGTAAGGCGACCAGGCGCGCGTCGCAGCCTTTGCGACATCCACCACGGCTTTGGCTTCCTCAGCTGCAGAAGAGACGCCCACATTTGAGACGGCCAAGCTTCCCAGCAGAATCGACAGATATATCGATTTTTTCATCACTGATTACCTCAAATACGATAGTCGTTTTTCAAATTAACTTCTGACTGAATGACATTTGCCAATATTCAAATTCGATTAGTGGATGTCTTCAGGTAAATGCCGGAGTGCAAGCGGCGTGGCGGCACTGATGCAACTTGTGGGCCAGCTTTTGCTTTTCTCGGCGGAAATTTTGTTGAGATGTTAAGTTGTTGATTTGTATGGATATTTGTTGTGTGTTGCGGCTTATTTGTGGAGTGAATTTGCTCGTTGTGTGTTGGCTGGAATGCAGAGGTGTTGATTTATCAGCAGGGTTGTTGTTGATATGGCAGCAGTGTGTGTGTCTATATATGTGAAAGTGCCCTTGAAATGCCTGAAAAAGCTGGCACAGATTCTGCGAAGTGAATGTCGAGCTCAAATTCACATCCACATTCGTCCAGGAGTTACCAAGGTGTATCCAACATATAAAAGAACAGTGCTGGCGGGGGCGGTTCTGCTGGCCCTGACTGGTGCGGCGGCGCATGCGCAGCCAACCGGGGCAAGCAGCGAAATCAAAGCGCTCAAATCGACCGTTGAAGAACTTCGCAAGCAACTGCAAGAGCTGAAGAAGGGCAACCAGCCTGCCGCGACGCCTGCTTTGGAGCAGGCGCGCGTGCAAGAACTCAGCAAGCAGCTCAATGAACTGCGCGATCAACTCAAGCGCAGCCAAGATGGCGCAGCGGCGGCGACCGCCCCAGTGCCTGAAGGGCAAGAAGAGAGCCAGGAAGCGTTGGACGCACGCACCCCAGCGAGCAAAGCCGACATCCAGGGCTTGCGTGCGGACATGGAGAACTACAAGTACGACCAGTCCCGCTTGCAGGAACGCAACATTCCCAGCGTGACCCGCAACACCAAGATTGGCGGGTCGCTGACTCTGGGCTACCAAACCTGGGGGCCTTCGGTGCCTGCGGGCAACACCTCAGCATTTGGCGCAGAGGCAGCCGGGCAAGCTCGCAAGAACGGGTTCACGTCGCCCGTGCTCGGCTTGAACTTCACAGGCAACCTGTACCGTGACTACGCGGAAGGCCGCAATCTGACCTATCGTCTGGCTTTCAGCTCGGCGTCCAACTATGGCAGCTCGACCAACCTGAGTTCAGCCAGCGCGGATGGCTCGCAGTTCAACGCGACCGACGCTTACCTGCGCTACAGCTTCCAGCCTGCATCTGGCAATCTGGAAGACCCGCTGGGCACGATCACAGTGGGGCAGCAGACCGTTCCCTTCGGCTTGGATGCACAGGCACTGGACCCTGAAGTTCGCGCCGCCATCAGCTCCGCCACATACGTCGGTGGCTTGGGCTTCAACAAGCGTCAGATCGGGGTCGTGGTGGCTGGGGACATCGATCCTTATGTCGACTTCACGAACAACTACCGGGCTCCGTTGTTGAGCTATGCATTTGGTGTCTACAACGGCAACGGCAGCAACAAGCAAGACAACAACTCTGCACGAGATTTCTCTGCCCGCTTGGTCTACACCTTGCCGGTTGATTACTCCAGCTGGTTCCGTCAATTGCAGATTGGTGCGTCGTTCTATCGTGGCTACCCAACGCTGAACACGGCCACCACCAGCAGTGCCGCGGCGGTCTACCGCAAGGGCAACTTTGACCGCACAGGCTTTGACATCAACTGGACCCATCTGCCGTTCTCGGTCTCATACGAATGGGCGTATGGCAAGCAGGACGTTCAGCCACTGGCCGCCAACTTGCTGCTCAATGGCGATGGCGAGAAGCGCAGCGTCTATCAGTACGTCAACTTTGGCTACACCTGGGGTGAGCAGTTCCTGAGCAGCTCCAAGCAACAAGGCAAGTTTGATGACTACTGGCCCAAGTCGTATCAGGCATTCCTGCGGTTTGACTCTGCAGATCCGAACCGCAGCGCCACTGCCCTGGATGACAAGTCGCTCACGACCACGGCCGGCCTGAACGTCTTCTTCGCGGAGACCACCTCGTTCAAGGTCAATTACGTCCACGTGCACAACTTCTATCGGGCAGCTCCCGCCGTAGCCGGCACTCCTCGTGGCAGCAACGGCATTCAAGCCCAGTTCAGCGCCACCTTCTGACCTCAGTCCAGTTTTGGAGAACATCAAGATGAAACGTCGTTCCTTTAATTCGGCCCTGATTGCGGGCCTCGGCGCGCCAGCCCTTGTGGGTTTGGGTACTTCTGCCGCATTTGCGCAATCGGCCAAAAAGCCAGCCACCATTCGCATCGGCTTTCCGAGTGCAGGTACGGGCGGGCGCCCCCTGCCGGATAGCGGCTTCGCCGCCAATGCGGTCTTCCGCGGTGAGATCGAGCAGGAGTTCGCTGCCGATGGCATCAAGGTGGAGTGGAAGTACTTTGTCGGCGCCGGTCCGGCCTTGAACGAAAGCTTTGCCAATGGCCTGTTGGACTTTTGCTTTGGGCACGGTGACTTGCCTCTGATCGTGGGGCGCTCTACAGGTTTGAAGCACAAGATCCTGCTGTCGTCCAGCCGTGGCGGCAATGTGTATCTGGTGGCGCCTGCGACGTCGACTGCCAAGTCGGTGGCTGACTTGCAAGGCAAGACCCTGTCTGTCCAGAAGGGGACCGCCACGCAGTTGCGCCTCTATCGCGTGCTCGGCAAATATGGCTTCACCGAGCCCGAGAAGCAGTTCCGCATCATCAGCCAGATCCTGGATGACCAGCGTGCCTCCTTGGCCACTGGTGACATCCAGGGCGTGCTCGACACCCCTTGGGGGCTGGAGGCTCGTGGCGTGGCGCGTCGCGTCGCCGAGATCGTGGACGACTGGGCCATCACAACGCCTGGCTCGGTTTGGGTGGGAGAAGCCTTTGAGCAGCAGTATCCCGACATCGTCCAGCGGATCGTGACACGACTGGTCAAGGTCGCGCACTGGAGTACCCAGGAAGCAAACCGGGAAGCACAGTACCAACTGTGGACTCGCTCTGGCCGTAACACCTACATCGACAACAAGCGCGAGTGGGATCGTGTCAAGGATCTGAGAAATCGGATCAATCCTTTGCTGGACGACTACTACGTGGCCTCCATTCAAAAGTCGATTGAAGAGACCAAGAAGTACCGCCTGACGCGCCGCGAGGTCAGCCTGGATGGCTGGATCGAACGCAAGTACCTGAACAACGCCTTGCATGACTTGAAGCTGGAGAACTACTGGCCTCGACAGGACGCCTCCGGCAAGTTCATTTGAGCGTCTACCCGCTTTAGGTAACGCGATCCTCGGCAGGCATGCCGGGGATCAACTGCGCATTTTTGAGAGTTCGTGCCATGAGTTCATCCGCTGACGATATAGACGTCTTTCCCGCGACAGCCGTAACAACGTCCGATGTGACGCCTGTGGCATCCACATTGGTGGATGCCGCACGGCAAGGGCTGAATCTTGTTTCCACCGTGGCGTTAGGACTGATTTTTCCCATTCTGCTTTGGGGCTTGTGGTGGCTGGCTGCAGACCGTCATTGGATTGCTGAGCAAATCCTGCCATCACCTGCGTTTGTCTGGGAGTCCTTGCAGTTGGTGCTGGACTCTGGTGAGCTTCAAGGACACGTCAAGTACAGCCTGGCACGCGCGGGGTGGAGCTTGTTGATCGGTGGTGGCGTGGGTGCCGTGCTGGGATTCGGCATGGCTTTGTCCCAGTCCTTCAAGGCCTATGTTCAACCTACCTTCAATGCGTTGGCGCAACTGCCGGTGTTGGGTTGGATTCCTCTGCTGATCATCTTTGTCGGGATTGATGAGGCGCTGAAGATCACCGCGGTGTCCATCTCTGTGGTGGTGCCGGTGGCGCTAAGCACCTACAACGGCATTGCCAACATTCCCAAGTCATTGCTGGAGGTGGGACGGGTCTATCAGTTCTCGCCTCTGCAAGTGATTTTCCGAATCGTATTGCCTGCTGCTGCCCCGGCGTTCTTTACCGGATTGCGTCAGGGGGTCATGCAGGCCTGGCTGTCGGTCATCTTTGTGGAGTTGCTGTCATCCAGCGAAGGCTTGGGTTTCTTCATGGCGTACAGCCGCCAACTCAGCCAGATCGACATGGTGATTGTGGCCATGTTGGCGATCGGGGTGATGGGCATTGTCATTGAGTTGGCTTTGCGCTTGATTGAGTCACGTCTGCAGCGCTGGCGCCGAACCGCATTTTGAGAGGGATTGCCATGTCTGAAAACAAATCCACTTCGAGCCGGCTTGATCTGCGCGGGCTGGTCTTGCCGGTGTTGTTTCTCGCCGTCTGGTATGCCGTGACCGCCCTGCATTGGGTGAACACCAAATTGATCGTGCCGCCGGTGGGGGTGCTGACAACCGGGGCACAGGAGTTGGTCAAGGCTGACTTCTACCTCGGCATCGCGCTGAGCCTCTGGCGTGATCTCTCTGGCTTTGGCATTGGCGCCATCGTCGGTGTGACGGTCGGTGTTTTGCTGGGTGTCTCACGCTTGGCTGACAAACTGTTGGGGCCAACCTTTCACACCGCTCGACAGATTTCCTTGTTCGCGTGGCTGCCTCTTTTGTCTGCCATCGTGGGCACGGGCGACCTGGCCAAGATCATCTTCATCTCGTTCTCGGCGTTCTATCCGGTGGTACTGGGAACGCTGGATGGCGTGAAGGGCGTGACGCCTGCACACCTGGAGGTGGCCAAGGTCTATGGCTTCAGTCGACTCCAGTTGTTGACACGGTTGATTCTTCCTGCGGCGTCACCTCAGATTTTGGGCGGATTGCGCCTGGGGCTGATTTACGCCTGGTTGGCCACCATCGGTGCGGAGTACCTCTTGGTCAATGACGGCCAAGGCATTGGCAACACCGTGTTCAAAGGGCGAATGGCCTTCAATGTCGAGTTGATTATTTTTGGGCTCATTGCCATCGGGGTGGTCGGCAACCTGTTCAACCGCCTTGCAGAACTGGCAGAGCGTCGCCTGCTGCGCTGGCGTGTGTCGCATCACTGAGGCCTTCACCGGCACGCCCCCCGTCACTGTTCATTTTTCAGGAGTCTGTCATGCCTCACGCTGGCACCATCGACATTCAAAACGTCAACAAACATTTCACCGTCAAGGGCAAGCCCTTGAAAGTCCTCGACAACATCTCCCTGTCCATCAAGCCCGGAGAGTTCATCAGCATTGTGGGCTCCAGCGGCTGCGGGAAGTCCACCCTGCTGCGCATGCTGATTGGTCTGGAAAGCGAGTACCAGGGGGACATCCTGCTGGATGGCAAGCGCATTCAGGGCACCAGCCTTGAGCGCGGGATTGTGTTTCAAGAGCACAGACTGTTTCCCTGGCTCACCGTCGAGCAAAACGTTGGCCTGGGCTTGCTGAATGCACCGGGCACCCAGTCCGAGAAGGACAAGAACGTCGCCGAGCACATCGCGTTGGTGGGGCTGAAGGGATTCGAGAAGGCCTATCCGCATCAGTTGTCGGGAGGAATGTCTCAGCGCGTGGCGATCGCCCGAGCACTCGTCAACCGACCTGAAGTGCTGTTGCTCGATGAGCCCTTTGGTGCGCTGGATGCCTTGACCCGTACGCGGCTGCAGCAAGAGTTGCAACGCATCTGGCAGGCCGAGGGCATCACGGCCATCCTGGTGACACACGACGTGGAAGAGGCGGTGTATCTGGGCGACCGCGTGGTGATCATGCAGCCCAGGCCTGGTCGCATCAAGCGCGTTGTGGATGTGGATCTGGAGCGTCCTCGCGACCGCGTGTCTGCGGCATTCACGGCCATCAAGGATGACGTGCTCAGCGAATTCAGCCATGAGATCAATTACGCCACGCCGGCAGAACGACTGGAGCGTGTGCAGACCTTGCCGGCCTGACGCGTGAGGGGAGTCATCGAGATGGATGTTGAAAAGACGATGGACGTATCAGACCTGACGCGCACCGAGGTCATCGATGCCTTGTCTGCGCCGCGCAAGCGGATTCGGTTGTGGGATTTGCCGCTACGCCTGTTCCACTGGGGCTTGCTGGCATCGGTGGGAACAGCGATTGCCACCGGCTTGGCGGGAGGGGGCTGGATGAGTCTGCACGCTCAGGCAGGCCTGGCCGTGATGGGCTTGGTCGTTTTCCGCCTGGTTTGGGGGGGGCTGGGTTCGACTTACGCCCGCTTTGCCACATTTGTGCCGGGGCCTGCCACGGTCTGGGCCTATGTGAAGGGGCAATGGCAAGGTGTGGGGCACAACCCGCTGGGCGCGCTGTCTGTTCTGGCGCTGCTGGGCGTCGTCGCTGCACAGGCGCTGACCGGCGCGTTTGGCAACGACGAGATTTCGTTCACGGGGCCGCTTGCCAGTTTGGTCTCGGAAGAGCGATCCATCGCCTTGACCAATCTGCACCATCAACTGGTCAAGGTCCTGTATGGGCTGATTGCCCTGCATGTGGCCGCCATCGTGTTCTACACCCGGTTCAAGAAAGACAATCTGGTCCGACCCATGGTGACGGGCTGGAAGGATGTGCCAGCCAGTGTGAAGACACCCCATCAAGCGGGTTGGGGCGCCTTGACGATTTCATTGGTGGTGTCGGCCGCCTCGCTTTATGTGGCGTCGGGCGTGTGGGTCACGGCGTCGAACGGATCGTCCAGCGCGGCAGATGCTGAAGCGCATGAGGGACATGCCAAGCCTGCTGAGGAAGACGTGCCTGCCGTCCAGGCGACCCCGGCTGCGTCAGGTGAGCAAAAGGCGCCGGCCTGGTAAGGGACGTAAGCATGATCCAGATTGGCCGCAGTTGATCGCTGCGGCCTTTTTTCGACCGTCAGACCGGCTCGATCTGGTCGTCGCCTGTCGTGAGCAATCCGTGCCGCTTGAGTTGGGTCCGCAGCATGTTGCGTGTGATGCCCAGTACCTTGGCACTCTTGACTTGATTTTCACCCGCGTGAGCAAAGGCTGTGTGAATCAGCGTTTCCTCGATCCTGCTGAACAGGTCGGTTTCACCTTTGCGCAACAGCTGGCTGAATGCCTCCGCCAATGCGGTCCACTCGTCGGCGGCTGGGGGAGGGAGCGATGCAGCTTGTGTCTCGCTGGATGGCGCAGATACATTTGCAGCATCACGCAGGGACCCTGCGCCCAATCCCCCGACGACGAGCTTCTGATCTTGCCCTGTCGGCGCACCGCCAGACAGTGGAATCAGCTTGATGTCTCGCTCGGTGATGCAGTCGTCTCCGGAGACGATGAGCGCATAGTGGATGACATTCTCAAGTTCCCGAATGTTGCCGGGCCAGCTGTACGACAGCAAAGCTTGTTGCGCTTGCGGTGTGAGAGACAGCAAGGGTCTCCCCAGACGAACACAGTATGTGGCGATGAAGTGCCGGGCCAACGGCAGGATGTCGGCGGGGCGATCACGCAAGGGCGGGAGCCGTACTGTTGCCACGCTCAGCCGGTAGAACAAGTCTGCGCGGAAGTGTTGGGCCTCCACCGCCCGTGCGAGGTCAATGTTGGTGGCGGCAATCAGTCGCACATCCAATGGAATGCCGCGACGCGAGCCCAACCTCACGACCTGCCGCTCTTGCAGCACGCGCAACAACTTCACTTGCAGCGACAAGGGCAGGTCGCCGATCTCATCCAGAAAGAGCGTGCCACCGTTGGCCGCTTCGAACCAACCCGCTCGCGCATGGGATGCTCCCGTGAAGGCCCCCGCCTCATGCCCAAACAATTCGGCATCGATCAGGGTCTCGCTGAAGGCCCCGCAGTTCACAGGTACAAACGGGCCGGTCCGACCGCTCTCCGCATGGATGTGTCGGGCAATCAGTTCTTTGCCCGTGCCGGTTTCGCCGATCACCAGGACAGTGGCCTCGCTCTTGGCGATGCGCTCCACGTCCTGCAGCAGATCCAGCGAACCAGGGTCGTGGAACACCAACGCCTTGGCGCGAATGGAGAGCGGCGCCGCTGGCGACTCTGGCAGGGTCAATACGCGTTCCATGGCAAGTTCAAATGAATGGGAAGAACAGACATCAAGGCGTCACGATAGCGAGTGGGGCCGGCAAGCAGAACGATCCTTTTTGCATGCACTTGTGCGCTTTGTGCATGACTCTGCCGATGAGCCTCAAAGCAGAAGCGGCTTTGACGACGAAGCATCAAAGCCGCTTTGGGTCGCCTGTCGCCGTGGATGGTGGCAGGCGGGAGTAAGTCGTCAAATCACTTCTTCAGATAGATCTGATCGAAGACGCCGCCATCAGAGAAGTGGGTCTTTTGAGCCTTGGTCCAGCCGCCAAACGTGTCATCAATCGAGAACAGGTTGATCTTGGGGAATTGTTTGGCGTACTTGGCAGCCACCTTCGGATCGATGGGGCGGTAGTAGTACTTGGCGATCAGGTCCTGCGCTTCGGGGGTGTAGAGGTATTGCAGGTAAGCGGTGGCCACATCACGCGTGCCACGCTTGTCGACCACCTTGTCCACCACGGCCACAGGGGGTTCCGCCAAGATCGACTGAGGCGGATAGACCACGTCGAACTTGTCGTCACCGAACTCCTTCTTGATCAGTGCGATCTCGTTTTCCCAAGTCAGCAGCACGTCGCCCAAGCCCCGCTCAGCGAACGAGACGGTGGCACCGCGAGCGCCGGAATCCAGAACCGGGACGTGCTCAAACAACTTCTTGATGAAGTCGCGTGCCTTGGTGTCGTCGCCATTGTTCTTTTTCAGGGCGTAGCCGTAAGCCGCCAGGTACGCCCAGCGTGCACCGCCCGATGTCTTGGGGTTGGCTGTGATCACGGCGTTGCCTGGTTTGACCACATCAT
>NZ_JBMOIR010000021.1:0-49935 GCF_049317225.1 Aquabacterium sp. | reverse complement strand
ACGCGGGATTAGCTCAGTTGGTAGAGCGATACCTTGCCAAGGTATAGGTCGAGAGTTCGAGCCTCTTATCCCGCTCCACTCCAAAAGGGAGTCTACGAAAGTAGACTCCCTTTTCCGTTTGGGACACCTGGATGGTAGGTGTCGCATGCGTGAGGCGTAAAAAAACCACCCGAGGGTGGTTGGCTGTGTGCGAGATCGCTGTGTTGGTGCCCCGGACCCGACTCGAACGGGCACGACGTTTTAGCGTCGGCGGATTTTAAGTCCGCTGTGTCTACCGATTTCACCACCAGGGCTTGCGGGCGTGAGTGTACTGCCTGCGCCTCCGGTTTGCCGGTTCGGCCAGGGCGGAGTGGTCTGGCTGATGCGAATAAAAAACAACAGTAGTTTGCAAGCGGCTCAGAAAATGGTGCATAATTAAATTCTTCGCTGATGACGCGCCAACGACATCACGGCAAACAAGCCAAGCGATATGCGGGATTAGCTCAGTTGGTAGAGCGATACCTTGCCAAGGTATAGGTCGAGAGTTCGAGCCTCTTATCCCGCTCCAATTTTAAAAGGAAGCACAGCAATGTGCTTCCTTTTTTCATTTCCGGGGCTATCTGGCGTTCATGGGCGTCAGAGCAAGAAATAGCCTGCCTTCGTGGTGCTTTTGGCGCTTAAGTTGTAGGCAAGGCCTCTCTAGTATCGGGGTGCGTCGATGTAACTTGGCGCAGGAGCCCCCATTGGACAACCCCTACGAACTGCCGGAGCAAGAACCCCAGTTGGCTGAATTCATGCCAACTGAGGAGCCTATTGCTGCGCCAGAGCGCAACGATGGGGATCCGTTGCTCGAAGCCGTGTTGTGGCTGTGTCGTCATCATGGTGTGGACCGTTCGGAACAGTCCCTCATGGAAGGGCAGGCCGTGCAGGGCATCCTGACGCCAGATCAGGCGCTGAAGGTGCTTAAGCAGGCCGGGTTCAGTGCAACGTTGGTCAGGCGTTCGCCAGGCAAGATTTTGTCGCTGCTGATGCCAGTCATCATGCTGCTCAAGAACGGGGATGCTTGCATTGTGATGCGCCGCTTGAGCGCGCGCAGCAAGCGATCTGGCGAAGATCGCTATGAAGTGATCATGCCGGGGGCGGATGAGGAAGTGGTCACGGCCACCGAAGATGAGTTGATGTCCGAGTATTCGGGCTACACCATCATTGCCGCACTCAAGCCGGGCATGCGGGCCAATAAGGCGGCTGTGGAGGAGGAATCCGGGCACTGGCTTTGGGACACGCTGAAGCGGTTCGTTCCGTATTACCGGTCAGCCATGTTGGCAGCGTTGCTGAGCAACATCTTGATGATCGTGACGGGCTTGTTCACGTCGGTGGTGTATGACCGTGTGATCCCGAACAAGGCTTTTGTGACCTTGTGGTCGCTTGGTGCGGGCACCTTGATTGCGATTGCTTTTGATTTGGCCGCACGCCAGTTGCGCAGTTATTTGATTGATGCGGCGGGCAAGAAAGCCGACATCGCCTTGGGGAGTCTGATCTTCCGGCAAGCGATGGGCATCAAGCTGGAACACCGACCGGAGTCGGCTGGAGCCTTTGCGCATCGTCTGGCACAGATCGAGGTGGTGCGGGATTTTTCGACCTCGGCCACGATTTCTGCGTTGACGGATCTGCCGTTCATTTTCTTGTTTGTGCTGGTGACCTGGCTGGTCGCGGGGCCCATGGTCTTGGTGCTCTTGATCACGGTTCCGTTGGTTTTGGGCTTGACGTGGGTGATTCAGGGCATCTTGCGCCGCTATACCCGCGCCAACATGAACCAGCAGGCCGAACTGCATGGCGTGCTGATCGAATCGGTAGAGGGCTTGGAGGATGTACGCGCAGCCGGTGCGCAAGGGCATTTCATCCAACGCTATGAGGATGCCAGTGCCGTGGCCGCCATGTCGGCGCTGCGTACGCGCTCGATGGCAAGCTGGGTGAACAACTTTGCCATGGTGGCGCAGCAGTTGATCACGGTGGTGATGCTGCTGTGGGGCGTCCATTTGATCGACGCGGGTCAACTGACTGGGGGCGCACTGATCGCCGCGGTGATGTTTGGTGGCCGGGCCATTGCGCCGTTGGGGAGCGTGGTGAACCTGGCTTCTCGTTACCAGAGTGCCAAGGCGGCCTTGCTGTCGCTGGATCAACTGATGAAGTTGCCGACTGAGCGGGATTTGAGCAAACGTTACCTCGCACGTCCGAAGCTGCAAGGGCAATTGGCACTGCATGACGTGCGCTTCGCGTACCCGAAGGGCACGCAGGAGCATGCGCCCATGGTGCTAAAGGGTGTGAGCCTGAACATCAAGGCCGGCGAACGGGTGGCGTTGTTGGGCAAGATCGGAAGTGGCAAGTCGACAATTCTGCGCTTGCTCGGGGGCCTGTATCAACCAGGTGATGGCTTCGTCGAGATTGATGGCATCGACTTGCGCCAGATTGATCCCGCAGATTTCCGCGCTCATGTTGGCTTTGTGTCTCAAGAGCCGCGCTTGTTCCAGGGGACTTTGCGCGATAACGTCATGCTGGGTCGGGCGAACGCGGATGTGGCGCATTTCCTGGACGTGGCAAAGTTGACGGGGCTGGACAAGATTGCCGCGGCGCATCCGCTGGGTTACGACCTGCCTGTGGGTGAGGGTGGCAGCTTGCTGTCGGGTGGTCAGCGGCAGCTCGTTGCGCTGGCTCGCTGTCTGGTCACGCACCCGCAGATCTTGCTGCTGGATGAACCGACCAGTTCGATGGATGCGCAGGCTGAAACCAGCTTCATCAAGCATCTCAAGACGGCAGTGGGTGATCGCACCTTGGTGGTGGTGACGCACCGGCCGGCGCTGTTGGACGTGGTCGATCGCGTGATCGTGGTAGATGGTGGCCGTATCTTGGCCGATGGGCCCAAGGCCGCCGTGCTGGCCGCTCTGGCTGGTCAGCGTCCCCCCACAGGGCCGACGCCCGTGCCATCGAATCCGGCACAACCTGTGGTCCCGCAGGCAGCAGTTCCTGGAGCGGCTTGATCATGCCCAGTCGTGAAGATCGAGTCAGCGGACGGTATGTGAAAGGTGATGGTGCCTTTCTGTCTGGTTTGAAAGAGGCTGAGCTGGCCGAAATCTCTCCCAGCGCCTCGTGGGCCATTTATCTGATGCTGTTGGCGGTCATCATCACGATCGTGTGGGCGGCGCTGGCCCGCGTGGATGAAGTGACGCGTGTCGATGGCAAGGTGGTGCCAGACGGACGGGAGCAAAACATTGCCAGCCTGGAGGGCGGGATTTTGCGTAGCCTCGCCGTGCGAGAAGGTGCACTGGTTGAGAAGGGGCAAGAGCTTTTGCAACTGGATCCTACCCGTGTCGAGGCGCAGCAGAACGAAGGCGTGGCCAAGCGGCTTGCGCTGAAAGCGACGCTGGCGCGGCTGGAAGCCGAATCGACAGGGCGTGCCCTGAAGTTTCCACCAGACGTGACGGCGGACCAGGAATTGGTGAATGGCGAGACGGAGGTTTACAACGCGCGCCGTCGCGCTTTGGATGAGGGCGTGGGGGCCATTCGGCGTAGCTTGAGCTTGCTGAATCGCGAAGTGTTCATGTCAGAACGCATGTCGGCAAAGGGCCTGATCTCTGAGGTAGAAGTGATGCGGTTGCATCGTCAGGCCAATGACATGCAGTTGCAGATTCAGGAGCGTGTCAATCGCTTCCGTCAGGATGCCAGTACGGAGTTGGTACGGGTTCGCTCCGAGTTGGCCCAGCTGGAAGAGCAGATTGTGGTCAAGCATGATGTGTTGCAACGGACGACTTTGTATTCGCCCGTCAGAGGGTTGGTGAAGAACATCAAGTTGGGAACGGTTGGTGGTGTGGTACCGGGGGGCGCGACGATCATGGAGATCGTGCCCGTTGGGGACCGGGTGTTGGTCGAGGCGCGGATCAAGCCTGCTGACATCGGTTTTGTGCGTGTGGGGCTGCCTGCTGAGGTCAAGCTGAGCGCCTACGACTACTACACCTACGGCGGTTTGAAGGGAACGGTGGAATACATCAGCCCAGATGCGCTGGGTGAAGAATCGAAAACAGCGGCACAAGACAATACTTATTACCGCGCTCTCATTCGCTCAGAAGTGTCTACCCTTAAGGCCAAGGGAAAACCGTTGAGCGTGATGCCGGGGATGACGGCCACGATCGAAATTCGCACCGGAGAACGTTCGGTGCTTCAGTTCCTGCTCAAGCCAGTGCTGAAGTCTCAGGAAGCTTTCCGGGAAAGGTGAATGACACCATGAGATCGACCACATTGTTCATGCGTACATTGATGTTGGCGGGCGTGCTGAGCGTCGCGGCAACATCAGCCTATTCGGCCTGTGCGGACGACATCGCGCCTCAACCCGAAAAGGGCTCGTGGAAGTCGCCGAAGGCCCGAGCGGTGGCCCCAGCAGACAGCGCCACGGGGGAAGGGGCCACGGCGGAGGTTTTGACGCCGCAGGCGCAGTTGCAGTTGATCGCACGTGAAGCGGCCAAGCGCAGTGCTTTGGTGGGGGCCGCGAAGTTGCTGGCTGACGCAGCCTCGTACGACATTGAAGAGACCCGTGGTGCAGCTCTGCCGCAAATCGGCGTGAATGGCACACTGGGCCCTGCATACAGCCGCTACGCAGGCGAGACCTTGAAGAAGGGGACGCAGATCACGGGGACGTTGAATGTGTCGGGCCTGATTTATGACGGTGGGCGCCTCAATGCGTTGACGCAATACCGGCGAGAGATGGCGGGGGCTGCGCAGTACGGTTTGCAAGCGACCCGTGAGCAGGTGGTGCTCGAAGCCGTTTCCACGGCGTTGGAGCGCAATCGCTATCGCACCCAGGCCAAGGTGTACCAACAGTACGCGCGCAAGATGAGCTGCCTGGTTGAAGCGCTGGAGCAGATTGTGGACGTGGATCGGGGGCGAGCCAGCGAGTTGGTTCAGGCACGCAAGACGCAGGCACAGGCTGAACTCGCACGAGACAATGCACTGACCACCAGTCGTCAGGTTGAGATCCGGCTGCGCAAGCTCGTGGGCGATCAGGCCAATATTGGGGAGGGCATCGCCGGGCCGCTGACGCAGACCATGGAGGCGGGGGAAATCATTCGTCTGCTGGAGCAAAGCAACGAGATGCAGCAGATGCGTCTGCAGGCTGAAGGGGCGATGCGCTACGCAGAGTCGGTCGAAGCTGGGCAAAAACCGCAGGTCAGTTGGGTGGCCAACTCGACAGGCGGTGTGCAGGGGGACACCAAGAGTCTGGCGGTGCAGGGTGGTCTGTCCGTGTCGTACAACTTGTTCAATGGTGGCTCGGACAAGGCCGCATCGGCCGCAGCGGCACGTCGCGCCGAGGCAGCAAGACGTCAGTACGAAGAAACGCTGAACACCAAGACCTCCCGCGCGTTCGAGGTGCAAGAGTTGGCCTCTGGTGCGTTTGATCGTGCGCGGCGCTATGTCGAAGTGTTGAAGGACAGTGAGCGTGTGCGCAACTCGACGTTTCAGCAGTGGTCTCAACTGGGAAAGCGTTCGTTGTTTGATGTGATGTCCGCTGAAGGCGATCACTTCAATTTGCGTGTAGCCTATGTGAATGCCCTGCATGACGGGTATCAAGCGAATGCTCAGCTGCGGTCCATGGGGGGCGGTTTGATGCGCTGGTTGGGCGTGGAGGAACGCTGAACGTGATCGTCAATGCCTACACCGATCAAGGTTTGTGGCCTGTGCAGCGAGCGGACCAGTTGTCCGCTCGTTTTCATGAGCTCGGACAAAAAGATGTCGTCCGCTGGACGTGGGCACCTGCGCCGGCCACGGTCACGCTGAACTATTTCGCATCGGGACCCGACGAGCTTCTGGCGTCGTTAGAGGGGTTTGAGTATGTGCCCCATGACGAAGTGACCGACTGGGGCGGCGTGGACGTTCTGATCCTGACGGCCCACGGGGCTGACATGGCCGTGCGGGTGATGGAGTATCGGCGTCGACATCCGAAGATGGTGGTGTTGTTGTGGCTGTGGGATAACCACCTGGCCCACATGAACAACCTCAAGACGGTGATGACGTGCGACATGTACTTTGCATCACATGCGTACGACAGCGCTTATCTGAACAACCTGTCATGCCCGGAAGGCATGCACGTGCCGGCTTGCTCGGCGCAGTGGACGGTTCAGGAAGCCCGCGAGTTATTAAGTGAACTGTCGGGCGTAACGCGTTCCAGTCAGCTGCTGCTGAATTACGTCGACTATAAGTTTTCCTGGCGTTCGGAGTTGCTGGCCAAGTTGCGTGCCGAGCTGGATCAGGCGGACAGCCTGTTGATGCCTTCACATGATCGGGGGCGGTATTTCGGGAAATCGAGTAAGGAGCGTTTGGCTGAGTGGGTCGGACACAAGGCGACCTTGATCTTGCCGGTTCAGCGTGACTTGTCGACTCGCGTGTTTGATGCGCTGTTGGCGGGCCTGGTGGTCATTGCGCCGCGCATGATTGCTGATTTCGACGTGGTTTTTCCACCAGAGGTTCAAGAGCGACTCGGCATGGTGCGCATTGATGATTTCGAGATGCCCACCATTCGCGCGGCGATTGAACAAGCCAATGCCAACTTCGACCGATTGGGTGAGGCCGGTGTGAAAGCGCGCTCCGACTTCATTTTGGAAGGGCACATGCTGAGCCACCGCATGCATGCCATGTTGCGTGCATTGCGCATGGCATGTGCGGGCCGCTTGGCGGTGCGTCTCACAGGCAGTGAGCACTTGCCGCTGGGCTTGCGCTTTGTGACCGCCTGATGGGCGGCTTGACTCAGGTGCCCGCGTAGCGTTGCAGGTAGGCCTGAACGGCCGTATCGGCCAGTGACTGGTCGTAAGGTGTGACGGCCAGGATGTCGATGTAGTACATCGAGCGGGTGGCTTGTTGTCGACCTTGGCGCCAGATGTAGTCCAGCACCTGGTGAATGTCTTGCGCATGTTTGGCGCAAAACATGGGGTTGCCGAAGTTGTCAAATAGCCAGAACCCGCTGTAGCCCTGCATAAAGAGTGTGTTGACGCAGGCTTTGTAGGCGTCCAGTTGGTCAGCGTTGCTGACTTGGCACTCAAAGAACAGAACTGGCTTGGCGCTGGCAATCAGCTGCTCGGCCGAGCCGAGAACATCGTGGTCGAACCCGTCCACGTCGGACTTGAGCAGACGCACGTTGCCGATGTGAGCACCCAGCACCTGCTGTGAAATGTCGTCTAGCGGGATGCTGTGATGGACATCTGTAGTCGGAGTTTGTGCATCAGGGGCAGAGACTTGCTGCGCATGTTTACTGCCCCCGCCGCCGGCCAGCACTGCACTGTGGCCGCTTCGTCCCACCAGAGACTTCACCAGGTCAATGCGCGCACGTGGGTGCGCATGCTGGATGTGCAGGGCGTTGTGCTGGAGGTAGTTGAAAAAGGTGGTGTCAGGCTCGACGCACAGATAGTGCAGGGTGGGGTTGGCATCGAACATGGCTGCCAGCGTGTCTCCGCAGTTTGCGCCCACGTCAATGGCGACACTGTGTGCGGGCAGCTGCGATGCCAGGACCGGCAGGAAGCGGTCGTAAAGGCGGTGGTCGCGCTGATATTGGGCCAGCAAGTGATCGGCAGGCAGCGCAAACGAATAGCCTTGGCCGCGGATGACCTGATCGGTGTCGCGAAGTTTGACGGGGAGGCTCGGTGAAGCCTCTGTTGTGAGACTGGCGGCTGACTGCAGGGCCTGCGCCAAGCCCTTGGCCATGGTGCCCCACTTGAAGGCCTTCGCTTGTTGCAGCCCTCGCGCCACCATGGCTGAACGCACGACTTCATGCTGTACGGCACGCAGGTGCTGAGCCATTTGTGTGGCGGCCGTGTCATCCAGATGGACGTACAGCGGTGCGTTGCCGCCCACTTCTGGCAAGGACGCGACGTCGGTGCAGATGACGGGGCATGCACAGGCCATGGCTTCGAGCACGGGCAAGCCAAAGCCTTCGTACCGAGAAGGGTAGACCAGTGCCGAGGCCCCGCTGTAAGCCGCGATCATGTCCTGATCGCTCAGGATGGTGACCCGGATGTCGGCTGAGCCCGCCAGCGCCTTGAAGTCGGGCTCCAGTTCGCCGCCGCCGGTGCAGAAGATGGTGTAGCGGACACGCTCGTCGCCCAACTGTGAGAATGCTTCGAAAAAGAGCCGGGCGTTCTTGTAGTCAGTGCGGGTGCCGGACAGCAGGAAATAGGGGCGCGTGAGATCAAACTTGCTTCGGAAGGCCTGAATCTGCTCGGTCGACGCGGGTGAAAAATCGCAACCGTTGTGGGTGACCGCAACAGGAAGCTCTGGCCTTCCCAAGTGCGCACGCAGATCTTTGGCAGTGTTGTGAGATACCGCTGCAAACGTGCGTGCATAAGCCATGGCGCCTTGCTTTTGGCGCCACATGGGTTCGGTCAGATCCCACTTCAGAACTTCAGGAATCATGTCGTGCACCAGCATCAGGGATGGTGTGTGCAGCGGATAGGTGTAGTACGTGGAAACGAACACATCGGCTTGATGCAGGTCGCAGATGCGTTGCAGCAAGGCCCGGTCACCGTCGAGGTCGCCATAGTTGAACGCGGGGGCAGCCACGATGGTGAGCCCAGGGATACGCGGCAGAGTGTGGGCACGGTCCACCACGATCACGTTTTGCGCAAAGCCCGAGGCGATCCAGTGCTGGAAGACGTGCGTCCAGACGCGTGCGATGCCGGATCGCCCGATCTGGAAGAAGACACCATCCACAACGATCCGAGTGTTCATGAAGCGTTTCTCCAGCCTGATGCTTACCAGTCGTGCAGAGACAGGTCGATCTGTTCCAGAAAGTCTGGACCCAGCAGGAAGTAAGTGCCTTTGCCCCAGTCCTTGAGGTGGCGAATGCCTGTGGAGACGTTGGAGCCGCCATTGCCCAGGAAGAAGTCGCACTGGCCTGCCAACCAGGCATCGAGGATCACCTGCACGCCGATTTCGGTGCCGGGGTGCCCTTCAAGGTGCACGCCGGTTTGCGCTTGTCCACGCTGGCAAGGGAGGCTGAGCACCCGGCCTTTCCAGCGGGCCTGGTACTCGTCGACCACCGATGTGCTGTCCGTGAGCAGGAAGAGGTTGAGGCTGGGGTTGACGTCCAGGATGCGTTGGATGCGGTCGTGATACAGACCGTTGATGGCATCAAGGTTGCCCATTTCGAGCACCTTGTCAGTGCCACGCACGTGAACGGCGAGCCAGTTGTGCGCACCCATGTACTTTTGCCAGATCGAGTCAACCAACTGCGTGAGTTCGGGGCGCAGGTGGATGTATTTCTGGAAGAGCTGTCGATAGATCTGAATGCGGCCGAGGCCGCTGAGCGGATGCCCTTCAGGAATCCAGTGCAGCAGATCGTTGATCTTGGTGTGGTAGTCGGAAACGACCACTTCCTCGTCCCTGGCCAGGAGGTACAAGCCGCTGAGTCGGGAGCCGGGACCCGTCCACTTGGCCACATCTTCTTGCTGAAGATTCTGAGCTTGCCATTTGGGCGGGTAGTAGCGCTGACCTTCTCGGGTGAGGTCGGTCCACTTGGCGTCGGAGACGGGGCGGAAGAAGCTTTCAAAGGCATTGACAGTGTTGGCGTCTCTGAACAGGCTGTTCTTGCCCCAATAGACCACCGGGGTGCGATGGGTGAGCTCGGCGACCAACAAGCTGCCGAGCACGTGATCCAGATCGGACCAGAAGCCAAAGCCCCATGCCTTGATCAGCAAGTAGCGTGGGGCATCGCTGCTGTATTGGCCCATGCGTGAGAGGCCCAGCGTTTCGTAGATGCGGCGGAGCAGGGCAATGGGGGCCTGGTCATCCGGGTGCGCCTTGATTTGCAGCCGGCACAACATGTCCGCCTTTTGATAGTTGCCACGATCGAAGGCGGCTTGTGCGAGGTCCATGCTCATGGCTCATTGCCCCAGTTCATCGCGGACTGAGCCCAGCTGGCTTTGACGCCACATGGCGACATAGATGGCCTCCAGATTGCGGCAGAAGCGCTCGGTGTCGAACAGCGGCGTGTTGTGGCGCTGTTGTGCCAGGTGGCGTTTGACATCGGCCAAGGTCTCGGGCTGGGTCGCCAGCTTGAGGGCCAGTGCCTCGTAGTCGGCCAGGCTGTGCGTGATGAGGTCGGGCATGCCGATGGTGGTCAGCAGGCTGCCTGCAACGCGCGAAGGAAAGGACTGGCCCATGTAGGTCACGACCGGCAGGCCCGCCATCAGTGCATCGGCAGCAGTGGTGTGCGCGTTGTAGGGGTGCGTGTCCAGGAACATGTCCGCCTGACGGTAGCGCGCCAGGTGGTCCTCCACGCGCGGGACGCGCTTGGCGAAGACCAGGCGAGACGGATCGATGCCATGTGCTTGGGCATGCGCACACAGGTTGCGTTGGGACAGTTCGTTACGCGACATCAGCCACAACACGCTGCCAGGGACTTGCTGGAGCAGGCGCATCCACACGGCGAACACATGTGGCGAGATTTTGTAGTCGTGGTTGAACGAGCAGAACACCACGCCATGCTCTGGCAGTCCGCACTCTTCGCGCGTAGGGGTGCGTTCGGCGATCTGGATGCTGACATCGGTGGGCAGGTACGAGTCAGGCAGGTAAACCACCTTTTCATCGTAGTAGCCCTGGTGATCGGGCGGGATCACATGCCGGTCGGCGATGATGTAGTCGATGTAACTGGTGCCGAGCGTGCCAGGGTAGCCCAGGTAGTTGGCCTGAACCGGGGCAGGGCGGTACGAGAATACATCGGTGCGCGAGTCAGAGGTGTAGCCCGCGAGGTCGATGGCCACGTCGATTTCCATGTCACGCATGAGCTGCGCAATCTGGGGAGTGCTCATGGTGCGGGCGTCGATGAAGTGGTCGAACGCCTTGAGCATGCGCCCCCGCAGGCGGCTTTGGTC
The DNA here is from genome assembly GCF_049317225.1 of Aquabacterium sp. Lineage (GTDB taxonomy): Bacteria > Pseudomonadota > Gammaproteobacteria > Burkholderiales > Burkholderiaceae_C > Aquabacterium. The sequence goes on along the minus strand of NZ_JBMOIR010000021.1, from coordinate 39,049 downwards.
GTCGATGCCCAGAGAAATCGCGACGGTTTCAAATCGACTGCGATCGTGGCTTTCAAAAATACCGGCCATCAGGTGGCACACCGGGTGCTCGCGCAGGTCGGGTGACACGTAGGCAACACGGATGCGTTGGTGGTTGTAGCGCTCGCCATTCCACAGTTTGCGAGTGGCCGGTGGAAATTTGTGTTCGGCAAAGATGCGCGCGCACTGCAGATGGTCTGCCGCCGAATCGTTGATGGCCATGAAGCCCAGGGACTTGCAGGTGCGCTGGTGGGCCCGGACCCCATCGATGATGTTGCGAGCCGTGTTGTCGAAATCGGTCCAGTCGCAGATGTGCATGCGCTCGTAGCAGAGCAGCCCCAGCCCGTAGTCGTAACGGGGGTTGATGCTCAGCAGTCGCTGGAACATGCCGATGGCTTGTTCACTGCGCTTGAATTCGGTCAGCAGGATGGCGCAGTTGCCCAAGGCAGTTTCGTAATCCGGATTGATTTCCAGAACCTTGTTGAAACGCTCGAGTGCGGCGAGATGCTGGTGGCTTTCGCGCAGGATGGTACCGCTGTTGATGAGGGCTTCAACGTAATCGGGTTTGACGGCCAACGCCTTGTCATAAGCCGCGAGGGCCGCGTCGCGCTGACCCGTGGCGTGCAGTGCCGAGGCGTAGGCACCCCACAACTGCGCAAAGTGGGGCGCGACCCTGGTGCCGTGTTCCAGAACCTGCATGGCCTGATCCCAGTCTGCCCGCTTGAGGAGGATTACGGCCAGAGAGTAGAGCGCGACCGGATCGTTCGGGTGTGCTGCCAGAAACTGCCGGAACATTGATTCGGCGCCGTCATCTTGTCCCTGACCTTGCAGGGTGACTGCCTGAACCAGGAAATTTTGATCAAGGACGGCCTCAGAAACAGGGGCGTTAGGCGCTGTCATCGTTGTCATATTCCGAAATGAGTATCCGACGGATGGGATTCAGCCGATCTTTCACATGGTGCATCAAACCTGAAAACCTGTTCACCTAAAAAAAGGCGTGAGCACATCACAGTTCAGGGCCTTTGTTGCTGAGATGTTAAAAATCTGCTCAAGCTGGCAACAGTGTGACCGATATGCCGACGAGGTGATCAGAGTTATTTGGATGGCATCTGAGTGAGCCCTGATCACACCGTTTATTCGCGGATACCAGCCTGACGTTTTTTTTTAGGCTGATGACTGCGAAATCCGTTTCGAGCAATTGTGCTTGGGGCGGGTGATTTTTCACGAACAGATATCGGGTGTCCCATGGCCTCAATCATTGACTCGTTGACCACCGCGCAGATTGCGACGCTGTCGACCACAACGATCGCGAAACTGACCACGGCCGATTGGGCGGCATTCGATACAGACCAAATCGCGGCGCTGACCACGACGCAAGTCAAGGCGATTGAGACGGCAGACATTGCTGTACTCAGTACCGACCAGATTCAGGCATTCCAGACCGATCTGATTCGCTTGCTCAGCACAGCCCAAGTCCGGGCGCTGACCACGGCATCGATCGAAGCGCTGACGACCGAGCAGGTCACGGTGCTGACGACCAACCAGATTGGCGCCTTGTCGACCACGCAGGTGGTTGCACTGGAAACGGAAGACATCGACAAGCTGGACACCACACAGATCCGGGCATTCGGCAGCGCTCAAATTCGTGCGCTGGAGACGGATCAGGTGGCGGCGCTCAACACCAGTCAGGCCGCAGCACTGACCAGTGCCCAGGTGAGCGCACTGACCACCACCCAGGTGTCAGCGGTCACGACGGATGCCATCGAGGCATTCGGGACCACCCAGATCAAGGCGCTGAGCAGCTCTCAAGTGGCTGCGTTGACCACCGACCAGGTGTCCGCGATTGAGACGGGCGATATTTCTGCGCTGACCACGTCCGCCTTGCGTGGCCTGACGACCAGTGGCATTCAGGCGCTGGGTACCGATCAAGTGGTGGCGCTGGCGACCACGCAAGTGGCTGCGCTGACGACCACTCAGGTTGCCGCAATCACGACAGAAGACGTGGACGCGCTGACCACCACACAGATCAAGTCGCTGGGTTCGACCCAGATTCGTGCACTGACCACCGAACAGGTCGTGGCGCTGAACACAGACCAAGTCACCGCCCTGACGACTGCCCAAGTCAGCTCTCTGACGACCACCCAGGTCAGCGCGATCGCCACAGATGACATTCAGGCCCTGACGACGGGGCAGATCAAGGTACTGACCAGCGCACAAGTCGGCGCATTGTCGACCGAGCAGGTGGCAGCAGTGCAGACCGAGGATCTGGTCGTGCTGACCACAGCCGCCATCAAGGGTTTGACCACTGATGGCGTGCAGGCACTGACGACCGAGCAAGTGGCGGCACTGACCACCGCACAGGTGGCGGGGCTGACGACCACCCAGGTCGCATCGATTCAAACCGAAGACATTCAGGCGCTGACCACCGATCAGATCAAGAGCTTGACGACGGCGCAGGTGAAGGCGCTGGTGACCGATCAGGTCGACGCGCTGACCACCTCTCACGTTGGTGTGCTGAGCACGGCGCAGGTGACGGTGCTGAGCACGGCTCAGGTGTCGGCCATCTCGACGGAAGACATCAGCGCCATGGGGACGACCCAGATCAAGACGCTGAGCAGCACGCAAGTGGCCGCGCTGAGCACGGGCCAAGTGTCGGCGATTGAAACCACCGACATCTCGTCGCTGACCACAGCCGCCATCAAGGGCCTGACCACGGACGGTGTTCAGGCTTTGAGCACTGAGCAAGTCGCCGCCTTGAGCACCGCCCAGGTGGTGGGCTTGAGCACCACACAAGTCTCGTCGATTGCAACCGACGATGTCGCTGCGCTCACCACCAACCAGATCAAGGTGCTGAGTTCCACGCAGGTCAAGGTGCTGGGCACTGATCAGATCGCTGCGCTGGGTACACAGCAGGTGTCGTCCATGGTGTCGGCGCAGGTGTCTGCACTGACAACGGCTCAGGTTGCCGCCATTGCGACGGACAACGTCAATGCCTTGGGTTCAGCTCAAATCCGTGCGCTGACCAGCGCGCAAATGGCTGCACTGAGCACCGATCAGATCGCTGCCATCGCGACCGATCAAGTCACCGCGATTACCACGGCAGCGCTGCAGGGAATGACCACCAGTGGTGTCTTGGCGCTGACCAGCGATCAAGTCGCGGCCTTGTCCAGCACACAAGTTGGCGCGCTGAAGACGGCTCAAGTTGCTGCGATTGGCACGGACGATGTGGCCGCAATGACTACGACCCAGGTGCGAGCCTTCAGCTCGGCACAGGTTCGCGCATTGGGCACTGATCAGATCGGTGCTTTGACGACGGATCAGGTCAAATCGCTGACTTCTGCGCAGGTCAACGCGCTGACCACCGCACAGGTTGCTGCCATCGAGACCGATGACATCGCGGCCATGGGCACGACGCAGATCAAGGGCTTGTTCAGCTCGCAGATCGCTGCGTTGACCACAGAGCAGGTGGCCGCCATTCAAACTGGGGTCATCTCTGCGATCGCAACGGCTGCGCTGCGTAGCCTGACGACAGACGGTATCCAGGCCTTGACCACCGAGCAGGTTGCTGCACTGGGGACGGCACAGGTTGCTAGTCTGTCCACCGCACAAGTGGCGGCCATTGCGACGGATGACGTTGCGGCCATGGGCTCAGCACAGCTGAATGCGTTCAATTCGGTCCAGATCCGAGCCTTGGGTACCGATCAGATCGCCGCGCTCGAAACTTCACAGATCGGCAAGCTGGCGACCACGCAGATTGCTGCCATGACCACGGCGCAAGTGGCGGCGATTTCCAGTGAAGACATCGCTGCGATGGGTAGCAGCCAGTTCAAGGTGCTGACCAGCGCCCAAGTGGCCGCACTGACGACCGAGCAGGTCGCGGCCATTGAGACGTCGGACATCACGTCGATCACCAGCGCTGCCTTGCGTGGCATGACGACCGATGGCATCAAGGCGCTCACGACTGAGCAAGTTGCGAACCTGACTGCCGTGCAGGTGGGTGGCTTGACGACGGCCCAAGTCGCAGCCATTGAAACCGATGATCTGAATGTTTTGAGCAGCACACAGGTGCGTGCGTTGGCTTCTGCGCAAGTGGTGGCTTTGGGTACGGATCAGGTAGCTGCGCTGAACACCACGCAGGTCGCAGCACTGACCAGTGCGCAAGTTTCTGCAATCACGACCACGCAGGTGTCTGCCCTGACGACGGACGCGGTCGTCGCGCTGACCACCGACCAGGCCCGTATGTTGAGCAGCGCCCAAGTGGCGGCCTTGACCACAGAGCAGGTGGCAGCCATCCAGACGGCTGACCTCAATGCGGTGACCACAGCGGCCATTCGTGGCCTGACAACCGATGGCATCCAGGCCTTGACCACCGAGCAAGTCTCGTCGCTGTCGACCACACAGGTTTCCGCTCTCAAGACCTCGCAAGTGGCTGCTCTGGCTACGGACGATGTCGATGCCCTGACCACAGCGCAGATCCGCTCGCTCACCACCGCACAAGTTTTTGCCTTGGGTAGCGACCAACTTCAGGCGCTCAATACCAACCAGGTGGCAGTGCTGACCTCGGCGCAAGTCGCAGCGCTCGGTACGGCACAGGTGGCCGCGCTGGCAACCGATGACGTTGCAGCCTTGGGCACCACACAGTTGGCCGCTTTCAACAGCGCGCAAACGGCTGCGATGGCCACCGATCAAGTTGCTGCGATTGACGTGGCCGATATCCATGCCTTGACCACTGCGGCTGTGCGTGGCCTGACGACGACCGGCATTCAGGCGCTGACCACTGATCAGGTCGCTGCATTGACCACCACCCAGGTGGCTGCCTTCTCCACGAATCAGGTCGCCGCCGTCGAAACAGATGATGTGCGCGCACTGACCACCAATCAGATGCGTGTGCTGACCAGTGCGCAGGTCGCCGCGTTGAGTTCGGACCAGGTTGCCGCCATCGGTACCGATGACATCTCGGTGCTGACGACCGCAGCGGTGCAAGGGTTCACCACTTCCGCGATTGCCGCGTTGACCACAGAGCAAGCGTCGTTGCTGACGACTTCTCAGTTGGCTGCGTTGTCGACCACGCAAATCCGTGCAATCGAGACGGATGACCTGCAGTCGCTGACCACCAACCAGATCCGCGCCCTGACCACGGCACAAGTCCATGCCTTGACCACAGATCAGATCGTGGCGCTGGGTACGGATCAGGCGGGTGTCCTGACTTCCGCTCAGGTTGGTGCCTTGGCAACGGATCAGGTGGTTGCCATCCAGACTGAAGACATCGCTGCACTCGGCACTACTCAGCTGGCATCGTTGAGCAGCGCGCAGACCATTGTCCTGGGTACCGACCAGGTGGCTGCCTTTTCCACCAGTGCCATCAGCGGCCTCTCGTCGACGGCGCTGCGAGGGTTGACCACTGCAGGCATCCAGGCCTTGTTGACCGACCAAGTCTCTAACCTGTCCACAACCCAGGTGGCTGCACTGACCACCAACCAGGTCAAGGCGCTGGAAACGGATGACTTGGCGGCCTTGACCACCAACCAGTTCAAGGTGTTGACCAGCGATCAAGTCCGTGCGTTGGGCACAGACCAGATCGTGGCACTGACCACGGATCAAGTGGGTGTGTTGACATCTGCGCAAGTGACGGCGTTGACCACAGCACAAGTGGCGGCGATGGCAACCGATGACGTGGCAGCCCTGGGCACCAACCAGATTCGCTACTTCACGAATGCCCAAGTGGCGGCCATGACCACCGATCAGGTTGCTGCGATCGAAACACGCGACATCACGGCATTGACATCGTCTGCGGTGCAAGGCCTGACGACCGATGGCATCCAGGCGCTGACCACTGAACAAGTGGCTGCGCTGACCACGGCACAAGTGGTGTCTCTGACCACCGATCAGGTGGCCGCCATGGCGACCGACGATGTCCAGGCACTGACGACCACGCAGTTCGCTGTCTTGTCAGCAGCACAGATCAGGGCGATGGGTACGGATCAGATCCATGCCTTGACGACCGATCAAGTGTCAAACCTCACCACGGCGCAAGTTTCCGTGCTGTCGTCGACACAAATTGCCGCGGTGTCGACAGATGACATCGCGGCCATGGGCACCAACCAGATCAAGTCGCTGACCAGCGTGCAAGTGGCTGCGCTGACCACGGATCAGGTTGTGGCGATTGAAACCAGTGATATTTCTTCGCTGAACACCGCCGCCCTTCGTGGTCTGACCACGGATGGGGTGAAGGCCTTGACCACCGACCAAGTGGCGGCCCTCGCCACCACGCAAGTCGCAGTCTTCTCGTCGTCGCAAATCGCCGCGATGGAAACCGACGATGTCGTTGCCATGTCCAGTGACCAGATCAAGGTTTTGGGCAGCACGCAGGTCGCAGCATTGACCACCGAACAAGTGGCCGCCATCGCAACGAATGACATCGTGGCGATGAACACCACGGCGCTGCGCGCCATGACCACCGATGGCATCCAGGCGCTGACCTCGGATCAAGTCTCGGTGCTGGGTACGGCACAGGTGGCTGCGTTGACGACTTCGCAAGTGCAGGCGGTTCAGACAGAAGATCTGGCTGCGATGACCACCGACCAGATCAAGGTACTGGGCAGCGCTCAGATCCGTGCGCTGGGTACGGAACAGGTTGGCGCCTTGACAACGGAACAAGCGCAGGCGCTGACGACCGTCCAAGTGGCTTCGCTCACGACGACACAAGTCGCTGCGATCTCCACGGAAGACGTTGCTGCCCTGAACACCAACCAGATCAAGGTTCTGACGGGTGCGCAGTTGGCTGCGATGACCACAGACCAAGTCGCAGCGATTGAAACCAGCGACATCAGCTCGCTGACGGCCGCGTCGCTGAGCAGCATGACCACCGATGGTGTGCAGGCACTGAGCACTGAACAGATCGTTGCGCTGAGCACCACACAAGTGGTCGCACTGACGACAGCACAAGTCCACGCCATGGGGACGGAGGATGTGGCTGCCTTGACCACCGATCAGGTCAAGGCCCTGTCTGCCGCACAACTCAAGGGCATGGGCACCGATCAGATTGCCGCGTTCACAACCAGCCAGGCGTCTGTGCTGACGGCGACGCAGGTAGCCGCTCTGACCAGCAGCCAAATCGCTGCGGTGACCACGGAAGACATCCTTGCGCTGGGCACCACCCAGGTTGCCGCGCTCGGTAGCACGCAAGTTGCCGCGCTGACGACGGAACAGGTTGCCGCCTTCGAAACGGGTGACATCGGCGCCATGGCTTCTGCGGCGCTGCGCTCCATGACCACCGAAGGCATCCAGGCGCTGTCTTCTGATCAGGTGGCTGCACTGACAACGGCTCAGGTTGCCAACCTGACCACAGGTCAAATCGCCGCCATCGCCACCGACGACATCCCCGGGCTGACCACCACGCAGTTGCGTTCGCTGACTGCGGCGCAAGTCAAGGCGCTGACCAGCGACCAGATCCAGGCATTGACCACTGAGCAACTGCATACCGTTGCCACGGCCGTGATCCAGTCCCTGAGCACGGCCCAGATCGCCTCGATCTCGACCGAAGACATTGCTGCCTTCGGCACGGATCAGATCAAGGCGTTGTCCAGCACGCAAGTGGCCGCCCTGACCACCGACCAGATCACCGCCATCGAAACCAGCGACATCTCGGCGCTGGGTACCGCGGCCCTGCGCAGCATGACCACCGAGGGCATTCAGGCGCTGTCGACTGATCAGACCGCTGCACTGACAACGGCTCAGGTAGCAGCTTTGGGTACCAATCAAGTTGCTGCCATGCAGACGGATGACGTCGCTGCGCTGACGACCGATCAAGTCAAGTCCTTGAGCGTGACGCAACTGGCCGCGATGAGCACGGAGCAGGTTGCAGCATTCGAAACGGGCCAGGTGTCGACGCTGACCACCACGCAAGTGGCGTCGTTGTCGAGTTCGCAAATCGCGGCCTTCGGCACTGAAGACATCGCTGCGCTCAACACCAATCAGATCAAGGCTCTGGGCAGCGCACAACTGGCTGCGCTGAGTACAGATCAGGTCGCTGCGATGGAAACCGGTGACATCGGCTCGCTGAGCACCAGTGCGCTGCGCGGTCTGACCACCGAAGGCATCCAGGCACTGACGACCGAGCAGGTTGTGGCGCTGGGCACCGCACAGGTTGCTGCGTTCACCACCACGCAACTCAATGCCATGGCCACAGATGACCTGGCATCGCTGACCACCACGCAGATCAAGGCGCTGGGTACGGATCAAATCCGCTCCTTGAGCAGTGATCAGCTGGACGCATTGACGACCACGCAAGTGGGCGCTCTGACGACGGCCCAACTGGTTGCCATGACCACCACGCAAGTGGCAGCCATTGCGACTGACGATCTGGCTGCGATGAGCACGACGCAGATCAAGGCCTTCACCAGCGATGAGTTCAAGGCCTTCACGACCGATCAGATCGTGGCCTTGACCACAGACCAGGTGGGGGCGATCACCACGCTGCAAATCTCGGCCATGACCACAACGCAAATCGCCGCGATTGCAACAGATGACATCGTTGCCTTCCAGACTGCTCAGGTTCATGCCTTCAGCAGCACCCAAGTCGCTGCGCTGACGACCGAACAAGTTGCAGCCTTCCAAACCGAGGACATCGCAGCCATCAGCACCCAGGCCATCAGCAGCCTGACCACGGACGGCATTGCTGCCTTGAGCAGTGATCACCTGGCAGCACTCAGCACCCAGCAGGTTGCAGCGCTGAGCACCAGCCAGGTTCACGCTTTCGAAACTGCTGATCTGCAATCGCTGACCACTTCGCAAATGGCAGCGTTCAAGACGGCGCAAATCGTGGCCTTGAGCACCGAGCAGTTCGCGTCGCTGACGACCGACGACATCGTCGCGTTGACCACGGCGCAAGCTGCCGTGTTGACGACCGAACAGATCGTGGCTTTCACGACCGATCAGATCGCAGCGCTGCAAACCGCAGACATCCGGGCCATGTCGATGACCCAGATCTCGGCCTTCGAAGCCGATGACGTCTCGGCGATGTCGGGTGCTCAACTGGATGCGATGTTCGCCGCAACCCCGATTGTTCTGGATCTGGATGGCAACGGTGTGAGCACAGTCTCCAAGGCAGTCTCTGGCGTCACGTTCGACCTCAATGGCACGGGCAACGCGACACAGGTCGGCTGGGCCTCATCGACCGATGGCCTGCTGGTCATGGATCGCAACGGTGACGGCATCATCAACAACGGCACCGAGCTGTTCGGCTCTGGCACGCTGAAGTCTGACGGTACGCATGCTGGCAACGGCTACGTCGCCATGGCACAGCTTGACAGCAACCAGGACGGTACCCTGTCTGCCACCGATGCTGACTTCGGCAAGCTGCAGGTCTGGGTGGACCGCGATCAAGACGGCGTCACGGATGCTGGCGAACTCAAGTCGCTGGCCGACCTTGGCATCCTCTCGCTGGATCTGCACGCCCAGACCGGCACCACGGTGGACAACGGTAACCTGTTGAAGCTGGTCTCCAGCTACACCACGACAGATGGCAAGTCGCATGACATGGCCGACGTCTGGTTCCAGCAGGGCGCGGCCGCAGACGCCAGCACCTCAACGCAAGCTGCCCAAGTCAGCGTTGCAGATATCTTGGCTGCACCAGCTGAGTCCGAAGCGCTGAATCAGCTGAGTGGCACGGACGGCAGTGCAAGTGCCACCTCCAGCAGCATCGCGTCGACCACTGCCACGGCAGACACCAGCACGGCCGCAACAAGCACCGCCGTTGCCGACACCTCGCTGGCCGTTGATCCGCTGAAGGGCCTGCTGGATGATCAGAACAAGAACTTGCTGATCTGATCAGGGGAGGGGGCGGGCCTCCGCCCTCAACCCCAGCCAGCGGTGCACCGTTTCACTCAGGTGCTTCGGGTCGCCGCTGCTCCACAGCCTGGTTTCGCCCTTATGTGGCGGACTCAGGCTGTTGTCATTGGAGGGGGTGCCGTTCAATTGACGCGCGACCTGACGTGCCACGGCCTCTGCCGTGTCGATGATCGATACATGTTCGCCAAAAGCGTGTGAGAACAAGGCACGGACGAAAGGATAGTGCGTGCACCCCAGCACCACGGTGTCGACGCCAGCCTCTTTCAAAGGAGCGGAAAAAACCGTCACCAGTTCACGCAGCCTGGGGCTGTCCAGCACACCGGTTTCAATTTCTTTGGCGAGACCGGGGCAAGCTTGCAAGGTGATGCGCGCCTCGTGGACATGCCGCGCCACCAGTTGACGGAACTTTTCGCTTGCCAGCGTGCCAGGCGTGGCCAGCACACCGATGCACTTGCCTGGCGATTGCTTGACCGCGGGCTTCACCCCCGGTTCAACGCCGATGATCGGCACATGCGGCCATTGCGCGCGCAGCGCGTGCACCGCGGCAGCGGTGGCTGTGTTGCAAGCCACGACGATGGCATCCGCCCCTTGACCCAGCAGAAAGCGGCTGATGTGCAGACTGCGTGCCGTGATGTGCGCCACGTCCTTTTCCCCATAGGGTGCATGACCGGAGTCGGCCACATAGAGCATTTCTGCATGCGGCAGGCGTGCGCGGAGCGCCTGCAGTACAGACAATCCCCCCAGTCCGGAGTCAAACACCCCAATTCGGTGTCCTTCACCCTTGTCGGGGGTCAAATCAACTGCACTGACGTCGGTAATTTGACTGGGCATGAACAAAAATCGTCACCTGGACGAAGCGCTTTCACCATCGAAGTCGCATATTGTCTTTCTTTTACGCAGTTGAGGGGTGCACGGAGTGCCAACTCACTGTAGAATCGAACGATCGTGCTTTTTTGGGCACGGCTTTTTACTCAACTCTTCCTCATGACGCAGGAGAACAACTCATGAAGGTTCTGGTTCCGGTCAAGCGGGTTGTGGACTACAACGTGAAAGTTCGCGTGAAGTCTGACGGCTCTGGTGTCGACATCGCCAACGTCAAGATGTCCATGAACCCCTTCGACGAAATTGCCGTCGAAGAAGCCACCCGCCTGAAGGAAAAGGGCGTTGTTACCGAGATCGTCGCCGTCTCCGTCGGCCCAGCTCAGTGCCAGGAAACCCTGCGTACTGCGATGGCCATCGGTGCTGACCGTGGCATCCTGGTTGAAACCGACGAAGAAGTTCAGCCTCTGGCCGTTGCCAAGGTGCTGAAGGCTCTGGTCGACAAGGAACAACCTCAGCTGATCGTTCTGGGCAAGCAAGCCATTGACGACGACTCCAACCAAACTGGTCAGATGCTGGCTGCTTTGGCCGGTCTGCCCCAAGGTACTTTCGCCTCCAAGGTGGAAGTGGCTGGCGACAAGGTCAACGTGACCCGTGAAGTCGACGGCGGTCTGGAAACCGTTTCGCTGAGCCTGCCAGCCGTGGTCACCACCGACCTGCGTCTGAACGAGCCTCGCTACGTGACGCTGCCTAACATCATGAAGGCCAAGAAGAAGCCCCTGGAAACCGTGAAGCCGGCTGACCTGGGTGTGGACGTGGCCCCCCGTATCAAGACCCTGAGCGTGGCAGAGCCTGCCAAGCGTTCCGCTGGTATCAAGGTTGCCGACGTGGCGACCCTGGTCGACAAGCTGAAGAACGTCGCCAAAGTGATCTGAGGAGATAACGCATGACCGCTCTCGTTATTGCTGAACACGACAACAACAGCATCAAGGGTGCCACCCTCAACGCCGTGACCGCTGCCAAGGCTTTTGGCGACGTCGTCGTTCTGGTTGCTGGCTCCAACGCTGGTGCTGCTGCCGCTGCTGCCGCTCAAATCGCTGGCGTTTCCAAGGTTCTGCACGCTGACGGCGCTCAACTGGCTGATGGCCTGGCTGAGAACGTGGCTGAGCAAGTGCTGGCCGTGGCTTCGGGCTACAGCCACATCGTGTTCCCCGCTACCGCTTCGGGCAAGAACGTGGCTCCTCGCGTGGCCGCCAAGCTGGACGTCGCTCAAATCTCCGAAATCACCAAGGTGATCTCGGCTGACACTTTCGAGCGTCCCATCTACGCTGGTAACGCCATCGCCACCGTTCAATCGGCTGACGCTGTCAAGGTGATGACCGTTCGTGGTACCGCTTTCGACGCTGCTGCCACCACCGGTGGTTCCGCTGCTGTGGAAACCGTTGCTGCCGCTGCTGACTCCGGCAAGTCCTCGTTCGTCGGTCGCGAAGTGACCAAGTCCGAGCGTCCTGAGCTGACCGCCGCCAAGATCGTCGTGTCCGGTGGCCGTGCCCTGGGTTCTGCCGAGAAGTTCAACGAAGTTCTGCCTCCGCTGGCTGACAAGCTGGGCGCCGCCATCGGTGCTTCGCGCGCTGCTGTGGACGCTGGCTACGCCCCGAACGACCTGCAAGTCGGTCAAACTGGCAAGATCGTTGCGCCTCAACTGTATGTCGCCTGCGGTATCTCCGGCGCCATCCAGCACTTGGCCGGTATGAAGGATTCCAAGGTCATCGTGGCCATCAACAAGGATCCAGAAGCCCCGATCTTCCAAGTGGCTGACTTCGGTCTGGAAGCCGACCTGTTCGTGGCTGTGCCCGAACTCGTCAAGGCCCTGTAATTTGGGGACTCATGGCAGACTCATGGTCTGACTGAGAACACCCTCAGGGGCGTCTTTCGAGGCGCCCCTTTTGTCGTTATTGGAGAAACACATGTCCTATCGCGCTCCCGTTAAAGACCAGCTGTTTTGCATGAAGGAACTGGCTGGCCTGGACAAGGTCGCTCAGATCCCCGGTTTTGAAGACGCTGGCTACGAAACCGCCCAAGCCGTTCTGGAAGAAGCCGCCAAGTTCAACGAAGAAGTCGTGGCCCCCCTGAACTGGAGCGGTGACCAAGACCACGGTTCCTGGGACGACGGCAAGGTGCGTACCTCTGCTGGTTTCAAGGATGCCTACAAGGCCCTGACCGAAGCCGGCTGGCAAGGTCTGCAACAGCCCGTGGAATACGGCGGCCAAGGTCTGCCCAAGATCATCGGTGCGGCTTGCATTGAGCACACCATGGCTGCCAACCTGAGCTTCTCGCTGTGCTCGATCCTGACCACTGGCGCCACCGAAGCCCTGTTGACCGCTGCCAGCGAAGAGCTCAAGCAGCGCTACATCCCCAACATGATCTCCGGCAAGTGGACTGGCTCCATGAACCTGACCGAGCCTCAAGCCGGTTCGGATCTGGCTCTGGTGCGCTCGAAGGCGGTCAAGCAGGAAGACGGTACCTACCGCATCTCCGGCCAGAAGATCTTCATCACCTACGGTGAACACGACATGGCCGAGAACATCGTCCACCTCGTGCTGGCCCGTACCCCTGACGCGCCTGAAGGCGTGAAGGGCATCTCCTTGTTCGTGGTGCCCAAGTTCATGGTCAACGAAGACGGTTCGCTGGGCAAGCGCAACGACGTCTACTGCGCCTCCATCGAAGAAAAGCTGGGCATCAAGGCTTCGCCGACTGCTGTGCTGGTCTACGGTGACAACAAGGGTGAAGTCGGCGAAGGCGCCATCGGCTACATCGTGGGCGAAGAAAACCGCGGTCTCGAGTACATGTTCATCATGATGAACGCTGCTCGTTACGACGTGGGTCTGCAAGGTCTGGCCGTGTCCGACCGTGCTTACCAACACGCCGTGGCCTACGCCAAGGACCGCGTGCAGTCGCGTCCCGTGGACGGTTCGCAGCCTGGTTCTGCCGCCATCATTCACCACCCCGACGTCAAGCGCATGCTGCTGACAATGCGTGCACTGACCGAAGGGGCTCGCGCCATGGCTCTGGTGGGCGCTGCTGCTTACGACACCGCTCACCATCACCCCGATGCGGAAGTCGCCAAGCAAGCTCAGGCTTTCTACGAATTCCTGGTGCCGCTGATCAAGGGCTTCTCGACCGAGAACTCCGTTGAAGTGACCTCGCTGGGCGTGCAAGTGCACGGCGGCATGGGCTTCATCGAAGAAACCGGCGCCGCTCAGTACTACCGCGATTCGCGCATTCTGCCGATCTACGAAGGTACGACTGCCATCCAGGCGAACGACCTGGTGGGCCGCAAGACTGCACGTGACAAGGGCGCTGTGGCCAAGGCCGTTGCCGCTCAAATCGCTGAAGTCGAAGCCCAACTGGCTGGTCGCGACAGCGCTGCAGGCAAGAAGCTGGCAACCCAGCTGAAGGCCGCTCGCGAAGCCTTCCTGGAAGTGGTGGAGTTTGTTTTGGCCAACGTCAAGACCAACCCCAACGCCGTGTTTGCTGGCTCGGTGCCTTACCTGATGCTGGCTGGTAACCTGGTGTCGGGTTGGCAAATGGCACGTGCCCTGATCGTGGCCGAAGACAAGCTGGCTGCTGGTGAAGACGCCGACTTCATGACCGCCAAGATCGCGACTGCCCGTTTCTACGGCGATCACATCCTGGCTCGAGTGGCTTCGCTGCGCGACATCATCCTCAACGGTGGCGATAGCGTGTCGGCCATGCCTGTGGATGCCTTCTGATCGATTGATCAAGGTTTAACGCACAATCGGTGATAGCCGGTTGTGTGATGAATCCGATGCCCTCACTCGGCCCGTCCGGTGAGGGCATTTTGCTTTGCCCATTTGCACATTTGCACATTGATATGGAGACCCGAATGCCCTTGCCGTCTGTTTTGCAGCGCGTGCCGTTTCCGGTGATCGCGTCTCCCATGTTCATCATCAGCACCCCCAAACTGGTGATCGCCCAATGCACATCTGGCGTCGTGGGATCCATGCCGGCACTCAATGCTCGCCCAGCCTCGCAACTTGACGAATGGTTGGCTGAGATCACCGAGTCTTTGGCTGCATGGAACGCAGCGCACCCAGAGCAGCCCGCCGCACCGTTTGCCATCAATCAGATCGTTCACAAAAGCAATGACCGACTCGATTGCGACATGGCACTGTGCGAGAAATACAAAGTGCCGCTGGTGATCACTTCTCTGGGGGCCCGTGAAGATGTCAATCAAGGGGTGCACAACTGGGGCGGTGTCGTGCTGCATGACGTCATCAATAACCGGTTCGCACACAAGGCGGTGGAGAAAGGGGCAGACGGCTTGATTGCCGTGTGCGCCGGTGCGGGCGGTCATGCCGGGACCACGAGCCCCTTCGCTTTGGTGCAGGAAATTCGAGAGTGGTTCGATGGCCCATTGGCCTTGTCTGGTTCCATAGCGACCGGGCGTGCCATTCTGGCGGCGCAGGTGATGGGGGCAGACTTCGCCTACATGGGCTCTGCGTTCATCGCGACGGATGAAGCACGTGCAGTCGATGCCTACAAGCAGATGATTGTGGACAGCAGCAGTGCAGACATCGTGTACGCCAGCAAGTTCACCGGTGTGCACGGCAACTACTTGCGTGGCTCCATCGTCAACGCTGGCCTTGACCCCGATCACCTCGACGAGGGTGATCCCAGTGACATGAGTTTTGGCAATGCCGAGCCCAAGCTGGCCAAAGCATGGAAGGACATTTGGGGGAGCGGGCAGGGTATTGGCGCCATCAAGGCCGTTCAACCCACGGCCGAATTGGTGGCACGCCTCAAGGCTGAGTACGCGCAAGCGCGATCAGCCTTTTGTCGACCTTGAGCGGGGTGTGCAACGCTTAGCGAACCCGCCAGCCTGCAACCGATGGGCCGGCAGGTGTGGTGCCGTAAGCGGTCGTTCGGTACGGGTGCCCGATGCCTCCGTTTGCTGGGGCCTGTACCGCTTGCTTTTGCAGGATCTGGCTTACCGCAATCACAGCTTGCGTGCGCGAGTTCACGCCGAGCGCGCGCAACACGGCCGCCACGTGGTCCTTCACTGTTTCGACGGACAAGCCCAACTCACGCGCGATCAGCTTGTTGGGTTGCCCCTTGAGCAGCAGGTTCAGTACGTCGGTCTGACGCGGGGTGAGCCCCAGTTCGCTCAAGGACGGCATGGTTTGATAGCCGAAATCCTGAGCCTCTTGCCGGACTTGCTGCAGTTGCACTGACCCCGTGGCCGAGCCATCGCCACTCATCGTCATGGGGGGCACATAGACGCCCCCTGACATCACCTGCTGCAAAGCGTCGAACAGGGTTTCGTTGCTGGCACGCTTGGGGACAAATCCCATGGCGCCCAGGTCAATGGCGCGGATGACATCACTGGTCCGGTCGGACGCGGAAATGACCACCACCGGAATGGCTGGGTAGCGGCTGCGGAATTCACCCAGCAGGTCAAAGCCATCGGCATCGCCAAGGTGCAAATCCAGCAGCACCAGATCGTAATTGGCGTCTGCACGGAGGGTGTCACGTGCTGCGCGCCCGCTGTCTGCCGCGTCGACGGTGACGTTTTCGCCCAGGCCTTTGATGACCGACTGCAGGGCAGCCACGATCAGTGGATGGTCGTCGATCAACAATACCTTCATGGCGCGAAACTCCTGCTTGTGTGCCACCCCAGTGCCGTCGATTCAGCGTTGAATGCCGGTGGGGCGGTTATTTTTTGAATGAGTCGATCATAGAGGCGGAACGTCGCGAAGAAGTCCCCCATGCGTGGGGATGCCGGCGGTCTTCTTCCGAGGCACGAGGCGTCACATGCGCCAGATGCGGGGCGGGCAGGGGGGCAATTGCCAAGCCTCTTGCCGCCAGGCGCCCCAGATCTGGGTCAGCAAGTGCATCAGTGGCTCAACTTTGGTTGACAGCACCCGCACCACCACCACCTGTTCGTGCGGACTGCTGCTGCCTGATGTGGCCGCGAGCGTGTGCGTGGTGTGAAGGCTGCGAGCCGACTCCAGCAAGGACTCGCGCCGGGTGCGGCTCATGGCCGTACCGCTGGCCAGCCACAAGGTGCCCATGACACGGTGCCCGGCCCAACCCAGGGGGCTGTCCAGCAGCAGCTTGTCGGTGCTATGCACGGTGCCACGTTCCAGCCAAATGGCAGGCAGTTCGATTTCTTGCGTGAATCGGCCGTTGGGGTGGCTGTCAGCATCAAAAGCCTGATCCGCCGCGGGCAAGCCCAGTGCCACCACATCCCACCCCATCATCTCGGCCCCGGGGGCCAGTTCAAACCTCATTTTGTTGAGGGCGATGCTGTCTTGGTAGGCAATGGTTTCTAACGGCAGCCATTCCAGGCGAGCATCTTCGGCAAGCTGTGCCTTCAGATTTTGAATGGCCTCGGCGCCGGCACTGCGATAAAAGCGCGTAGCACCGGGGGTGGTGATGACGGCGTGACTGCCCGGGGCCAGCCGGGCCTCGATGTCCAGCACGTCGCCTCCGACAATGCCACCCGGTGGGTGAACCAGCACGTGGTGGCAAATGGCATCACCTTCGGGATAGAGGCGCTGCAATACCCGAAGCGGACCGTGATGGCGGTCGTGGGCAATGGTGCGAGCGCCATCGCGTCGGTAATCCAGAGACAGGTGGCCGTGCCAGCTCATGTAACGCATTCGCCTGATGACAGGCGCCTAGACAGACAACAGTCCGATCAGTGTAAAGCGCAGCATGACTGGGGTGACAATGTGCGCATGAACTTCGACAAAGACACCATCGTTGCTGACACGCGTGACTGGCTGGTCAAGGCCGTGATCGGCTTGAACTTGTGCCCGTTTGCCAAGAGCGTGCACGTGAAAAATCAGGTCCGCTACAGCGTGTCGGATGCCACCACGCCTGGCGAGTTGCTGACCGATCTGGTGCATGAACTGACGCTTCTGCGCGACGCGGATCCGGAAGAGATCGATACGACCTTGCTGGTGCATCCGGCAGTCCTGCAGGACTTTTTCGACTTCAATGATTTTCTGGATATCGTGGATGCCGCCGTCGAAGAGCTCGATTTGGGTGGCCTGATTCAGGTGGCCAGCTTCCACCCGGACTACCAGTTCGCCGATGCCAAGTCTGACGACATCGAGAACTACAGCAATCGCTCGCCTTATCCGACACTGCATTTGATCCGTGAAGCCAGCCTGGACCGGGCAGTGGAGGCATTTCCGGATGCAGCAGACATTTATGAAACCAACAAGGCCACCTTGCGCAAGATGGGCTTGGAAGGTTGGAAGAAACTCTGGCAGGTGTGATCCATGGCGGGCTCATCCGATAAGCAACCTTGGTGGGGCCCTGCGCGGGTGCCATTTTTGTTCTTGACGCCGGCCTGCATGTCGCTGGCCGTGGCGTGGAGTTGGTGGCAGTTGCGACTGCAAGGCTTGCAGATGGACGGTGTCCAGGCGGCTTTGTGCGTGTTGGGAGCCTTGATGGCGCATGTGGGCGTCAATGCGCTCAATGAGTATGCGGATTTCAAGTCGGGCCTGGATCAGCGCACGCGCAAGACGCCCTTCAGTGGTGGCAGTGGCACATTGCCGGCGCGGCCTGATCTGGCACCCATCGCACTGAGCATGGGGATGGGTGGGCTGTCGCTGACGGCCCTGATTGGCCTGTACTTCTTGTGGCAAGAGCCGGGGCGCATGCTGTCGCTGGCGCCCGTGGGGGTGCTGGGCCTGATTCTGGTGGTGGCTTACACCCCTTGGGTGACCCGTCAGCCGTGGCTGTGCCTGATTGCCCCTGGTCTGGGGTTCGGTCCTTTGATGGCCTTGGGGACCGAGATTGTGCTGACGGGGCAGGCATCGTGGACCGGTTTGATGTTGTCGATCTTGCCCTTTGCGTTGACCAACAACCTGCTGCTGCTCAACCAGTACCCGGATGTGGAGCCCGATCGATCTGTCGGGCGTCGCACCTTGCCCATGCTGTGGGGGCGGGCGGGTTGCGTGCCTTTGCTGGCCGCGCAATACGGCGTGGCCTACGGTGTCTTGCTGATGGGATTGGCCTGGGGCTGGTGGCCCATGGGCACGGGCTTGGCGGTGCTGACCATGCCGATGGCGCTCACGGCTTGGCAAAAAGCCAAGGCGCATGCCGACGACATGGCCGAGTTGCTACCCGCCTTGGGTTTGAACGTTGGGGTGGTCTTGGCTACGCCAGCGCTGGCTGCGCTGGGCATGGTGTTGTCTCACGGTTAAGTGTTTGAGGTGTCGGCAGCAGGCATGCCCAACTCGGCAGCCAAACGTTGAACCAGTGCTCGCAAGTCAGCCAGCTCGGCCGCCATGCGAGTTTGTTCAGCTCGCAACTGTGCGACCTCGTCAGCCAAGCCTGCGGCATCAGCCGCCACCATGGGGGCGGGTGTGTCGATCGAGACCTCGCCACACAGCAGGTGAGCCCAGCGCGATTCGCGGGCGCCGGGCGCTCGGGGCAGCTTGACCACACGTGGGGGCTCTTTGCTCGCTAGCTCATCCAGAAACGCTTCGACCGATGATGTGTCTGCAAAACGGTGCAGGCGCTCGCTGTGCAGGCGCAACTCGGCGGCGGTCTGCGGACCGCGCAGCATCAGGATGGTCAGCAGTGCGACCGATTGACTGGGCACGCCCAAGCCACGTGCCGCGTTGTGGTCAAAGCGAACAACGCGGCTGCCACTGACTTCTGAGACCAGGCTGAGTTCGCGCAGTCCATTCACGGCTTCGAGCACCTGTGCTTCCGTCAGGTTCATGACGGGATCGCGAGCCGTTTTCTGATTACAGCCCAGGGTCAGTGCGTTGAGGGACAGCGGATAGCTGTCTGGAACGGTGTGCTGCTTTTCAACCAGCACGGCAAGAACGCGTGCTTCTTCAGCGGTCAGGGGGCGCAGGCTCATGGATCGCATTCGCGTGGTTCAGTCAGGGAGCTGACCTTACCACGCGAGGCGTTTTGAACGCGGTTCAGTGATTCTGGCTGCCGCGGTGGGCCCAAGCCGTGGTGCGGTTCTCCACAATCGAGAAGACTTCGTACATGAGCATGGCCATGGCGCCCACCACCACCAGACCGCCAAAGGCCAGGCCCATTTGCATGGACGAGCCTGCCGAGATCAGCAGGTAGCCAATGCCTTCGTTGGATGCGGTCATCTCGGACACGGTGGTGCCGACAAAGGCCAAGGTGATGGCGACCTTCAGGGAAGCGTAGAAGTAGGGCAGTGAGCGAGGCAGGCCCACTTTCACCAGTACGTCCCAGCGTCGGGCACCCAGCACGCGCAGCACGTCTTCCAACTCAGGCTCCAGCGTGGCGAGGCCTGTGGCGATGTTCACCATGATGGGAAAGAAGCTGATCATGAACGCGGTGAGGATGGCGGGGCCCACGCCAATGCCCACCCACACCACCAGAATCGGGATGAAGGCGGCTTTGGGCAAGGCGTTGAAAGCGGTCATCAGCGGGTAGATGGCGGCATAGGCCAGGCGGGAGCTGCCGATCAGGAAGCCCAGCAGGACCCCCACCACGATCGCGATCCCAAAGCCCACCAAGGTGACCCACAGGGTTCGCCAAGCGTGCTTGAGGATTTCATCGTGAAACTCGTAAATTTGACTGGCAATGCGGGCAGGGCTGGGAAAGATGAACTCGGAGACGTTCAAGGCCGAGCAGATGATTTGCCAGAAGATGACGATGGCAAACAGCAGCACCCAGGGCGCCCAGCGGGCCAGATGCTTGGGTGGAATCTTCATCATTGCGCGATCTCCGAGGTGGTGCTGATGGATGCGGGTTTGCGCATGGCCCCGATGTGGGCGCGCAGTTCATGGACCACAGCCGTGAACTCAGGGGTGTAGGTCACTTCCAGGTCGCGTGGTCGGGGTAGTTCAATTTCGCGCTTGGCCAGAATGCGTCCTGGGCTCTTGCTCATGACGTACACGGTGTCCGCCAGGAAGACGGCTTCACGCAAATCGTGGGTCACCAGGATGACGTTGAACTTCTGTTGGGCCTGTAGGTCGCGCAGGGCACACCACAACTCTTCGCGGGTGAAAGCGTCGAGGGCCCCGAACGGTTCATCCAGCAAGAGCATTTGCGGTTCGTGGATCAGCGCTCGACAGATGGACGCACGCTGCTGCATGCCCCCGGACAGCTGCCAAGGGAACTTGTCTTCGTAACCCGCCAGCCCCACGCTTTGCAGCAAGGCGCGGGCCTTGGCCTCGTACTCCTTACGCTTGGCCTTGAAGGTGGAGCGATACGGTTCCACGATCTCGAGCGGCAACAAGACGTTGTCCAGTGTGGTCCGCCATGGCAGCAGGGAAGGGGCCTGGAAGGCCATCCCTGTGATCTTGAGTGGGCCGGTCACGGGCTCACCGCCGATGGTGATGCGTCCTCGGGAAGGCATCTTCAAACCGGTGGTGAGCTTCATGAAGGTGGACTTGCCGCAACCCGATGGGCCGACGATGGCCACGAACTCGCCTTGGCGAATCTGGAGGTTGAGGTCCTCCACGGCGAACTGGCCTTTTTCCCACAACTCATCGTTGTAGGCCAGCCAGACATTTTGAAAATCGACAAAAGCGTCCATGACCAATCCTTGTTCGGCTGAGGGCGGCTTACTTCTTGGCGGGCAGGATGTTCAGCTCTGCGGCAGAGGGCAGATAGGCTGGAGTCCACACAGCATCGGGGTTGACACGTGTTTTGGTGTTGAAGGCATCGCCCACTTGCGACGCCATCAGTGCCAGGCGAGGTAGCTTGACCTGACCAAATCCTTCGGCACGGGCATCGGGGCTAGCCACCACTTGGTCAATGGCCATTTTCAGGCGACGCTTTTCCAGCTCGACGTTGATGATGCCGTCGCGAGCCTTCACGTGTTCAATCGAGGCGTCGGGGTTGGCGAGCACCTCTTTGGCGCCCTTGGTAAAGGCCTTCAGGAAGGCTTTGACGGCTTCGGGGTTCTCTTTGAGAATCTTGGGCGAAGCGATGATGGCATTGCCGTACAGCTTCACGCCGTACTGTGCGTAGGGGAACATCACCAGTTCATCAGCCTTGGCACCACGGGCTTCGAGGTTCAACAGCGAGGTGAACGAGAACCCGGTGATGGCATCGACATCGCCACGCACCAGCATGGTTTCGCGCAGGGGCGGGTCCATGCTGATCCAGGTCACAGGGCCCACCTTGTTAGCCTTGGCAAAGATCGTCCAAGCCTTGCGTCCGGCGTCAAAGACCGGGGCACCCAGCTTCTTGCCGGCCAGATCAGCAGGGGATTTGATGCCCGACTTTTTCAGCGCAAAAACGGCTGCCGGCGTGTTGTTGTAGACCATCATGATGGCCACGGGCTTGTTGGGTGCGTCTGGGTTGTTGGCGTGGAACTCCATCAGCGCAGCCATGTCGGCCAGGCCCAGGTCATAGGTTCCGGAAGCCACGCGTGTCACGGTACCGCCAGAGCCGTTGCCCGCATCGACCGACACATCCAGCCCTGCTTGCTTGAAGTAACCCTTGGCGACGGGCTGGAGAAACAGGGCCGATGGACCTTCAAAGCGCCAGTCGAGCTGGAACTTGATGGGGGTTTCGGCATGCACCGTTGTGGGGGCCGCGATGCCCCATGTCAGTGCGGCGCATGCTGCCAAGGTGCTCAGAACGGAACGACGGGTGTGCAGGACGGTGGCCATGGATCAAGACTCCGGTGAGTGTCAAAACTGTATACAGTCTTGATTGCGAAAACCGTGCCAACCTGTGCGCCTAGAATGCGCGTCTCGATTGATTGTTTGTGGATGAAGCCGTGTCTGATCGTCTGTTTGTCTGGATGCAATACCTGCTGCCCAAGGTGGCTCTGACTACCCTGGCGGGGAAAGCCGCTTCCGCCCGCGGTGGTGCGCTGACCGAGCGCTTCATTCGTTGGTTTGTGGCGCGCTATGGCGTGAACATGAGCGAAGCCGCGAACCCGGATGTCACCAGTTACGCGACCTTCAACGAGTTTTTCACCCGCCCGCTGAAGGCGGGGGCTCGTCCCTTGGCCAAGGCTGATCTGATCTGCCCGGTGGATGGCGCAATCAGCCAATATGGTCCGATTGCCAAGGATCAGATCTTCCAGGCGAAGGGGCACAACTATTCGACCACCGCACTGGTGGGCGGAGATGCCCAGTTGGCCGCACAGTTTGACGATGGCCACTTTGCCACCATCTACCTGAGCCCCAAGGACTATCACCGCATTCACATGCCTTGTGATGGTCGCTTGACCCGCATGATCTATGTGCCGGGTGAGCTGTTCTCGGTGAACCCCGCGACGGCCCGTGGCGTGCCTGGTCTGTTCGCTCGCAATGAGCGCGTGGTCTGTGTGTTTGAAACGGCAAACGGGCCTTTCGTTTTGACCCTGGTTGGGGCCACCATCGTGGGCAGCATGGCCACGGTGTGGCATGGCGTGGTGAACCCGCCTCGCAGCAAGCAAGTGCACGAGTGGTGTTATGACGACCAGAAGATCGAGTTGAAGAAGGGCCAGGAAATGGGTCGCTTCCTGCTGGGCTCGACCGTGGTGATGCTGTTTCCCAAGGGCGACCTGCAGTTCAACGAGAGCTGGGCCCCTGCTGCACCGGTTCGCATGGG
The DNA here is from genome assembly GCF_049317225.1 of Aquabacterium sp. Taxonomy (GTDB): domain Bacteria; phylum Pseudomonadota; class Gammaproteobacteria; order Burkholderiales; family Burkholderiaceae_C; genus Aquabacterium. The sequence continues at coordinate 15,772 of NZ_JBMOIR010000021.1, read as the reverse complement.
TGAAGCCATGGCGAAGCGAGGCTGATACACGTCAAAGGCCGTTGCCGGGGGATGACCGCAGCGGTGCTATCGTTTCAAGCAACGACCTTGGAGCGAGACGATGGATCACATGTACGCCATGGAAATGGAGGCCCCCGGGCGTCCATTGCAACAAGTGTGGCGGCAACAGTTGCCTCAGCCGACAGCGGGACAAGTTCGCTTGCGGGTGAAGGCGTGTGGTGTTTGCCGGACGGATCTGCACATCGTCGATGGTGACCTGCCGTTTCCTGGTCAGCAGGTGGTTCCTGGGCACGAAGTGGTCGGGGTCATTGATGCGATGGGGAACGACGTCTCGGGCCTCATGGTTGGGCAACGCGTGGGGGTGCCGTGGCTGGGATGGACGTGTGGCACCTGTGAGTTGTGTCGGTCCGGCCATGAAAACCTGTGTGAGCAGGCTCGCTTCACGGGCTATCAGATTCATGGCGGCTATGCCTCGCATGTGGTGGCCGATGCACGCTATGTGTTTCCCATCCCCGATCAGTACAACGACCTCGAAGCGGCGCCCTTGTTGTGTGCCGGTCTGATCGGCTTTCGGGCCTTGCGGATGGCCGCCGATGCGCTGAAGGGCCCCAAGCCTCGTTTGGGCTTGTACGGGTTTGGTGCTGCCGCGCATCTGGTCATTCAGATGGCTCGGTTTGAGGGCTGCGAGGTGTATGCCTTCACGCGAGAGGGCGATGAGTCCGCGCAAGCCCTGGCGCGCCAACTGGGGGCGGTTTGGGCAGGGCCCTCGGAGGCCAAGCCCCCGGTCGCACTCGATGCTGCCTTGTTGTTTGCCCCGGTGGGGAGTTTGGTGCCGCTGGCCTTGCAGGCGATCCGGCCAGCTGGCGTGGTGGTGTGCGCTGGCATCCACATGAGTGACATTCCATCCTTTCCGTATGCGTGGTTGTGGAAGGAGCGGCGCATCGTGTCGGTCGCCAATTTGACGCGCGCAGATGGCGACGGCTTCATGGCGCTGGCGAGTGCCTGCAAGCTGGATGTGACCGCACATCCCTATGCCATGACCGAGGCCAACCAGGCTTTGGATGACTTGAGGGCAGGGCGTTTCAGCGGTGCCGCTGTGCTGGTGCCTTGAAACGCATGCCGAGGCTGGAACGTAGCCATTTCCGCCAGTCTATGGGGCTGCTGCTGACGCGTCGATTCGGCACGTTCTGGTTCGCCAGTTTGCTGGCCAATATTGGGACGTGGGCGCAGCAGATGGCACAGCCGTGGCTGATGTTGAGCCTGGGTGCATCGCCCTTTCTGCTCGGACTGGATTCCTTCGCTTCAGGGGCTCCCGTGTTGCTGCTGACGCTGGTCGGCGGTGCCTTGGCGGATCAGACGGACCGGCGTCGGACCATCGCGATCTTTCAGTCGATTCAGATGGTGTGCCCGGTGGTGCTGGTCGTGTTGATCCTCACGGGCCAGGTGTCGCCCTGGATGGTCATTGCCATGTCGCTGGTGGTGGGGGTGACCGATGCCTTGTCCATGCCATCGTTTCAGTCGATAGTGCCCAGCATCGTTCGCCCGGATCAGATTCCCACTGGCATTGCGCTCAATTCGACGCAGTTCAACTTGTCACGCATCCTGGGGCCGGCAATTGCCGGTGTGCTGATGGCCAGCGTGGGCATGGCGGGGGCTTTTGCGGTCAGTGCCTTGTCTTACGTGCCATTCATTCTGGTCGCGTTGTGGGTGCTGCCCGCACTCCCGGCTGCCAAAGGCTTGAGCGTTGCGCTGGACCATCGACAACTGCTGGCGAGTGTGGGTGCGGTGGCCCGCGAACCCAGTTTGCGCGGCGGCTTGCTGACCGTGCTGACCACGGCCTTGCTGTGCGCGCCGTTGATCACGTTTTGCCCGGTCCTCGTCAAAGAGGTGTTTCAAGGCAGTGCGGCCGATTTCAGTCTGGCCCTGGGGGCCTTTGGCTTGGGCGGTTTGCTGGGTGCGTCAGCCTTGTTGGCCGTGGACCCCCAGCGCGATCGTCGCCGCTTCAGCGCGTGGTTTGCCCTGCTTTATGCCGTCATCGTCTTGCTGGCAGCGCTCAATCCCTGGTCTCTCGGGCTGGTGGCGTTGCTGCTGTGCGCGGGTGTGGCCATGACGGTGTCCAATGCCTCGGCCAATGCGGTCTTGCAGTCATGTGCGCCATCTCACCTGCGCGGGCAGGCAGCCAGCATGTTCATGCTGGCCATGCGCGGCGGCATGTCGCTTGGGAGCCTGGTCACGGGCTTGACCGTGCACGCGTGGGGCGTGCGGGAAGCGTTGGTGATCAACGGTACGCTGGCCTTGCTGATCCACGTGATCGTCGGGCGTGTGTGGGTGCAGGCCCCCTTGGTTGCCGCGTCGGGGGATTAAAGCAGCGTGTGCAACCCCTGGTAGGTCACGTACATGCCCAGGAGGATGATCAAAACGCCGGAGATATAGGGGGCCGAGCAAGATGGCGCTAGGGAAGAACAGCCACGCGGTACCGTGCTGCAGCAGTGCATTGAAATCAAGCACGGTCTGATCCGTTGAAATTACATCAGGGTGTGTGCAGCCAGCGCCTCTTCTGCTCTTTGGGTGCGCGCATCCATGATGAGGTCGAGATTGCTCTCAATCCAGTCAGCCAGGCCCTCGACCCGCTTGCCGACTCCTTCGCCCAAAGCGGTCAGACTGTACTCGACGTGGGGCGGAACAACCGGATAAGCCTGCCGCAATACGAAGCCATCGGCTTCCAGCCTTTGCAGTGTCTGCGCCAGCATCTTTTCGCTCACACCACCAATCTTGCGGCGCAGGTCGCTGAAACGGTGCGTGCCGTCCAGCAGTGCAACCAAAACCAGTACGCCCCACTGGCTCGTCACATGCTTGAGGATGTCTCTGGACGGGCATTGCTCCGCAAAAACGTTGCCACGTTGCAAAGCTTCGCGCAGAGATTGAGGGAGATTCATATACTTACCTTTCGGTGTGTACTTACAAAAAGTAAGTTAAGACTCTATTCTGACAGCACTTTCTTCTGTTGACTACTTAGGAGTGCTGATCATGATCGTTGTGACAGGTGCATCGGGCCAACTGGGCCGTTTGGTGATCGAGTCTTTGTTGAATCGTCTTCCCGCAGACCAAATTGTTGCGGCAGTCCGAAACCCCGCCAGCGTGGCCGACTTGGCTGACCGAGGGGTTCAGGTTCGTCAGGCTGATTACACCCAGCCGGCATCGTTGGATGCCGCCTTTCAGGGCGCGCAAAAGGTACTGCTGATTTCTTCAAGTGAAGTGGGGCAACGCTTGCCTCAGCACCGCAATGTGATTGAAGCGGCCCAGCGAGCCAACGTGGGCTTGGTGGCCTACACCAGCTTGTTGCATGCCGATGTCAGTCCGCTTGCGCTGAAAGACGAGCACTTGGCCACCGAAGCCCTGTTGACGGAATCGGGGCTTCCTCACGTCATCTTGCGCAATGGCTGGTACACCGAAAACTACCTGGCCAGTGTTCAACCCGCGCTGCAACACGGTGCCTTCATTGGCAGTGCGGGCGCAGGCAAGATCGCCTCTGCGGCCAGAGCCGATTACGCAGAGGCCGCTGCCGTCGTGCTGAGCAGCCCGAACCAGGCCGGCAAGGTTTACGAGCTGGCGGGGGACGATGCCTATACCTTGGCTGAGTTTGCGGCTGAACTCAGCCGCCAGTCTGGCAAGACCATTCCCTATGTGGACCTGCCTCAGGCTGACTTCAAGGCAGCGTTGGTTGGCGCGGGATTGCCCGAGCCGTTGGCTGACCTGCTCGCCGACTCGGATGTCGGTGCATCGAAGGGGGGCTTGTTTGACGGTCAGCGCCAGTTGAGTGCCCTGATTGGTCGGCCAACCACCCCGCTCGCCGCGATGGTGGCCGGCGTCTTGCCCTGATTAGAACTCTTGTGCTGTTGGGCGCAGCACGATCTCATTGATGTCCACTTCCGCGGGTTGCTCGATCGCATAGGCGATGGCACGTGCGACGGCGCTCGCGGGAATGGCGATCTTGTAGAAGTCTTTGACGGCGTTGGCACTGGCTTCGTGCGAACTGCCCAACTTCAACTCGCTGTCCACTGCGCCCGGTTCGATGGTCGTGGTTCGGATGTTGGCACCCACCTCATGCCGAAGCCCTTCGGAGATGGCGCGGACGGCAAACTTGGTACCGCTGTAAACCGTGCCACCGGGGCTGAATACCTTGATGCCCGCAACGGACGCGATGTTGATGAAATGGCCACTGTTTTGCTTCTGGAATTCAGGCAAAGCGGCAGCAATCCCGTAGAGCACACCCTTGACGTTGATGTCGATCATGCGATCCCACTCGTCCACCTTGAGTGCGGCCATCGGGGCAATGGACATCAAGCCGGCGTTGTTGACCAGCACATCGATGCGACCGAATGTCTGGATGGCTGCGGCAACCAGTGCTTGCATCTGCGCCAGATCAGTCACGTCCACCTGCTGGTAAATGGCCTGCCCGCCTTGAGCTTGGATCTCGGCGACGATCTGGCCGAGTCGATCTGCACGACGCGCTGCGAGCACCACCTTCGCCCCCAAGCTGGCGAGATGTCGTGCCGTGGCTTCTCCCAAACCGCTGGATGCGCCCGTGATGACGACCACTTTGTCTTGAATGTTGTTGCTCATGAACTGTCCTAGTTGAACGTTGCGATGGCGTGATGTTCGCGAGGCCAGGTTGTCTTGTAAATGGAATGAATTTGATTTCATAATTCCAAAAAACGGAAGAATGAATGTCAAATCGACTGGAGCAACTGAGGCTGGTGTGTGCCGCTGCGGAGACGCTGAACTTCAAGCAAGCAGCGCTGCGTCATGGCGTGGCACCTCAGGCCGTGACGCGAGCGGTCAAAGAGTTGGAGTCCACCCTGGGGGAGTTGCTGTTTCATCGCAGCACGCGTCAGGTGGTGCTGACCACCTTCGGTGAAGCCTTTTGCGTCAAGGCTCGCGCTCAGCTCGAAGGCGTGGATGCCTTGTTCGAGTCCGGCGCCCGACCGCACGAGCGTGGCATGCAGGGTTTGGTCCGTCTGACGGCGCCAGTCAGCACCGGCCGCTTGATGGTCTGGCCTGTTTTGCGTGATCTTGCCAAGCAGCATCCCGGGCTGCGTTTTGATTTGCGGCTTTCCGATCAACTGGACGATGTGGTGGATGCGCGCATTGATCTGGGCATTCGAATCGGTGCCATTCGCGATAACCGCTTCGTGGTTCGCCGACTGAGGCCCGTTCAGTTCCATGTCGTGGCCACGCCTGGTCTTTTGACCGGCAAGACGGCACCACAGACGGTGGAGGAACTCCACGATTGGCCGCTGACGGGACAGTACGACCTGTCAACCGGACGTCCCTGGCCTTGGTTTTTCGCCAATGGGCACTATTTTTCACCGACTCAGCACGTCTGCATCTCGACGGATACCGACGTCGAGCTGGACGCCGTGTGTGCTGGCATCGGCATTGGGCAGTTGCCTGACTTCTTGGTTCAGCGGCAATTGGCTTCAGGTGCGCTGGTCCGGTTGATGCCTGAGTTGGAGCCGCCGCCTTGGGATCTGTATCTGTATCGTCCGCAACAAGGCCCGGTACCCAAGAGGGTGCGGGTCGTGTTTGATGCGCTGGTGCAATCACTCGCGCTGTGACTGGGTCAACGGGGCTTCACTCAAATCACGGCACTCCGGACCTGATTGCGACCACCATTTTTGGCGGCGTAGAGGGCCGCATCCGACGCATTGATGATGCTGCTGCTCTCATTGCCATGCGCAGGGTACGAGGCGACACCGAATGACGAGGTCACTTTGATGGGCATGTCGCCATAGATGCAGGGACTGGACGCAATCTCGCGGCGCAATTGCTCTGCACGCAAACGAGCTGCCTCAGGGGGCATGCCCGGCATGACCAGCAAGAATTCCTCCCCGCCGTAGCGACAGCATATGTCGCTTGCGCGGGCGTTGCGCTTGAGAACATCGGCCACATTGCGCAGCACCATGTCCCCGGCAGAGTGTCCGTAGCGGTCGTTTACCGCTTTGAAGTGATCGACATCGGCCATCACGATGCTGAGTGGGCGGTGATAGCGTTGGGCCACCAGCAACTCTCGCGACAGGACCTCGTCCAGATGGCGCCGGTTGTACAGGCCCGTGAGTGCATCCCGGACGGATTGTTCTCTCAATTGACTTTGCAGCGCGAGCACCTCGCGCTCGGCACGCACCCGCTCGGTCACGTCCAGGGTCAGGCTGATCAAGGCCACACCGCCGTCGATCTCCATGGAGCTGCCGTGCAACTCCACATCAATGACGTCACCATCCTTGCGTCGCGCTCGAAAGCAGTGATGCACCTGTTTGAGTTCGCCACTCAGACGTTGGCTCAGCAGGGCCGATGCTTTGGCCCGGTCTTCGTCCACCACCACAGACATGAATCCGCGTGCGTTCAGCTCCTCGGCTGTGTAGCCGTACATCTCCTGGAGCCTTGGATTGATGTAGGTGACGTGACCGTGCTCAACGATCGCAATCCCGACCATCGACTGGTTGGCCAGCCCCCGAAAACGCGCCTCCGAATGCTGAAGTTCGCGTGTGATGCGTTCGTTGTTGCGCAGGGCACTTTCAAGATCTTCGGTACGTCGACGCACCAAGTCTTCCAGCATCAGGGTGGTCTGGAATTGCCCAAAGTCAGACCCCTCTGTGTTGGTGCTTCGCTCGGCGCGGTTCATCAGCGCCTCGACGACCTTGTTCAGGCGAGTGACTTCATCGCGGAGTGCGGCATTTTCAGCCTTCAGATTGGAAGAGGGCGGCAAAGCGTCAGCCACGGCCATCTCCAATCGCCACGCCCGTCAGCGTCTGGGTCACGTGCACACCGCAGTACTGCTCGCCGTACGTGTTGAGGCCCACAGTGTGATAACTGCTGAAGACCTCAGAGATGTCAGCATTCAGCCCCAGTCGCTGGTTTTCCAGTTTGCGCAGGATGCAGTCAAACCCGATCGTCAGCGTGGGGCGACCGATCTTGCGTGCAATCTCTTCGAACGAGTGCTGCATGTTGCTCAGGATGTCCTCGCTCTGTGCCACGCGCATGACGATGCCTTCTTCGATCGCGCAGAAGAAGGTCAGACTGCCGTCTGCGTTCACCTTTTGAATGGACCTTGTGTACGACGTTCCGTCGATCAGCACCAGCAAGGGCACCGCAGCAAAGTGCTCGGTGCTTAATGCCTCCACGGGGACACCGATCAGGCGGGCGTACTCTTGTGCTGCGGGCAGGCCGTTGATTTCGGTGACCAAGCGCTTCGACGTATCCGCTGCCGTGACCACCAGCCGCTCACTGGTGGGCAAAAAATGCTGAATCTTGAAGATTTCGAAGGGGTGAGGGGTGCTCACCAAGACCATGGCTGCGCGGTCCGATTGAAACGTGCCGTTCCAGTAGACCAGCGTCTTCGAGAAATCCATCCCGTCACCTGCAGACCCACCGATCAGGCGAATCCGGCCCAGTGCGTTTTGCAGTGAGCGGGTGATTTTTTCCTCGGCCATCGACAAACCGTCAATCAGCATCAAGGCAAAGGTGTTCTGAGGCTCGGCGGTGGGCGCTCGCTGGCTCAATTGCCGCAACTGCTCGGTCACAAAAGCCTTGCCGTCTGTGACTTCAAAGTCATGCAGTGCATCGATGCAGCAGACCGTCGCGGCAAACCCTGCTTTGCTGAAACTTGCCCCGGAAATACTGTGGTCCCGACATCCCTGAGGACCAATTTCCCCGGCAGTGGAACATCCCAACACGGGTATTCCGGAAAACCGTGTCGATAACTCGGCGGCCACCACATCCAGATCGTACGTGTCCGAGCAAAAGAACAGCACGAGCGCCAGGTCAGGCTGATCCACAGCCAGACAAAACTCCAGAACGGCGTCCCGAGTGTGTGGCTGAGTCGAGTGACCGATGCGGATGAGGTGACCTGAACTCATGAGGTCATGCTTCCAGTACGGTTTGTCGCCAAGTGAAACTTTTAGACACTCTATATTTGATTTATCGGACGCGTCTAGGCGTTCACCCTGAGCGTCAAGGGGCCGCCGCGCATTAGTACACGTCGAATGCTTGGGGATGCCCCTTAGACAGTGTCACAACAGACTTTGAGATGGCGCAGTGAACTATTGCACTCGGGCTGCAATATCTGGCTTCTGAGCAACATCGGTCAATATGTCGTGCGCAGACTCGCTTAACATACGTCAGCTTTTTAGGAGTGCACGACATGAAAAGACTGCGGGTATGGTTCGGGTTGACAGGACTGTTGCTGGCTTCTTCCATGGCCTGGGCGGCAGATAAGCCCGGTGCACCTCCCGTAGATCTGGCCCAGCGTCTGGCTGAAGTGCAGGCCGATCCCGCCCGTTTGGCAACGTTCATCCGTACGGGTGAGAAGGTTGCGGCCGTTTGTGCCAACTGCCACGGTGACGGTGGTTACAGCGTCAAGCCCGATGTGCCCAACCTGGCAGGTCAAAACAGTTCATATTTGATGGAGCAGGTTCGCCTGTTTGCTGAAGGCAAGCGCAAGTACGAGTTCATGGAGGGCATGATCAAGGCCATGAATTCGGACGAGAAAGTGGGCATGGTCCTCTTCTACTCGTCGCGCGAAGTACCTCGCAAGCCTGTGACCGATGCGCGGTTGGCCAAGCGCGGTCAAGAAATCTTCTCATCCAACTGCTTCCGTTGCCACGGTAACGATGGGCGAGGCAACGCGCAGTTCGCTCGCATTGCCGGGCAGCAGCCGGATTACTTGCGCAAGAACCTGAAGCGCTATCGTGACAAGGATCCAGTTCGTCCTAATCCTCTGATGCGTGCCACCACCCAGATGCTGTCGGATGATGACATCAACGCATTGGCGGTTTACGTGAGCTCGATGCCCTGATGAGTTCAGGGCCGACCGGGCTATGCATCACTCAGCGACAAAAAGTCTGTGATGAGCCCGGTTAGCGAGGCTTGTTCAACCGCAGAGAGTGCCGCGTAGTCGTGGTCGGATTCCACGGCGTGCACCTTGATGCTCGATGAGGTGGCATACCGGTGGAGTTGTTCCGGAGCGCCATACTCGTCCATCCTCCCCTGACAGATCAACACCGGCTTGCGGATGTCGCGCAAGTGTGAGGTTCTGTGCGGTTCTTCAGGGTGATCGGGGTGTTTGAACGGGTATCCAAAACACACGATCTTTTGAATGGCCGTCTCGTTGGCAATTTGAGTCGCCAGGATGCCGCCAGCCGAATGTGTCACCACATGAATGGTGGGGTTGCGCAGGGTGTTGATGAATCGACGCAAGCCTTCTGCAGTCGGTTCTGCTTGATAGCGCCTCAAGACATAGGCATGGCGCTTCGGGTATTTGATTTTCAGTGCCAGTCGGATCAACCGCAGTGCTAAGCGTCCTGCCTTGGGGTGCGCGTGGCTCCAGTCGCTCAGCCACTGATGCCGGATGCGAGCCAAGGTCATTTCGCGCTGACGACCATGAAAGCGCGCCTTGGTGTCGAGCCAGCAGATGCTGGCACCAAGATCATGCAAGCGATGCTGAATCGAAATGATCGGCTCTGATGCTTTGTCTTGATTGTTGCGTCCCACCACGACGATCAATGTCCTGGCGTGGCGAGACCCCAGATACTCAGCGTGCATCGCCAGTGGCTGCGGTGTGTGTATGACGGCGCCAGAGGTGCTTGAGCACCAAGGCCAGAATCATCACGCCCCAAGCGCCCAGTGTCATCCAGACAAAAGCCGCCATGGAGCTTTGCTCGCAGAGCGTGCCCAGCAGGGGGGCGGATGGCTCGCAACCAAAGGCCAGAACCGCAAATGCAAAGCCGGGCCCAAGGTGCAGGATGGCCAGGGCATAAATCAGTACGCGAAGCATGGGCACAAGGTGGCAACAAGTGGAACTGCTGCCAGTCTAGACCTTATGGCATCAACTGGCGCCTTGCGTGGGCGGAACATGCTCAAGGGGCCACGTCCAGCGAATTTGGGTGCCCAGGCCCTTGTCGCTCGTCAGGGAAAAATGCAGACCAATGTGGGTTGCGCGTTCACGCAAATGCTGCATGCCCCGCCCATTTCGAACCGACGCCGGGTCAAAGCCGCACCCATCATCTTGGATGCAAATGGTGCAAAGGCCATCGCGACAGTCGGCTCGGACCGTGATGGTGCTTGCTCGGGCATGCTTCAAGATGTTGGCGAAGGCTTCTCTCAGCATTTGTTGTAACTCCCAGAGCGCGGACGAGGGCCACTCAGGCACGGGTAGCAACTCCACTTGCCAGATCAACTCCAGGCCTGCCCGCTTCAATCGCTGTTCATGATGAAAGCGGAACTGTGCCAGCACGGTGGAGAGATCGGTTTCCGAGGTGCTCAAGTTGTCGATGGTCGAGCGCAGGTGCGCAATGGCCGAGGCAATGTCTGCCTCCAACTCTTGCGCGATGGCCTGGTCACTTCGCACGACGGCGAGCATGCCGGCCAGTTGGGCTCCTAGCCCATCGTGCATGTCGCGCACGATCCGCTGACGCTCGGCCATCACCGCCGTCTGTTGTGCGCGAGCACGCTCTCGCTCATGTTGTACTTGAAGCTCGGCACGCTGGCGCTCCACTTCTTGTTCCAGTGATCGGCGGTATTGCTCGTCGTTGCGCATGGCCAGTTGAAACTGGCGCATCATCAGTAGCGTGATCGCAACGAGCATGAACAGCACCAGCAGAGGCGAGTAGTAATACCGCTGGTAAGCGTCGCGGGCCCCAGACAGCCAGACATTCCAGTGATCCCACACGGCCAGAACAAACATCGGCAGTGTGGCCAGACTCATGGCCACGTTGGTTTCTTTCGGTCGACGAATGGCTTCGTAAATGATGCTCAGCATGGCCAGGGCGGCGCTGAGCATCGTTGCTTCCAACCCCAGCGCTTTCAGCCAGATGGCGTGCCCGGTTGCCGCAGTGATGGAGGTCACCAACATGAATGCGAGGGCCAGCCATTGGAGGCGTTCAAGCCATGGCTTTTGAACAGACACCAGCCACAAACACTGCATCACAACCAATGACATCCAGGCAGCATATGTGGCATCAATCAAAAAGAACCACAGGCTGTAGGGCATGGGCAGGTCTGTCATGCCCCACAGCGCAGCACGAATGGCCCACAGTCCGTTGGAGAGCCCAAAAAACAGCGCAATGCGCTGGCGCGTCATGGTGGCAAATGCAAAGCCAGCGACTGCCAACAAGCCGCAGACGGACACAATGCCCACGGTCGGATAGGTTCTTGCACGTCGAGCCGATTGCTGAACCGGCTCCACCACGTCACGCGGGCCAATGTCCATGTGGGCCAGGCCTGAGTAACGTCTGCAATCGCCCGCCACTTGAATCAGGACGGTGTTCAGCCCTGGCTTCAGCGCGTGCCAGGCAAATGGTGCGAACAGCGGTAGATTGGAAAAGTCAGCATTGGGCTCATTGAGTGCACCGAAACGAGCCGCAGGCTCTTGGTTAATCCATACGGTCAATCGGTTGCCTGCACGCCTGAGGTAAAGGCCCAAGCCATTTTTGGGCACAGTGTCCAGGTGAAATTGAAATCTATACGTGGAAATGGGGGCGTCGCACCATTTTTTGCGGCGCCAGGCGTGGTCCAGCTCAACGGGGTGCCACTGGGTGGACTCGGCGTCCGCAGGCGTGACCAGGCGAGGTGCGATGTCCACGTCCCAGATGGTCACTGTGGTCCGTTCCGCGCCATGAATGATGGGAGCTGCCTGTACCCATCCGGTCAGCAAGAGCCCAAGCAGCAACCATGCGAGCCTCATCAAACGTTCAAAGCCAACCACGTTTGCTAGCCTCTTGAACAGCTTGGAATCGGGAGGAAACGTAGAGCTTGCTGTAGATGCTCTTGATGTGAAAACGCACCGTGTTCACCGACACATCCAGCTTATTGGCTACTTCTGCATAGGAGTAGCCCAGCGACAGCAGGCTCAATGTTTCAAACTCTTTGGCGGTGAGGTCTGCTGGGGGCGATGGATCAGGTTCGGGAGGGGTGGGGCGGGCTTGCCGTACGGCGGTCAGAAGTCGCCGTGCGATGCGGGGGGACACGGGGGATCCACCGGCGAACAGGTCGCGCAAATGCGCAGCCAGGTCGGCATCGCCCTGGCCCTTGATGAGATAGCCGCTGGCACCCGCCTCAATGCAATCAAAGACTTTGTCATCTTCACCAAAGACGGAGATGACCAAGGTCTGGCAAGGTAGCTCGCGCTGCATCACATAGCGGATGAGATCCAGCCCATTGCCGTCCGGCAAGCCCAGATCCACCAGCAAAACATCAGGGGGAGCTTCAGCTAATGCAGAGTAGGCCTGCTGAAGTGACTCTACGGCAAAAGCTAATTGCCATTGCGGTTCTGCCGCAATGAGATTCACTACACGATTGCGTGTCAGTGCATCATCCTCGACCAAACCAATACTGCTCACCTGCGCCCCCTGTTTTGAAGAAGTCTATCGTGCGTTCCGCTTAGTTGACTGCGCCGCCACCTGTGTTGCCAGTGGAAGGCCAGACCACTTTGCCAGGGTTATGTGGCATGCAGTAGGTCAGGTGCGTGTCACCATAGTCATCGTGCAAGGCCCAGATGCTGGACGACAGGGGCAAAAGCGTTTTGGGGTTGGTGTTGCCTGAACTGTCGGTCAGCACCACGCCACCCTTGATGTTGGTTGTGTTGCTGAAGCCATCGGTGATTTTGTTGATGACATAAGTGCCGCTTTCGACCGATCCTGTGCTGTTCCACGTGTAGGTGTACGTGTTGTCTGACTTCAATTGCAGCGTCATTTGTCTGGAGGCAGATCGGCTGGACGATGTGATGCACTCCATGGTGGTGGTCACGTCAGCCTGTTTCAGCGTCGCTTCTTTGACGGCGTGAATCGCGCCCAGGTAGCGTGCCCCCAAGGGGTTTCTGAAGTCATAGTCCATGGCGATGACGGCGCCCCGGTCGCCCATCTGAACGTTGATGTTGTTGCGGTAGAAGATGTCGCCGCGGTTCTGACGGTCGTACGTTGCCAGGTAGATGCGGCCGGTTTGGCTGTCTTGACCGAACGTGAGCGGAAGCGGTGTGACGGGACCCGATGTGGTGCCGACGCCGGCATCATCCACGCACAACTGGTCATCCGCGCTGATGCGAGACTTGGGGCACAGAAGGCCGGTCAGGTAGGCACCGTCCCACTTCAGGCGCATGTGGCCTGGCTCGTCGCCATAGCTGGTCACACCATTGGTGGCCGTGTAGCTGGTGGTGCGAAGGTAAACGTAATCGCCGGCCAGTTTGGCAGGGTTGGAGACCTGATAGGCGGACCCCAGCACACGGCTGCTGATGCTGCTCACACCACCAGCTTGGGCTGCCTGCGTCACCCAGCCGGTCACGGTTTGGGTGCGCTTGTCTACCGCGATCTGGATGTTGGAACCCCAGTTGCCGTTGACGTTGCCGTAGTAGTAAGTGAAGTCGCCGTCGTCCAGGATCTGGAGGTTGGACCCCACGTATGCTTGGACTGCATCGTAGCTGGAGCCCAGCGTATAGACCTTGAAAGTCTTGCCCGTGGTGTTCAGGACAATGCGCCAGCTGTCGCCGACGGTCGCTACCAGGTCAAAGGCCTTGTCGGCGCCACTGACGTCTGTTTGCTCGCTGGTGGTGGGTGTCATCAACGTGGCGCCAGTATCGGTGACCGTTTGCTGTGACAGTGATCTGGGTGTGACAGTCTGATCAGACGAGTCACCACCGCCACCACATGCCGACAGCGTGACCAAGACCGTGGACACGGCCGCGTAAGAGAGGGCTTTTTTCATGCTCAACACATCCAGTAATTGATCTTTTCATCACGTCACGTGATGTCACTGGATTGTTCGAAGCCCTCACTCTTTGTGCTTCACATCTTGATGTGGGGGGATGTAGCCCATATGGGGGGCTAGGCCGGCACCTCGGCCATCAACGCATGAAAGACGACAGCCAACGCTGCAGCCCACGCGTAGAGCGTCAGCATGCCCATTGCGACGGCGAACACCATGCGTGTGCGCCCCGGGCGTTGAAGATAAAAGCGGCGTGCAAACGCATAACTCAATGGCAGTGCAGGGGCCCACAACATCTGAACCTGCATGGCAATCGGGAGCAGGTTGTCTCCGTGAATGTGGCCAAGCTGAGTGCCAAACAGCCAGTCTCCCACGAGGAAGAGGTAGTAGCCCGGCAAAACAAACAACACCAGCGATGAAACAGCCAACCCCATCGCGAGCACGATGAGTGCTGTCATGATGTTGCGATGCGTCGGCATGGTGAGTGGACTTTGATTGTGTCGATTTCGACCTGCACCAAGCGGGTGAGGGGGCCTTCATCAACCGGCGGTGAAATCACCGTGGCAGTGTTGTTGCTGAATGAGGTGGGTTCAAAAGCCATCCTCGTCGCCACGGACGTCCGCGAGCGCATATTCCTTGCCGTTGAACAAGAACGAATCGTCGAATTGAGCTGTCATCTTTGGGCAGGGCTGGTCAGTGTGTCAGCGGATCGTGCCCGTGTGCCTGTGCGTGTGACCCAACCGGACTCAGGTTTTGACGCGGTGCAGGGCACATAGCTTATTGCCGTCGGGGTCTCGGACGTAGGCCAGATACATGGCGCCCAGGCTGCCTTCGCGAAGGCCGGGCGGCTCTTCGATGGATGTGCCGCCATTGGCGACCGCTACGTCGTGAAACGCCTGGACTTGCTCAGGGGAGGTGCACTTGAAGCCGATGGTTCCCCCATTTGCGAACGTGGCGGGCTCGTCGTTGATGGGTTCGACAACGCTGAATGTGTTGCCCTCGTGTCGATAGAACAGCCTCGTGTGGCCCGTTGCATTCTGGTTGCGCAACGCCTCTGGGGCGCCAAGGACCGAGAGAACGGCATCGTAGAAGCGCTTTGAGCGCTCAATGTCGTTGGAGCCGACCATGATGTGACTGAACATCGAAACTCCCATCAAAGCTGAGTGCGGATCACCGCAGCATATCAAGCAACGCGGCGCACTTGCGTTGCCATCGCAAGCAATATGGGGTAGGTCACGCCGGCGCCCCTATGCATGGCTTCATTTGGCCCTTGCCTTGGGCTTCTTCGCTTTTGGCACAGGAAGCGCTCGTGCGGTAGCGGTAAACAACATCTTCAGCAGGTCGCGATCATCTAGAGCTTCGTCGATCCGGAACTGTGGCTTTGCGCCGGGATATGGAGAAGCCATTGTGACTTGACGGAGGATCTGCTCTCCCTCGGGCGTTGGCTTGACGAACACCTGGTTGTCGCAGATGAGTGCGACAACTTTGCCGTCGATGTAGAGGGCGTACTCGCCGAACATTTTCCTGAACGACAGGGCGCTTCCGAGTCCTACTTGCTCGCAGACATGTTCGACAAAGTTGAGATCACTTGCCATTTGAATTGCTGGTTCCGAGCTGTGCGCTTTGCCTGTCGATGTGCCTCACGCTCTGGTGGTGCACGCGTTGAACGCCCTGTCAGACTGGGGGCAGTCAGCTCGCGAGCATCGTCAAATCAACTTGGGATTGCCTCACCTTGTTCCGGTGAGATGGGGGCGGCATCGCCCTGAGGAGCTGGTGTGGCTTTTCGAAGGGCCTTCTCGACCTTTTTTTGCTTCTTTTGCTGCTCCCGTTGACGCTTTTCGAACTGGTAATTTGGCTTGGCCATGTAGCGTACCTTTGGGTTGTTAGTGGCTCACCTTACCACCCTTAGGCGGACCCCGCGCCACGCGGGGACCAAGGGGCTGTCAATGAGGGCTGTGTGAGGGAGCCTAACGAATGAAAGGGACTTCCCCGTCCCGAACTAGCCAAGGGTGAGCTTGGC
>NZ_JBMOIR010000020.1:0-50843 GCF_049317225.1 Aquabacterium sp. | reverse complement strand
CTTCGCAGATCGCCTGCGCATCGGCCGCGTCGTTCTTGCCTCGCTTGCCGCTGAGGCGGTATGGCGCCACGAACTTGGCCGCCATGATGCGCACCTCGTGCCCAAACTGCTGAAACTGCCGCGCCCAGTGGTGCGCCCCAGAGCACGCCTCCATGCCGATCAAACACGGTGGCAGTTTGGCAATCAACTCCAGCAGCGCGTCTCGCCGCACCGCAGGCCGCACCAGCACCGCTTTGCCCGACGCATCCACTCCGTGCACCGCAAACACGTTCTTGGCGAGATCGATCCCAATCGCAATAATGGCCATGGACTTCCCCTTCCGGATGAAAGACAGATGAGTTATTCGCACTTCCCATCTTGGTCATTTCAGACCCGTTGCCAAGCTCACCCTTGGCTAGTTCGGGACGGGGAAGTCCCTTTCATTCGTTAGGCCACACCAAACAACCGGCATAGCTATTCGTTAGGCCTCATCCAATGGCAGTCACCTCTCGATTCCCAGCATCGTTCATGCTTCTCCAGCAAGAGGGTCACCTCATTCGCTCTTGTTTGACAACCGGCTTGACAGAGCTTCGAGCAGCGCATGTACACAACAAAGGTGCGTTCTATTCAGCCCTACTAAACCTAGCTACAGGTACCGAGCGCCTCATGAAGGCTGCCGTGATCATCGACTACATGGTGAGAAACAGCCTTTCTGTCCCAACGAGAAAGCAGCTCAAGGCCTATGGACATGACCTACTCCAGCTACATGCTTCGTGCGTAGAGATATCCAAATCCGAATCACAGCAAGTAACACCCGTTGATCAAATGAGCGAGACGGCGCGAGAGATCTTCATCTTGTTGAACGACTTTGCTCAAACCACGAGGTATCACAACCTAGACGCACTTAGTGCACCGAACTCCAGCAGGGATCCACTTGCACATTGGAACGACATCCTGCTAGCCATTTTGAAGGACGACGTGCCGACTAAAAGTAAAGCGGCGATTGTGAAACGTGGGGTCGCGATAGCCAGTGCTATATCAAACAGCACTGTCACTGTCATGCAAGGGCTAGACAGGCAAGATCTTTCAACGGCTCATGCACTTGTTTTGCCGGGTTTGCATGAACAAGCGGCGAGGCATGCGGTGCTATACATAGTGAAGTTTTTGTGCCCACTGCGTGATTTGCTATCAGACCTGAGTCATAAGTCGTACACGATGGGTGTTTCAGTGCCGCCGTTTCCTCAGATGCAGGAGTTCTTCGAGTGGCTTTCCGACGATAGAAGCTATGTCCTGCGGAAGAAGAAATGGCCGTAGTTGGTCTACACCGTTCGGCATTGGTGCAGTCTAGCCGCCCAATTCAAACGTTGGGAGACCTCGCCCACCCGGACCGTACCCATGTGTCGCCTAACTGGCGTATATGGACTCCCCCGCAAACGCAAGAGACTGATCGGGTTGTTGGCCGTGAGGGGTGCGCCTGCAGTCGTATATCCGGCATCTGTATTGGGCCCATGTGAAGTGGCCCGTGCCGACATGGAATCTGCGTCACAGCGGAGCCAATCGGTGCAAGCGGCAGGCAAGCTGCCACGCCAGTTACCGGCTTCGTGCTGTGTGGGTGTAACCCGTGCTGCCATGATGGGAGATCAATCTCGTCGCAACGCTGGGAAGGGAATAGGGGTTTCTTCGTTCAAGACGGGGTTCGGGCTGGCGGCGTCACGCCAGCTTGGCCTGGTAGGGCTTCTTGTCTCTCAGGCACGCGTAGCAAATGCGCGCCAGCTTGTTGGCCAGCGCGCAGGCGGCTTTGTTGTGGCACGTGCGGGCCTGCACTTGCAGTGCCCAGCGCTTGAGCGCATCCAGCGGTTTGCCTTGCGCCTGCGCCGCCGCTGCCGCCTTGAGCACGCTGCGCGCCCCGTGTACCAGCAGCATGCGCAGGTACGTGTCACCTTGCTTGCTGATGCGCCCGAGCTTTCTCCTCTGCCCCGA
Organism: Aquabacterium sp.; assembly: GCF_049317225.1. GTDB lineage: Bacteria > Pseudomonadota > Gammaproteobacteria > Burkholderiales > Burkholderiaceae_C > Aquabacterium. Next base: position 48,884 of record NZ_JBMOIR010000020.1, on the reverse strand, counting down.
GGAGTGCTCTTTGGGCGTGATGCCAAACCAGCACGCAAAGCCTCGGCTGTCTTTGAAGTGCGTGACATCGCCCCCAGTGGCCGCCGCCATCGCCGTGGTCGTCAGCAGCCCCACTCCCGGTACGCTTTGCAGCAGTTGGCACGGCTCGCTGTGTCGCACCAGCGCCTTGAGCTCCTTTTCGATGCCATCGATGCGAACCTCCAGTTGACGCACCTCTTCGAGCATCGCCTTCATCGTGTTCCTCAGCAGCGCCGGTATCGCGCTTTGGTCGTCAGCGATCAGCTTGCCCATCTGGCTCAGCCCAGCCTTGGCACCCTTAGAGACCTGCAAGCCCGCCTCTCGGCACGCGCCTCGCATCGCGTTGATCGTCGCCGTGCGCCACCCCATCCACATCGAGCGCGTGCGGTGCAAGGCCTGCAGCGCCTGCTGCTCCACCGTCTTGATGCGCACCGCCTGGATGTCGGCACACCGCGCCGCCTCCAGCAGCGCTGCCGCATCGGCCGCATCCGTCTTGTTGCGCTTGACATAGGCGCGCACGTAGTGCGGCGGCAGCAACTCCACGTCAATGCCACGCCGCTGCAGCCAGCGTGCCCAGTGGTGCGCCGTACCGCACGCCTCCATGATCACCTGCGCCACGTCTCGGTTGTCAAACCACCGCTCAAACTGCGTGCGACTGAGTCGGTGGCTGCCGCGCCTGCGCCAGTTCGTGTCCGCCTCGCACAACTGAAACACCGACTCTGCGATGTCAACACCGACGACCACGCCAGTGCACGATTGAATCTTCTGGATGCGCGCTGTAGCATTCATTTCGGACTCCTTCGGGTTGAGCGCCGTCTCCCACACCAAATGAAAGCCGGCTGGCACATTGATGCCGAAAAACACGGGGGAGTCCATCCCATCAGCCAAGCGGGCACCAACATAGGCCATGCTTTAGGCATTTCTACGCCAATGCTGGCACCCTCCGCACTTAGCACCCCAACTCCCGTTAACGTGGCACGCTATCCAGTGCCAGTGAAGTCACCCATGAGAGACGAATTCCATCGAGCACATTCATTAGATATCTTCGGAAAATACCAAAATGGCTTACTTGAATGCAAATCCCTTGTGATTGGAACCAACACAGCGTTACCGATACCGGAATGGGAAAACTGCATTTATGTATTAAGAGTGCATCACAACGCCTCGAAGTGCGCCTCGCTTTTAAACATACCCAATCAAATGGATCAACTGGGGATTTTATATATAGGCGGCCACGAATCTGGAAGGCCGACCGGGAGATTTAACAAAGCCATCAGAAGCGCAAGGAAATCTGAGCAGTTTTACATGCAAAACAACCACGCACAGAATGACTGTGCACATGAGCACCCTATAGGAGGATGTTTGACCACCTCGATTCTTGAGTCAGGGTTTTCCATTGCTGACTGCAAGATGGATCTTATAAAAAGCGGATTCAGCCTAGGGTTCGATGAGCTAGAGCTTTTGATCGGTTATCAAGAAACTTTTCACCATTTACCCCCGTGGAATTCAACAAGAGGAGGCGCAAGTGGATACCAAAATAGCCAGAATACGCCCCAGCAGACTAGCTAGCCTAACGAGCTTAATTCATACTTTGGATAGCTAAATAGTCCCGCTGGAACACACAATAGGGAGAGGTCATGCCATTGGCCAAAATCGAGGTTCGCAAAAGTCGGCCGCCCGAGCAAGTCCAAGCCATCATCGACGCGATCTACTTGGCCCAGCGTGAGGCGCTCAAAGTTCCCGAACACGATCGCCAAATCCGCTACATCGAGCACAAGCCTGAGCATTTCGCGGCACCGCCCGGCAAGTCAGACAACTACACCGTGGTCGAAATCTGCATGTTCCCCGGTCGGTCACTGGATGCCAAACGTGCGCTCTACCAGGCCATCGTCGATCGCCTGGAGCCCTTGGGCATCCCGCGCGACGAGGTGTTCATCGTCTTGCATGAACCACCGCTGGATAACTGGGGCTTCCGTGGCGGCATACCCGCCTCAGAGATGGACTTGGGCTTCAAGTTGAACGTTTGATGCACAGCGGCAGCAGCATCCATCCATGACAAATCAAATCAGGCACGGCCATGCGCTTTGAGGGAATTCTGCGTTCCTGGAACGACGACAAGGGCTTTGGGTTCATTGCCCCGCGCGACGGTGGGCGCGAACTCTTTGTCCACATCAGCGCTTTTGCGCGCGATGGATCTCGTCCCACGGTGGGCGAAAGCCTCTCCTATGAATTGGGGCAAGGCAAGGACGGACGGCCACAGGCCATCAACATCACCCGCAGGGCGATTGGCAATGCACCGCCCCAACGCCCTCAGATCAACAAGGCCCGATCAAACCATTCGTGGATGGGCACCATCTTGGTAATCGTGTTGGCACTTGGCTTGGTTGGCTTCACCTTCAAGTCTTGGCAAGACCGTCAGCGTCGCAATGAATTGGCGCATCAAGCTGCGCATCCTTTGAGCAAAGCCGACGTTACGTCAGATGGGTTGACGGGTCGCCGTTGCGACGGTCGCCGCCTTTGCTCGCAAATGACCTCTTGCGCCGAAGCCAAGTGGTTCATCAACCATTGCCCCGGCACAGAGATGGATGGCGATCAAGATGGTACCCCCTGTGAGCAGCAGTGGTGTACCAGTCCTTGGGCCAAATAGCGACTGAGCGCGTCACCACCGGTTAAGCTAGCTGGCAGGCAGCAACTCCCTGGCTCCTCATATGTGTCGCCCTCTTCTTCCCCTGCTCGGACTGGCATTGACGGTGTTGTCGACACCGCTGTGGGCACAGACCGCTGGCAGCGCCCTCCCCCGGATGGTGATTGAACAGTCCCGCCAATACGGGCAAGGCACCTTCCCGCGCCATGCCAACTGGTTGGGCCTGTATTGCGATGACCAGGCCTGCGAACTCAAGCCTGCGCTCGTCCACATCACATCGTCCAGCGCCAAGAATGTCTTGGATGAAGACGAAGAACTGGACGTCCTCACCATCAACGATGCCCCCTTGGCGCTCTTGCCCAACACTTCGCTGAAGGCCGGCAAGGTGCTCACCTGGTATCAGGCCAAAGCCAACCCCAGCGAAGCGCTTCAGTGGCAAAAGCTCAAAAAGCTTGGCAAGTGGGCGATGCCGTGGGGCGCTCAGCCCTTGACCCTCTCGTGGGTTCAAACCCCGGATGGCTGGAAGCGGTATCACGTCAGCGACGGGCAAACCAAGCAATTCCTGTTCAGCACCGAACTGGAAAGCCATTACGGCGGCGACACCACGCCCATCATCCACTGGGTGGGCGATCTGGATGGCGATGGCAAAGCCGACCTGCTGCTCAGCATCCCGGACGACAACTGTGGTTTCGACGAGCGGCTGTACCTGTCGTCTCAAGCCGGTGAAGGCAAGTTCCTTCGCAAAGCCGCGCAGCTGACGGGCCGCGAAGCCGCATGTGGCTGCTGACACGCATGCCCCAGCCAAGCGCTTGATCCTGGCCCTGATCAACCCGGCCAAGGGCGAGGACATGACCCCATACATCCTGCCTCGCACCACACGCTCGTTTACGCGCACCCTTCACTACGACGGGCAGAAGTACGATTTGACCGCATGGGAGCGCCCCTTCGCCGATTGGTACGATGGCGCGAAATGACCGAACGGAGATTGCTTCAATGAAGCCATGGCTTGTCACCTTGCTGTGCACCCTCGCCTGCGTCAACGCTTGGGCCGATGACGATCTGCGCCCCCTGAAGGCGTGGGCCCCCAAAGGCTGGCGCCTCATCAAACAGGCCTCGGGCGACTTGAACGGCGACGGCATCAAAGACGCCGCCGTGATCTTTGAAGACACCGACCCCGCCAACATCAAGAAAAACGACCGCATGGGCAGCGAGCAGCTGAACACCAACCCGCGCAAGCTGATCGTGCTGTTGGGTGAGCAAGGTCTGTTCAAGCGAGTGGCCGAGAGCGATTCGCTCGTGCCCCCCGAAAACACCGAGGTCTCCCCCTGCCTGGCTGACCCGTTGAGCGACCTGACCATCAACAAGGGCACGCTGAGATTGCAGCTCACCGAGTGGCTGAGTTGTGGTGGCTGGAGCGTGACCACCACGTCCTACACCTACCGCTTTGACGGCTCGGGCCTGCGATTGATTGGGGAAGATGAGTCATCGTTCATGCGCAACAGTGGTGAAAAAAGCATCACCAGCACGAATTACCTGACGGGCAAGCGCAAGATCACGACCGGCTTGAACGAGTTTGAAAAATCTCGCCCACAGACCACTTGGGAAAACATCGGCCCGCAAGAGCCGCAGTATCTGAATTGAGGTCCACACACATGCGCATGCGTCCATCTGCTTGGTTGTTAGCGGCCCTTGCCAGCGGCAGCGCTCTGGCAGTTCCCCCTCTTTATCACAACGAACAAAGCTGCAGCAAGTTCCCTACGCCCAGCGCACAGGCTGAGTGCCGCGAAAAGCAAAAGCAGACCATGGAGGCATTTGAGAAAGAGCGCCGCAAAAAGTCTGCTGACGTGGACTTCAAAAAGCGGACAGACCAGCCCGCCAAGAAGGACCTCTGCTTCACCCGCCAATCCACCGGTGAAACGGTGTGCCCCAACTGAATCAGCCCCCCATGGACATCCGCCCCTACGTTGTTGAGCAAGGCTCCGGCAGCCCCATCGTGTTTGTGCACGGCTCATTTGCCACCACGTCCACATGGAAAAAGATGATGGAGCGCCTGGCCGCCACGCACCGCTGCATCGCTCTCAAGTTGCCTGGCCACGGTGGCATGCCCGACCCGGACGATTTTGATGCGCCCTCCCTCGCACCAGAGTTGAACTTGATTGAGGCGGTGGTGCGCGAGTTGGTTGGCGATGAGCCCATTCATCTGGTGGGCCATTCGTACGGCGGAGTGGTGGCGTTGGCACAAGCACTCCGAGGCAACTTGCCCCTTTCCGAGCTCACGCTATTTGAACCCGTGGCCACCTGGGTACTGGATGTCGTGAACGACCCACCCATGCAAGCCGAGGTTGATGCGTTTGTCAGGCGCTATCGCCACGACGCTGCCTTGGGTGTGCCAGACGTGTGCGGCCAGGTCATCGACTTTTGGGGCGGCGCCAATGACTTCGCCAGCCTGCCCAGTCACATCCAAACGCTGATGGGCACCATGGTGAAGAACAACTTGCGCCATTGGGATACCTGCACCGCACCGCAATACACCGAGGCCGATTTGCGGTCGCTGCAAGTCCCCACGCGGTTGGTGTGCGGCACACGCTCCAATCAGGTGGCCCACGCCATCCTGAACCACCTCCATCGCCTGCTGCCGCACAACCGCATGTGGGAGATTGAAGGGGCCAGCCACGGTTTGGTGGCCAGCCATGCGGATGAGTGCCTGAAGGCACTGCAGAGTCCGGTTTGAGCGCAATCCAACTGACTGAGTCTCGCACACCATGTCCATCCAAAAAGCAGGGATCGCCATCGTGGTCATTGCGACCGTGGCCATTGCCGCCCTTCAGTCCAGGGCCAGCTTCAAGCGGGTACAAAACCTCAGCATCACGAAGTGGATAGACAGCGCGGGCAAGAACCAAGGCATCCACATCGTCAACCACAGCGGTGCGACCGTGACGTTCGATCTGGAATGCGACATACGCCCCCGCAAAGAGAACGCCAAGCAAACACTCACCGTCGAGAAGATCAGCCTGCAGCCAGGTGAAAGCCGGGACGTCCAGCTTCGCAACGAAATCGGCGTGCAACTGCCCTCGCACATGTTGCCAAGCGGCTCATCGGGCGCCCCCCCGTCGGGGCATCCGGCCGCGGGACAGATCGTCATGCAAACGGGTTTCGTCGTTCCCAATCGAGAATGCGTGTCGACTTGGAAAGGCCCGTTCGACATCCGACGTCCTGCCTCCTCCATCGTGTGGAGTGGCACTCAACTGGGCACATCCAAAATTGACGGATGGCTGTACACGCGTGGGCGGCACGAACCAGACGACTGGCAAGTCAAGAGCGTGAAGCCCGCTCGACACGAGTAAGCACAAAGCGTGCATTTTGCCCAGCCGGCACGCGTAAGGCGACGCCATACAGGCATGAGGCATGCTTTCCTGACAAGCAATTGTTAAGTTGGAGCCACGGCATGAACCATCTGCCAGCCTTGCCATCGCGCACCTCTCAGCCCGTTGCCGTCCGTCGGCCAACGGCGCAGCTTGCGCCCACGCAATACACGCCTGAACCCAAGCGCCCCACGCTCACCCCGCCCCCGTTGCACCAGCAACCGCTGCGCTCGCACAGCGCCGACTCACGTGGCGTGTTGGGGGGCTTGTCTCTCACAGCCAAGCTCAGTATCGCGGCGACATCCTTGTGCGTGCTGTGCGTGGTTGCGACCAGCGCCGTACTCGGCTGGCGCACAGCCGCATCGGCTGCGGAGCAGGCTGAGCAGAGCGCCGAGTTGGCTGCGCGAGATGCTGCGGGCGACGTCGCCACCGAGATGGGGCGCAGCTTCAGTGCGGTCAAGACTTTGTCTGACACCATGCGTGGTATGAAGGCCTCGGGCGTTCCCCCAACCCGTGATCAGTTGGACGCCATGGCACGCCAGGTTCTGACCTTGCACCCTGAGTTCATTGGCACCTACTCCATTTGGGAGCCCAATGCGTTGGACGGCAAAGATGCCGACTACGTCAAGAAGACACCGGCCTATGACGACACCGGGCGCTACATCGCGTACTGGAACCGGGGCAGCGGCCAGATCGCAGTCGAGCCCTTGATCGACTACGAGAAAGCCGGCGCCAACGATTGGTACGATATCCCGCGCAAGACCCAGAAGGACGCACTGATCGAGCCCTATATCTATCCCGTGGCCGGCAAGGATGTTCTGATGGCCACCATTTCGTCACCCATCATGGTGGATGGCAAATTTGTTGGCATGGCCGGGTCTGATCTGCCCTTGCAGTCGCTTTCGGAGCGCGTAGGCCGCATGGAGCCCTTGCCAGGTAGCCGCGTCGCGTTGTTGTCCAACGGCGGGCTTTACGTGGCCGTGCACGAGTCACAGCGCCTTGCCAAAAAGGCAGATGACCTGACACCGGAGGCACTGGTCCACATCGCCAAGGGTGAGCCCTACCGCTATGAAGACGGCGACGGCTGGATCCATCAGTTCCAGCCGGTGGTCGTTTCTGCCGGGGTCGCCCCCTGGAGCATTCGCGTGTCCTACCCAGTCTCGGCGGCCCTGGCCACCGCGCATCAATCCATGTGGGTGGCAGGCATTGCAGCGGTGGTGGCTTGTGCCTTTGCCGCACTGATCATGGTCGGCATGGTGCGGCGCATGATGCAACCGCTGAAAGCGTTGAGCGAAACCATGTCGCACCTGGCTGGTGCAGATGCCAACTTGAATGTGCGATTGCGCGACGATGGCAGCGACGAGTTGTCCCTCATCGGCATGGGCTTCAACCAGTTCATGGACAAGGTGCGCGAGGTCTTTGCACAGGTGCACCGCAACGCCGATGGCGTGGCCATTGCCAGCAAGGAAATTGCCCAAGGCAACCAGGACCTGTCCGCACGCACCGAACAGCAGGCCAGCGCCTTGCAGCAAACGGCATCGTCCATGGAAGAGTTGAGCCAGACCGTTCGACAAAACGCCGACAGCGCTCGTGAGGCCAACCAGTTGGCCATGACCGCCTCCAGCGTGGCCAAGCAAGGCGGCGATGTGATGTCTCAAGTGGTCAGCACCATGCGCGACATCCACGACGCCTCGCGCCGGATCGGCGACATCATCGGCACCATTGACGGCATTGCCTTCCAGACCAACATCCTGGCCCTGAACGCCGCGGTCGAAGCGGCACGTGCAGGCGAACAAGGTCGCGGCTTTGCCGTCGTGGCAGGTGAGGTTCGCAGCCTGGCCGGCCGCGCTGCAGAAGCCGCCCGCGCCGTGAAGACGCTCATCAACGACAGCGTCGAGCGTGTTGAAGCCGGCAGCGCCTTGGTCGATCAAGCAGGCAAGACCATGAACAACGTGGTGGACAGCATCGAGCGCGTCACGCAAATCGTCGGCGAAATCAGCTCGGCCAGCAGTGAGCAGGCCCAGGGCGTCAACTTGGTGAACACCACGGTCACCGACATGGACCGCAGCACCCAGCAAAACGCCGCACTGGTGGAAGAGATGGCCGCCGCCTCGGTCAGCCTGAAAGGTCAAGCCGACGAACTGCTGTCCGCCATCTCAACCTTTGAGTTGCACAGCTGATCGGGTCATCATCACGCTGAGCAAGAAACGACAACGGCTGTGCCGTTACCGATAACGTGACCGGCGGTTAAGCCATAAGCTGTCCGCCGACACTAGGCGCCCCCCAGCCAACAGCGAGTGGCTGCTAAGGCATAACTTGGCCTATCGGCGAAAAATAAGCCATAGGGTGGCCAATCGTGAGAAGAGCCAAACGTGAACGCCCGCACTGCTTGTTGTGACGCCATGGCAAGGATGCCAGCACGCCAGAGACAAGGCTCGTTAAATCGAGCGCAAAATAGACTAAGCTCGATTTAACGAGCTCACACCTCAACTGACGACTCATATAAGATGTTCGTTAAATCGAGCCTTGAGGCCTGAATCAATGATTTAACGAGCATGAAAGTCAGTCAATCCGCCACGCTCTCCGCCAAGCAACTGGATGAGTGCACCCGCATCGGGGCGCTGCTGGCTCGCCTGCGCGTTGCTCGTAAAGTCAAGCAAACCGACGCTGCCTTGCGAGCCGGTCTGTCCCGCAACACGGCTTATCGCTTGGAAAAAGGCGACCCCGGCTTGGCCATCGGCCAGGTCCTCCGTTACTTGGATGCGATTGCCCCGGGCAGCACACTGCTTGACCTACTCTTGGAGAAAGACCCCGCCTTGCGTGCGCTGGCCGCGCGAGAGCAAACCCAGCGTGTACGCGACCTGACATCAGCAGAGCTCAAAGCGCTGGACTTCTGAGGGGACACGCATGGCAACAGAAACCACGCTGATGGTCTTCGCTCACCTTGGGCAGGACTGGGCGCCATGCGGTCAGCTCCAGATGACCGAAGAAGGCCCCAGCGTCCTCGCCTCCAACTTTGCTTACGGCTTGAACTATGCCCGCCGCCCGGATGCACTGGAGGTGGACCCAGTGAGTCTGAGCCTGCAGGACCGCGCCCAAGTGTTGGGCAAACGGCTGCTGCCAGCCAATGGGCTGCCTCTTTTCGGCGGCATTCGAGATGCTGCGCCTGACGCATGGGGTCGACGCGTCATCGAGGCCAAGCTCAAAGTTCCGGCCAACTCCCTCCCCGAGTCGCACTACCTGCTCCACGCAGGCAGTGACCGCGTCGGCGCACTCGATATCCGTCCGACCATTCAAGATGGGCCAACGCCCGGCCAAAGTGCGCCCCACTCGCTGGAATACCTGATGGATGCGGCCGAGCGCATCGAAGACGGTCTGCCAATACCGACCCATCTTGAAGCCATCTTCATTGATGGCACGGCGCTGGGCGGCGCACGCCCCAAAGCTTCGGTCCGTGACGAGCATGGCGTGCTGTGGTTGGCCAAGTTCTCAAGCCGGAAAGATGGCTTCGACATCCCGTCCATCGAGTGTGCGGCACTGCGTTTGGCCGCTGCAGCAGGACTGACCGTGCCGCCGGTGGAGGTACGCACACTGGATGAACGCAAGGTCATGCTCATCCGCCGTTTCGACAGGTACTGGGCTGAGCCAGGTGCGACACTCGATGCAACCATCAACCTGCTGGCGACGCAACCGGGTCGAGGCAAAGCAGAGCACCGGCTCGGTTTCGTCAGTGGCCTAACCCTTGTGGGGTGCGATGAAACCGAGTCGCGAACAAAGGCGTACACCGACCTCGCACAAGCCATACGCAGGTACTGCCATCCCAGCGTCATCCGAGCGGACAACGCAGAGCTATTCAAACGCATGATCTACAACATCCTGGTCACCAACGATGACGACCATCTGCGCAACCACGGCTTCGTCTACGAACCACGCCTGGTCGGCTGGCGGTTGAGCCCGCTCTATGACGTGCTTCCAAGACCCAGCTTGGCAACAGAACGCTACTTGCATCTGGACGTCGGCCCGCAAGGCCGCCTGGCCACGCTCGACAATGCGTTGGATGCACACGAGATGTTCACGCTGTCGCGCGCCAAAGCCTGCGAGCTGATTGCCGACATTTGGCGCATCGTCCGCGAGTGGCGGGTGTATTTCGAGAGCTTCGGCGTCCCTGCAGCCGAAATCGAGAAGATTGCGCCCGCATTCCGGCACATTGATGATGTCTCTACGCCAGCGTTGCGCAAGGCTCTCATCTGAGCGTCAAACAAGACCAACGAAAGCCAAAAACAAAAAAGCCCAAGTGAATCAATCACTTGGGCTTCTTGTTTGGCGGGTGCGGTGAGATTCGAACTCTCCACAAACGACAAAACAGTCATTGCAAATCAATGACTTACAGCAACAGAACGCTTTCAACTGTCACACTTGTCTGTCACAACCAAGTTGACTATTTTAATGCTACGTCTGCCGTCAACGCTCTCGCATCCAAGAAGACCTCGGTGCCGGACTTGAAAGGTCGTTCACTAACGTCCATCATGCGGCCCGCATTGATTTCACCGTGTTGCAGAAGTTAGCAGGGACACGAATGGTCATCGGTACAACCGCTCACCACACTCACGCGGAAGTCGTCCCCAAGAGCAGACACTGTAGTGAGTCGTAGCAGTCAGGTTTACGCCTCAAACAAGTCCGTGAATAGGCGATCGGAGGAAGCAGCTTGGGCTATTGGGTGCACAAAGCCTTCGACTGATACATGACAAACAGCCAGAGGAGTTAGCCTCCAAAGAACAAAATATTTAGCGGAAAATCTGTGCCCTCCTCAAACCAGACTGGCGACCTCAGCCCCCCCCATACCCCTCCCAAGCTAGTACTGCGACCGTCAGGCGGCGGGCGCTCAGGCATCTAGTTCGCGACTTACCAGAGTGGAGTTTTACTTGATGGAACAACTGCAGAGTTAGGAGATCGCCCTCAAGGGCACTGCCAGGGATGGTGCCTATACACTTGCCTGCATAATTGATGTGCTCACCACCCTATTGGAATCAAGTACTAAGCACATCAAAAATGACATAGGGTTATCAACAGGAGGCTCCAAGTGCAAAACCAGTGCCCTTGCAGATTATCCAGAGAACAACCAGCCGACACTACGCTTAGCAATGACGACAACCAAAGAAAGATCTACTCAAAGAAACCTCACAAACCATTAGCTATGCGTCACAAGACTCAAGCAACCCCCGGCTTACAGCGCCAGAAAGGATATCCGAAATACCTCTATTTTTATTAACAATAAACTCCAACCTATATTTGGCACGAGTAATGGCAACATATAGATTATTGTGAGCCCTATAATTAAGATAGGCACGAGAATAATCAGATTGACCCGCCGCAGGAGGCAAGCGCCCCTTATCACAACCAACAAGAATAACAGCCTGAAACTCCAACCCACCAACCAGATCAGGAGGACTCAACACCAAACAACCCGCTTTATTTGCTGAACTGATAGTTGCAAAATCACCGCGTCGAGTCAAGACTTTGAAGACTTTGTTAGCAACTCGCCATTCCTCCCGCACGTTAGCCAACAACTGGTCATCAAAAATGACCACCAACACATTATCTCTCGATGCATTAAGTGACTTGGCAACCTCATCCGCCCGGCGATAGATGACTGCAGACAGGAGCTCATCTGATTCGACGTAGTTCACACAAGGCTTTGCACACTTCTTTTCGTCTTCGGCCGTGAAGGTCTCGCCAGAGAACTCAATTGGGTTCTCGAAGCTAGTAAACAAGCTAGCACCGGACGCCGTGACAAAGAAGGCCAACTCCACGATATCAGGCGAACTACGAAAGACAGCCGAGACCTTGTTACTCTCAACCACCCCGCCATCCTCGCCGATAGCCGCACGTAAGTCACCATCCCCCCAACCAATATCCCCTACCGCCTGACTACGATCAATACTATATGAAATTGGCACGGCACCCCCACCTCTGGTGAGATAGTGCAAAACCGAAATTTCATTTAAATTAAACAAATGCACCTCATCCACGTATATTGAGTCGTAACCCAACTGTTGACGCCTGCGACGCCAAATAGGTGTATCCAACTGCCCAATAGCCGATATCACCACGTCATCCACATCGTACTGGTTAGCGGCCTCCAATTTCCCCTGATACTCTTGAAATTTTCTAAACACATACTCCTTATCCCTCTCTCCCCGGACGGGCAATCCATATGAAGAGGGCGGAATAGCCTTGTAAGCTTCAAGGCCGCCATTTGCACGCCCCTTGATTACCGAACTAATCTCATGCTGAAACAACTGCGCCAAAACCCACCCATCCTCAGCATCAAGGAACGAATAAAATTCAGGAGTAAGAAATGACCTCACCGAGGCAAGTTCCTTGCTCTTAATTTGCTCAGCTATCTGATCCAGATACAACAACTGAACATTCTTGGATTCAACCGAATCCCTATCCAAGAACTCAGACTCGTCGATCTCATAATTCAGCAAATCCGCACACAACCTCTGCAGCGTAACCACAGATATTTTATTCTTCTTTTCGACATAACCCTCAGATAACTCAACAAGATAGTCAGACCCGCCGTTTCCTGAGATTCTATTCTTTATGAGCTCAGCCACCTCTTCACTAGGCGCAATGAATATTGCACTATGGGAAACCCCGAGGAGCTCCGCTTTCTTCAATACGCCGATCGCTTTCAGAACCAAACACAAAGTCTTCCCAGTTCCAGCAGGGCCCTGCAACCGGTGAGGAATAGTCCAATCCGATTCGACGAACCTTCGCTGGTCGTCTGTCAGTAACTTAGCCCAGCGATCAAAACCCTGCTCCGGCGGCAAACTCCCCATATCGGCTGTCAGTGTGGTAACACCCAACGAGGATATGCTCGGGCGAGCAACTGTATCTACAGAATTATTTGACCTCCTCGAATGCAGATAGGCCACATATTCATCATGCGCAGCCCTAAACACTGTCAAACCCGCCTCTTCGCTAGCACCATCACCTTCAGACGTGCCGCTCTTGTATGCTAGAAGGTATCTCGCAGTAGTTCTCTTAGACAACCTCTTGGCATTCGGCTCACGCTCTACAGTAACTCTATATCCCATCCTATTCGCCACATAGGGAAATGGAAAGACGAGCGCCTTAGTAGAACCTTTCAAAATCCTTTCGCCGCTACTAAGCGCAAGACCGTCCCAGTACTTAACGCAGAATCTCATAATCTTTTGCAGAGCCAACAAAAGTTCTGCGTCACCGCAATCGTTAACCAACGTCAAAGACTGCATATCCAAGACCAACGCATCTTGCTCTGCGGTCGCAACAGATGCAGTCGGAGTCAAAATGACACCACTTTTACATCGAACCTGCAAAACATCAGGAAGCACAACTGAGGCACCCCGGAAAAGATTCACAAGTGAACGTCCAGGAGCGAAGCCAACATTCTGATAAAAACGATCCCTAACAAATGCCTCGCATGCCGCTTTATCAATCAAGAAATATGACATCAAACCTCCAGAAAATCAAACACAGCCTGCGAACATGACTCGGGAACATCCTTAGTCCCAATTCGCCCAAATAGCATTGAGAAATTTTGCAGCAACTTCTCCACATATGGAGACACTATCTCGCTAACTGGAAGAGCCAAATCATCATCCCCCACAAATAGGTGCCCACTTGAGTCGTCTTGTCCAACGCAAGCTAGCAGCTTACTTCGATCCATGCCGCCAAGCATCGTGAGCGCCAGTTTTCGATCTATTGACCTCACGTCTCGCAGAAGTACGACATAGCCTAAAGTTTGCCCCTCCAAGGGGAACGCTTCAATTTGGTCAAGAAAGAAGAAATCCTGCAAAGTGCCCTTCGTTAGCTTCACAAAATCTGCATGCAGAGCCTTCTTTACACTTTTAGGCAGATCCGTCAAATCATCGGATTTCAAAGCCATCGCAGCCATCGCATCATCGTAGGTCTGTCGCGCACTTTTAATAGCTTTTTCCGAAACACCAAGTTTTTCAAAGGCCGCCTCAACACCAAATGCCGTCAAAACGACATCAGTACCATCCTTCTCCATCAGCTTCGCTTTTAAAGCCCCCTTTACGGAACTCAACAAATCGGCCGCGACTTTGGGAAGAGCCTCGTGTAACAACCAGTCTTTCACGCTGACAATCGGGAGAAAGGTAAATGTAGCCGCCTTGAATTCTCTGGCAGTATCACAACGGGCCGTAATACCCACACCATAACAAGCCTGATCGCCATAAGGCGATCTTGCACCATAAAAAACCGTGCCCTGCGTTATTCTGTTTTCAGGCGCTTTTACAACATTCCTCACGACGACCCCAATTAAATTATTAGACCAAACTCCATTTTGGCCCACACATAAAGAAGAGCCCACCCAATATAAAATTATATAACTAAACTAACAACGGCAGAAACTAGCAGCACCTTACCGAAACATTGAGCTCACCTAGAGCAAGAATTCAAACAAGTACCGCGCGTTTGACAACAGCCACACAAATCACAAGCACAGCCCGACAGTCGCTGAGGTCATCCAGCCTGGACACACCGAACTGAACCGCCCCGGCAATCGCGGAGGCCCGTTGGTTTAAGTCAGACGGTCGCGGCCTGACCAGCGCGTTGTCTATGGTAATTGGCCTCGAACTCGACGGGTGGGACGTAGCCCAGCGGCTCCATCAATCGATGGTGGTTGAACCAAGCCACCCATTCCAGCGTCGCCAGTTCCACCGCCTGCTTGGTCTTCCACGGCCCGCGCCGGTGAATGACCTCGGCCTTGTAGAGCCCGTTGATGGTCTCGGCCAAGGCGTTGTCGTAGCTGTCGCCCTTGGAGCCCACTGACGGCTCAATGCCGGCCTCGGCCAGGCGCTCGCTGTAGCGAATGGACAAGTATTGCGCCCCCCCTGTCGGAGTGGTGCGTCAGGCTACCATCGTCGGACGGTTTGCGGTCATACAGCGCCTGCTCCAGCGCGTCGAGCACGAACTCGGTGTGCATCGAGCTGCTCTGGCGCCAGCCCACGATGCGCCGACTGAACACGTCGACCACGAACGCCACGTAGACCCAGCCCTGCCAGGTCGAGACATCGGTGAAGTCTGAGACCCAGAGTTGGTTAGGCCGCTCGGCACGGAATTGCCGATTGACTCGGTCCAGTGGGCATGGGGCCTTGGGGTCGGGAACCGTGGTGCGTACCGCCTTGCCGCGGCGCACGCCCTGCAGTTGCTGCTGACGCATCAACCGCTCGACGGTGCAGCGCGCCACCACTATGCCTTCTCGGTTGAGCTGGCGCCAGACCTTGTCAGCGCCGTAGACCTGCATGTTGGCCTGCCACACACGCTGTACCTGCGGCACCAGATTCGCATCGCGCTGCGCGCGACGCGAGCACAGCGCCGGGTTGCGCTGGCGAGCCGCATGGCGCCAGTACGCCGACGGGGCGATCTGCAAGACGCGACAGATCGACTCGACCCCGAACTGTTGGCGATGCTGGTCGACGAAGCACTTCAGGACTTGATGCGGCGGTCGAGCTCCGCCTGGGCGAAAAACGCGCTGGCCAACTTCAGAATCTCGTTGGCCTTGCGCAGCTCACGCACCTCGCGTTCAAGCTCCTTCACACGCTGTGCCTCGCTGGTCGTCACGCCGACTCGCACGCCGGCATCGACCTCGGCGCGCTTGACCCATTCGTTCAACGTCTGTGGCACGCAGCCAATCTTGGGCGCAATGGACTCGATGGCCGCCCACAGCGACGGGTACTCCCCTCGGTGCTCCTGCACCATCCTCACCGCGCGCTCACGCACCTCGGGCGAAAACTTGTTCGACTTGCTCATGGCTCAATCCTCTCAGAGTGTTGAGCCTCCTCGAAATCCGGGGCGGTTCACTGAGCTTGCCAAGGCTGATACGGATGTCTTTGCGACCACCGTAGGCATCCCAAAGGTCTTTGGGGATGCAAATACGCAACTGTTTCGATTGCCCTCTGGGGGCCAATCCTATGGGCTTTGCCATCTTGTCCTTCATGTGCTGAAGATACCAAAATGTCACAGCCAACTGTCACAGTTGAAGCTTGCAAGTTGTTGATTTGCAATGAAATACTTACAAATCAACAACTTAGATTGGCGGGTGCGGTGAGATTCGAACTCACGGAACGCGCAAACGTTCGCCGGTTTTCAAGACCGGTGCCTTAAACCGCTCGGCCACACACCCTGAAGCTTTGCATTGTAGTGCCAGTCAATGCTGTCCCGGCTTCTGCGCTTGAGGGCAATCCAGTTGAATCAGCTCACGCGTGGCGCCATCGACACGCACCGCCGTCAATTTGCCGCCCCAGATGCAACCTGTGTCCAGCGCCAGCAGGTCATCGCGGTTGATCAGACCCAGGGTTGACCAGTGGCCAAACGCAATGGGTGTACCCACCGTTCGGCGTCCCGGCACGTCAAACCAGGGCATGAAGCCCGAAGGTGCACCATCGGCGCCATCTTTGGTCAGAAAGTCCATCGTCCCGTCTTCTGAGCAAAAACGCAGGCGGGTCAGGCTGTTGACGACACAGCGCCAGCGATCCACCCCCTGCAGATCGTCCCGCCAGCGTGCCGGCTCGTTGCCGTACATGGTTTGCAAAAAACTCCCCAACTCAGGGCCACGCAACATGGTCTCCACTTCACCGGCCAGGGCCACCGTCTGAGCCGCATCCCACTGGGGCACCACCCCGGCATGCACCATCAGCCAACCGTGCGCATGCACCGCCAAGCGCTGCTGTCGAAGCCAGTTCAACCAGTCATCGCGGTCATCCGCCAGCAAGATGCCGTCCAGCGTGTCGCTGCGGTGCGGCTTGCGCACGCCATGCGCCACCGCCAGCAGGTGCAGGTCGTGGTTGCCCAGCAGGCAGGTCGCGGCCCCTTCCAGGCCACGCAACCGCCGCAGCACCCCCAAGGAATCCGGACCACGGTTGACCAAATCCCCCAGCAAATACAGCTGGTCGCGTGACGGTGAAAAATCAATCGTCTGCAGCAGGCGCTCCAACGGCTGGCAACACCCCTGCAAATCTCCAACAAGGTAAATCATGGAATGGATTCTGCTACGCTTCGCACGTCGTGATTGTTGGCCCGACGCGGATCGGCGCCTGATATGGACTTAGCTCTACTGATTTTCCTGATTTTGCTCAACGGCCTGTTCGCCATGTCCGAAATGGCGCTGGCGGCCACCCGCAAAGCGCGTCTCCAAGTGATGGCCGAGACCGGCGACGCAGGGGCCCAGGCGGCCATGAACCTGCACGACAACCCGACTCAATTTCTCTCGACCGTGCAAATCGGCATCACGTCGATCGGTTTGCTCAACGGTATCGTCGGTGAGGCGGCCTTCTCGCCCCCGCTGGAGACCTGGCTGCTCGAAACCTTCCCCTTGACGGAAAAGGTGGCAGAAGTCACCGCCACCGGCTTGGTCGTGGTCATCATCACCTTCGTGTCCATCATTTTTGGTGAACTGGTGCCCAAGCGTGTGGGCCAGATGTACCCCGAACCCGTGGCGCGCATGGTTGCCAAGCCCATGCGATTTCTGTCCACGCTGACGCGCCCTTTCGTCGCGTTTCTGGCAGCGTCCACCGAGGCCATCCTCAAGCTGCTGGGCATCCGGGACAACGGTGGCCGCAGCGTGACCGAAGAAGAAATCGCCGCCCAGCTGGAAGAAGGTCTGGACGCCGGCGTGATCGAGGCACACGAGCACCAGATGGTGCGCAACGTGTTCCGCCTGGATGAGCGGCAGATTGGCTCGATGATGATCCCGCGCAGTGACATCGCCTGGCTGGACATCGAAGTCCCGATGAGCGAAAACCTCGCCACCATTGCCGAGCACGGCTACTCCCGCTACCCGGTCTGCCGCGGCGGGCTGGACGACGTGGTCGGTGTGGCCACGGCCCAGAACTTGCTGCATCAACTCACGCAGAACCAAAACAGCGACCTCAACGAGGGTTTGCTGCCTGCAGTGTTTGTGCCCGAAACCCTGTCGGGCATGGAGTTGCTGGAGCACTTCCGTGGCTCGGACACCCAGATGGTGTTCGTGGTCGATGAATACGGTGAAGTCCAAGGTGTGATCACCCTGCGTGACGTGCTGGAAGCCATCACCGGCGAGTTCACGCCTTTGGAAGCGGACGACGCCTGGACCATTCAACGCGACGACGGCTCGTGGCTGATTGACGGCCTGATCCCTACACACGAACTCAAAGACCGGCTGGAATTGAAGGTGCTGCCCGACGAAGACCGTGGCCGCTACAACACCCTGGCCGGCATGGTGATGCTGCTGCTGGGTCGCCTGCCCAAAACCACCGATGCCATCGAGTGGGAAGGTTGGCGCTTTGAAGTGGTGGACATGGATGGCAAGCGCATCGACAAGGTGCTGGCTTCGCGCCTGAACACGTCGGACTGAGGCGCCCAGCCCGCTAGGGCGAACCTTGGGAAGGCTGCGTCACCCAATAGTGCGCATGGTGCTGTCGCCAGCAGTCGCCTGCGCCCGGCATCTGGCTGTGCCACACCCAGGCGCCACATTGCGGGGTGGCCACCCAGCTCATCCCCAGTTGCTGGTACCGTTTGACCACCTCGGGTGACGGGTGCCCGTAACGGTTGCGTGCACCGGCTTGCACCACCACCTGCTGGGGCGCCACGGCCTGCAGAAACGCCATCGTCGACGATGTGTCGCTGCCGTGATGGGGTGCCACCAAAATCGTGCTGGCCAGGTTGGTGGCCGGCGTCCCCGCCCGTTGTCGGTCAATCAGCGCGGCCTCCTGGCGGGCTTCCACATCGCCCGCAATTAACAAACTGCGCTGCGGCGCTGCGAGCGTGGACACGCGCAGCACGCATGACAAGGCATTCGGCGCCAGTTGGCTGCGCCGGGCGTAATCATCGGCATGCGGATGCAACACATCAAAGCGCACACCATCCCAGATCCAGCTCTGCCCGGCCTCGCAGCGGGTGTGCGGTTTGGGCAGACGCTTGGGGGCATGCCATGCCCGCACCTCATGATCCGGTGCCAAGGAACTTCGCAGACGCACGATGGACACGCTTTGCAACACCGACAGGGCCCCGCCCACGTGATCCGTGTCTTCGTGGCTGATCAGCAATTCATCCAACTGGGTCACATCCAGCGCCCGCAACAAAGGCACCACCACACGCTGTCCCATGTCCACGCCGGAAGGCAAGCGCCCACCCGCATCGAACAACAGGCTGTGTCGCGCCGTTCGCACCAGCACGGCCGTGCCCTGCCCCACGTCGGCGGCCACGACCGACACCTGTCCCAGCGCGGGCGGGGGCACCAACAACCACCCGCGCGGCAGGTACAGCAGCGGAAGGAACCAAGACCAAGTCATGCAGCGCCAAACCAAGGGCATGGCGGTGAACTGCAGCGCCCCCATCAACACAGCCGCGACCTGGCACGCAAAGGGCAATTCGGGGGTAGACCACACAGCCCCAGGCACCGCAGCCATCCATGACAAGGTCACCATCGTTAGGTGGGTCATCCACGCCCCCAAGCCCCACACGCCATGGGCCACCACGCCCAACAGCGCCAAGGGCGTGATCACCGAGGTGAACACCGGAATCGCCACCAAATTGGCAAACAGCCCCACCATGGACGCCTGCTGAAAACACACCAGCGCCAGCGGGGTCAGCGCCAGGGAGACACGCCACTGCGTGCGGGCGCCCTGCCAAACCTGCTGCGGCCAACGCCCATCCGTCGGCGCTTGCGCGCCATCACTCATCAGCACACCCACAGCCACAAACGACAGCCAGAACCCCGGCTGCAACAACGCCCACGGGTCCCACACGGTGACCAGCACGGCAGCCCCACACAGCACCAGCCCCCAAGGCCACCTTCGCCCCGACGTTTTCAGGGCAACGGTCGCAGCCATCATCCACACCGTGCGCTGAGCGGGTACCCCCCACCCCGCCACGAGGGCATACAGCGCCGACACCACGACCGACAGCCAGGCCGCGACCTGCGGTGCGGGCCACCGGTGCACCAGGCGTGCGCTGCGTGACCACACGCGACGCACACAAACGGCCACCAGCCAGCCCAACATGACCACATGGGTCCCGCTGACGCTCACGACGTGTGACACACCGGTGCGCTGAAACACATCCCAGTCAGCGCGATCCATGGCCGACTGATCCCCCACGGCCAGCCCAGCCAACACTCCGGCGGCTTGCGCATCCGGCACGGCCTGCATCAGGGCCGCCCTCACCCGCTGCCGAAACCGGTCGATGCCCCCCTGCCACACACTGGATGCCGGCGACACCATCACGGGTCGCATCGCTTTGGCACGAACCGAGCCCACCGCCCCAATGCCCTGCTCAAACAGGTAGCGCATGGCATGGTGCCCACCAGGGTTCACCAAGCCATCGGGGGCATGCAAGCGCGCGTGCAGCGACCAGGTTTGCCCAGCGGTCACCTCGCCCAAGCCCGAAGCGGCATCGGCTATCAGGCTCACAAGTGCGCCCGACCTCCATGGCAACGTGGTCGGCGTATCCAGCGCTCGTGCTTCCAATACCCGGGCTTCAAAGCGCACATTGCCACCGGCCATGGGCTGCGGCAGGCCTTCGGTTCGCACCGTCAGCGCAAGGTCTTGCACCCCACCGTGCCACGTTATGGCCTGCTGCTGACACGCCCGATAACCCGTGCTGCCCCATCCCGTCAGGCACAGGGCCAAGGCCGACCCCATCACCCGCCAAGGCACCGCCAGCCGCCCGGCCCACGCCATCCAGCCCACACAGCCCTGCAGGACGGTCGCCCCACCCAGTCCTGCCAGGTAGGCCGAGGGTGCCCACAAAACAGATTCGGCCAGTTGCAGGCTCACGCCCAACAACCAGCCGACACACAGCACCAGCCATCCGGGCCAGCCCGACAAAACATCACGTTGCAATGTGCCCCGCCTCCCCGCGGGAAGCCGAGCCTCACCAGCTCGGCAGCCATCCGGCGTCTGTCGCGCCTTGAATGGCTCACATTGTCATCAGCGCAGCATCAATCTGCCTTCGCCCCGAGGGGTGATGGACGAGCCAGCGTGTGACAAGGCCGGCTGCTGCGTCTGCCCCAGACTCTGCACACGGTCCTGCACCTGCTGTGCATGACCTGGGCCGCCCAAGTTGAAGACCGACACCATCTTCATCAATTCGTTGGCCTGCAGGCGCAAACTCTCGGCAGCTGCAGCAGACTCTTCCACCAAGGCTGCGTTTTGCTGCGTACCGTTATCCAGAGATGTCACGGCCTGGTTCACCTGACGGATACCGCCCGACTGCTCGACCGTCGAGGTGTTGATCTCAGAAATCAATTGGGTTACGTGGTTCACCTGACGCACGATCTCGGCCATGGTTGTGCCCGCCTCGTTCACCAGTTGGCTACCAGCCTCCACCTTGCTGACCGAATCTGCAATCAGGCTCTTGATCTCACGTGCGGAGTTGGCACTGCGTTGCGCCAACGACCGCACCTCGCCCGCCACGACAGCAAAGCCTCGACCTTGTTCACCCGCACGTGCAGCCTCCACCGCCGCATTGAGCGCAAGGATGTTGGTCTGGAAGGCGATGCCGTCAATCACGCCAATGATGTCCGAAATCTTGCGGCTGCTGGCCGTGATGTCATCCATGGTCGTGATCACACGGCCAACGACCTCGCCACCTTGGTTGGCGACCTGTGCGGCCTGACCGGCCAACTGAGTCGCCTGCTGGGCATTGCTGGCGTTTTGCTGCACCACATCGGTCATCTGCTGCATGGATGCGGCGGTTTGTTGCAATGCGGCGGCCTGTTGCTCGGTTCGACGCGACAGATCGGCATTCCCGCTGGCAATTTCGCTGGATGCGGTTGCAATGCTGTCTGCTGTCTGGCGAACACGCCCCACGATCTGGTGCAGCGAATCACGCATGTGCTGCAAGGAACTGGCCATTTCACCAATTTCGTCGCCATGGACGACATGAATGTTGGCGGTCAGATCGCCCGCGCCCACTTGCTCCGTGGCGATGCCCAATTCCTTCAGCGGCTTCAAAACTGCCTGGGACAGTGCGCGGGTACTGATCAGCAACAACACGCCCAGGGTCGCCATGGCACCAATCAGCCACATCACGACGCGCTTGCCAGAACTCAGCGCACCGTCACGCACTTCCTCTGTGTGATGCGTCTGAAATTGAACGAACTCGCGCTGAGCATCCAGATAGCTCTTGACGGCCGGCACCACCTGCGTGGTCAATGCCTGTTGGGCCGCATCGAGTTGTCCATCGGTCTTCAGCTTTTTGGCATCGTTTCGCAAGCCAATATAGGTCTTGCGGGCCGTTGCCACCTTGTCCAGAAGCTCTTTTTCCGGCGGTGTCGTCGACTGCGTTTCCAGTTGCTTTTGCAACTCCGAGATGCGCGCGGACGTCTTCTCCAGGTCGGGCTTGAGCTTGGCTTCCAAATCGGCATCGACCGTCTGCAGCCCAGCCATCGTGCGCACGGCATTGGCCTCGGTCAGCCCCGCCCAGGTGTAGGCCAACTCCAGCTTCTGCTGCTGCGCCGACAAGGCCTGCGCAGAGGCTTTGTCGACCGAATCCATGACGGCTGCCGCCGTCACCCCAACCACCACCGTTGTCGCCGCAATCACGACAGGCGGGATCCACAACCGACTTGCGATCGTCACTGTTTTTTTCATGACTTATTCCTCAGCGATATCGGTGTTTTCGGACCCGAGATGAAAAACTGAAGAGGCCCGCTCACACAGTCGTGCTACCGGTCACGGTGTACGATCCGGTCTTACCCTGATTTGAGGTTTCCACATCGCCATGTCCATCGAACAACGCCTGAAAGACCTCGGCATCACCCTGCCGCCCGTTGCCGTTCCTGCTGCCTCTTATGTGCCGTTTGCGCGAACAGGCAACACCATCTTCCTGTCTGGTCACATTGCCAAGAAAGACGGTGCTGTGTGGGTTGGCAAGCTCGGACAGAACATGACAACAGAAGAGGGCAAGCAAGCCGCCCGCGCCGTTGCCATCGACCTGATGGGCACCCTGGCAGTGGCTGCTGGCGGCCTCGACAAAGTGGTCCGCATCGTCAAGGTGATGAGCCTGGTCAACAGCACCACCGAATTCACCGAGCACCACCTGGTCACCAACGGATGCTCCGAGTTGCTGGGCGAGGTGTTTGGTGAAAAGGGCGTGCATGCACGCAGCGCCTTTGGCGTCGCCCAGATCCCTCTGGGGGCATGCGTGGAAATCGAGCTGATTGCTGAAGTTGCCTGACACCATGCGCCAGCTTGCCCCCCGCACCCTGTTGCTGGTACTGGGCCTCGTGTGCGGGGCGTCCGTCGGCCTCGCGCTCTTGGCTCAACACAAGTTCGGCATGGAGCCGTGCCCGTGGTGCATCCTCCAGCGCATCATTTTCATTTTGTTGACGGTCCTGTCCTTGATCGGTGCAGCCCTGCCCGTGGACTTGGCGCGTCGGGTCCTGTCCGGGGTCGGTGCGGTGCTCAGCGCTGGGGGAATTTGCGCCGCGTTGTGGCAGCACTTCGTGGCCGCCAAAACCAATTCGTGCGCCATGACCTTTGCCGACCAGGTGATCGGGTTCTTCGGTCTCGACACCCGTTGGCCCGAATGGTTTGAGGTCCGCGCCAGTTGCGCCGATGCGGCGGTGAGCATCCTGGGCGTGCCGTTCGAGTTCTGGTCCTTGGCCCTGTTTGCCGTGGCGGGTGGCATCCTGGTGTTCAGCACTTTGACACCTCAACGTCGTGCTTGATCAGGATCCCCATCTGCCCACGGCGCTGGTGGACTTTCCGGCGCCACCTGGACATCCAAGCGAGGCACGCCGGCGCTGGCGATTCGACCGCCCGGCACGATGGCTGGTCGCCCACGACCCCAGTCAGGTCGCGGGCTTGCTGGATGCCGCCCACCAACTGGCCCAACAGGGGCAATGGTGTGTGGGTTGGGTTGCCTACGAGGCAGCCCCTGGCCTGAACCCGCACCTGCCCGTCAAGGCGCTGCCGCCGGGTCAGCCCTATGCCGTGTGGGCAGTATTCGACCATGCCGAGCCATGGGATGGTCAAGCCATCAGCCACGACCTGCCTGCAGCCCCCTGGCAAGTGGGGCCTTGGCAAGGCGATCTGGATCAGGTCACCATCGAGCACAAGGTGGAGCAAATCCGCGAGTTGATCCGTGCCGGCGAGGTATACCAAATCAACCTGACCGGGCAGCAACGCAGCCCCTTCGAAGGCCCCCCAGCCGCTTTGTGGCCTTGGTTCATGGCCTTGCGCCGCAGTCAGCCTCAAAGCTACGCACTCATGCTTGATGCCCGCGCTGCCAGTCGCGCCCCCGGCACCGTCTTGAGCGTGTCACCCGAACTGTTTTTCGATTGGGATGGTCAACACATCACGACCAGCCCCATGAAAGGCACCGCACCACGCGGCCATGATGCCACCAGCGACCAGACCGCCGCCGAGCACCTGCACAGCAGTGCCAAAGAACGGGCAGAAAACCTGATGATCGTCGACCTGTTGCGCAACGACCTGTCGCGTGTCGCGGTCACGGGCAGCGTCAAGGTCCCTGCCTTGTTTGAGCTCATGGCCTTGCCCACAGTCTGGCAAATGACCTCCACCATCACCGCAGACAGCCGTCCCGGTGTTCAACTGAGCGAATTGTTTGCCGCCCTCTTCCCCTGTGGCTCGGTCACTGGCGCCCCCAAACGCCAGGCCATGCACCACATCGCCCGACTCGAACGCAGCGCGCGTGGCGTCTATTGCGGTGCCGTGGGCCTCATGCAGCCAGGCGGTCATGTGACCTTCAACGTCCCCATCCGGACCATCACGGTCGACACCCTGCCGCCCCCCGCCCCCTGGCGCGCCCATTGCGGCATCGGCAGTGGCATCACCCTCGACGCCACCGGCCCGGGTGAGGCCCGAGAGTGGGAGGCCAAAAAGGCCTTTCTGGTGCGCGCCAGCCAGCCGTTCCAATTGCTCGAGTCCCTGCGCTTGGAAGACGGCGTCATCCTGCGCCAACCTCGTCACTTGGCCCGCGTGCTGAACGCCGCACGCCACTTCCACTTCGCGTCGGATGAGGCACAGTGTCAGGATCTGGTGCAACGCATCCATGCGGCCTTGCAAGACGCCGCTCGAGCCCACGCCACAGGCGTCTACAAGGTGCGCCTGTTGGTGGACGACCAACGGAATGTCCAACTCGAGGCCGCACCGTTACCGACCACCCAACAGCCTGTCCGGGTAGCGCTGGCACCACAAGCCATGCCCCCGGCAGATGCCTTCATCTGGCACAAGACCACGCGTCGCGAAGCCTATGCGGCATTCAAACCGCCACTGGGCTGTTTTGACACCCTCTTGTACAACGCTCAGCGCGAACTCACCGAGTTCACGATCGGCAACATAGCCCTGAAGCTCGACGGCATCTGGTACACCCCGCCCGTGTCATGCGGCCTGCTGCCAGGTGTGATGCGCGCTACCCTGCTGGACGAAGGCGTCCTGCAAGAGCGGGTGCTGTACCTCAGTGACCTGTCGCGCGCAGAAGGGCTGGCCTTGCTCAACAGTGTGCGCGGTTGGCTCGATGTGGACCTGGCCTCGCTCACGCTTCGATAACCCTGCCCTGCAGTCAAATGCCGCTCGGTGGCAGACTGCCAAGCCTTCACACCCCTGACCTCTTCACACCATGCGTCTTCTGCACACCATGCTGCGCGTTGGCAACCTGCAGCGCTCCATCGACTTCTACACCCAGGCTCTGGGCATGACTCTGCTGCGCACCACCGACCGGCCTGAGCAGCAATACACCCTGGCTTTCCTGGGCTACGGTCGCAACCCAGAGCACGCTGAAATCGAGTTGACCTACAACTACGGCGTCGACCGTTACGAACTGGGCACGGCCTACGGCCACATCGCCTTGGGCGTCGACAACGCGGCAGCGGTCTGCGAAGCTGTGCGTGCCAAAACGGCCACCCTGGGCGGCAGCATCAGCCGCGAGGCCGGCCCCATCAAGGGCGGCACCACCGTCATCGCCTTCATCACCGATCCGGATGGCTACAAGATCGAATTGATCGAACGCCCCGAACACGCCAGTGAACTGCAAGCCTGAGCCACCCAATGAAAAAGGGACCGTGAGGTCCCTTTCTTGTTTCAAGGCCGATGGGCCGCAATCTTTGGCGTGTCCACCACCACGTTCCCGCACTGGGCGCGGTGGCGCAAGGCGTGGTCAATCAGCACCAGCGCCAGCATCGCCTCTGCGATCGGGGTGGCGCGAATGCCCACGCATGGGTCGTGGCGACCAAAAGTCTCGACCGTGGCTGGCTGACCGTGCAGGTCAATCGACTGACGGGGCGTACGGATTGAGCTGGTCGGCTTGATCGCAATGGCCACGCGCAGGTCTTGCCCGGTCGACATGCCACCCAACACCCCCCCCGAATGGTTCGAGGCAAAGCCATCTGGATACAACTCATCGCCATGCACGGTACCGCGCTGGCTCACGCTCTCGAAACCGGCACCAATCTCCACACCCTTGACGGCGTTGATGCCCATCATGGCGTACGCGATGTCGGCATCCAGCTTGTCAAACAGCGGCTCGCCCAAACCCACTGGCATGCCGCTGGCTTCCACGATCAGCTTGGCCCCACACGAATCGCCATCCTTGCGCAACTCGTCCATGTAGGACTCCAACTGCTCGATCTGGCTTTCGTTGGGCGCAAAGAACGGGTTGTTGGGCACATGGTCCCAGCCTTCGAAGGCAATGGGCACCTCACCCAACTGGGTCATGCAGGCACGAATCTCGGTGCCGAACTGCTCACGCAGCCACTTCTTGGCCACGGCACCGGCGGCCACCATCGGAGCCGTCAGACGGGCTGACGAACGGCCACCACCACGCGGGTCGCGGATGCCGTACTTGTGCCAGTAGGTGTAGTCGGCATGACCGGGACGGAAAGTCTGCAGGATGTTGCCGTAGTCCTTCGAGCGCTGATCGGTATTGCGAATCAGCAGCGCAATCGGCGCACCCGTTGTCTTGCCTTCATACACGCCGCTCAGGATCTCGACGGCATCGGGCTCGTTACGCTGCGTCACATGACGCGAAGTACCCGGACGACGGCGATCCAGATCGGGCTGAATGTCCGCCTCGGACAAGGTCATGCCCGGAGGGCAACCATCGATCACGCAGCCAATCGCCGGACCGTGCGATTCGCCAAAGTTTGTGACCGTGAACAAAAGACCAAAGGTGCTGCCAGCCATAGAGCGCCAACCGAGTTATGCAACAGGAAAACCGCTATTGTCCCCCATCAGGCCGGGAACCACAGCAACAGAAATGAAAACGCCCGGCATCACCGGGCGCTCACGCGACGCTCAGTCACCCAGCCGCATCACAGCAGGGCCTGCGGCTCCTTGCCGGCCCCGTCTTCGGTGACGGGCCAGTCGCGGATGTAAGCCTTGAGCATGCGGTTCTCGAAATCCTGTCCGTCCACCACGGCCTTGGCCACGTCGTAGAACGAGATCACGCCCATCAGGGTCTTTTGCGTCATGACCGGCATGTAGCGCGCGTGACGGCTCAGCATCATGCGACGCACCTCATCCAGTTCGGTGTCAGGCGTGCAAGTCAGCGGGTGGTCGTCCATCACCGTGCGCACGGTCAGGCTGCCAAACACCCCGCTGTTGCGCACCGTGGCCTTGATGACTTCACGGAAGGTCAGCATGCCAACCAAGTCACCGTGATCCATCACCACCAGAGAGCCAATGTCATGCTCAGCCATGGTGGAAGCCGCATCGGCCAGAGACTGTTCCGGTTGAACGGTGAACAGGGTGCCGCCCTTCACTCGCAGAATGTCGCTGACTTTCATGACTCGCTCTCCTAGAAAAATGGGCGTAGACAACAGGCCCTACGGGCGCAATATAGCCCCATCCGTCCGACAAATCCACGTCCTGCGCCTCACGTTGCGCAAGATCAGGACACCTTGTTGACTGCTGCCCCTTCATTGCGACAGAGACACGTCCTTGTGAACAGGGTATTGACCCTGATCCCGCACCGCTTTTTATGCCTACTCAGGCCAACGCCTGAGCCAAGGTCATGTCATCCAGCCCCGCGCGGCTCCAGAACCCTTGGGTGAATCCATCCGGCTTCAACAGCACGCTCCCCACCAAAGGCGCCACGGACGTCGTCAAGGGATCGCACAACAATACAAACCGCCCACCGTGTCGAGACGCTTCGTCGTTCAACTGCCCGATCCAGTCCAACTCGACCAAGCCCTCCAGCAAAGGCTCAATCTGCAGAGGGTCGGTACGCAGTTGGTGCGCCAAGGCTTCCGCGGTCAGGCCACGCTCTGGTGCGTGTTGAACCGTTTGCAACGCCTTGAGCAAAGCCAGCGCCAAAGAAAACCGGTGCCCCGGCGTGTCCGGCCACCGCTTGACCTGCGACAGCAGACTCGGCGTGTAAGCCACGATCACCGCGCCCATCAACACAATCAGCCAACTCGTGTAGATCCAGACCAGACAGATCGGCACCGCCGCAAAGGCGCCATAGATCGTGGCGTAGACCGGCACGTTCGACAGGTACAAGGCCAACACCCGTTGCCCCAACTCCAGGCCCAATGAAGCAAACAGTGCACCGCCCCAAGCATGATCCCAGCGCACAAACGTGTTCGGCACAAATTTGTAAAGCGCCGCAAAGCCAAACGTCTGCAGGAAAAAGACCATCAAGCCCAGCAAGACACTGACGCCTCCTGGCAACTCATCCACCAGTCCGCGAGAGGCCGACAGCACATACGAGGTCATGGACAAACTCGCGCCGACCAACAAGGGCCCCAGGGTCAACGCAGCCCAATAGACCAGCACGCGCTGCGCAAACGGTCGCGCGGTCTTGACTCGCCAGATCCCGTTGAGCGTGTGGTCAATGGTCAGCATCAATGCCATCGCGGTCACGCCCAGCGCCACCATCCCCATCCCACCCAACTGGCTGGCTTTGGCGGAAAATTTGGTCAGGGACACCAGCACCGGCTTGGCGATGATGTCGGGCACCATGCCCTGAATCACCTGCTGCTCCAGAATCTTGCGGAAACGCGCAAACACCGGAAACGCACTGAACAAAGCCAGCATCACCGTGAACAGGGGCACCAGCGCAATCGTGGTCGTGAACGTCAGGCTCCCGGCCGTCAGCCCCAGCTTGTCTTCCCGAAATCGCTGGCGCAAGGTTTCAAAGGTGCGCATCCACGGCCACTGCTGCAGCGTGTGCACCAGCAAGACCCATCGTTGACGGGCATTCGCCCAAAAAATCCATTTCGACGTCATGCTGGCTATGATGCCAGTCATGCGCCGTCCCCTGGCACTACGCCGGGCATCGGTCGCCTGATTTTTGCCATGAACGAGACCACCACTTCCGCCCCCGCCACGCCCCAGCCCGCCGCCGACACGCTGGAGGCTGTGTTTGCCCCCCATCCCCCTGCCCGCCGCGCCCTGATCGAGCGCATGCGCCTGCTCAACATCGCCCTGCTGATCAGCCTGATTGGCCTGAGCGTGGCTTGGGAATTGTGGCTGGCCCCCCTTCCAGGCGGAACCGGGTCTCTCGCCTTCAAGGCCCTGCCCCTGACGCTGGCCATCGCCGGTTTTCTCAAGCACAAGCTCTACACCTATCGCTGGGTGTCGCTACTGGTCTGGCTGTACTTCACCGAGGGCGTGGTGCGCGCCACCAGCGACACCGGACTGTCTCAGGTGCTGGCCGGCATCGAAGTCACCTTGAGCGTGGCCCTGTTCACGGCCTGCGCGGTGTACATCCGCCTGCGTCTGCGTGTGCTGCCACCCAAGGCCAAGAAAACCGCAGACGACACCTCAGCATGACCACCGTGCCTGACGCATCCGTCCTGAGTTCGCTTCGGCAACTTGTGGGTACGCCCCACGTGCTCGTCCCAGACGATGCGAACAACTGCGAGCGTCATCTGGTCGACTGGCGCAAGCGCTACCGGGGTCAAGCGCTCGCCATCGTCAAACCCGCGAACGCCCAGGAAGTGGCCAATGTGGTCACACTGTGCGCGCAACATGGCCTCACCATCGTGCCGCAAGGGGGTAACACCAGCCTGGTGGGTGGCTCCGTGCCCGATAACAGCGGACAACAGATTGTCCTGAGCCTCACGCGCATGAACCGTGTCCTGCAGGTTGACCCCGCCAACCTGTCCATGACGGTCGAAGCCGGATGCCTACTGGCCGACGTGCAAGCGGCGGCAGACCGCGAAGGCCTGCTCTTTCCGCTGCGACTGGCCTCCGAAGGCACGTGCACCATTGGTGGCAACCTGGCCACCAATGCGGGCGGCACGCAGGTGCTGCGTTACGGTACCGCGCGCGAACTGTGTCTGGGCCTGGAAGCGATCACCGCTCAAGGCGACATCTGGGATGGCCTCAAAGCCTTGCGCAAAGACAACAGCGGCTACGCCCTGCGCGACCTGCTCATCGGCAGCGAAGGCACGCTCGGCATCATCACTGCCGCGACCTTGCGGCTTTACCCCAAACCCCGGGGCACCTGCACCGCACTGATCTACTGCCAGTCCCTGCTGGCGGCCACCCGCCTGCTGGAGCGCAGTCGTCGCCACCTGGATGCCGGCCTCACTGCTTTCGAGGTCATGGCCGCTTTTCCATTGGCCCTGCTGCGTCGCCACGAGCCCGAGGCCGCACGCATGCTGGGCGACACCAGCGCCCCCTGGACGGTGCTGCTCGAACACAGTAGCAGCGACAGTGAAGACCACGCCCGCGCACGCCTTGAAAGCCTGCTGGCCGAGGCGCACGAACAATCCGAATGTGTCGACGCGGTGATCGCAGCCAACGGCTCGCAACAGCAATCCATGTGGCGGGTACGCGAAAGCATTCCATTGGCCGAACGCGCCGAAGGCATGATGGTCAAACATGACATCGGCGTGCCCACCTCGTCCATCGCAGACTTTGTCGAGTGCACCGAGGCTGCGCTGCGCGAACGGTGGCCCGGGGCGCGCATTGTCTGTTTCGGGCACCTGGCCGACGGCAACCTGCACTACAACGTCCAGCCACCCGCCGCGCACGCGCAAGGCAAGGCCCTGCTGTCGTTCGAACGTCAGGTGAACACCGTGGTCTTTGACATGGTGGACGCCTACCAGGGCACCCTCTCGGCCGAGCATGGCATCGGCCTGCTGCGCTGCGAAGAGCTGGCGCGACGCAAACCCGCTGCCGCACTGGCCATGATGCGCTCGATCAAACAGGCTCTGGACCCTCATGGCATCCTGAACCCCGGTCGCACCGTGCCGCAATAAGCTCAGTTCCCCATGGCTGGGACGTGCGATCCAATGATTATTGAACCGGCCCCTTTAGCGCATCTGGCACGGGCAGGCTGAGCACCTCAATGCCTTCATCCTGCAAGGCTTCACGCTCCTCTGGCGTGGTCTGCCCGCGAATCGGCCGCACGGGCGCATCGCCGTGGTGAATGCTGCGGGCTTCGTCCGCAAAGCGGGCGCCCACATCTTCGGTTTGCGCCAGGACCTCCCGAACAGCCTGCAGATACACCGCCTGCACGGCCTCCAGCATCTCGGTGGCTTCGCCGGACGCCAACTTCGGCTCGCCATGGTCGACCTGTGAAGCGGGTGCGGTCATCGGTGCCGACGCACGGCGACTGGCTTGTGCATCATCACGACGCGGTTCTGACTCGTCCTTCAACCCCGACACGTTCAAGCGCGACGCAGAAGGCCGGCGCACGACGTTGACGCTGCCACACACAGGACAACTGACCAACCCACGTGCTTGCTGCGAGGCCAAGTCTTCTGCCGAAGCAAACCAGCCTTCGAACACATGCGCGTGTTCGCAATGCAGATCAACAACCAACATACCCAACAGATCAGGAAACGACTTGCCAGTCCAAGGGCCAACGCCCGGCGCGCCATTGCAGCAGCCACATCATGCCGACCACAGTCTTGGCATCGGTCAACTGGCCATCACGCATCCAGGCTTCCAGCTCATCCTGGGTGGCAGCAAACACATCCAGAAACTCACCCTCGTCCAGGTGACGCTCACCCAAGGTCAAGTCGTCGGCAAACCAGACTTCAATCACCTCGGTGGCATAGCCAATCACCGGGTGCATGATGCCCGCCTTGGCCCAACGCTTGGCGCGGTAACCGGTTTCCTCCAGCAACTCACGCTGCGCACAGGCCAAACCGCCCTCGCCCTGATCCAGCTTGCCTGCTGGAAACTCGATCATGGTTTGACGCACGGGGTAACGGTACTGCCGCTCCATCACCAAACGCCCATCGGGCAAGATGGCCACAACCATCACTGCCCCGGGGTGCACCACGTATTCCCGCGAGGCCTCCCGGCCATCGGGCAAACGGACCCTGTCGCACCGCATCTGCAGAAATTTGCCCTGGTAGACAGGCTCCGACGACAGCGTGTCCTCACGCAGGTGATCGTCGCTCAAGGGCGCATCAGACATGGTGGCCTCAGCAAGGGGTCACTGGCGACGCAGATAGCGCCACACAAAACCTGGGAACGCCAGGGTCAGCATCACGCACAACCACACGGCCACGAATTCCCAGCGCAGCGGGCTGGCCTGACCCAGGTGCGTTTCCAGCCCCCAGCCCATTGCGGCCACGCCCAATGCATAAACCAGCAATTCCAACAAGCGCCATGCCACGGCCTTCGGTGCACGCACCGGCCCCACGACGAACAGTCGCTCGTTGATGAATGGCAAATTGGCCGCGATCAACGCGGCCAACAGCACAGTGTAGATCGCCCAGACGGGCACAAGGCCCGTCATACGGCGACCCGACGACCCAAGGTCATCAGCATAGTTTTCAACCTGCCAGAGATTGCGTGATCACACGGGCGCACAGGGCCATCAGGCCGCCAGGCAGCAAACCCAGACCCAGCACTACCAGTGCGTTCACCGACAACAGCACGCGAGCACCGCTGCTTTCGATCGGTGCAGCGCCCTCCACCGGTTCGTCAAAGTACATGACCTTGATGACGCGCAAGTAGTAGAACGCAGCGACCAGCGACAGCAACACAGCCACGATCGAGATCTGCAGCAGCAGACCCGAGCTGGTCGTGATCAGCGCTTGCAGCACGGCCAGCTTGGCGTAGAAGCCCACGGTCGGCGGAATACCGGCCAGCGAGAACATGAACACGGCCATCACACCAGCCAGCATCGGGCTGCGCTTGTTCAAACCGGCCAGATCCGAAATCTGTTCCGACTCGAAGCCAGGGCGCGACAGCACCATGATCAGACCGAAGGTGCCCAGCGTGGTCAGCACGTAGGTGATGACGTAGAACAGGGCCGAGCCCAGACCGTTGCCAGCCGTGACTGTGCTACCGGCCACGACGGTGGGCACAAAACCCAGCAGCATGAAACCCAGTTGAGCGATACCGGAGTACGCCAGCATGCGCTTCAGGTTGGTCTGTGCGATCGCAGCCAAGTTACCCAGCGCCATCGACGCCACAGCCAGAATCAGCAGCATTTGCTGCCAGTCCACGGCGGTGTTGATCAGGCCTTCCACCAACAGGCGGATGGTGATGGCGAACGCAGCCAGCTTGGGCGCGCCTGCCACCAGCAGCGTGGCCGTGGTGGGGGCACCTTGATAGATGTCCGGCACCCACATGTGGAACGGCACCACACCCAGCTTGAACGCCAAACCCGCCACGATGAAGACCAGACCGAAGGCCAGCACTTGCTTGTTGATCTGACCGGTCAGCGTGGCCTTGTACACCTCACCCAGGTCCAAAGAACCGGTGGCGCCGTACATCATGGACAAGCCATACAGCAAGAAACCGGAAGCCAGAGCACCCAGCACGAAGTACTTCATGCCGGCTTCGGTGGCTTGCACGTTGTCACGACGCAGGGACACGAGCGCGTACAGCGACAGCGACATTGCTTCCAGACCCAGGTAAATGGACAGGAAGTTGTTGCCGATGATCATCACCGAGATACCGAACAGCGAGAACATGCTCAGGCTGAACAGTTCACCCTTGAGCATTTCACGGTGCGACGCATAGACCTGCGAGTACGTCAGCGTGGCCATCACGGCCAGCGTGGCGCACAAGGAAAGCAGATGGCCCAGCGGATCGACCACGACCATCTTCTGCATGGCGTACACGGATTCCGTGCCGCCCAAGGCGTTGAAATGCAAACCCGCCACAGCCGCCAGCGACAGCATCGCCAGGAAGTATGTGGGCTTGCGTTGGGGACAGGTGACGAACAGATCCGCGAGCGCGACCACGCAGGCCATGCCCAGCAGGACGATCTCGGGAGTCACCGCGAGCCAGTTCAAATCAGTCATCTTGTGTCGGCCCTCAGTTCAACTTGCTTTGTGCCACGTGCTTGAGCAGCTCGGTCACCGAGACGTGCATCACGTCGGTGAAAGGCTTGGGCTGGATACCCATCCACAGCACGGCGGCCGCCAGCACGGCCAGGATCAGGAATTCACGCGCATTGATGTCGGTGAGTTCACGAACGTGATCGTTGGTGACATCGCCGAAGTACACGCGCTTGTACATCCACAGGGTGTACGCAGCACCGAAGATCAGAGCGGTTGCAGACAGCAGACCGATCCAGAAGTTGTACTGCACCGAGCCCAGGATCACCATCCACTCACCCACGAAACCAGCGGTACCCGGCAGGCCGCAGTTAGCCATCGAGAACAGCAAGGCGAAGGCGGCAAACTTGGGCATGGTGTTGACCACACCGCCGTAGGCCGAGATTTCACGCGAGTGAACGCGGTCGTACAGCACGCCGATGCTCAGGAACATGGCGCCCGACACGAAACCGTGGGAGATCATCTGAACCAGACCACCGACCACACCCAGTTCATTGAAGATGAAGAAGCCCAGGGTCACGAAACCCATGTGCGCGATGGACGAGTACGCCACCAGTTTCTTCATGTCGTTCTGAACCATGGCCACCAGACCGATGTAGATCACACCAATCAGCGACAAGGTGATCACCACCGGCGCAAATTCGTGCGACGCATCGGGCACGATGGGCAGCATGAAACGCAGGAAGCCATAGCAACCCAGCTTCAGCATGATTGCGGCCAGCACGGCAGAACCACCCGTCGGTGCTTCCACGTGCACGTCGGGCAACCAGGTGTGCACCGGGAACATCGGCACCTTGACGGCAAACGCAGCAAAAAACGCACCGAACAGCAGCGCCTGAGGCGTGGCTGGCAGCGGCAGTTTTTGCCAGGTCATGATGTCGAAGCTACCACCCGACTTGTAGTACAGGTAGACCAGCGCGATCAGCATCAGCAGCGAGCCGAGCAGCGTGTACAGGAAGAACTTGAACGCTGCATACACGCGACGTGGGCCACCCCAGATACCGATGATGATGTACATCGGGATCAGCGTGGCTTCGAAGAACACGTAGAACAGCATGCCGTCCAGTGCTGCGAACACGCCGATCATCAGACCCGACAGGATCAGGAAGGCGCCGTAGTACTGGTGAGGACGGTCTTCGATGACTTCCCAACCTGCCAGCACCACGATCACCGTGATGAAGGCTGTCAGGGGCACGAACCACATCGAGATGCCGTCCACGCCCAAGTGATAGAACACATTGAAGCGCTCAATCCAGGGGGCGTGTTCGACAAACTGCATCGCAGCCGTACTGGCATTGAAGTCAGTGATCAAGGGGATGGTGACCGCGAAGCCGATGATCGAACCGATCAGGGCCACCCAACGGGTGACGCGGGCATTTTCCTGGCGGCCGATGGCCAGCAACAGGATCCCGACGGCCACTGGAATCCAGATGGCCAGAGAGAGGATATTGGACATTGTTTGCATGGACCGGTCCTCGCGCTCAGTGCTGCATGAACACGAACCAGGTCATGAGGGCGAACACCCCCAGGATCATGACCAGTGCGTAGTGATAGAGGTAGCCCGTTTGGAACAGGCGGGTCAGCGAGCCGATCAGGCCGACCAGTTTGGCCGAACCGTTCACAGCCAAGCCATCGATCAGAGCAACGTCACCCACCTTCCAGAAGATGCGGCCCAACAGGCGCGCACCAGCGGCGAAGATGTTCTCGTTGATCCAGTCGAGGAAGTACTTGTTCTCGCCCACCACGATCAGCGGACGCAGCACCTTGGCAAAGAAGGCCGGGATCTGAGGCGCAACAATGTAGAACAAGAAGGACGTGGCCACACCACCCAGAGCAAGCCAGAACGGCAGCGTGCCGAACGCGTGCATCGCCATCGCCCATGCGCCATGGAACTCATGCGTCAGCTCATGCATGCCAGGATGCTTGGCTGCGTCGATGAACACCGCCGACTCCAGGAAGTTGCCGAACAACAGCGGCTCGATGGTGAAGTAGCCAATGGCGACAGAGGGGATCGCCAGCAGCACCAGCGGCAGGGTCACCACCCAAGGCGACTCGTGCGGCTCGTGAGCATGACCGTGATCGTCGTCGTGATGATCGTGTTCACCCGGGAACGGCTTGTGGTGGAAGTGTTCTTTGCCGTGGAAGACCAGGAAGTAAACGCGGAAACTGTAGAAGGCGGTCACGAACACACCCGCCAGCACGGCGAAGTGTGCAAAACCGGCTGCCGGCAATTCGCTCGCTGCGACGGCTTCGATGATCGAATCCTTCGAGTAGAAGCCCGAGAACAGCGGTGTCCCGATCAGGGCCAGGTTGGCCAGCAGGAAGGTGATCCAGGTGATGGGCATGCGCTTCCACAGACCACCCATGTTGCGGATGTCCTGATCGTGGTGCATGCCAATGATCACGGAACCTGCGCCCAAGAACAGCAAGGCCTTGAAGAAAGCGTGGGTCATCACGTGGAACATGCCGACGCCGTAGGCCGAGACGCCCAACGCCACGGTCATGTAACCCAGCTGCGACAGCGTGGAGTAAGCCACCACGCGCTTGATGTCGTTCTGGATGATGCCCAGGAAACCCATGAACAGCGCCGTGATCGAACCAATGATCACGATGAAGTTCAGCGCAGCGTCCGACAGCTCAAACAGCGGCGACATGCGGGTGACCATGAAGATACCGGCGGTCACCATGGTCGCGGCGTGAATCAGCGCCGAGATCGGGGTCGGACCTTCCATCGAATCAGGCAGCCACACGTGCAGCGGGAACTGAGCCGACTTACCCATCGCACCGATGAACAGGCACACGCAGATCACGGTGATCAGCAGCCAGTCGGTTTGCGGGAACAGCATCGCGCCCAGGGCTTCGCGCTTGGCAAACACTTCGGTGTAGTTCAGCGTACCGGTGTAAGCCAGCAGCAAACCGATGCCCAGGATGAAGCCGAAGTCACCCACACGGTTGACCAAGAAGGCCTTCATGTTGGCGAAAATGGCTGTGGGCTTCTTGAACCAGAAACCGATCAGCAGATACGACACCAGGCCCACAGCTTCCCAGCCGAAAAACAGCTGCAGCATGTTGTTGCTCATGACGAGCATCAGCATCGAGAAGGTAAACAGCGAGATGTACGAGAAGAAGCGCTGGTAGCCAGGATCTTCTTCCATGTAGCCGATGGTGTAGATGTGCACCATCAGCGACACGAAGGTCACCACGCACATCATCATGGCCGACAGACCGTCGATCATGAAACCGACTTCCATCTTCAGCGAACCCAACGTCATCCACTCATAAACCGTGGCATTGAAGGTCGCGCCATCCAAGGTCACTGCCTTGAGGGTCATCACCGAGATGATGAAGGACACCAGCACGCCCAGGATCGTGATCATGTGCGCGCCGCGACGGCCGATCGTCTTGCCGAACAGGCCGGCGCAGATCGAGCCGACCAGCGGGGCCAGAGGCACCGCCAGCAGCGAGTTGAGAGAAAGTTCTGACATTCTTGTATCTCTCCCGATCAGCCCTTGAGCGTATCCAGCTCATCGACGTTGATCGAACGACGATTGCGGAACAGCGTCACCAAAATGGCCAGACCGATCGCGGATTCAGCCGCAGCCACGGTCAGGATGAAGAAAACGAAGACCTGGCCGTCCATGTCACCCAGGTAGTGGGAGAACGCGACGAAGTTCAGGTTCACGGCCAGCAGCATCAGCTCGATGGCCATCAGCAGCACGATCAGGTTCTTGCGGTTCAGGAAGATCCCGATGACC
The DNA here is from genome assembly GCF_049317225.1 of Aquabacterium sp. GTDB lineage: Bacteria > Pseudomonadota > Gammaproteobacteria > Burkholderiales > Burkholderiaceae_C > Aquabacterium. The sequence goes on along the minus strand of NZ_JBMOIR010000020.1, from coordinate 10,832 downwards.
GACATGGCGAACAAGATCGCGCCCAGCGACAGGTAATGTCCGAGTGTGATCGAGATCATGCTTGGCCTCCAGCCTGGGTGTTGGCGTCAACTTCAACGGGGGCTTCCACTTGGGCTGCCACCTTCACCACGCGCAGGCGGTCAGCCTTCTTCACGCGCACCTGTTCTGCGGGCTTCTGATGCTTGGAGTCCTTGCGCTCGCGCATCGTCAGCGCAATCGCGGCCACCATACCGACCAGCAGGATCACCGCAGCGACCTGAACCGGGAACAGATAGTGAGAGAACAACTCCACGCCCAGCGCCTTGGCATTGGCCATCTTGGCCAGGTCCGGCGCCATCGGCTTGGCCACAGGCAGGTTGAAGCCTCGGGTCAGCACGAAGGACATTTCCAGAGCGATCACGACGCCGATCAGACCAGCGAGCGGGAAATGCTTCCAGAAACCCTGACGCAGGGAGTCGGTGTTGATGTCAAGCATCATCACCACGAACAGGAAGAGCACCATCACCGCCCCCACGTACACCAGCACGAGGGAAATGGCGAGGAACTCAGCTTGCAGCAGCATCCACACACAGGAGGCGCTGGCGAAGGCCAGCACCAGGTGCAATGCAGCGGTCACCGGGCTCTTGGCGGTGATCACGCGGAAGCCCGCGTAGACCAGCACAAAGGCGAAGGTATAGAAAAGTAGGCTTAAGGTGTCCATATCGGGTCAGCGGTATTTCGCGTCCGCCTCCTTGTTGGCTGCAATTTCCTTCTCGTAGCGATCACCCACCGCCAGGAGCATGTCCTTGGTGAAGTACAGATCGCCGCGCTTCTCACCGTGGTATTCGAAGATGTGGGTTTCCACGATCGCGTCCACGGGGCAGCTTTCTTCGCAGAAGCCGCAGAAGATGCACTTGGTCAGATCGATGTCGTAGCGGGTGGTGCGACGCGAACCGTCTTCACGCATGCCGGCTTCAATCGTGATCGCCATGGCGGGGCAAACCGCTTCGCACAGCTTACAGGCGATGCAACGCTCTTCGCCGTTTTCATAACGACGTTGGGCGTGCAGACCACGGAAGCGTGGAGACAACGGGGTCTTTTCTTCAGGGAACTGCACAGTGATGTGCGGCTTCAAGAAGTGACGGCCTGTCAGGGCCATCCCCTTGAAGAGTTCCACCATGAAGAAGCTCGAAATGAATTCCTTGAGGGACGTAGTCATGTGGGGTGCCCCTTCTTATTTCCAGATGTTCCAGGGGGACATCATCCAGCAGCCGACCAGAATCAGCCAGACCAGCGTCAGCGGGATGAAGATCTTCCAGCCCAGACGCATGATCTGGTCATAACGGAAGCGGGGGAACGATGCACGCACCCACAGGAACAGCGTCACGATGATGAATGCCTTGATGCCCAACCAGATCCAGCCGGGGATGAAGCTCAGCGCTTCGACCGGGGGCAGCCAGCCGCCAAAGAACATGATGGCGCACAGAGTGGACACCAGAATCATGTTGGCGTATTCGGCCAGGAAGAACATGGCAAACGCCATACCGGAGTACTCGATCATGTGACCGGCCACGATTTCCGACTCACCTTCGACCACGTCGAAGGGGTGACGGTTGGTTTCAGCCAGACCGGAGATGAAGTACACCACGGTGATCGGCAGCAGCGGCAACCAGTTCCACGACAGGAAGTTCAGGCCCATCGCGGCGAACTGACCCTTGCCTTGGCTCAGGACGATGTCGGTCATGTTCAAGGAACCAGCCGTCATCAGCACGATCACGAAGCAGAAACCCATCGCGATTTCGTAGGACACCATCTGGGCCGACGCGCGGATGGCACCCAGGAAGGCGTACTTCGAGTTGGATGCCCAGCCAGCGATGATCACGCCATAGACTTCCAGCGACGTGATGGCCATCAGGAACAGCAAGCCTGCGTTCACATTGGCCAGTGCCACTTCGGGGCCGAAGGGAATCACCGCCCATGCAGCCAGAGCCGGCATGATGGTCATGATGGGGCCCAGGAAGAACAGGCCCTTGTTGGCGGCCGACGGGATGATGATCTCTTTGAAGATCAGCTTGACCGCGTCAGCGATGGGCTGCAGCAAACCGGCCGGACCGGTCCGGTTAGGACCTGGACGGATCTGCGACCAGCCAATGGCCTTGCGCTCCCAGAGGGTCAGATACGCCACGCAACCCAGCAGGGGCAGCAACAGCGCCACGATCTTGATCAGAGACCAGACCACGGGCCATGCTGCGCCAAGGTTGGCGGCACCAGCGTTGTACAGGGTGTCAATCATCTGTTGTCTCCCCTACCCTTCAGGCCTTTTCGACGCGGATTGCGCCGAACGAAGCACCCAGGGTGGCGGTGGCAGCGGTACCGGCCGGCACGCGCACGACGTTGGCAGGCAAGCTGGCGTCCAGTACGGCAGGCAGCACAGCCTCGGCGCCGTCTTGCGACACCTTGACTTGCGCACCTGCGCTCAGACCCAACTCAGCCCACAAGGCTTGCGGCAAGCAGGCCACCGGCGCCTTGGCGTCGGCCGTGGCTTGCAGCGCGGGCGCACGACGCACCAGGGCATCCGCACTGTAAATCGGCACGTCAGCCAGGCGTTCCAGACCACCGGTCGAACCCACAACGTTGACCGACGCGCTGATGGCGTTGTTCAACTTGGCAGGCAGTGCGGCCAGATCACCCAGAGCGGCCGCCTTGACCTCTTCCGAGGTTTCAAAACCGAACCCATCCAGGCCCAGCATCGTGCCAAGCACGCGCAGCACCTTCCAGGCAGGACGGGCATCGCCTTGAGGCTTGACCGAGCCGTGGAAGCTCTGGACACGGCCTTCGGCATTCACGAACGTACCGGAGGTCTCTGCGAAGGCAGCGATCGGCAAGATCACGTCGGCGTAATCGTTCGCTGAGGTCTTGAAGGCCGACAGGGACACGACCATGTCGGCCCCCAGCACCGCAGCCATGGCCGCAGACGGGTTGGCCGCGTCGAATTCAGGCTCGACGCCCAGCAGCACGAGGCCCTTGAGACCCTTGCCAGCCAGCATTTGCCCTGCGTTCAGACCGCCTTGCTTCGGCTGTGCGCCCACCAGTTGGGCACCCACCGTGTTGGCCGACTCACCGAAGAAACCCAGCTTGGCGCCAGTTTGCTCGGCAATCCATTGACCCAGCGCTTGCAGCGACGCGGCTTGAGGATGTTGAACGGCTGCGTTGCCCAGGAACACGGCGCCGTTTTGACCCGACAACAGCGAAGCGGCAATGGCCTTGGCGGCATCGGTCACGTTGCCAGCGGCGGGGGCGCTCACGCCCTTTTCGGCAGCCACGGCGGCTGCGATGTCAGCCAGGGCTTGAACCCAGGAACTTGGCGCCACGGTCACGCGGTTGGCGACAGACATCAGCCAGTCATCGTTCACGCCGCCCACAGCGGAGATCTGCGCACCACGCTTGGCAGCCTGACGCAGACGCGAGGCGAACAGCGGATGGTCCTTGCGCAAGAAGGAGCCGACCACCAGCGCGCGGTCCACATTGGACAGCTCGGCGATGGACATGCCCAGCCAGCGTGCACCGGCACCTTGACTGAAATCAGCCTGACGCAGACGGGTGTCGACGTTGTCGCCACCCAGGCCACGCACCAGTTGCGCCAGCAAGAACAGCTCTTCGACAGTGCTGTGCTCGGTGGCCAGTGCACCGATGGCGGCAGCACCGCTTTCAGACTTGATGTTCTTCAGACCATTGGCCACGTATTCCAGGGCCGTGGTCCAGTCGACTTCGCGCCACTCACCGCCCTGCTTCAGCATGGGCTTGGTCACGCGTTGATCGCCGTTGAGCGCTTCGTAGCTGAAACGATCGCGGTCGGCGATCCAGCACTCGTTGACATCTTCGTTTTCAAACGGCACCACACGCAGCACCTTGCCGTTCTTGACCTGAACAATCAGGTTGGCACCGGTCGAGTCATGGGGGCTGACGCTCTTGCGACGAGACAGTTCCCACGTACGGGCGTTGTAGCGGAAGGGTTTGCTGGTCAGCGCACCGACCGGGCACAAGTCGATCATGTTGCCCGACAGCTCGGAGTCCACCGATTGACCCACAAAGGTCTCGATCTGAGCGTGCTCACCGCGGTTGACCATGCCCAGTTCCATGACGCCGGCCACTTCCTGACCGAAACGCACACAACGGGTGCACTGGATGCAACGGCTCATCTCTTCCATGGAGATCAGCGGACCGACATCCTTGGGGAGGACCACGCGCTTCTCTTCGGTGTAACGCGACGAGTCGCCACCGTAACCCACGGCCAAGTCTTGCAACTGGCACTCACCGCCTTGGTCGCAGATCGGGCAATCCAGCGGGTGGTTGAGCAGCAAGAACTCCATCACGCTCTTTTGCGCCTTGATGGCCTTGTCGCTCTTGGTGCGAACGATCATGCCTTGCGTCACGGGCGTGGCACAAGCGGGCATGGGTTTGGGCGCCTTCTCGATGTCCACGAGACACATGCGGCAGCTGGCAGCCACCGACAGCTTCTTGTGATAACAGAAGTGCGGAATGAAGGTCCCATTCTCTTCCGCAGCACGGATGAGCATGCTGCCTTCCTGGGCCTGGACTTTTCGTCCGTCGATTTCGATTTCAACCATGTGAGGCTTCCCGCTCAGATGTAGGCCGGGACCGTGCAGGTCTTGTTTTCGATGTGGTGCACGAATTCATCGCGGTAGTGCTTGATGAATGCGCGCACCGGCATGGCAGCCGCGTCGCCCAGAGCGCAAATCGTGCGACCCTGGATGTTTTCGGCGACGTTGTCCAGCAACGCGATGTCTTCCGGACGGCCTTGGCCGTTTTCAATGCGGTCGACCAGGCGCCACAGCCAGCCCGTGCCTTCGCGGCAAGGGGTGCATTGGCCGCAAGACTCGTGCATGTAGAAGTAAGACAGACGCTGCAGGCTCTTGACCATGCAACGCGTTTCGTCCATGACAATGACCGCGCCGGAACCCAACATCGAACCAGCCTTGCTGATCGAGTCGTAGTCCATGGTCAGTTCCATCATGATGTGACCGGGGATCACAGGCGACGACGAGCCGCCAGGGATCACGGCCTTGAGCTTCTTGCCACCACGCACGCCACCGGCCAGTTCCAGCAGCTTGCTGAAAGGTGTACCCATGGGGATTTCGTAGTTGCCAGGACGCTCAACGTCACCCGAAATGGTGAACAGCTTGGTGCCACCGTTGTTGGGCTTGCCCACGTTCAGGAAGGCCTCGCCACCGTTGCGGATGATCCAGGGAACGGCCGCAAAGGTTTCGGTGTTGTTGATGGTGGTGGGCTTGCCGTACAGACCGAAGCTGGCAGGGAACGGCGGCTTGAAGCGGGGTTGGCCCTTCTTGCCTTCCAGCGATTCGAGCAGCGCGGTTTCTTCACCACAGATGTAAGCGCCAAAACCATGGTGCGCGTGCAGCTGGAAGCTGAAGTCGCTGCCCATGATGTTGTTACCCAGGAAGCCCGCGGCACGCGCTTCTTCCAGCGCCGCTTCAAAGCGCTCATAGGCTTCGAAGATTTCGCCGTGGATGTAGTTGTAACCCACGGTGATGCCCATCGCGTAGGCCGCAATGATCATGCCCTCGATGACGATGTGCGGGTTGTAGCGCAGGATCTCGCGGTCCTTAGCCGTACCGGGTTCGCCTTCGTCGGAGTTGCACACGAGGTACTTCTGACCCGGGAACGTGCGGGGCATGAAGCTCCACTTCAGGCCGGTCGGGAAACCCGCACCACCACGACCGCGCAGACCCGAAGCCTTCACTTCCGCGATCACCTGATCTTGGGTCAGGCCTTCGCCGCCATCCTTGCCCAGGATCTTGCGCAGCGCAGCATAGCCACCACGCGCTTCGTAATCCTTCAGGCGCCAGTTGGTGCCGTCGAGGTCAGCGTAGATTTGAGGAGAAATGTGGCGACCGTGGAAAACGGTTTCCTTGCCCGTCGCCTGGAATTTGGAAAGGTCCAGCATCTTTGTCCTTACCTCACTTGGCCTGAGCCTTGAGCGCATCGACCAACTCATCGAGTTTGTCGTTGCTCAAAAAGCTGACCATCTGGCGGTCGTTGACCAGGGCCACAGGTGCATCGGCGCAAGCGCCCAGGCACTCGCAGTGCTGCACGGTGAATAGGCCATCGGCCGTGGTGCCACCGTCTTCCACACCCAGCTTGTCGCACAGGTGCTGCAGGGCCTTCTGGCCGTCACGCAACTGGCATGGCAGGTTGGTGCACACGTTCAACTTGTACTTGCCAACCGGCTTCTGGTTGTACATGTTGTAGAACGAGGTGACCTCGTGGACCGCAATCGCAGGCATGCCGATGTGATCGGCGATGGCTTGCTCGGCCTCGGGAGAGACCCAGCCCTGCTCTTGCTGGATGATGGACAGACAGGCCATCACCGCCGACTGACGCTGGTCAGCCGGGTACTTGGCGAGTTCGCGGTCGAAGCGCGCTTTGGTTTGTTCGCTCAGCATGATTACTCGGTCACTTAGCGGTCGATTTCACCGAACACGATGTCCATCGTGCCGATGATGGCCACGGCGTCAGCCAGCATGTGGCCACGGGACATTTCGTCCAGCGCGGCCAAATGGGCGAAACCAGGGGCACGGATCTTCAGGCGGTAAGGCTTGTTGGCACCGTCGGAAGCCAGGTAGATGCCGAACTCACCCTTGGGGTGTTCGACTGCAGCGTAGGCTTCGCCTTCGGGAACGTGGAAACCTTCGGTGAACAGCTTGAAGTGGTGGATCAACTGTTCCATGGAGGTCTTCATCTCGACACGAGATGGCGGCGCCACCTTGTGGTTGTCGGTGATGACCGGACCCGTGTTGGCACGCAACCAGTCCACGCACTGCTTGATGATGCGGTTGGACTGACGCAGCTCTTCCACGCGCACGACGTAACGGTCGTAGCAGTCGCCGTTGGTACCGACGGGAATGTCGAAGTCCAGCTTGTCGTAAACGTCGTAGGGCTGGTGCTTGCGCAGGTCCCACACGATGCCGGAGCCACGCAGCATGGCGCCGGTCATGCCCATTTGCAGAGCGCGCTCAGGCGACACCACACCGATGCCCACGGTACGTTGCTTCCAGATGCGGTTTTCGGTCAACAGCGTTTCGTACTCGTCGACCAGCTTGGGGAAGCGCTGGGTGAAATCGTCGATGAAGTCCAGCAGCGAGCCTTGACGGTTCTCGTTCATGCGAGCGATCGTCTTGGCGTTCTTGATCTTGCTGACCTTGTACTGCGGCATGGTGTCCGGCAGGTCGCGGTACACGCCACCTGGACGGAAGTAAGCCGCGTGCATGCGAGCCCCCGACACGGCTTCGTACATGTCGAAGAGGTCTTCGCGCTCACGGAAGCAGTAGATCAGGATGTTCATCGCGCCGCAGTCGAACCCGTGACAGCCCAACCACAGCAGGTGGTTCAGCACACGGGTGATTTCGGCAAACATCACGCGGATGTATTGCGCACGAACCGGCACTTCAATGCCCAGCATCTTTTCGATGGCCAGACAGTAAGCGTGCTCGTTGCACATCATCGACACATAATCCAGTCGGTCCATGTAGGGCAGCGACTGGATGAAGGTCTTGGATTCGGCCAGCTTTTCGGTGGCGCGGTGCAGCAGACCGATGTGGGGGTCGGCACGTTGGATGACTTCGCCATCCAGCTCCAGAATCAGACGCAGCACGCCGTGCGCGGCAGGATGCTGCGGACCGAAGTTCAGGGTGTAGTTCTTGATTTCAGACATGGTTCAGGCGTCCTGCATCAGTGGAGACCACCGTAGTTGTCTTCGCGGATGATGCGCGGCGTGATTTCGCGCAGTTCGACGGTGACAGGCTGATAGATGACGCGCTTTTGCTCTTCGTCGTAGCGCATTTCCACGTAACCATTGGTCGGGAAATCCTTGCGGAAGGGGTGGCCGATGAAGCCATAGTCCGTCAGGATGCGACGCAGGTCGTTGTGACCATCAAAGATGATGCCGTACAGGTCGAACGCTTCGCGCTCGAACCAGTTGGCGCTGTTCCACACGTCGTTGACCGAAGCCACGATGGGGAAATCGTCGTCCAGCGCAAACACCTTCAGGCGCAGGCGCCAGTTCTTGCTGACGGACAGCAAGTGGCTGATGACGCAGAAACGCGGGCCTTCTGCGTAGATGCTCGGGGCGCCATCCTTGTAGGTGGAGTAATCCATGCCACACAGGTCCATCAGTTGCTCGAACTTCAGGTCGGCGTGGTCGCGCAGGGTGCGGCAGATATCGAGGTAATCAGCAGCCGACACTGTCAGGGTGAGCTCACCCTTGACGTTGTCCAGACGCTTGATCTTGTCGCCCAGGATGCTTTCCAGGGCGGCTTGCAAGGTGGCGAGTTTTTGGCTCATGCAACAGCTCCTGATCAACGAGCGATCGTGTTTTCGCGGCGGATCTTCGCCTGCAACTGAAGGATGCCGTACAGCAGCGCTTCAGCCGTCGGAGGGCAGCCCGGCACATACACGTCCACGGGGACGATGCGGTCACAACCGCGCACCACCGAATAGCTGTAGTGATAGTAGCCACCGCCATTGGCGCAGGACCCCATGGACAGCACCCAACGGGGCTCGGCCATCTGGTCGTACACCTTGCGCAGCGCAGGGGCCATCTTGTTGCACAGCGTGCCGGCCACGATCATCAGATCCGACTGACGGGGGCTGGGACGGAACAACATGCCGAAGCGATCGATGTCATAGCGCGCCGCACCGGCGTGCATCATCTCAACCGCGCAACATGCCAGACCGAACGTCATCGGCCACAGCGAACCGGTCTTGGACCAGTTGATCAGCGCATCGGCCGAGGTGGTGATGAAGCCCTCTTTGAAGACGCCTTCGATACCCATGTGAATTACCTCTTGAAGATTCCTGAAGCAGGCCTATCTGAGAAAGGGATCACTCCCAGTCCAGTGCACCCTTCTTCCATTCGTAGACAAAGCCCACGACCAGAATGCTCAGGAACAGCATGACGGCCACGAAACCCGCCATCCCGACCTCCTTGAGCGCGACAGCCCAAGGGAACAAAAAGGCGATTTCCAGATCGAACAGAATGAAAAGGATGGCGACGAGGTAGTAGCGCACGTCGAATTTCATGCGCGCGTCTTCGAAAGCCTCGAAACCGCACTCGTAAGGAGAGTTCTTTGCCTCGTCAGGACGACGAGGGCCGAGCAGGAAGCCCAGCGCCTGAGGGGCGACCCCCACACCCACGCCAACCAGAATGAAAAGGATGACGGGGAGATATTGCTCAATGTTCATCATGTCGCGTGACTTTCAGATTGAACCGTTGCGTGATTGGACCACACGAGAAACGAAAAAGCGCGCCTGGAGTGTGTCGAATCAGGCACAAGCCCGATCTTCCTCATCCACAGCGCGCTTCTGTTGAGTACTTTGCCCCGCAAGGCGCACCCCCGAGAGGCTTGCCCCACATCCGCCACAACCAGCAAGAAGGAAAAAACCAGCGCTGATCATGTTGGCTGCACAAAGACTCGTTTGAAATCTTATGGTGCCGACGGCGAGACTCGAACTCGCACAGCTTTCGCCACTACCCCCTCAAGATAGCGTGTCTACCAATTTCACCACGTCGGCAAGTGAACCTTTTGGGTTCGCTCGTTTGTTTGCTTCGGCTTGCTTGAGGCTTGCTCACCGAAGACTTGGATTCTAAACCGAATTTTCAGCGGTTTACACCCGAGCGCCCAAGTTTGAGCGCATGCGAGCTTATTTTGTCGGGATCAGCGCAGCGCCGGAAGCCGGTGCAGAGGCGGGAGCGGTAGCACTGGCTGCCTGCTCCAGCACACTGGACTGCTCCACCGCACGGTTGCGGTTGGTCCCGAAGTAGGCCAAAGCCAGCGTCGACACGAAGAAGATCGTGGCGGCGACGGCCGTCGAGCGAGACAGGAAGTTCGCACTCCCTGTTGCGCCGAACAAACTACCGGAAGCGCCGCTACCAAACGAGGCCCCCATGTCGGCACCCTTGCCGTGCTGCACCAGAACCAGGCCGATCATGGCCAGGGCGGACAACACCTGGGCCAAGAGCACCACGGTCATCAATGCTTGTTGCATGAAAAATACTCCTGAATCAGTCTCTATGCCGCGACCACGGCTCAAGCCGCGCGGGCAATGGCCGCAAAGTCTGCAGCCTTCAATGCGGCGCCACCAATCAAGCCGCCATCAATGTCGGCTTGCGCAAACAATTGCGCAGCGTTGTCAGCTTTGACGCTCCCACCATAGAGCAGCGGGACCATGGCTGCAGCAGCCAGCGCACCCTTGAGTTGGGCGCGCAAGCAAGCATGCACAGCCTGAGCCTGCTCGGGTGAAGCGGTCTTGCCAGTACCGATGGCCCAAACGGGCTCATACGCCACGACGATTTGAGGCAACTGCTCACCCAAAGTGTCAATGACAGCCTGGAGTTGGCGACCGACCACAGCCTCGGTTTGACCCGCCTCGCGCTCAGCCAAGGTTTCGCCCACACACACGATGGGGACCAAACCATGAGCCAATGCAGCCTTGGCCTTGTCAGCGACCAATTGGTCCGACTCGCCGTGATAGCTGCGGCGCTCCGAGTGACCCACGATGGCGTACTTGCCGCCAACTTCACGGATCATCGGACCAGCCACCTCGCCGGTGAACGCGCCTTGCGCCTGAACCGACACATCCTGCGAGCCCACCGCGATCGCACTACCCTGCAAGGCAGCCGCGACTTCGGACAGGTAGACAAACGGAGGGCACACCGCCACGTCTGCACGCGGCGCCGTGGCAGCCAGATCGGCTGCCAACAGACCCTGGATCAGTTCGGCATTGAAGGCACGACCACCGTGCAGCTTCCAGTT
>NZ_JBMOIR010000019.1:0-54955 GCF_049317225.1 Aquabacterium sp. | reverse complement strand
GGCTTCTTTCATCCAAACACCCACGCTTATCGGCTGTTAATTTTTAAAGAACTTGTCGCTTGCATCGATCGCTTGTTTGTTGTCGCGATCAGCGGAGAATGCAATTATGGCACTGTTTTTCATGAGTGCGCAAGTCTTTTTGCAAAAAAGTTGAAAAAGATGCGCGCCCCTCTGGCGGAGGGCTTTGACGGTGTCAGTGTTGCTTCGTTTTCGTTGGCGGACAATGGCGTTTGCGGCGGGTGATGTCTGAGGGAGATCTCGTCCGGACCGCAGGGATCACTTGTCTTGAATGAGGGTTGCGAGTGTTGCCTCGTTTTTTTGTCGGCGCTTTGCCGAGCGCCTTGCCTGATCATGAGTTGCAGTTGCCGGATGGTGCAGCGCGCCACGTGCAGGTGTTGCGCATGCAGCCTGGCCAGTGCATCCAGATCTTTGATGGTGCTGGCCATGAGTGGGTGGCCGAAATCGGAGAGATGGGGCGCAAGCATGTGGCCGTGCGACTTCAAAGCCCCGTCCCCAATCATCGAGAACTGCCCGTGCGCATCACCCTGGCGGTGGGCATGCCGGCCAACGACCGCATGGACGCCGTGATCGAGAAGGCCACCGAGTTGGGCGCACACGCCATTCAGCCTCTGATGAGTCAACGGTCGGTGCTCAGGCTTGAGGGGGACCGTGCGGCCAAGAAGGTGGCGCACTGGCAGGGTGTCGCTGTGGCGGCCAGCGAGCAATGCGGGCGCGCCGTCGTGCCAGTGGTGCATCCCGTGCAAAGCCTGAACACGTGGCTGCACTCGGAAGCGGCCTCGAGCGCGCAGTTCGAGCACCGCGCGGTGCTGAGTTTGCGGGAGGCTCGGTCCATTCGCTCGGTGCTGCAGGCCGCCACCGCCACGGCATCACAACAGGGGGTGCGCTGGGTGTTTCTGAATGGCCCGGAGGGCGGCCTGAACGAGGAAGAGGAAACCAGCGCGCTGAAAGCCGGGTGGCAAGCTGTGACGCTGGGCGCGCGCACCTTGCGTGCCGACACGGCCCCGCTGGCCGCGCTCAGTGTGATGGCGGCGCATTACGAGGGCTGACCGAGTCTCTCGCCTGCGGTGGGGGGCAGGTCAGGGTTGCTGGATCAGTCTTGCGGGGCGCCAGCTTGATCTGCGTCGCCCGTCGGTTTGGGTGTGCGCAGGCTGCCGGCAATCAGGTCAAAACGGAACAGTCGGCACTCGATGGGACCGTTGTACATGACAACGCGGCGGCTTTCCTTCAAGCGCATGGCGCCGGGCAACTTCATGTCCGGACTCAAGATCCACGCGGTCCAGCCCGTGTAGTGCTTTTTCCAGTGTGACGAGAGCCGCTGGAAGAAGGTGGCGGCTTCGTCGTCCTGGAACTGCTCGCGGCCAGCACGTGCCACGGGCACCTCGTCATCGAACTCGGCGCGCTGTTGGTAGGCATTGCGCACGGAACCTTTGGTGTCAATGCGCTCGCCATAAGGCGGGTTGAACATCAAGACGCCGCGTTCACAGGGCACTGGACGCTGCAAAGCATCTGCCGTCTTGAATTCGATGTACTGACGCACACCAGCGCGTTCGGCGTTGCGGGTGGCGAAGTCGGTCATGCGGAAAGCGACGTCGCCCGCGTAGATGGCCACGCGCGGGGGGTGCTGGCGGTCTTTGGCGGCTTGCTTCAGGCGCTGCCACTCGGGCAGATGCGGCTTGAAGGGCAACAGCTTCTCAAAGGCAAAGCGACGGTGCAGACCCGGCGCCATGTCGCACGCAATCTGAGCGGCTTCGATGGGAATGGTGCCGGCGCCACAACAGGGATCCAGCAAGGCGCCATCTTCCGGTCGGCCTTGCCAGCCTGCAGCGGCCAGCATGGCGGCTGCAAGGGTTTCCTTGAGCGGAGCCTCGCCGGTATCTTCGCGCCAGCCACGTTTGAACAGGGCCTCGCCAGAGGTGTCCACATACAGGGTGGCCTCCAGGTCATCCATGTACAGGACCAGGCTGAGGTCGGGGAAGCGGGTGTCCACATTGGGCCGCTCACCGAAGCGCTCGCGCAGGTCGTCGCACACGGCGTCTTTGACGCGCAGGGCGGCGAAATTCAGGCTTTGCAAGTGGCTGCGGCGCGCCGTGACATCCACGCGCAAGGTTTGCCGGGGCGTGATCCAGTCCGCCCAGTTGACGCAACGGGCCAGGAGATAGATATCGTCCTCATGGCGATAGACGCGCGATGACACCCGCCAGAGAACACGCTGGGCCAGGCGGCTTTCGAGGTTGAGGCGCATGGCGTGCCCGATCAGCTCGCGGTGCTTGGCAGCGGGATCGCGTGTGGCGGGGGCGGCCTGGACTTCGATGCCGCCACGGGACTCGGTGATCTGCGCGTCACCGCCCAGGATGCGCCGGGCTTCGTCGGCCAACAGGGTCTCGACGCCCGAAGGACACGAGAGGTACAGGGCAGCGGGTCGGTCCGCGTTCAGGACGGGCCCCTGGGTGCGCGATTGATGCTCAGGTCGCACACGAATGGGCGCACGACCGGCTTGCGGGCCCGGCCCACGGGGGCCGGCTGGATGGGATCGCGCGGGACGGTCAGCCGACTCGCCAGACGGACGCCCCGTGGAAGCGGACACAACGGGACGACGGGGGGGCTTGATCGGCATGGTAAGCAGGGCGCAAAAAAGGGGAGACCCGTTCAGGCGCGCAAAATGGCCAGAACGTCGGAATGGAATTCTCGCCGATAGAGCACCCACAGAACCGCCAGGGTACCCAGCACAAAGGCAAAAGGTGACATGAACCAGCCAATGACGGCGAAAGACAGGTAATACGCACGCAAGCCGTCATTGAAGCTTTCGGCCGCCATGCCCATCAGCTTGCCAGCGCGGTCGGCGAATTCCTTGCGGTCAGCCTCACCGCGCGTGAACACATCGACGTTGGGAGCTGACCCCACCATGATCGCACCGAAGGAGTAAACCCGCATCGACCAGGTGAAGCGGAAGAAGGCGTAGATGAAGACCGTGAGCAGGACCAGGATCTTGACGTCGAACACCAGCATGGAGGTTCGCGCCGCGAAAGGCAGGTCCTTCACCAACTCGGAGGCCTTGTCATTGGTGCCCAGCACGGCGAGCAAGCCACCAAGCACCAGGATGGTGGTCGACGCCCAAAAACTGGGACTGCTGGCCAGATTTTGGGTGACAGCAGCATCGACGATGCGCTGGTCGCGGTGGGTGACCTGCAGCATCCAGAGGCGGCGATAGTGGTTGGTGCTGGACAGCAAGGTGCGCTCGGCTTTGGCGCGACGCTTGGCAAACAGCACATAGCCAATCCAGCTGATGAAAAAGAGCGCCAGTGCGGTCCAGTCCTGCCAGGGCAGAACGCTGAGGAGGTGTTCGAGGGAGGTGGGCATGATCTGAACGCAGATGACGATGGGGCCGGGGTACCTCGGCCAGGCTGCCCCCAAAGAGGGATGCGCTTTAGAGTACCTTGCGCAGGTTGGCCGGCGCAATCTTGAGGGCTTCTCGGTACTTGGCCACGGTGCGGCGAGCGACCTGGATGCCCTGCTCTTCCAGCATGTTGGCCAACGCGCTGTCAGACAGTGGCTTTTTGGGATCTTCGGCGGCGACCAGTTGCTTGATCAGGGCGCGCACCGCGGTGCTGGAAGCATTGCCGCCGGCCTCGGTGTTGAGCGACGAACCGAAGAAGTATTTGAGCTCGAAGGTGCCAAAAGGCGTGAGCATGTACTTCGCCGTGGTCACACGCGAGATGGTGGATTCGTGCAGGCCCAGTTCATCCGCGATTTCGCGCAGGACCAGCGGCTTCATGGCGATTTCGCCGTGGGTGAAGAAGTTACGCTGACGGTCGACGATGGCTTGCGACACGCGCAAGATGGTGTCGAATCGCTGCTGGATGTTCTTGACGAACCAGCGCGCCTCCTGCAGGCGCGCATTGAGGTTGGTGTGGCCTTCGGAGGCTGTGCCGCCGCGCGGCGCACGGGTGGCGCGCAAAGCCTGGGCGTAGTAATCGTTGATGCGCAACCGCGGCATGACGTCGGGGTTGAGCACAACCTTCCAGTTGCGCCCGGATTTCTGCACGATGACATCCGGCACGATGATGTTGGCCTCGGCACGCGTGAAGGCACGACCCGGCTTGGGCTCCAGCGCCACGATCAAGGCCTGCGCTTCCTTGAGCAGGCTCTCATCGGCGCCCGTGGCCGCCATGAGCTTCTTGAAATCACGCCGCGCCAGCAACTCGAGATGATGTCGGCAGATCAGGATGGCGATTTGCCGGGCCTCGCTGCTGGGCTGCGCACGCAACTGCAGGATCAGGCAATCGGACAGATTGGCTGCCCCCACGCCGACAGGCTCGAGGTTTTGCAGCCACCCCAAGGCACAGCGCAGGCGGGACAGGATCTCGTCACGCAGGTCTTCATCGGCCGATTCGGGGGTGAGGCTTTCGGCGATCTCTTCGATGGGGTCGGCCAGGTAGCCGTCCTCGTTGAGCGATTCGATCAGGATCTCGACCGCAGCCATGTCCTGCTGACTCAGGCGCGTTCCAAGCAATTGCTGACGCAGGTGGTCTTGCAGGCTGATGGCCGAGGTGTTGCGCTCCAACGGGTCGAAGTCATCGTCGTCTCCGCTGGAGTGGCGGGCCGGGGCTTCGCTGATGCCATCGAAGTCATCCCGCTCGGTGCCGTTTTCCCAGTCGTCTCGCTCGGTAGCACCTGCGCCCAGATCGGCGGTATCCAGTCCGGCGGGCTCGGCATCGCCTTGGCCCCCGTCGCGGTCGGCTCCCCCGTCTTCGACGCTGTTGCGGTCGTTGCGTTGGCGCTCGAACTCCATTGTGGCCAGGGTTTCAATCGCGCTGAAGTCTTCCTCGGGTTCGAGGAAGGGGTTCTGCTCGAGCATCTGCTCGATTTCCTGGTGCAGTTCCAGCGTGGACAGTTGCAGCAAACGGATGGATTGCTGCAACTGGGGCGTCAACGCCAGATGTTGTGAAAGCCGGAACTGCAGGGATGGCTTCATGGGGGCGCTTACATGCGGAAGTGTTCGCCCAGGTAGACCTTGCGGACCTCAGCGTTGTTGACGATGTCGCCCGGACGGCCTTCGGCCAGCACGCGGCCTTCACTGATGATGTAGGCCCGATCACAGATCCCCAACGTTTCACGCACGTTGTGATCGGTGATGAGCACCCCGATACCACGCTCTTTGAGGAAACTGATGATGCGCTGAATTTCGATGACCGCGATGGGGTCGACGCCCGCAAAGGGCTCGTCCAGCAAGATGAAACGGGGCTGCGTGGCCAGCGCACGGGCAATTTCGACCCGACGACGTTCGCCACCGGACAGCGCCAGCGCCGGACTGGTGCGCAGCTTTTCAATGCTCAGATCGTGCAGCAAGGCATCCAACCGCTGCTCGATGGCGGACTTGCTCAGGCGCTTGCCCTGCTCGTCGACTTGCAACTCGAGCACCGCGCGAATGTTTTCTTCGACATTGAGCTGGCGGAAGATGGACGCCTCTTGCGGCAGATAGCTCAGCCCCAGGCGCGAGCGCTGGTGGATGGGCAACTTTTCGACACGCTCACCATCAATGGTGATCTGACCTGCATCGGCCGGCACCAAGCCCACGATCATGTAAAAGCTGGTGGTTTTGCCGGCGCCGTTGGGGCCCAACAGGCCGACCACTTCACCAGCGCTCACCGCTACGTGGACATCGTGCACAACCGTACGAGCCCCGTAACGTTTTTTGAGTTGCTCGGCACGCAGCTGGCTGACAGGGCCGGTAGCGGCGACGTCGTCACGCATCTCAGCGCCCCCCTTCTGTCGCAGCACGCGGTTCGCTGCTGCGAGGGGTGATGACGCCACGAACGCGACCGGACGATGCGGCGCCATCTGGGGCACCCTCCACCTGGAACACAGAGGTTTTGTTGTCGTAGACGATGACCGGCCCCGTGACCTGATCGTTGACCGATTGCCCCTGCAGGCGGCGCATCAGCGCGCGCCCCGTGAAACGCACGATTTCGGTCTTGCCGTCGTACACGATGCGCTCGGCTTCGCCTTCGATGAACTCGTCTGCACCATCGCGCTTCTGACGGAAGTAGGCTCGCCCACCGGGCCCGCCTGTGGCCGTGGCGGTTTGCGTTCCGTCGGCGTTTTGGCGCACTTCCACGCGGTCGGAGCGCACCACCATGCTGCCTTTGGAGATTTCGACATTGCCCGACAGGATGTTCAGGCGTTGCTTGTCTTCCACGCGCGCGGCGTCAGCGGCGAAGTTGAGCGGCTGAAAACGGTCAGCCTTTTCGGCATGCGCTCCCGACGCGCCAAGCACCAACAGCCCGCCCAGCAGGAGTTGCACAAGGGAGGTCAAAGGCGATGGGAAAGATTGGTTCTGCATCTTCGGCATGAAAGTTGCAGAAATTCTAGCCATGAAGTGCCGACCTTGCCGGCGAGACCCCGCGAAATACTGCGGAGGTTGACACACGTCCGTACACATGCTTGTTGTGCACGGACGTCGTGGTGCTTCAGCGCGCCTTACGCACCAAGTTGATGAGGAAGTCGGTGGTGGCCAGGGTCTTTTCGGGCGAGGCATTGAGGCTGACAGAGGTGGTGAAGCGGCCGCCAATGCCCAGGGTGGGCACGCCGTCGATCTTGTACGCATCGGTCAGGGCGCGGGCTTGCTTGCACTTGGCCTGCACGCCGAACGATTCCATGGTAGCCATGAAGCGGGGCGCATCCACACCTTGCTTGGCCACAAAGTCGGCGATCAGTTCTGGTTTGTCCAGGCGCTGACCTTGCTCATGCATGGCATGGAAGATCTTGGCGTGGAGCGTCGCACTCAAGCCCAAGGTTTCGACCGCGAAGTACAGCTTTTGGTGAAGGGCAAACGGATTTTCGCGGAACACCACGGGAATCCGGCGGAACACCACATCGGCCGGCAAACGACTGACCCACGCACTCAACGCGGGCTCGAAATGGAAACAGTGGGGGCAGCCGTACCAGAAGAACTCGACCACTTCGACCTTGCCAGCCGGTGCGGTCACGGGAGCGTACTGGTTCAGCTTGACATAGTTCGTGCCCTCGATCGGACCACCCTGTGCCATGGCCAAACCGGGCAGGCCCGCGCCCGCCCCCAAGCCCAAGGCGCCCAGGGTTTGGATCGAAAACTCACGACGATTCATGTCTTGTCCTTTCGAAGCCGCCCAATGCGGCATCACTTCTGAATGCGAACCAAGGCCGACTCCACGCCGGCGTTTTGCAGTTTGACGCGCACCTCTTCGGCCTGCTCACGCTGGGCGAACGGGCCGATGCGCACACGGAACATGTTGCGCCCGTTGACTTCGCGCTCTTGAATGCGCGGCTCGAGGCCCATCATGGCCAACTTGGCGCGCTGGGTCTCGGCTTCGGCTTGGCTGCCATAGGCGCCAGCTTGCACCTGATAGGTCAACGCATCCGAGGCTGGTGCGGCTGACACAGGCTCACCGGAGAGGATGGCCGCCGGATTGCGCGCACTGGAGGCGGGTGCGGCCGCTGGCTTGGCCGCCGAGGCGCCCTTGGACGGCACTGTGGCGGACGCCGCAGGAGCCGGTACAGGGGCCAACGGCGCCTCACGCACCGGTGCGGTGGCACTGGCCCCCGACGCAGCGGCAGAAGGCGCGGCCTCCACCGCATGCGGCTTGGCCGGGTTCTTGCCATACAGCGGGCTGTTGGGGTCCCAGTTCTTGTTGTGCTCGGCTTCGGCCGCGTCCTGCTCGGCAGTGCGCTGAGGCACCTTGTCGATGAAAGGCAGCGGCACTTTGGTGATGTAGAGGGCCACACCCAGCGCCAGCGCCAGCCCAATCAACAGGCCAACGATCATGCCGAGGAAAAAGCCGCCGCGTTGCGAGCCGCGCTGGGTTGTCATGCGTGGAGTCCTGTCGATCAAGGGTGAATTACATCTTTTCGGGTGCGCTCACGCCCAGGAGGGCGAGACCGTTGCGCAGCACCTGGGCGGTGGCCGTCAGCAACGCCACACGGGCGCGGCTGAGTTCGACCTCGTCGACCAGGAAACGTTCCGCCGCGTAGTAGCTATGGAACGCGCTGGCCAGATCACGCAGGTAGAAGGCCACGTCGTGCGGGGCCAAGCCTTGGGCGGCCGCCGTCAACATGCCGGGGAACTCGGCCAGCTTGGTCATCAGCGCCAGCTCGGTGTCCGCCGTCAGCAAAGACAGGTCGGCCCCGTGGATGGATGGCAGGTCACCGCCCTTCTCGGCATACTGGGCACGCACCGAGTGAATGCGGGCGTGGGCATACTGGACGTAGAACACGGGGTTCTCGTCGTTCTGCTTGAGGGCCAGGTCCACATCAAAGGTGAACTCGGTATCGGCCTTGCGGCTGATCAGGAAGAAGCGCACGGCGTCCTTGCTGGTCCACTCGATGAGGTCGCGCAGGGTGACGTAAGAGCCGGCGCGCTTGGAGATCTTGACCTCCTCGCCGTTCTTCATCACGGTGACCATCTTGTGCAGGACGTAGTCAGGCCAGCCTTGAGGGATGCCGACACCTGCGGCTTGCAGACCGGCGCGCACGCGGGCGATGGTGCCGTGGTGGTCGGAGCCCTGGATGTTGACGCACTGCTCGAAGCCACGCTCCCACTTGGCGATGTGATAGGCCACGTCGGGCACGAAGTAGGTGTAGCCGCCGTCGGTCTTGCGCATGACGCGGTCTTTGTCGTCACCGTAATCGGTGGAGCGCAGCCACAGGGCGCCACCCTCTTCATACGTCTTGCCCGCATCGACCAGACGTTGGACGGCGTTCTCGACGCGGCCATCGGTGTACAGGCTGGACTCGAGGTAGTAGTTGTCGAAGCGGACGCCGAAGGCCTTCAAGTCGAGATCTTGCTCATGGCGCAGGTAGGCCACGGCGAACTGACGGATACCGTCGAGGTCTTCCGGGTCGCCCGAGGCGGTGAATTCACGGTCATCGGCCTTGACGGTCTTCTTGGCCAGGAAATCGGCAGCGATCTCGGCGATGTAGTCGCCGTTGTAGGCCGACTCGGGCCAGTGCTCGTCACCGGGCTTGTAGCCCTTGATGCGCGCGTGGGTGGACCAGGCCAGGGTGCTGATCTGCACGCCGGCGTCGTTGTAAT
Organism: Aquabacterium sp.; assembly: GCF_049317225.1. GTDB lineage: Bacteria > Pseudomonadota > Gammaproteobacteria > Burkholderiales > Burkholderiaceae_C > Aquabacterium. Next base: position 45,867 of record NZ_JBMOIR010000019.1, on the reverse strand, counting down.
AGAACTCGCGGGTGACCGACTGGCCTTGCGTCTCGAACAGGTTGCACAGGGCATCGCCCAAAGCGCCTTGACGGCCGTGGCCTACGTGCAGCGGACCGGTGGGGTTGGCCGACACGAACTCGACCAGCACTTTCTTGCCGGTCTTGGGTTGCCAGCCGAATTGCTCGCCTGCGGCCAGCACGTCGGTCACGATGGCTTGCTTGGCGGCGGGCTTGAGTCGCAGGTTGATGAAACCGGGACCCGCGATTTCGATGGGCAACTGCACCCATTGCTGCACGGCAGGCTGGGCTTCCAGGGCGGCCACCAGGGCCGTGGCCAACTCGCGGGGGTTCTTCTTCAGCGGCTTGGCCAACTGCATGGCAGCCGTCACGGCCAGATCACCGTGGGCAGCTTGCTTGGGGGCTTCGAAAACCGGAGAGAAGGACGCAGGGGCGTCAGGCGCCGCTTGGCGCAGGGCCTCACCGAGGGCAGAAAGAAGGTCACGCTTGGCTTGAATCATGGGTGGAATTCTACGAGGGCTGCCGCCGTGGGTGTACAACGTCGATCAAGAGAGGAGAATTGCACACTTCATCAGGGTCTTTTCGCGCAACGGGAAATCACGCACAGTGGAAAGATCCGGACAAGGAGATCATTGGCTCAGCATGGATGACATCGACATCGACCTCGACAACGGTCTGATCGGCAAGTACCGCATCACCAAGAAGCTGGGCGACGGCGCTACCAGCGAGGTGTTCCTGTGCCGGGATGATTTCCATGACCGGGATGTGGCCATCAAGCGCGTGCGCTCGTCGGTGCTGATCGACGCGGTGGATGGCCCGGTGTACGCGCGCTTCTTTGCGGCCGAGGCTGCTTTGGTCGGCCGACTGCAACACCCGAACGTCGTGCACATTTACGACGCGGTGCCCGATCCGGTAGCGCCGTATGTGGTGATGGAGTACGTGCCGGGCACCACACTGCGCACGTTCTGTCGCCCCGATCAGCTGCTGCCCCTGGATCAGATCATTGAAGTGGGTTTCAAGTGCGCGATGGCCTTGGGCTATGTGTACCGCCAGGGCCTGATCCATCGTGACGTGAAGCCGGCCAACATCCTGGCGATCACCAACGAAGCTGGTCAGGTGGTGGACGTCAAGATCAGCGACTTTGGCAGCGTGCTCAACCTGACGGCCGAGTCCACTCAGATCCACCAGGTGGGGTCGCTGGCCTACATGGCACCCGAACAGCTGGATGGGGAGACGCCCGACTGCCGTGCCGACATTTACGGCTTGGGCGCGGTGCTGTACCACCTCATCGCGGGGCGACCACCCTTTGAGGCATCGTCGCAAGCGGTGCTGATGAACCAGATCTACAACCAGATGCCTGCGCCCCTGTCAGGCATGCGCGCGGGCGTGGACACGGCCGTCGATGAAGTGGTGATGCGCGCCCTGGCCAAGAACCGGGACGACCGCTACCCCAGCTGGGATGCGTTTGCACAAGCCCTGTCCGGCCTGATAGCCGAGCACAAGGTGCCCCGCGGCCACCTGCAGGGCGTGCTGGATTCTGAGCGGTTCAACCTGCTGCGTACGCTGGACTTTTTCTCCAACTTTGGCGATGTCGAGTTGTGGGAAGTGGTGCACCGGGCAAAGTGGCAGCGCTTTTCGTTTGGTCATGCCTTGTACCGGCGCGGCGAAGAGGGGCGCACTTTCCACATCATTGCCCAAGGCAGTGTCGAGGTGTACCGCAGCAGCAAGCGGGTGGCGCTGCTGGGCGCCGGCACCTCGGTGGGCGAGATGGCCTATCTGGCGCCCAATCCCGAGTTGCGACGTCACAGCACCGACGTGGTGGTAACCGAGCCCGCGACCACCATTTCGTTCACCCCGGACACGATGCAGCAGCTCAGCCCAACGTGTCGGCATCTGTTTGACGAAGCCTTCATCCGCGTGCTGGTGCGGCGTCTGCATGCGGCCCACGAGGCCCTGGCCCACCCGCGCCGCATCATGTGAGGTGCAGCCGCACCCCAATTTGCCGGCGCTGTCATCGCGTTGACGGCACCACGCGTTAAGCTGCACAGACGGATGGCGAACGGTCGCCTCCGCAGAATGCCTGATCTGAAACTAGGAGCTCGACATGCGTGCACTGATTGCTTCCCTGACTCTGGCCCTGCTGGCCACCGTGGCTCACGCGGGTGACGCTGCTTGCGAAGCCAAAGCGGTTGACAAGAATGGCAAGGCCCTGGCGGGCGCAGCCAAGACCAGCTTCATCAAGAAGTGCGAGAAGGAATCGGGGGCAGCCAATACCGGCGCTGCTTGCGCGGCCAAGGCGGTCGACAAGAATGGCAAGGCCCTGGCGGGCGCAGCCAAGACCAGCTTCATCAAGAAGTGCGAAAAGGACGCTGCGGCGAAGTAAACCTTCCAGCCGGCTTCTGTACCGCATGGGCGCCTTCGGGCGCCCTTTTTTGTGGATGCAAGGCCGTGTTCAGAAGGTCCAGACACCACGCGCCAGCAAGGTGGCGGCAAGCGGAATGAGCAGCATCACATGCGCCTGAAACATGATGATGCGCCGCACAGCCAGCACCTCGGCAGCCGCTGGCAACACGTTCAGTTCGTCCCAACGCTTGCGCCACCGCAGAAAACTGAACGTGGGCTTGAGCGAGAGAACGCCGATGAAGGCGAAGATGGTCAACTTGGCGTGCAGCAAGGGCTGCGTCCAGTACCACCCCACGCCTTTGATGCCCCAGAAGGTGCGCGCCAGTCCGGTGAGCAGCACAACCGCCGCAGCTGCCAGATACAAGGTGTCGATGCGCACCAATCGGTGGATGACCGCTGCATTGAGCCACTCGGGCCGACACAGGGCAGCCTCGCTGGTCACAAAGACCACGACACCCAGGATGGCGGCAAAGTGGGCATAAGCCAGGATGGCTTCAAGCAACATGGTGGTCAGATCAAGCTGGATCGGGAAAGACCTGCATCATGCCCCAGTCACGGCGGCTTGCTGCCAATAGACCTCATCGGCGTAGGCCTCCTTGATGAAGTCGATCCACAAGCGCACCCGCAAAGGCAGGTGCTTGCGTTGGGCAAACACCGCGTAAATGCCATTGGGTGGTGCCGCATACGCGTCCAGCACGCTGACCAGTCTCCCGGCCTGCACGTCGGCCGACACCTCCCACCAGGAACGCCAGGCCAACCCCAGTCCCGCCAGACACCAGGCATGCAGGACCTGCCCATCGGAGCAGTCCAGCCGCGTCGAAGGGCGCACCCGGGTCAACTGTCCGTCCAGCGTGAACGCCCACCCGCGCGTCTGACTGGCTTCGGAGCTCAAGGTCAGGCAGTCATGTCGGGTGATGTCGGAAGGATGCTCCGGGCGACCACGCTCGGCCAGGTAGTCCGGACTGGCCACGCACAGGCGACGGTTGTCGGCCAAACGGGTGCTCACCAGAGACGAGTCCGGCAAGTCGCCCACACGGATCGCACAGTCATAGCCATCGTTGACGAGGTCGACCAGCCTGTCTGACAAATCCAGGGACAAGGACACCTCCGGGTGCCGTGCGATGAATTGCGGCACCAAGGGCGCCACATGGCGACGCCCGAACCCCGCCGGCGCGGTAATGCGCAAGTGACCACTGGCTTTCAGCCCCCCGGCGCTCACACTGGCCTCGGCATTGGCCAACTCGGCCAGCACGCGCTGGGCGTCCTCCAGAAAAGCACTGCCTTCGTGGGTCAGGGTGATGCGGCGCGTGGTACGCACCAGCAACTTGACGCCCAGACGCTCTTCTAGGGCATCGATACGACGCCCGATCACGGCAGGGGCCACGCCTTCGGCGGCAGCGGCGGCCGTCAGGCTGCCTTTCATGGACACGGCCACGAACGATTCGATCTGCTTGAGTCGGTCCACGTCTGTTGCTCCCCCGGCCATCTGCCAGAACAGAACTGCGCGTCACATCCTGAACGCACCCGGCCCGCCCGACAAGATGGGGTCAACCCAAATCCGCAGGAATGCGGACACTTTTCAGGTTGACTTTTGCTTAAAAGTCATTAATCCATGAATTTTATGGGCAGTAATGTTCATGAAAGTATCGAATAAACTTCCATGTTCAGCTAGTGCTTCGGCCATGCCCGAGGTCACCCACCCCTCTCCTCCAAGATCATCTCCTGACGAGGTTTTCATGACCGCACGTACCACCGTCCACAGCCTGCAAGTGGCCACCGAACTCTTCCGTTTCGTTGAAGACAAGGTGTTGCCCGGCACCGGCATCGACAGCGCCAAGTTCTGGGCTGGCTTTGACCAGATCGTCAACGACCTGGCCCCCAAGAACGCTGCACTGCTGGCCGAGCGTGACCGCATCCAGGCCGAGATGGACGCCTGGCACACCGCCAACCCCGGCCCGATCCAGGACATGGCCGCCTACAAGGCTCACCTGGAAAAGATCGGCTACCTGGTGCCCGTGCCAGCCGACGTGCAAGCCACGACCGCCAATGTGGACGCCGAACTGGCACTGCAAGCCGGTCCTCAGCTGGTGGTGCCCATCCTGAACGCCCGCTACGCCCTGAACGCTGCCAACGCTCGTTGGGGCAGCCTGTACGACGCGCTGTATGGCACCGATGCCATCTCTGAAGAAGGCGGCGCCGACAAGGGCACGGGCTACAACCCTGTCCGTGGTGCCAAGGTCATCGCCTGGGCCCGTAATTTCCTGGATCAATCCGCTCCGCTGGAAGGCGCATCGCACAAGGACGCCGCCGGCTACCGTGTCGAAGGCGGCAAGCTGGTCGTGACCCTGACCAATGGTTCGACCACTGGTCTGGCCAACCCCGCTCAGTTCGTGGGCTTCCAAGGCGACGCCGCTGCCCCCAAGAGCGTGCTGCTGGTCAACAACGGCCTGCACGTCGACATCCAGATCAACCGTGAAACCGCCATCGGCAAGACCGATCCGGCCGGCGTGTCCGACCTGATTCTGGAAGCCGCCCTGTCCACCATCCTGGACCTGGAAGACTCCGTCGCCGCCGTGGATGCCGAAGACAAGGTGCTGGGCTACAGCAACTGGCTGGGCATTCAACAAGGCACGCTGGCCGAAGAAGTGGCCAAGGGTGGCAAGACCTTCACCCGTACGCTGAACGGCGACCGCGTCTACACCGGCGCCAACGGTGGCGAAGTCAAGCTGCACGGCCGTTCGCTGATGTTCGTGCGTAACGTGGGTCACCTGATGACCAACCCCGCCATCCTGTGGGGCGCCGAGGGCAAGGAAATCCCCGAAGGCATCATGGACGCCGTGATCACCACCGCCATCGCCCTGCACGACCTGCAAGGCCACGGCAAGATCAACGGCCAAGCCATCCGCAACTCGCGCGCTGGCTCGATCTACATCGTGAAGCCCAAGATGCACGGCCCGACCGAAGTGGGCTTCGCCAACGAGCTGTTCGGCCGCGTGGAGCAACTGCTGGGTCTGGCTGACAGCACCGTCAAGCTGGGCATCATGGACGAAGAGCGTCGCACTTCGGCCAACCTGAAGGCTTGTATCGCTGCCGCCAAGAGCCGCGTGGCCTTCATCAACACGGGCTTCCTGGACCGCACCGGCGACGAAATGCACACCGCCATGCTGGCCGGCGCCATGATGCGCAAGGGCGACATCAAGGGTTCGGACTGGATTGCTGCGTACGAGCGCCGTAACGTGCTGATCGGTCTGCAATGTGGCCTGAAGGGCCGCGCGCAAATCGGCAAGGGCATGTGGGCCATGCCCGACCTGATGGCCGAAATGCTGAAGCAAAAGATCGGTCATCCCAAGGCTGGTGCCAACACCGCCTGGACCCCTTCGCCGACCGCCGCCACCCTGCACGCCACGCACTATCACCAAGTGAGCGTCGCCGCGGTGCAAACCGAGATCGAGAAGTCTGGCGAAGACGCCCAGGCCCTGATGGACAAGCTGCTGACCATCCCCGTGGTCGCCGAAGCCAACTGGACCGAAGCCGAGAAGCAACAAGAGCTGGACAACAACATCCAGGGCATCCTGGGTTATGTGGTTCGCTGGGTTGACCAAGGTGTCGGTTGCTCGAAGGTGCCTGACATCCATGACATCGGCCTGATGGAAGACCGCGCCACCCTGCGTATCTCCAGCCAACACGTGGCCAACTGGCTGCACCATGGCGTGGTGACCGAAGCCCAAGTGCGTGAAACCTTCACCCGCATGGCCGCCATCGTCGACAAGCAAAACGCTGGCGACAAGCTGTACGAATCGCTGGTCGCAAACCCCAACGGTTGTGCCTTCCAAGCCGCTCTGGACCTGGTGTTCAAGGGCAAGGAGCAGCCTTCCGGTTACACCGAGCCTCTGCTGCACGCCTGGCGTCAGAAGAAGAAGGCCGAAGCCAAGGCCTGATCGATCGCTGAGATCGCATCCGGAAAGTGAAAGGCGCCCTGCGGGGCGCCTTTTTTCATGCCTGAGACAGGACTTGCGGCTCGGATTGACAGTTGAGCACGAGGGTCACGGTGGTGCCTTCGCCCTCCTTGCTGTCGATGACCACACGCCCACCCATCAATTCCATGATTTCCTTGACGATGGCCACGCCCAAGCCCGTACCCGGGATGTTGCCGGACTTGTCCGCGCGATAAAAACGCTCACCCACGCGGCTGAGTTGCTCCGCATTCATGCCCAAGCCGAAATCTCGGATCTGCACTCCCACCACTTGGCGGCCGTTTTCCTCGCGCTGCAAGAGATACACCCAGACATCGCCCCCAGCAGGCGAATACTTGTAGGCATTGGACAGCACGTTCAACACGGCCTGCCGCATCTTCTGTTGATCCACCCAGACCATGACGGGCTCGTCGGGCCAACAGGTGTTGGGCAAACCACGCCCCTCAGGCGCCTTGAAGTCTCGAATCACCTCCTGGACCAGCGACTCCAGATTGCAGGCCGTGAACTCGAAGTCTTTGCCTTGGCGTGCCTCCAGTCGAGACAGGTCCAGCAATTCGTTGATGATGGCCGCCATGGCCTCACTTTGGCGATAAATGCGGCCCAGCAACTCACGCTGCTTCTCCGGCTTGAGTTCACGGGTCAACAGCAATTCCGTGAAGCCGTAGATCGAGGCCATGGGTGTGCGCAACTCATGGGCGGCCACGGACAAGAAGGCGCTCTTCATCTCGTCCACTTCGGTCTCGTGGGTGACATCGCGCAGATGCAGCACCTGTGAAACGGCCACCCCCTGCCCCTGACTCAGGCGCAACTCCAGCATGCGGCGGGCCGGTGGCTTCATTTCGAGCATGACACGACCGGTGCCAGCGTGTCCGGCTTCATGCAGGAGGGTTTCCAATGTGGTGGGAAACACCTCAGGCTCGTCCACTGCAGTGCGCAAGATCGTGCGGATGAAGGTGGCTTCGTCCAAGCCGTGCAAGGCGCCCGGCAGCATCCCGGTCAGTCGGGGCGTTGCGGGGCTGACATAGCTGACACGCCCCTGGGCATCGAAGGACACGAACGCATCCTGCGTCAGACTGAAGATCGCCGCCATTTGCTCGATGTGCGCTTGCAGTTGCGATTGCGCCAAACGCCGCTCGTGCACGTCCTGAATCGAGCCGGCCATCCGCGTGGCACGACCCAGATCGTCGAAATACACCTTGGCGCGAGAGCGGAACCACCGGTATTCGCCGGCGCGCGTGCACAGGCGGTACTCCATGTCGTAAGGCTCGGCGTGCGTCAAGGCGGCATTGATCGTCGCGAACGTGCGCTCCTGGTCCTCCGGGTGCAACATGCTGTCGAACGTGGCCAGATCCGGTTTGAGCGCACCGGGCGAGTAACCCAACAAGCGGAAGAACTGTGGCGACCACCACATTTCCTGAGAGTGGATGTTCATCCAGTCCCACAAGCCGTCGTTACCGCCGTCGATGGCCAGGTTATAGCGTTCGGCGTTGGCCTTGATGGCGTCCTGCGCCTGGCGTGATTCGGTGATGTCGTACGAAATCGAGATGTACTTTTCAACCTGCCCTCGCTGATCCAGCACAGGAGAGATCACGCAGTGGACCCAATACTGCTCGCCACTGCGGCGACGGTTGCAGATGTCTCCTGTCCAAGTCCGCCCATGCAGCAAGGCCTGCCATGCCGTGATCCAGAACAGGTCGTCGTGGCTGCCGCCATTCAGAATGCGCGGGTTTTGCCCCAGCAATTCGTTGCGCTCATAGCCACAGGCATGGCAAAAGGCCTCGTTCACATCCATGATCCGGCCATCGGGGGCTGTCACACACACCATCCCGAAGCGATCCAGCGTCTGAAGCAGTGCATTGCTTTCATGGGTCATGGCTTGAGCCAAGTCCTCGGCGCGGACACGCGCAGTTCTCAGCAGCCACAAAGCCGCAGCGATCATGCTGCTCAACAACAAGCCCAGCAGGCCAATCCAGGTGGGCATGGCGAACGCCACGTCACGCTCAAAGCTTTCGGTGGAACGCACCTCCAAGGTGAGCGCACGACCACCAAACAGCAAATGATGCTGTCGGCGGAACTGACCACCGCCACTCACCTGCCGCTCCTGAGTGCTGTCGGTGCCTGCCATCCAGTGCGCAGGCTCGGGCTCATAGCCGTCATAGAGCGAAAACCGCACCAAAGACGCGGCCGCCGAGTCCAACCCAGCCACCAGCTCCGCCGCCACGATCGGCGCATAAATGATCCCGAGCAGATGCGCGCGCCGGGTTTGCGGTGTGTCGGTCACCACACCTGGCTGAAACACTGGTAACAAATATAAAAATCCTGGGCGATGGTGTTGGTCCTGCAGCAACACAATGGGCGGCGTCAGGGATGGCTGCCCCGTCGCCACCACCTCGTCCAGCGCCTGCCGTCTGCGGGGGTCCGAGCCCAGATCGAAGCCCCATGCCGGGCGGTTGAACTCCAGCGGCTCAATGTTCTTGATCACGTACAGGTCTGACGAAGCGGTGGTCGGATGCACGGTGTAATCCGGTGCATGGTCCGCACGAACCTGCTGGATGAAATGCGCCAAGTCCTCGCGCTTGACGTATTTGATGAAGCCCATTCCCCGGATACCGGGAAATTCGCTGACCACATCCCGCGACCCCACCCAGGTGCGAAATCCAGCCTGCGGCAACTCGCCACCATGCGCCAGCATGGCACCTCGCACCCCCTTGAGCCCTGCCAGGGTCTTGTCCAGTCGGGCCTCCAGCGTGCGCTGCAGTTGGGCGCTGACGCGGTCAAACTGTGCGTCGGCCGCTTCGGCGGACTTCTGATGCAGGCTCACGGCCACCATCACGGACAAGGCGGCCCCGACGATCAGGACCAGCAGCGGAAAAGGCAGGGAGCGCTGGAAGGGCACCGACCACAACAAGCGCTCCATGGAGGGTTTGTTATCTGCAGCCGCCTGACGCTGCCAGAAACGAAAGGCACGCCACGTCAACAAGGGCCCCGACAACACCGCCAGCATGGCAGAGTCCAGCAGGGCCTCTTGCCAGCCGTGCAAGCCGGGCGCCAACACGGGTAGCGACAGCATGACCACCGCTTCCGCAATCAGGAAGATGGCCAGGCTTTCCACCAATAGGCGCAAGACACCAACGTGTATTTTCGACATGAGGTAATTTCGGCGTTCACCCTCATAATCTTGAGAAAAGGACCGATATCCCATCTGCCCTTGACTTGCACCACAGCCTGCAGCCCATGAAGCGTGTTCTGATTGTTGAAGACCAACTCGATATCCGAGAGCTGATTCGCATGACGCTGGAGATCGAGGATCTGGACATTCACGAGGCGGAAAACGGCACCATCGGCCTGGAAATGGCCAAGCAACTGCGACCAGACATGCTGCTGCTGGACATCATGATGCCGGGACATGTCGATGGGTTTGAGGTCTGCCGACAGATCAAGTCCACGCCTGAGCTGGCCTCGACCAAAGTGATCTTTCTGAGCGCAAAGGGGCAAGAAAGCGACCGGCAGTTGGGGCAATCATTGGGCGCCGAGGCATACTTGACCAAGCCTTTCAGTCCACGCCAGTTGCTGGAAGTGGTCACGAAACACCTGAACTGAATCCTTCGTTGAATTGAATATGGCCGTTGAGGAACTGAACGATGCGCTTTACATCCAGCCCGAGCAACTCTGCATCGGGCTGTACGTGCATCTGGATTTGTCCTGGACACAGCACCCGTTCACTTTCTCCAGCTTCCGCATCCGCAATCAAGGTCAGATCGACACGCTCCGCAGCCTGGGGTTGACGCGCATCCGCTACGCCCCCGATAAAAGCGAGACGGAGCCGCTGCCGCCGGTGCCGCAAGCAGCCCCGCCCAGTGTCACAGAGTCATCAGCAGCCAGCACGACATCCCAGACTGGAGTTGACCCTGCGGATGTGCTGATGCGCCGTGTGCACCTGGAAAAGCTGGCCATGCAGCGCGCACGGGCCAGCGCCTGTGAGCAAGCGCTCGTCGCCGCCACCCGCACCATTCGCAGCATCAACCAGCATGTGTTTTCGATGCCGGGCGATGTCCGTCGCTCATCCACCGACCTGGTGTATTCCATGGTGGAGTTGCTGCTGGTCGACGCCGACGTGTCCATTCAACTGATGGCCGATCGCATTGGTGGTGACGAGGTCTACAGCCACGCATTGAACGTGACCCTGCTGTCCATGATGGTGGCCAAGGAAATGCAGGCGCCGCCCGAGGTGATCCGTACCGTGGGCCTGGGCGCCCTGTTCCATGACATTGGCGAGTTGGAACTGCCCGCGGCTTTGCTGCGCAAACATGACGGCCTGACCAGCGCTGAGTTGCGGCTCAAGCAGATGCACTGCGAGTACGGTGTTCAGATCGCCCGCAAACTGGAACTGCCTGCAGGCATCCTGCCCATCATCCTGCAACACCATGAGCGACTGGATGGGTCTGGCTACCCGTCTGGCCTGACCGGTGCACAGATGTCGCTCGCCTCACGGATTGTGGCCCTGGTCAACGCCTACGATGAGTTGTGCAACCCGGCCGACCCGAACCAGGCCTTGACCCCGCATGAGGCCCTGTCGCTGCTGTTCTCGCAGCAGAGCAGTCGCTTTGACAGCAAGGCCTTGAGCACCTTCGTGCGCTGCATGGGCGTGTATCCACCCGGCACGGTGGTCGAACTCAGCGACGACCGTCTGGCCATGGTGGTATCGGTGAACACCAGCAAGCCCCTGCGCCCGGTGGTCTTGGTCTACAACCCGGCCATTCCGAAGTCCGAAGCCCTGCTGTTAGACTTGGAGCACGAGCCTGCCGTGTCGGTTCGCAAGACCTTGCGCCCGCAACAGTTGAGCCCGGAAGCGCACGCCTACCTGTCGCCGCGCACCCGCACGACGTACTACTTCGACAGCGAGCCTCAACCCGAGTGAGGCCTTGGTGCCATCACGGCTGCGCCAGAAAGCTCTGGACGGCCGCGACCGTACGCGCCGGATCTTCCTCGTGGGGCACGTGGCCCAAGCCCTCGAACATCACCAGTCGGCTGCCGGGAATGTCGCGCTGGAACCGCTGGGCATTGTCAGGAGGAATCAGTTGATCTTGCGCACCCCACAAAATCAGCGTGGGCTGCCGCACCTCTTTGACCTGATCGGCATACTGGCCCGTCGGCGCTTGCGTGAAACGCTCAGACAGGGCCGCACGGTTACCCGCCCGCAACGTCAACTCGTAGTAGCGGTCGACCAGCTCGGTAGTGACCTTGCTGGGGTCGCCATACACATTGCGGACGCTGGATTCAATGGCGCCACGAGGCAGCAGCTTCGCCATCACGGGCTTGAGCGCAGGCATGCGTGCGAGCTTGAAACCAATGGGCATGCTGCGCGGCTCGAAGTAATACCCCGCAGAGTCAACCAACACCAGACGGCTCACGCGCGTGGGGTGATCCACGGCCGTCTTCCATGCCACCTCACCGCCAAACGAGTTGCCCCCTAGCACCACCGGCTGCTGCACCCCCAACTGATTCAGCACGGCGATCACGAAGTCGGCATACGTGGGCAAGCGGTAATCGTTGGTCGGATTGGGGCCCGTCAAGCCAAACCCCGGCATGTCCACGCGGATGACACGGTGCTGCGCCTTCAAGGCACTCACCCAACCATCCCAGGTGTGCAACGAAGCGGAGGTGCCATGCAGCAAGACCAGAGGATGCGGGTCATCGCGGGGGCCCTCGTCACGCACGTGCACCTGCATGTCCATCACAGAGATGAAGCGCGAGGGCGCAGGCGCCCAACGGGCCGACAGCGCCTGTACCGACCGATCCGGAGCCCACGCCTGACTCACACCCAAGCCAGCCAGCGCGACCAGCGCCAGCACCACGCCAGCTGCCCACCTGCGTTTGCTCATCTGCCTCTCCGTCGTTTTATGCTTTCAGCCGATTTCAGCGGGACCGAGTCCGCGTTCATCGGCCGTTATAGCAGGCACGACGTTCAGCGGAAGGTCAGCAGGGACGATTCTGCGCCTTCCAGGTGAGCATGTTCATTGATGGAAACCAGATGCAGGCCGTCCCGGCCGGTCACGATCTTCGTCACCCCGGCGTTGGCCAGCGTCCAGTTGATCGTGAAGGCTTGTGCATCGCTCAAGCCCAGCAGGTGCGCGCACATCACGCTGATGGTGCCACCCGACGTGAACGCGACAGTGTGCCCCTTGGCCGGCGTCATGGCCACCAGGTCCTCCAGCGCTGACACACATCGCAGCTTGAAAACCGACCAGGGCTCGTCGTACTCATCATCATGGTTGCCGCCCACCCAGCGGGTCACAGCATCCTGGAAGAACTTCTGAAAGGCGCGACGGGGATCCCCCGCTGCAGCCATCTCGCTCATCATCACGGTCTTGCTCGCATAGCGGGGCTCGGCCACTTCGATGACGTTCTCGTGTGCGAACTCGTTGACCCCGGCATGAATCTGCAGCGGCAGATTCACCCCCATCTCGGCCAAGGCGCCCGCAGCGGTTTCCTGATGGCGCTGCATGGTGCCGCTGACCACAGCCGTGGGCTGCACACCCCGAGCCCACAAGGCACGCCCGACCACACGGGCCTGCTCGTGCCCAACGGGGGACAAGGCATCGTAGTTTTCGCTGCCGAAGGAAGCCTGGCCGTGACGAATAAGGTAGACGGCCCCCATCTCAGCGCTTGACCCCGTACTTCTTCAGTTCCAGGCGCGCGATCATGCCCTTGTGCACTTCATCCGGACCATCGGCCAGACGCAACGAGCGGCCCTGATTGAAGAACATGGTCAAGGCGGTGTCGTGCGACACCCCGGCACCACCGTGAATCTGGATGGCAAAGTCCACCACGTTTTGCAACATGGTGGGCGCCACCACTTTGATGGCCGACACATCGGTCAGGGCGCTCATGACACCCAGGGTGTCGATCTTCCAGGCCGCTTGCAGCGTCAGCAAACGGGCTTGGTCGATGGCCACGCGACACTCGGCCAGACGCTCGCGGTTACCACCCAAGTCGATCAGGGGCTTGCGGAACGCCGTGCGCTCCAAACCACGCTTGATGGCCAACTCCAAGGCCTTTTCTGCGGCGCCGATGCAGCGCATGCAATGGTGAATGCGGCCCGGGCCCAAGCGACCTTGCGCGATTTCGAAACCGCGGCCCGGACCCGAAATGAAGTTGCCAATGGGCACACGCACATTGTGGAAGTGCACTTCACCGTGCCCGTGCGGCTCGTCATACTCACCGAACACGGGCAGCATGCGCTTGATCTCGACGCCGGGCGCATCCATCGGCACCAGCACCATCGAGTGCTGATGGTGACGGTCCTTGCTTTCATCCGGGGTCAGGGCCATGAAGATGCCGACCTTGCAACGCGGGTCACCCACGCCAGACGACCACCACTTCTTGCCGTTGAGCACGATGTGATCGCCGTCGATCACAGCCGTGGCAGCCATGTTCGTGGCGTCTGACGAGGCCACATCCGGCTCGGTCATGAAGAACACCGACCGAATGTCGCCGGCCAACAAAGGCTTGAGCCACTGCTCCTTCTGCTCGGCATTGCCGTACTTCCACAGCACTTCCATGTTGCCGGAGTCGGGGGCGTTGCAGTTGAAGATCTCGGGGGCCATCATCGAACGGCCCGTTTCTTCGGCACTGAAGGCGTACTCCAGCACGCTCAGGCCTGCACCCAGTTCGGGATCCGGCAGGAACAGGTTCCACAGGCCCTCGGCCTTGGCCTTGGCCTTCAGCTCTTCCACACGGGGAGGAATCTTCCATTGCGTCCAGTCACCACCGTGGCGTTGCGCCAGGATGCCGGACCAGTGGTCGGCCTCAATCGGCTCAATATGCTCCTTGATGAAAGCACGCACGCGCTGGGCGGTCTGGGCGGCACGGTCACTGGGCTTGAAATCCATGGTTGTCTCCTGAAGGAATGACAGGGATCCTACGCCTGCGCAAGCTGTGCATCAAATGATGAATTTTTATCAAAAGCTATGTACCGCATGCATAGCCTCACGGGCCGCGGCCCCCACCCCTTCACGCATCCAGCGGTGGACGGGATCGTCCGTCCGGTCCGCGTGCCAATACATCCAAATGCCCATGGGAGGCACATCGGCCGGCAGTTCATGCAAGGTCAAGGGTAAAGCGCGGGTCAGCCCCTCGGCATAGGTGCGCGGCAAGGTCAACAACACATCGCTGGCCGCGACCACGCGGGCCGCGGCGTAGTAATGCTGACACCGCAGGATGACGCGACGCTCGCCACGCCCCAGCCTCGCCCACACCGCTTGCAAAGGATCCGGGCGGTCGGGCTGCAAAGCCACCATCACGTGCTGGTGCGCAAAATAGTCGTCCAAGGTCAAAGGCTGTTGCGCCAGCGGATGATCCGCGCGCATCAACACCGCCAAGGCGTCATCGGCCAGTTGAACGCCCTGAATCCGACCCGCCACGCGACGTTGGCGATCGATGACCAGGTCCACCTCGCCCAACGTGAGCGACCGCTCCAGCGCGTCATGCGGTACCCGCACGCTGCTCAGTCGAACCTTAGGGGCATCTTGCATCAAGCGCGCCACCAAGGGCGGCAAGGCAATGGCTTCCAGCACGTCACGCAAACCGACCCGCAAGGTCATGTCTAGCGTGGCAGGATCAAACACATCGGCTTGCGCCATCAGGCCATGCAAGCCACGCAAATGCGCCTGAACCTCGCCAATCACCCGCCGAGTCAACTCGGTCGGCACCATCTGGTTACCTTGACGGATGAACAGCGGGTCACCCCACAGACGACGCAGGCGAGCCAGCGCATGACTGACAGCCGGCTGACTGAGATGCAAATGCCGCGCTGCGCCCGAGATGCCGCCGTGCTCGTACACGGCATCCATCACGCGAAACAAATTGAGGTCCAGACGAGATGCAGGAATAGCCATGGCCGCAACCATACACCGTTGCGACAGGCCTGAAAAAGCTCGACTTTTTGACAGCCTTGTCACGCCACGCCCAGGGTCGGCGCGCCATAATGGCGCATTCGCCGGCCTGTGTCGGCATTTTGGAGCCATCACCTTGGACAGTCCCCATCGGTGACCGCCCACTCCAGCCACGTGACGCCTTGCCCACCATGGTTTGCAAGGTGCAGCGTGCGGCCCAACCCGTCTGCCTGATTGCACCGGGTTCAGCAGGGCCACTGCGGGAGGGGGCGGCAACCATTACCACCTCATCCCTTGACACTGTGGGCGCACCCGTTCTTTGAGCGACGGGGGGCCTGCATGCTGGAGTGCCCATGCTCAACGTATTCACGCTGGCCAACGGCCGGCTGTTTCAAGAAGAAATTGACAGCCTCGACGAACTGACGCCCGCGCGTCCGGTCTGGGTCGATCTGGAAGATCCCACCCCCGAGGAGAAGAGCTGGATCGCCGTCAAGTTCGGCCTGGTCATCCCAGCCGACATCATCGACGACGACCTGGAAGAGTCCGCTCGCTTCTATGAAGAAGACGGCGCCATCCACATCCGCTCCGACTTCTTGATCGACGACGATGAAACCCCGCGCAACGTCCGCGTGGCCTTCATCCTGCATGACAACGTGCTGTTTTCGGTGCACAAGGAAGACCTGCCCGTGTTCCGCCTGCTGCGCATGCGGGCACGCCGCATTCCAGCGCTGATTGAAGATGCCAAGGACGTGCTGCTCAAGCTGTATGACGCCGATGCGGAATACTCGGCCGACACGCTGGAAGGCATTTACGACGACCTGGAAAAAGTCAGCCACCGCGTGCTGAAAGACGAGGTCAACGACCAGGCCGCCGCCGAAGCCCTGGCCGCCATCGCCCGCCAGGAAGACTTGAACGGCCGCATTCGGCGCAACGTGATGGACACACGCCGTGCAGTGAGCTTCATGATGCGGGCACGCATGCTCAATGCTGACCAGTTTGAAGAAGCCCGTCAGATCTTGCGCGACATCGACTCGCTCGACAGCCACACGGCCTTCCTGTTCGACAAGATCAACTTCCTGATGGATGCAACCGTCGGTTTCATCAACATCAACCAGAACAAGATCATCAAGATCTTCTCGGTGGCCTCGGTGGCCCTGCTGCCCCCCACGCTGATCGCCAGCATCTATGGGATGAACTTCCAGCACATGCCCGAGTTGAGTCAGGAGTGGGGCTACCCGTTCGCGCTCGGGCTGATGGTGTTGTCCATCGTGACGCCCTTCTGGTATTTCCGCCGCAAAGGCTGGTTGAACTGAGTTGACGCGCGCGCACCTGCCTTCTTTGCCACCCGGGCTGTGGCGCGTCATACTGGGCACCGCCATGGTGGTGCTGAGTTTCAGCTTGCTCAACCCGGTGTTGGCCGTGCGGTTGCAAACGACCGGCGCCAGCAACACGGCCATTGGCCTCTTCGCCACGCTGCCGTTCATCAGTGTCGCCATCCTGGTGCCATGGGTGCCTCGCCTGTTCGCAAGTGTGGGCGTCGGGCAGGCCTACCGTGCAGGTCTGCTGCTGGAAATCATGGCCAGCCTGGGCTACCTGTTGACGGACCACTATCTCGCCTGGTGCGCCTTTGGCCTGATGGCCGGCTTGGGCGCAGGTGCGGCATGGAACGCCACCGAAGCCCTGGTCGCCCACAACGTGCCCGCCAGTCACCGTGGGCGGCTCACAGGCTTCTATCAGGCCCTGCTCGGCGGCGGCATGGCCCTGGGGCCTTTTGTACCCAGCCTGCTGGCACTGGACTCCCGGCAGGCCAATGGCTTGGCCTGCCTGGGCTTGGCGTTGGGACTGGTCTTGACCATGCACAGTTCTGTCAGTCACCTCAAGGCCATGCACGAGGACCGCGCGCACATGGGCTTGTGGCAAGCATGGCGTTTCCGTCCCGTACTGGCCTGGGCGGCGGTGGTGGGCGGCGTTCACGAGGTGGGACTCGGGTCAATCACCACGGCGTACGGCTCGCAGATCGGGCTGGATCTGGCTGGGGCCACCTCGATTGCCGGCGCACTGGGCTTGGGTAGCTTCGCGCTGCAATACCCATTGGGATGGCTGGCCGATCACTTCCCGGTCAAGCGCCTGTTTGTGGCGGGCGCCGCGTTGCTGACGCTCAGTGCGCTGGCCTTTACGCAAGCAACGACCTGGCCCTCGCTCATCTGGCTGTGTGCAGGCCTGTGGGGTGCCGTGGGTGGCGCCCTCTACACCTTGAGCATGATCTGTGTGGCACACGATTTCGCCGAATCGTCGGCCTTGGCCGGCACGTCCGCCATGATCGCAGGCTACACCGCCGGGGGCGCCCTGGGCCCCATCGTGAGTGGCTGGGCTCTGGATCATCTGGGTGTGCGCGGCCAGGGTCTCTGGTTGGCCGCCCTCGCTGTCAGCCTGCTGTGGATGCTGCGTGGCCGATCCGGCCCCGCCCCCCTCGCTGACTGACGTCACACAGCCTCACAGGCGCTCGTTCGCAGCCACGCCACCGGTCCAGGTACACCGCGCAGCATGCACCAGGTCACGCAATAGGGCTTGCAGCCGATCGGCCGACACAGGCTTGTGCAAGATCCCCAAGCCTGCCTCGCTGGCTTCTTGCAAGCGTGCAAAAGAAGTGTCGCCCGTGATCAATGCGGCCGGCACACTCCGATCCAGTCGCTCACGGATGGCCAGCACGGCACGCAGCCCCGTCCAGTGACCACACAAGCGGTAATCGGCCAACACGGCGTCCGGGTTGAACCAAGCCAGCATGTCCAGCGCGGCCTGCGGCGTCCCGACCGCCTCGCAACATACCCCCCATTGCGCCATCAGATCCACCATGGCTTCGCGCACCGCGGTATCGTCTTCGATCAGCAGCACCCTGAAGCCCGTCAAGCCACTGGCGGCCGACCCTGTCGGATCGGTGGCCTTGGCCGCCCCGGTGACCACCTCGCTGATGGGCAAGGTCAGCCGAAAAACCGATCCGTATCCAGGCCTGGATGCCAGATCCACATCCACACTCATGGCGCGCGCCAGACCCTCGACGATGGCCAGCCCCAAGCCCAGCCCCTTGCGGCGATCGCGCTCCGGGTTGCCCAACTGGTGAAACTCTCGAAAGATGGCGTGGTGCGCCGCAGGTGCAATGCCGATGCCGGTATCCCAGACCTCGACCACGGCGCGACCCGCGCGGACACGGCACCCGAGGAGGACCCCGCCCCGCTCGGTGTAGCGAATGGCGTTGAGCAGCAGGTTGCGCAAGATGAGCTCCACCAGGCCCGGATCGGCGAACAGCACCAGCCCGGTATCCCGCAGCCGGAACGCCAACCCCTTTTGGGCGGCCCAGGGCGCCAACTCACGCTCCAGCTTGTGGAACAAAGGCTGGAGCGCAAAGCGTTGTGGGTGCGACTGGATCACGCCGGCATCCACCTTGGAGAAATTCATCAAGGTGTTGAGCATGTCGCTGGCCGCTGCCGTGGACGACTGAATGTGGTCCAGCAACTGCATCTGCCGGGCATTCAGGCCCGAGCGCGCCAACGACCCCAGAAACAGGCTGGCCGCATGCAAGGGCTGGCGCAGGTCATGACTGGCCGAAGCCAGAAAGAGCGTCTTGGCCCGGTTGGCCTCTTCGGCCTCCAACTGTGCCTCTTCCGCCAGTTGCCGTGCCTCGAGCGCGCGCTGGGTCTGATCGCGCAAGCGCTGAACCAGTCCTTCGTTTTCGAAGTACAGGTCAATGGCCCGACGCCCCATGCGTGACGTGTGATACGCGTACACCAGCATGACGACCAGGTAGAGGGCGGCGGCCAAGCCCATCATGATGCCGAAGGGATCGCCCGTGCGCAGCAGCGCCCACACCAGAGGGGGCAAACAGGAGAGCCAATACACCACGGCCATGGGCCAGTTCGGCCCGAACACCGCGACGGCAGCAGACCCCATGCCCGCCGTCACCCCCACCAGGATGTTGATGGACGAGGGCTCTGCGGCATTGATGAACAGCAGTGCCGCCACGCCCCAGGCCCCCCCGTTGAAGAGCCACACCACACGCATCGCTTGCGCATATTTCAGCGCCCCGTTGGCTGCACGCGGGTGTGGCAAGCCACGCCGCGCCAACAAACCAGCCGTCCCCAGCGCGCAGGTCACGAGCGCCCACCACCACACATCGTCATTGCCGACGGCAAAACGAAATGCCAAGGCGGTGATCAAGGCCGCCAACATGGAGCCCAGCAATGCCGTCGTGATGTTGCGATCGAGCAGGGCCATTTGCTCAGTCAGCATGCGAGGCGGTGCAAATCGCCACGCCTCACGCCACAACGCTGACAGACGGTTCATGAACGCAACAGGCCGCGTGCGAGGGCCATTTCATACGCCTGCAAGCGGCTGCTGGCGTTCAAAGCCTCCGTGAGCCACGAGACCGTGACCCGGACCTGATCCTCGCTCAAGCCCAGCTGCCGTGCGATGGCTTTATTGGGGGTGTTACGCCCCAAGTAGCGCAAGATGTCCAGTTGACGCGCATCCAGTTGAAGCGAGCCGTCGTCTCCGTAAGACGGCCGCACCTCGGCGACCGACAAAGTTTGGCCCGACACGTGGGGCGCGGTGTACGGGGACGTCCAGGCATCAAACACCGCACCACTGCCTTCACAGGCGCGCTGAACCGCTGCGACGATCTCGTGTGCCGAGGCCGTCTTGGAGAGAAACCCGGCGGCGCCATGCGCCCGCGCCGTGTCCACATCGGCTTCGTTCACTTGACCAGACATGAGCAGCACCGGCGAGTGGGGCCACCGTGCGATGAGCTCCGGCAAATGCTCCACGGCACGGCCATCAGGCAGGTTCACATCCAGCAAAACCAAATCTGGCGCCGGCTGCGCCTCATCCGCCAGCAGGCGCTGCACCTCTGCCCACGTCCCTGCATGCTGACAGGCCGCATGCGGCCACCGCTCTGCCAGCATCAGCGACAAGCCGGTGCGAAACAGTGCGTGGTCATCAATCAACAGGAAACGAAGCGCAGAGGAAGTCATGGGGGACAGTGAGATTCAGGCACAAGTATCCCCGGCCTACCCCCCAAGATAAAGGGCCGACCCATCCGGATCAGCCCTCACTCCCCCATGAGAGGGGGCATTCAACGCGAAGAGGTCGTGCCGTTCAGCGTGCGCGACGGGCCTTCACCGCGCTGGACAGGATGTCCAGCACTTGCTCGGAGTCGTCCCAGCCGATGCAGGCATCGGTGATCGACAGACCGTAAGCCAGCTTGGCCGGATCGTCCTTGCCCGGCGTGAACTTCTGGGCGCCTGCGCACAGGTGGCTTTCCACCATCACGCCGAACACCTTGTCCGAACCACCCGAGACCTGCTCGGCGATGTCCTTGGCCACCACGACCTGACGCTCGTGTTGCTTGGAGCTGTTGGCGTGCGAGAAGTCCACCATCAGAGAAGGATGCAGCTTGGCGGCCTCCAGGTCCTTACAGGCGGCTTCCACGCTGGCCGCGTCATAGTTGGGGGCCTTGCCACCACGCAGGATGACGTGACAGTCGGGGTTGCCGGCTGTTTCAACGATGGCCACCTGGCCATTCTTGTGAACAGACAGGAAGTGGTGAGGACGCGAAGCCGACTGGATGGCGTCGGTCGCGATCTTGATGTTGCCGTCGGTGCCATTCTTGAAGCCGATGGGCGCCGAGATGCCCGAGGCCAGTTCACGGTGAACCTGGCTTTCGGTGGTGCGCGCACCAATGGCGCCCCAGGAAATCAGGTCGCCGATGTACTGGGGCGAGATCACGTCGAGGAACTCGCTGGCGGCAGGCATGCCCAGACGGTTGATTTCCAGCAGCAGCTGGCGCGCGATGCGCAGGCCTTCGTCGATCTTGTACGACTCGTCCATGTACGGATCGTTGATCAGACCCTTCCAGCCCACCGTGGTACGGGGCTTTTCGAAGTACACGCGCATGACCACTTCCAGCGTGTCCTTGTACTGCTCGCGCAGGGGCAGCAGCTTGCGGGCGTACTCGATGGCCGCAGCGGGATCGTGGATGGAGCAGGGGCCGATGATGACCAGCAGGCGGTCATCCTTGCCGTTGATGATCTTGCGAATGGCCTTGCGGGTGTCCGCCACCAGCGACTCGACTGCGGTGCCGCGGATCGGGAAGAAGCGGATCAGTGCGTCGGGCGCAGGCAGGGTGGTGACCTTCTTGATGCGGGCATCGTCGGTCTCGGAGGTACGGTCGGCGGGCTGGACCCAGCCGGCTGCGGCGCTGGATTTGGCGGTCATGAGGCTTCCTGTTGCGGGTCGGTCGAGATGTCGAAAAAAAACCGCCGGGATCAACCGGCGGTTTTCAGGATCTGGGTGGTTCGCTTAAGCGACTGCCACTCCTGCGCCGGTTTGGGGCGGGAGATGAAAGAAGCAAAAATAAAAGCTCACCATCTGCATGGGGACCACTTTAGCACGTTGCACGAGAAGGGATCAACCCGAGCTCGAAGATCCCTGTTTCACGTCAAGTCACCCGAAAGCGTGTTCCCGGACCACGACACCGGACATGGCACGCTTGGCATCACATGCCCATCCGATCCTAGAATGAGCCAGTCGATGCGAACGACCCATGGGCCATATCGGCCCTGATTGCGCACCGGTCGGCGCAGCATCGGTTCCGAATCAGGAGGATTCCATGAAGAAGTTCTTTGCGCTGGCACTGCTGGCTGCCGCCGGCTCCTCGATGGCCGCTCAAAACAACGTCGGCTCTTGCGGCTGGGGTTCCAAGGTCTTCCAGGGCCAATCGGGCATTGCCCCTCAAGTGCTGGCTGCTACCACCAACGGCACCTCGGGCAACCAGACCTTCGGCATTACTTTCGGCACCTCGGGCTGTACCCAGGATGGCGTGGTGTCCTCCAGCTGGAAGACAGCCATGTTCATCGACGGCAACCGCGTGGCCCTGGCCCGTGACGCCGCCGCCGGCCAAGGTGAAAACCTGGACGCGCTGGCCGTGGTGATGGGCGTTGACAAGGCCGACCGCGCCCTGTTCGCAGCAACCCTGAAGAACGAGTTTGCCGTGGTCTTCGGTGACGAGCACGTGGCTGCCAACCTGAAGTCGGTCCTGGCCGCCAACGACCGTCT
Source organism: Aquabacterium sp. (assembly GCF_049317225.1). Classification (GTDB taxonomy): domain Bacteria; phylum Pseudomonadota; class Gammaproteobacteria; order Burkholderiales; family Burkholderiaceae_C; genus Aquabacterium. The sequence goes on along the minus strand of NZ_JBMOIR010000019.1, from coordinate 23,490 downwards.
GGCCGTGTACGCCACACGCATCTGAGGACGCACCGCGTCGTTCAGGCTTAGCCGCTGGATGCGGCTATCCCTTCCCCCCGTATGCCCGGCCCTGGTCGGGCATACGCACTCATGCCCGACATGCAGTTTGTCCGCTCTCTGGCGCAAGGCCTCTGGCGTGCCGTGTGGCCGCTGGCCACCGCCCTTTTGTCTGCCACAGCGTCCGCTTCGGACACCGCGTGGCCCGCACCGGCTCTGCCGCCCGCACAACAGGCCTATCTGCACACCTTGCAAGCGCAGGCACGTGCGCAGCATCTCGCGCAGCACCCCATGTGGCGGACCTTGCTGCACATGCGGGTGCACCCTCTCACTGGACGAGATCGCAGTCTGGCTGACGATCCGGGCTTTTTCACGGCCCCCGACGGGGCCCACCAGCCCGCTGCCGAACTGGACGCCACCCTGGCCGCCTTTTTCGACCCGCGGCCTCGCTTCGCGCTGGATCAGCCTGCCGCCTGCCGCTTCATCGCCCGACATGCCTGGCTGAGCGAGCAACTGCATTTCGACCCCACGCTGCTGCCCACACCCACCTGCCCCCGTTATGAGACCTGGCGGGCAGGCCTGCAGGCTGGGCAAGCCACGCTGGTGTTCCCGGCGGCCTACCTCAATGCCCCCGCCTCGATGTACGGGCACACGTTTCTGAGGCTGGATCCGCCCGCCTCGGAAGGGGGCTTCAACCCGCTCCTGTCCTATGCCATCAGCTATGCGGCCGATGGCAACGAAGCCGAAGGCCTCGCCTTTGCCCTCAAAGGGCTGACAGGCCTGTACCCAGGCCAGTTCACCAACTCGCCGTACTACCTCCGGATTCGAGACTACAACGACCTGGAAAACCGCGACATCTGGGAGTACGAGCTGAACCTGAGCCCGACCGAGATGGAGCGACTGCTCGCGCACACCTGGGAATTGGGCAGCACGCGCTTTGACTATTTTTTCTTTGACGAGAACTGCTCGTACCACCTGCTGTCCCTGCTGGACGCCGCCCGCCCCGAACTGCACCTGACCGATCGCTTCACGTGGTGGGCCATTCCGGTCGACACGGTTCGCGCCGTGCTGCAGGCGCCGGGTTTGCTGAAGCAGGTGCGCTATAGACCGGCCAACAGCACCGAACTGCGCGAGCGGGCGCATCGCCTGGGCCCCAAAGGCACCGCCGAGGCCAAACAACTGGCCAGCCAGCGACTGACGCCGACCCAACTGAGCGAGCGCGAACCCGATCCCTTGCGCCGCTCTCTGATTCTGGAAACTGCCGAGCGCTATGTGGCCTACGAAGGCAGCAAAAACGAAAGCACCGAAGCCGCCATTCAGGCGCGCCGCATGAGCCTGCTCATCGCCCGTTCGGCCTTGCCCAGCGCACCCGAGCCGGTGATGCCCCCGCGTCCCACGCCCCCCACCGAGGGGCACGCCACCGGCCGGATCGACCTGCTGACGGGGCAACGCGGCGGTGAACAAGTCTGGTCCGTGATGTGGCGACCGGCTTACCACGACCTGCTGGATCCCGAACCCGGCTACCAACGCGGCGCCGCGATCCAGTTTGGCCGCTTGGAGCTGGCCTACAGCGCCCAACGGGGACTGCGGCTGGATCGATTCACGCCCGTGGAGATCCAGTCGCTCAGCCCGATTGACGGGATCCTGGATGCCCGCTCGTGGCGGGTCAAGGCAGGCTGGCGGCGCAGCTGGGGACCCGATGCACGGCAACCGTACACAGCGGCTCCCTTGGCCTTCGAAGCCAATGGCGGACCCGGTCTGAGCACCGAACTGGGCACCACGGGTCACGCGTTGGGCTATGTGTTCATGGACAACCAGTTCTGGCTGGACCACGCCTTGCCTGCGCGCGACTGGAGCATCGCCACCGGTCTGGCCACGGGCCTGCTGTGGGATGCCTCCGCGCACTGGCGCATGCAACTCGAAGGGTATGCGCGCGTCGGCGTGATGGGCCAACCCGCCGAAACCGGTCTGAACCTGACGCACCGCTGGGCGCTGAATGCCCAGACCAATCTGCAAGCGCGGTGCGAATGGGCGCGCCGCGCACAGGCCGGCACCCAGCGCGCGTGCCTGCTCGGCGTGCAGCGCTACTGGTGAGCGCCGCCCCGACCGAACGCCATCAGGTCATCTGCGGAAAGGCAAACTCCGGCCCGCGCGCAATGCTGTCGGGCCAGCGCTGCATGACGGCCTTGTGGCGCGTGTAGAAGCGCACGCCTTCGGGGCCGTAGGCATGGTGATCGCCAAACAGGCTGCGCTTCCAGCCGCCAAAACTGTTGAAGGCCATGGGCACCGGCAAGGGCACGTTCACGCCCACCATGCCCACCTGGATGTGGCGCACGAATTCGCGGGCGATGCCGCCGTCACGGGTGTACACCGCCACGCCGTTGCCGTATTCATGGTCGTTGATGAGTTTCACCGCTGCGGCGATGTCGGGCACCCGCACCACGCACAGCACCGGCCCGAAGATTTCCTCGCGGTAAACGATCATGTCGGGCGTGACCCGATCCAGCAGCGTGCCCCCGACGAAGAAGCCGTCCTCATACCCCGGCACACGCAAACCGCGGCCGTCCACCACGGCCACGGCACCTTCGGCAATGCCCTGGTCAATCAGGCCTTCGATGCGCTGCTGCGCCATGCGTGTGACCACCGGCCCCATTTCGGCACCGTCCTGATGTCCCTCGCCCACGCGCAAGGCCTGCACACGCTCCGCCAGTTGCGCCACCAGCGTGTCGGCCACATCGCCCACGGCCACGGCCACCGAAATGGCCATGCAGCGCTCGCCAGCCGAGCCGTATGCCGCGCCAATCAAGGCATCCACTGCCTGACCGATCTCCGCGTCCGGCATGACCACCAGGTGGTTCTTGGCACCCCCCAGCGCCTGCACCCGCTTGCCATGGCGCGCCCCTTCGGCATAGATGTATTCGGCCACAGGCGTGGACCCCACGAAGCTGACCGCCTGGATCACAGGATGAGCCAGGATGGCGTCCACGATGGCCTTGTCGCCCTGCACCACATTGAACACACCGTCCGGCAGCCCCGCCTCTTTCAGCCACTCGGCCATCAACAGAGAGGGTGAGGGGTCGCGCTCTGAGGGCTTGAGGATGAAGGTGTTGCCGCAGGCCAGCGCAATCGGGAACATCCACATGGGCACCATGGCCGGGAAGTTGAACGGCGTGATGCCGGCGACCACCCCCAAGGGCTGGCGCATGGACCACGCGTCGATGCCGCGCGCGATCTGATCGGTGTACTCGCCCTTCATCAGTTGCGGGATGCCGGTGGCGAACTCGATGATCTCGATGGCGCGCGCCACCTCGCCCATGGCATCGGGAAAGGTCTTGCCGTGCTCTTGGACAATGAGCTCGGCCAGTGCCTTGGATCGTTGCTGCACGATGCTCAGGAAGCGGAACATGACCCGGGCACGCGCCAGGGCCGGTTGTGCTGACCATGCAGGGAAGGCCGCCTGTGCCGCCGCCACCGCCTGATCCAGCTCGGCGGGCGTCCCCAGGTCCACGCGCCCCTGAACCTTCCCCTGCGCGGGATTGAAAATCTCGGCCGATCGGCCGGATGCAGAAGGCTGAGACTGGCCCGAGATGTGGTGATGTACGTGATACATGAACAAGGACTTTCCTGAAAAACTCACAAGGGACTGGCGGTGCGACGCACCACATCGCGCAGCACATCGACCATGCGGGCCAACTCGTCTGGCGTGGCGATGAAGGGCGGGCCCATGGCAATGGTGTCCCCCGTGAAGCGCACCAGCAAGCCCTGCTGCATGGCCATTTCAAACACGGTCATGGCTCGACGGCCAGGCTGACCTTCCCACGGGCTGAGGTCGATCGCGCCGCAGAACCCGAAATTGCGGATGTCGGTGATGCCGGCCTCGCCCTTCAAGCTGTGCAGGGCCTCTTCCAGCACCGGCGACAGACTGGCCGCACGCTCGATCAGGCCATCGGCCTGCATGATGTCCAGCACGGCGTGCCCCACGGCCGCAGCCAAGGGGTGGCCGGAGTAGGTGTAGCCGTGCATGAACTCGACCGCATAGTCCGGCGCGTTCACGCCCATGAAGGTGTCGTAAATCTCTTGCTTGGCAATCACGCCGCCCATGGGCACCGTGCCGTTGGTGATGGCCTTGGCAAAGGTGATGAGATCGGGGGTGACGTCAAAGCGCTGGGCGCCAAAAGCTGTGCCCAATCGGCCAAAGCCGGTGATGACCTCGTCAAAGATCAGCAAGATGCCGTGGCGGGTGCAGATGTCGCGCAGCTTTTGCAGGTAGCCCACAGGTGGCACCACCACCCCGGTGGAGCCTTGCACCGGTTCCACGATGACGGCCGCGATGGTGCTGGCATCGTGCAGTGCGATCATGCGCTCCAGCTCATCGGCCAGATGAGCCCCCCATTGAGGCTGGCCTTTGGAAAAGGCCATGTGTTGGGGCGACCAGGTGTGCGGCAGGTGATCGACGCCAGGCAGCATCACGGTGCCGAACATCTTGCGGTTGGCCACCATGCCCCCCGCCGAGATGCCCCCAAAGCCCACGCCGTGATAGCCCCGCTCACGCCCGATGATGCGGTAGCGCCCGCCCTCACCTCGTAGCCGGTGATAGCCAATGGCCATCTTCAAGGCGGTGTCCACGGACTCGGAACCCGAGTTGGCGAAGAACACCCGATTGAGCCCGGCGGGCGCCATCTCCGCAATGCGCCCCGCCAGCGCCAGCGAGCCCGGATGCGCCAACTGGAACGCTGGCGCGTAGTCCAACGTCGAGGCCTGCTTGGCCATGGCTTCCGCAATCTTGGGGTGCCCGTGCCCCAAGGGGCAACACCACAAGCCTGACAAGGCATCAAACAACTGGCGCCCATCGGCCGTCTGGTAGTACGCGCCTTGCGCGCCCACCACGATCTTGGGGTGCTGCTTGAAATAGCGGTTGGGGGTGAAGGGCAACCAGGCGGCAGGCAGGCCTGCCAGTGTGGCCGGATCAGCAGTTTCGGTGGCGGGATTGAAGCTCATGCTTTCATCCTAGGGGGCCGATGGCCCGTGCACCGACACGGTACACCGGCAAGCTGGCAAACGACTTGCATGTTTACACCAACCGTACAGAGCCTTTCATCTGTACAGTTTCAACATGCCTCACACCCGCATCCCTTCGACCGCCCCCGCGGCCTCCGGCCATGACTGGCTTCAGCAACTGACCTTGGCGTTGCAGGATCGGGCCACCCGCGGCGACGCCCCTCGGCGCAGTGCCAGCCTCGTCACCCGCATCACCCAGGCGCTGGAGCGGGCCGTGCAACAAGGCGAATTGCGCGCAGGCACCCGCCTGCCGTCCGTCCGGGTTCTGGCCACCCGGCTGGGCATCAGCACCTTCACCGTGGCCGAGGCTTACACGGCCCTGGTGGGCAAACAGGTGCTGTCCGCTCGCAAGGGGGCGGGCTACTACGTTCAGTCTTCCCGGCTGGCAAAGGAACGCGCCCAGGCCGACCTGCAACTGCCCACCCACATCAGCGACGACTGGCTCAGTCTGAACATGTTTGCGCAAGGACGTGACTTGCTGGCGGCAGGCTGTGGCTGGCTGCCTTTGAGCTGGTATGCCGAAAACGACTTCCATGCCGCGCTGCGACAGGCCACCCGCATCGCCGGCGAGCACCTCGCCAGCTATGGCCACCCCTTGGGTTACGCCGGATTGCGTCAGTGGCTGGCCCAGGATCTGTCCGACCGGCTGGGCCCTGTGCATGCCGACCAGATCATCCTGACCCACGGGGTCACCCACGGCTTCGAGCTGGTGATGATGGGCCTGATGCAACCCGGCGACGCCGTGCTGGTGGAAGACCCCGGCTACTGGAATCTGCATGCCCAGTTGCGCTGTCATGGTCTGCGCCCCATTGGCGTTCCACGCACCGCGCAGGGACTGGATCTGGCCGAGGTGGCCAGACTGGCGGCGCTGCATCGCCCCAAAGCCATGTTCGTGACCACGGTGGGGCAGAACCCGCTGTCCACCACCTTGCGACTGCAGCAATTGCACAAGCTGCTGGCCCTGGCCGAACGGCACGACTTCTGGCTGATTGAAGACGACATCTTCCGGGACCTCGATGGCCCCCATGCACCCTCACTGGGCGGTCTCGACGGACTGAACCGCGTGCTGGTGCTGGGCGGGTTTTCCAAAACGATTGCCCCGGCCATTCGCGTGGGCTATGTGGCCTGCCCGCCTGCACTGGTGCAGCCGCTGGCCCGTGTGAAGATGACGTGCGGCCTGACCACATCCGAGATCAACGAACGCGCAGCCGCCCGCGTGCTGGCCGATCCGGCCCACCGGCGCTATCTGGAGCGCATCCGCCACCGACTGGCTGCCGCGCGCGAGCGCGTGGTCGAGTCCCTCATGGACATCGGTCTGCAGCCCCTGGCCGTGCCCGACAGTGGTCTGTATGTGTGCGCCGGCTGGCCGGATGCCCCAAGTCCGAGCAAAACCACGCACCATGCCCGCGCACTCGCCCAAGCGGCGGTGGCCGAGGGCATTGCGCTGGCCCCCGGCGATTACTTCCGCCTGGATCAACAACCGACCCAGTGGTTCCGCTTCAATGTGGCGCACGCCGATGACCCACGTCTGAGAGATTTCCTGGTGCGTGCCGCGCGCCAACGCCCCTGATGGGTCGCACTCACGCATCTGGCACAGAACTCGCATGAGAGTGGACAAGCAAACCTGACCAGCCGGTCAACTTTCTGCTGTCCCCATGAATGCACCCGAGATGCTTGCCGATCTGTCCGAACCACCGTCCTCGCTGGTTCTGGGCAAACCTGTCGTTCAGGTCCAGAACGCCAGCGTGATCTATCCGGCGCCGGACGCGCCGGTGCGCGCGCTGCACGAGATCAACCTCGATATCCGTCAAGGCGAGTTCATCTCGCTGATTGGCCCGTCGGGCTGCGGCAAAACCACCTTGCTGCGGGTGATCGCCGATCTGGAGCCCATCACCTCCGGCACCGTGCTGGTCAATGGGCTGACGCCGCACGATGCCCGCCTGGCGCGTGCCTACGGCTACGTCTTCCAGGCGGCGGCCTTGCTGCCGTGGCGCACGGTGCTGTCCAACGTGATGCTGCCCCTGGAGATTCAGGGCACCCCGCCCGAGACCGCTCGCGAGATCGCACGCACCCAACTGGCTCGCGTGGGTCTGTCTCAGTTCGAAAAGAAGTACCCCTGGCAACTGTCAGGCGGGATGCAGCAACGGGTGTCGATTGCCCGGGCGCTGGGCTTCGAGCCCAAGCTGCTGATGATGGACGAGCCGTTTGGGGCCCTTGACGAGATCACCCGCGATGACCTCAACGCCCAACTCCAGCAGTTGTGGCGCCGCGAACAACGCACGGTCATTTTCGTGACCCACTCGATCGCCGAAGCGGTGTACCTGTCGTCCCGCATTGTGGTCATGTCCCCTCGCCCCGGACGCATCGTCAAGGTCATCGACTCCACCTTGCCACCCGATCGCGACCTGTCCATGCGCGACACTCCCGAGTTCATGGCGTTGGCACATGAGGTGCGCGAAGCTTTGGCTGACGGCCATCACTGATGGGGTGAGCGAGCCATGTCATCGACCTCATCCTCCTCTGTATTCAACATTCGGGCCGTGTGGCACCACGTGCTGCCGGTAGGCGTGGTGCTGGCCGTACTGTTGGGCGGCTGGTACCTGGGCGCGGTTGCACTGAATGCACCCGGCGCCATCGAGCGTGTGCTGGGTGGTCCGACGGCTCCCTGGCGCTGGCAGGATTTGATCAGTACGACCTGGTCCATGCAGCGGCCGGTTCTCCCCGCCCCGCATCAGATCGCCGCCGACATGTGGCACAGCATCTGGGACTGGCCAGCCGACAGCCCACGCAGTCTGCTCATGCACACCGCCACCACGGCCGAAGCCACACTGCTCGGCTTCGGCATGGGCACCCTGCTGGGCTTGTTGCTCGCCATCGGGATCGTGCACGCCCCCACGTTGGAGAAGGCGGTGATGCCCTGGATCGTGGCATCGCAAACCGTGCCGGTGCTGGCCATTGCACCGATTGTGCTGGTGGTGCTGGGCAGCTTGGGCCTGACCGGTACCCTGCCCAAAGCCGTGATCTCGATGTACCTGTGCTTCTTCCCGGTCACCGTGGCGATGGTGCAGGGGCTACGCGCGCCCCAAAGCATCGAGAAAGAGTTGCTCTACACCTATGCAGCCAATCGCATGCAAACGCTGTGGATGCTGCGCTTTCCCGCGTCGCTGCCCTTCCTCTTTCCGGCCCTGCGCGTGGCCATCTCTGCGGGCCTGGTCGGCGCCATCGTGGCAGAACTGCCCACGGGTGCCCAGGCGGGATTGGGCGCCCGTCTGTTGACCAGCTCGTATTACGGCAACACCGTTCAGATCTGGTCGGCTCTGCTGATGTCTGCCGTGCTGGGCGTGGCACTGACCGCCGCCGTCAGCACGCTGGAACGTCTGGCCTTGCGTCAGCGTCAGTCCATCCGTTGAGGCTCATGTGATGAACCCACGCGTTCCCGCTCCTGGTGCCGTGTTGGCGGTTGCCGCACTGGCCTTGCTCTGTCTGGCGCTGCCCTACCCCATCCTGTCGGTCGATCCAGGCGACTTCGAATGGCATCCACAAGCCTGGTGGCAAGCGTCATCGGACTGGGGTCTGGCCCTGCAGGGAGGCACCTGGCTGTGCTTGAGTGCCGCCGCACTGCGGGCCTTGTGGCCGACCCGATCAACCGGCATCACCGGTGTCCTGATCATCGTCGCACTGATGGGCGCAGGCGGACTCATTGCCCTGGCCCCGAACGACGAGACCACCGTCCCGGGCGCAGGCTACTGGCTGAGTGCCTTGGCCTTGGTGCTGCTGTGCGTGGTCACCATCCAGCGTCTTGCCGCGCTGTCATCGCTGCGCTGGAGCGCGCACCTCACCGCGGCCCTGTTCGGGGTCTGGCTCCTGCTGATGTGGGAGTTGGGCGTCACCGCCTTTGCCGTGCCCCGCGTGCTGCTGCCGCCACCCTCTGCCATCGCCATCGCCCTGTGGACCCAGACCGATACCTTGTGGGCCGACCTCGTGCAAACCGTGGGCAAGTCCGTGCTGATCGGCTACACGCTGGGCTGCGGCCTGGGCGTCCTGACGGGCATCGCCATCGACAAGATGCCCTTCCTGCAGCGCGGGCTGCTGCCCGTGGCCTCGCTCACCAGCACCATCCCGCTGGTGGGTGTGGCCCCCATCGCCGTGATGTGGTTCGGCTTTGACTGGCCCTCCAAAGCCGCCGTCATCGTGCTGATGACCTTCTTCCCGGCCTTGATCAACACCCTGGCCGGACTGCAGGCCGCCGGCAAGCTGGAGCGCGAACTCATGTACTCCTACGCCGCCAGCTACCGCCGCACCTTGCTGGATCTGCGCCTGCCGGTGGCCCTGCCTTTCATCTTCAATGCGCTGAAGGTCAATGCCTCACTGGCCTTGATTGGCGCCATCGTGGCGGAGTTCTTCGGCTCCCCCACCGTGGGTCTGGGCTTTCGGATTTCGACCGAGGCCTCCCGCATGAACATGCCGCTGGTCTGGGCCACCATCGTGGTCGCCAGTGCGGTGGGCATGCTGGGCTACGCCGCGCTGAGTCGGCTGGAGCGACGCGTCAATTTCTGGCACCCCTCGGTGCGTTCTGCCTGATGGCGATGTTTTTGTTCATGTCCTACCCTTGATCACAGGAGCTCACGATGAACCGCAAGCTGTCCTCCACCTTCCGCCTGGCCCTGGTGTCGGCCGCTGCCGCACTGAGTGTGGGTGCGCACGCCGCTGAAAAGGTCACCCTGCAACTGAAATGGGTGCCGCAGGCGCAATTCGCAGGCTACTACGTGGCACAGGCCAAGGGCTACTACAAGGAGGCTGGACTGGACGTCAACATCAAGCCCGGTGGCACCGATGTGTCGCCCGTGCAGGTGCTGGCCGGCAAGTCGGCCGACGTCATCGTGAACTGGATGCCCGATGCCCTGGCCGCTCGTGAAAACGGCGTGCCGCTGGTCAACATCGCGCAGGTCTTCGACAAGTCCGGCCTGATGCTGACCTGCAAGAAGGCCAGTGGCGTCCACAGTCCCAAGGATCTCAAGGGCAAGACCCTGGGCGTCTGGTACGGCGGCAACGAATATCCCTTCCTGGGCTGGATGGGCAAACTGGGCTACAAACCGGGCAAGGACATCACCATCCTCAAGCAAGGCTTCAACGTCGATCCGCTGCTGCAAAACCAGGCGGCCTGCATCTCGACCATGATCTACAACGAGTACTGGCAAGTGGTGGACGCGGGGGTGAAGGAATCCGATCTGGTCACCTTCTTCTACCAGGACCAGGGCGTGGCCTCGCTGGAAGATGGCCTGTACGTGCTGGCCCCCAACCTGCGTGACAAAGCCTTTGTCGCCAAGATGGCCAAGTTCCTCAAGGCCAGCTTCAAGGGCTGGAACGAGGCCGTGAAGCACCCTGAAGAAGCGGCCAAGATCGTGGTGGCCAATGACACCTCGGGCAGCGCCAGCCTTGCCGTGCAAAAGCGCCAGATGGAAAACGTGGCCAAGTTGATCAGCAACGCCAACACGCCGAAGATGGGCTATCTGGATCCGGCCGCATACGAGCGCACGATCAAGGTGCTGATGGCCGGTGGCAGCGATCCGGTCATCAAGAAGGACCCCGGCAAGGCTGCCATGACCCACATCGTGTGGGAGCAAGCGGCAAAATGAGCGCATGAGCAGCAGCGCAGGCACCAGCAAACGGCAGATTCGTCAACTCAACGAAGCGGCCATCCTGCGCGCTGCCGAACGCGTCTTTGCCCGGGCTGGCTTTGAAGGCGCCACCATGGCCGACATCGCCGACGAAGCCGGCCTGCCCAAAGCCAATCTGCACTACTACTTCGGCAACAAGCGTGAGCTCTACCGCGCTGTGCTGGATGCCGTCCTGCACGACTGGCTGGCTCCGCTGGATGCCATCACCCCCGACGCCGACCCCGCACAGGCATTGCGGCATTACATCGAGTTGAAGATGGCGCTTGCACACGACCGCCCCGATGCCTCGCGCGTCTTTGCCAATGAGCTCTTGCACGGTGCACCCGTGGTGCTCGATTTGCTGCGCACCGACCTGCGCCAGCAGGTCATGGACAAGGCCCGTGTGCTGGACGGCTGGATTGCCGCCGGCCACATGGCCACCGTGGACACCACCCACCTGTTCTTTTCGATCTGGGCGGCCACGCAAACCTACGCTGACTTTGACGTCCAGATCCGGGCGGTGATGCAACAAGAGGCTCTGAGCGATGTCGATCACCAGCGGGCCACCGAGCACGTCGTCAGCCTGATCCTGCGCGGATGCGGCCTGAGTCGCTAAACTCGCGCTCTGTCTTGTCGACCTGCCTTCTCTGATGTTGGACTGTCAGCGCTGCGGCGCTTGTTGTGCGGCTTACCGCGTGTCTTTTTACTGGGCCGAAGCCACAGATGGTGGCGGCGCGATCCCGGTCGAGCTGACCGAACCCCTCAACGCGCATTTGTGCTGCATGCAGGGCACCTCCTCGAAGCACCCTCACTGCGCCGCGCTGCAAGGTCACGTCGGTCAGCACGTGGCCTGCGGCATCTACGAGGTCCGGCCCGAGCCTTGCCGGCTCGTCACGGCCGGTGACCCTCAGTGCCTCAAGGCCCGTGCGGCCTACGGTCTGCCCAACGACTAGTCACGCGCCACGCCAGCCCGGTCCAGCATGGCGTGCAAGAGCACATTGCATCCCGCAGCCAGGTGGGCCGGCTCAGCCGATTCGATTTCGTTGTGGCTGATGCCGTCCTTGCACGGCACAAAGATCATGCCGGCCGGTGCCAGACGCGCCACATACACCGCATCATGTCCAGCGCCAGACACGCACGGCATGTGCGAGTAGCCCAAGGCCTGAGCCGCCTGGCGCACCGCCGACACACAGCCCGCCTCAAACGGCACCGCCGGATAGTGCGACACCTCCTGCACCTGCACCGTCAGGCCGCTGTCCTGCGCCACCTGGGCCGCGTAGGCGCGGATCTCCGCATCCATCTGGCCCAACAGTTCGTTGCTGACGTTGCGCAGGTCCATCGAGAACTTCACCTGCCCAGGGATCACATTGCGGCTGTTGGGGTGCACCTGCACCATGCCCACGGTGCCTCGCCCATGCGGTTGATGGCGCATGGCCACCGCCACCACCTCCTGCATGATGCGTGTGGCCACCTGCAAGGCATCGCGCCGCAGGCCCATGGGGGTGGGGCCGGCATGGGCCTCCATGCCCGTCACGGTGCAGTCGTACCAACGGATGCCCAACACCGCCTCGACCACACCGATGGTGATGCCGTGGTCCTCCAGCACCGGGCCTTGCTCGATGTGCGCCTCGAAATACGCGCCCACCGGGTGCTCGCCGGGCACCTCGTCCCCGATGTAGCCGATGCGGGCCAGTTCGTCTCGAACGGTCTTGCCCTCTGTGTCCTGTGCCGCATAGGCGGTCTCCAATGAAAACGCCTTGGCAAACACGCCCGAGCCCATCATCACCGGCACAAAGCGTGAACCCTCCTCATTGGTCCAGAACGCCACCTCAATCGGGGCCTCGGTTTCAATCCCGTGATCATTGAGGGTGCGCACCACCTCCAGTCCCGCCAGCACGCCATAGTTGCCATCGAACTTGCCCCCGGTGGGCTGGGTGTCGATGTGGCTGCCCGTCATGATGGGCGGCAAGTCGGCGCGGCGCCCTGGCCGGCGCATGAAGACATTGCCGATCTGGTCGATGGTCACGCTCATCCCTGCCTCACGGGCCCAGCCAATCACCAGGTCACGCCCCTGACGGTCAAGGTCCGTGAGGGCCAGGCGGCAGACGCCGCCTTTGGGCGTGCCCCCGATGTCGGCCAGGCTCATCAGCGATTGCCACAGGCGTGCTTCATTGATCAACAAGGTCATGTTGGCTCTCCCTTCAGCGCAACACCGCTTGAGGTGCGTGCATCGCGGCCTTGCGTGACAAGGCATCGAACACTGGGCCAAAGGCCGGGCGCTTGACGTAACGGCCCTGTCCGGGCTCCGCTCGCAAGTCGCCGCAGACATAGGCCAGCCGCCCCCCACTGAGCGTGTGGCTGGGCACGCCCGTCACCGTACGCCCTTCGAAGATGTTGTAGTCGCCCTTCGAGTGCTGCGTCTTCACCGACAAGGTCTTGGTGGCTGCAGGGTCCCACACCACCAGGTCCGCATCGCCCCCCACGGCCACGCATCCCTTGCGGGGATAGATATTGAACAGCTTGGCCGCATTGGCCGAGGTGATGGCCACGAACTCCGACGGCGTCAGCCGCCCCGTGTTCACGCCCGCGTCCCAGATGACGGCGAGGCGCTCTTCCACCCCGCCCGTGCCATTCGGGATCTTGCTGAAGTCCAGCCGCCCCGCTGCCTTCTGGGCCGCACAGAAGGTGCAGTGATCCGTGGCCGTGGTGTGCAGGTGGCCGGCTTGCAGCCCTCGCCACAGCGCCTGCTGATGGTCGGGCGACCGGAAGGGGGGGCTCATCACGTGCGCCGCGGCCACCGCAAAGTCAGGGTGTCGGTAGACGCTGTCGTCCACCACCAGATGCCCGGCCAGCACCTCGCCATACACCCGTTGCCCCTTCGCACGGGCGCGGGCAATGGCCTCCGCCGACTCGGCGCAGGACACGTGCACCACATAGATGGGCACATTGAGCACGTCCGCGATCGCGATCGCGCGTTGCGCTGCCTCGCCTTCCACGGCTGGCGGGCGCGACAGCGGGTGCGCTTCCGGCCCCATCAGGCCTTGGGCCTTCATCTCCTGCTGCAGCAAGAACACCAACTCACCGTTTTCGGCGTGCACCGTGGGCATGGCGCCCAAAGCCAGCGCCTGACGGAAGCTGTTCACCAGGGTCTCGTCATCGGCCATGATGGCGTTCTTGTAGGCCATGAAGTGCTTGAAGCTGTTGACCCCCTCTTCGCGCACCAAGGTGGCCATGTCCGCCTTGACCTGCTCACTCCACCACGTTATGGCCACGTGGAAGCTGTAGTCGGCCGCGGCCTTCTCGGCCCAGCCCCGCCAGGTCTGATATGCCTCGATCAGCGACTGCTGCGGGTCAGGAATCACAAAGTCGATGATGCTGGTGGTGCCGCCCGCCAGCCCCGCTGCCGTCCCGGTGAAGAAGTCATCGGCCGTCACCGTGCCCATGAAGGGCAGCTGCATGTGAGTGTGCGGGTCGATGCCGCCGGGCATCACATACTGCCCGCCCGCATCGATCACAGTGGCCCCCGCCGGCACGCTCAGCTCATGGCCCACTGCCGCAATCTGCCCATCCACACACAGCACATCGGCGCGCTGCTCGCGGTCGGCATTGACCACCGTACCGCCTCGAATCCAGACACTCGTTGACATGGCTTGCTCCGGTTGGCGTCAGGCGCACGATGCGGCCACACTGGGGTTGTTGGGGTGCGCAGTCCAGTTCAAAGGCTCGGCCTTCACCGCTTCTCCGGTGCGCAGATCGATCTCACCCGGCATCAAGTCACGCATCGAAATGCATCCCTCCACCGGGCAGACCGACACGCACAGGTTGCACCCCACGCACTCGTCTTCCTTGACCTCGAAGTGGCGCACGCCATCCTTCGTCGCCGTGATGGCCTGGTGCGACGTGTCTTCACACACTTCATGGCAACGACCGCAACTGATGCACTGGTCCTGGTCGATGACGGCCTTGCTGACATGGTTGAGGTTCAGGAACTTCCAGTCCGTCACCGTGGGCACGGCCTTGCCGATGAGCTGTTCCAGCGAGGTAAAGCCCTTCTCGTCCATGTAGTTGGACAAACCGTCGGTCATCTCCTGCACGATCTTGAAGCCGTAGACCATGGCAGCCGTGCACACCTGCACCGTGCCCGCACCCAAGGCCATGAAATCCAGCGCATCGCGCCAGGTGGTGACCCCGCCAATGCCCGAGATCGGCAACCCGCGTGTCTCCGCCGTGCGAGCGATCTCGGCCACCATGTTCAACGCGATCGGTTTGACCGCCGGACCACAGTAGCCACCGTGCGATCCCATGCCGGCCGTGCTCGGAATCATCGTCAAAGTGTCCGGGTCCACGCCCATCACCGAATTGATGGTGTTGATCAAGGACACCGCATCAGCACCACCCCGCTTGGCTGCCTGCGAGGGCAAGCGGATGTCCGTGATGTTGGGCGTCAGCTTCACGATCACCGGCAGCTTGCTGT
This sequence comes from Aquabacterium sp., assembly GCF_049317225.1. GTDB lineage: Bacteria > Pseudomonadota > Gammaproteobacteria > Burkholderiales > Burkholderiaceae_C > Aquabacterium. Next base: position 8,283 of record NZ_JBMOIR010000019.1, on the reverse strand, counting down.
AGTGCTTGCACCAGGCGGTCACCATCTCGATGTACTCGGGTACCTGGCCCACTGCGGCGCCCATGCCCCGCTCGCTCATGCCATGAGGACACCCGAAGTTCAGCTCGATGCCATCGGCGCCGGTGTCCTCCACCATGGGCAGAATCCGCTTCCATGAGGCTTCCTGACACGGCACCATCAGTGACACCACCATGGCGCGGTCCGGCCAGTCCTTCTTCACCTGGGTGATCTCTTTCAGATTCAGATCCAAAGGCCGATCGGTGATCAACTCAATGTTGTTGAGGCCAAGGACACGGCGATCCGGGCTCATCAAGGTGCTGTATCGGGGCCCGCTCACGTTCACCACGGGTGGGTCTTCCCCCAAGGTCTTCCACACCACACCGCCCCAGCCCGCCTCAAAGGCGCGCACCACGTTGTAGGCCTTGTCGGTGGGTGGCGCCGATGCCAGCCAGAAGGGATTGGGGCTGTGAATGCCCACGAAATTGCTGCGCAGATCGGCCATGGTCAGAACTCCGAAGACAAAAATGCATGAATGGAGAAGGCCGCTTGTTTCCCTGCCTCCACCGCCTCCACCGTGAGGTCACGACCACCCGCACAGCAGTCGCCCCCCGCCCACACACCGGGTACGGCCGTTCGGCCTGCGGCATCGGTCACGATGCGTCCGCCTTCGACGGTCAGGCCGCACGCGGTCCAGGGCGAGGGTTCCAATTGCTGGCCAATGGCTTTCAGCACCATGTCCGCCTCGATGACCTCGGTACGTGTTGCTCGCACCTGCCCGTCCGGGCCAGGAGTCGCCACGTCGAATGCCACCCCGGTCACATGGGTGTCGCCCAGCAGCGCGGTCGGCGCCATCCAGTGGCGCAAGGTCACGCCATGCGTCTGCGCCCACGCTTGCTCCACCTGCGAGGCCGACATGGCCTCCGGCCCCCGGCGGTACACCATCGTGACCTGCTCGGCGCCCAGCAATTTGGCCTGCACCGCGGCATCCACGGCCGTCATGCCGCCCCCAATCACCACCACCCGTCGCCCCACCGGCAACTTCGACAGGTCGTCGCACTGACGCAAGGCCGCAATGAACGCCACCGCGTCATGCACGCCCGCCAACAGGGCCTCCTTTGGCAACCCCAGTTGGCGCACGCCCCGCAAGCCGATGCCCAGAAAGACTGCGTCGTGTGTGTGCTGCAAGGCCTGCAACTGGGCCGGGTCCTGCAACACATAGTTGGTCTGGACTGTGATCCCGCCGATGGACATCAGCCAGTCAATCTCATGCTGCGCGTAGCCACCAGCGGTCTTGTAACTCGCCAAGCCATACTCATTGAGGCCCCCCGCCTTGTCGTGCGCGTCCATCAAGCTCACGCCGTGACCTTGACGGGCCAAGGTGTACGCACAGGCCAGGCCTGCGGGACCGGCCCCCACCACGGCCACCTTTCGCCCCGTGGGCGCGGCGCGCTGAAACAAGGGTGCGGCGTCCTCACGCATCACCGCGTCCACCGCCACGCGCTGCAAGCGCCCGATCTCGATCGCCTTGCCCTGATGGGTCTGGCGCACGCACACCGCTTCGCACAGCTCTTCGGTGGGGCACACGCGGGCGCACATGCCGCCCAAGGGGTTCGCCTCGAGTATGGTCCGTGCGGCGCCCCTCAGGTTGCCATCGGCGATCCGCCGGATGAACTGGGGCACATTGATCCCGGTCGGGCAGGCAGTCTGGCAGGGCGCGTCGTAGCAGTACAGGCATCGCTCGGCCTCGATCACGGCCTGACCAGGCGTCAGGGGTGGACAGGCATCACCGAATCGCTCGGCGTAGGCCTCAGCGGGCAAACGTCCCGCTTGCACATCGGGGGTGGGGCTCTCGGTCACGCGGCATCTCCTTGAATGCAATCTTGACCAAACGGTCAGGTTTACAGGGATTCGCCATGCTTAAATCGTGCCAAGTCGAAATGGCCGGCCCCCGGGCTCCCCAAGGTCCTCGACACCCACGGACACGCACAGCCCATGTGCATCACGCATGAAAAAGGCGCACAGCCCTTCATGAACTGTGCGCCTGCGTGCATCCACCCGGTGATCGATGCCGCCCTCGACATCGATAGCGGCGACGCGTTTATCCCTTGATCTGTTTCAGCAGGGTGTCCGCGTCGCTGACCGCGTAGCCGCCGCCCTCTTCGTTGTTCAAGATCTTGACCACACCATCCTTGACCAGCATGGCATAGCGGCCCGAGCGCAGCCCCAAGCCCTTTGCACTCAGGTCCAGCGTCAGACCGGTGGCCTTGGCCAGATCCGCACTGCCATCGGCCAGCATGCGAACCTTACCGGCTGCTTGCAACTGACGCCCCCAAGCACCCATCACGAAGGCGTCGTTGACCGACACGCACCAGATTTCATCCACGCCGGCAGCCTTGAAAGCCTCGGCTTGAGCGATGTAGCCTGGCGCATGCTGGGCTGAGCAAGTGGGTGTGAAGGCACCAGGCAAGCCAAACAGCGCAATCGTCTTGCCTTGGAGCGCATCCGGCAAGGTCACCGGATTCGGGCCCAGACTGCAACCCTCGGTCTCGACATCGATGTACTCAAACAGCGTGCAAGCGGGCAGCTTGTCTCCAACTTTGATCATGCGCAGCTCTCCTGTGTAGGGACGTAAAAAAACCGGCTGCCAGTATCCTGGACAACCGGTTTTTGAAGCAGATGGCAGGGCCGAAACCCCGCTGCCTGCATGGCAATCAGATCACAAGAATCAGACGGCCAGAGCCTTCTCGACCAGACGGGTCACAACCCAGCTCTTGGTCTTGGACAGAGGGCGGCTTTCCGTGATTTCGACCACGTCACCGATCTTGAACTCGTTGTTCTCGTCGTGAGCGTGATACTTACGGGACTTGGCCACGATCTTGCCGTAGAGCTCGTGCTTGACGCGGCGCTCGACCAGAACCGTCACGGTCTTGGCGCGGGCATCGCTGACCACCTTACCCACCAGGGTACGGGTCACTTTGGTTTGAGCGTCCGTCATTGGGCGGCTCCTTTCTTCTCGGTCAGAATCGTCTTGGCGCGAGCGATGTCGCGACGAGTCTTCTTCAGAGCCGAGTGGTCATTGAGCTGCTGGGTGGCACGCTGCATACGCAGGTTGAAGTGCGACTTCAGCAAGTCCTTGATTTCAGTTTCCAGTGCGGCCACATCTTTGGCGCGCAGTTCAGAGGCTTTCGCCATAACTTTCTCCTTAGCGCCTAAATTAGATGCCGAACTGGCGGCCAACGAAGGTCGTGCTCAGTGGCAGCTTGGCAGCGGCCAGCTTGAACGCTTCACGTGCGAGCTCTTCAGACACGCCTTGGATTTCGTAGAGCACCTTACCGGGCGTGATTTCAGCCACGTAGTACTCAACGTTACCCTTACCGTTACCCATACGAACTTCTGCCGGCTTGTTAGAGATCGGCTTGTCGGGGAACACGCGAATGAAGATGCGACCACCACGCTTGACGTGACGGGAAATCGCACGGCGGGCAGCTTCGATCTGACGAGCAGTGATGCGACCGCGCTCAGTGGCCTTCAGGCCGAAATCGCCGAAGGACACATCGGCACCGCGGGTGGCAACACCCGTGTTACGGCCTTTGTGCTCCTTACGGAACTTGCGACGATTAGGTTGCAACATGTTTATTCTCCTTTCGCTTCGGCGGCGGGAGCAGCCTTGCGAACGCGCTTGGCATCAGCAGCCACAGCAGCGGACTTGTCGCTACCATCAGCAGGTGCGCCACGGCCGCCACGAGGACCACGACGGTCGTTCGGACGGTCGCCGCGAGGACCGCGACGGTTACGACGATCGTCTTCGCGATCGTCACCCTTCAGCACGGGAGCCTCGCCATTGGCCAGGCGGTCACCGCGGTAGACCCACACCTTCACGCCGATCACACCGTAGGTGGTGTGAGCTTCGGAAGTGCCGTAGTCGATGTCGGCCTTCAGGGTGTGCAGAGGCACGCGACCTTCACGATACCACTCGGTACGAGCGATTTCGATGCCGTTCAGACGACCGGACGACATGATCTTGATACCTTGAGCGCCCAGACGCATGGCGTTCTGCATCGCGCGCTTCATGGCGCGACGGAACATGATGCGCTTTTCCAGCTGTTGCGTGATCGAGTCTGCGATCAGCTGAGCATCGACTTCAGGCTTGCGCACTTCTTCGATGTTCACCGACACAGGCACGTTCAGGCGCTTGGCCAGTTCTGCCTTCAGGTTTTCGATGTCTTCGCCTTTCTTGCCGATCACCACGCCCGGACGAGCCGAGAAGATGGTGATGCGTGCGCTCTTGGCGGGACGCTCGATCAAGATGCGCGACACGGCCGCGTTCTTGAGCTTCTTCTTCAGGAATTCACGAACTTCCAGGTCTTCAGCCAGCATCGAGGCGAATTGACGGTTGGTAGCGTACCAACGCGAAGCCCAGTTGCGGGTGACGGCCAGGCGGAAGCCGGTTGGGTGGATTTTCTGTCCCATTTTCAGCCTCTCGCTTAGTTGCCCACGGTCACATAAATGTGGCAGGTCGGCTTGCTGATGCGGTTGCCACGGCCCTTAGCACGGGCGGTGAAACGCTTCAACGTGGTGCCTTGCTCCACATAGATGGTCTTGACCTTCAGTTCATCGATGTCAGCACCGTCATTGTGCTCGGCGTTGGCGATTGCCGACTCCAGAGCCTTCTTGATGATGCCAGCGGCCTTCTTCTGGGTGAATTCCAGAATGTTCAGGGCTTGGTCCACCTTCTTGCCGCGGATCAGGTCAGCGACCAGACGACCCTTGTCGACAGACAGGCGAACACCGCGAACGATTGCTTTGGTTTCCATCGTCGCTGCTCCTTATTTCTTGGCTTTCTTGTCGCCTGGGTGACCCTTGAACGTACGGGTCAGGGCGAACTCGCCGAGCTTGTGGCCAACCATCTGATCCTGGATGTACACGGGCACGTGCTGCTTGCCGTTGTGCACAGCAATGGTCAGGCCGATGAACTCAGGCAGGATGGTGGAACGACGCGACCAGGTCTTGACAGGCTTCTTGTCTTTTGTTTCGACAGCCTTTTCAACCTTGGCCAGCAGATGATGGTCAACGAACGGACCCTTTTTCAGAGAACGAGCCATTTCAGCCTACCTCTTACTTTTTACGACGCGACACAATGAAGGTCTGCGTGCGCTTGTTGTTACGGGTACGGTAGCCCTTCGTCATGGTGTTCCATGGCGACACAGGGACTTGACCTTCGCCAGTGCGGCCTTCGCCACCACCGTGCGGGTGATCCACAGGGTTCATGGCCACGCCACGAACGGTTGGGCGAATGCCCTTCCAGCGGATTGCACCGGCCTTACCATACTGACGCAGGCTGTGCTCTTCGTTGCTCACTTCACCCAGGGTGGCGCGGCATTCGATGTGCACTTTGCGGACTTCACCGGAGCGCAGGCGAACCTGAGCGTAGGTGCCTTCGCGAGCCATCAGCACAGCGGACGTACCAGCCGAACGAGCGATCTGACCGCCCTTACCAGGCTTCAGTTCGATGTTGTGGATGGTGGAGCCCACGGGGATGTTACGGATGGGCAGCGTGTTACCAGCCTTGATCGGGGCTTCGGAGCCGCTGATCACGGTTGCGCCAGCTTCCAGGCCACGAGGAGCGATGATGTAACGACGCTCGCCATCGGCATAGCACACCAGAGCGATGTGAGCCGTACGGTTCGGATCGTATTCAATGCGCTCGACCTTCGCAGGGATGCCATCCTTGTTACGGATGAAGTCGACCACGCGGTAGTGGTGCTTGTGACCACCGCCCTTGTGGCGCATCGTGATGTGACCGTTGTTGTTACGGCCAGCTTTTTGCTTTTGGGGTTCCAGCAGCGAAGCTTCAGGAGCGCCCTTGTGCAGGTGTTTGTGAACGACCTTCACCACGCCACGACGGCCAGGCGATGTCGGTTTCAGTTTGACGACAGCCATGATTACGCAGCCTCCCCAGAGAAGTTCAGCTCTTGACCGTCCTTCAGAGCCACGAAGGCCTTCTTGGCGTGGTCACGACGGCCCAGACGGCCACCGAAGCGCTTGACTTTGCCCTTTTGGTTCAGGACTTGCACAGACTTCACTTCAACCTTGAACAGCAGCTCAACAGCGGCTTTGATCTCGGGCTTGGTGGCGTCGCGCAGCACCTTGAACATCACTTGACCACGCTCTTCAGCAGCGGCGGTGGCCTTTTCCGAAATGATCGGAGCGACCAGCACCTTCAGCAGGCGGGCTTCATCGAATTTCAGAGTGCTCATGCGAACATCTCCTGCAGCTTGGCGATCGCACCCTTGGTGACCACGACCTTCTTGTAGAAGACCAGGGACAGGGGATCGGCGTAACGGGGCTCAACAACCAGCACGTTGGGCAGGTTGCGTGCAGCCAGGAACAGGTTCTCGTTGACTTCGTCAGCGATCACCAGGACGTGGTCCAGGTTCATGGCCTTCAGCTTGGCAGCCAGCAGCTTGGTCTTGGGGGCTTCGACGTCAATCGAATCCACCACGGCCAGGCGACCTTCACGAGCCAGTTGCGAGAAGATGGCGGCCATACCGGCGCGGTACATCTTCTTGTTGATCTTCTGGGTGAAGTTTTCGTCAGGGCTGTTCGGGAAAATGCGTCCACCCCCACGCCACAGAGGCGAGGAAGACATACCAGCACGAGCGCGGCCGGTGCCCTTTTGGCGCCAGGGCTTCTTGGTGGTGTGCTTGACGGTCTCGCGGTCCTTCTGGGCGCGGGTACCTTGGCGAGCATTGGCTTGGTAAGCGACAACGATCTGGTGAATCAGAGCTTCGTTGTACTCACGGCCGAACACGGTGTCGGAAGCTTCAACCTTGGAAGCAGCCTGACCTTGCTCATTGAGGAGCTCGAGCTGTGCCATCAGTTGGCTCCTTTCTTGACTTTGACCTTCACGGCCGGACGCACGGTGACGAAGCCACCCTTGCAACCCGGAACAGCGCCCTTGACCAGCAGCAGTTGACGAGCTTCGTCAACGCGCACGATGTCGAGGTTCTGCGTGGTGACGGTCTCGTCACCCATGTGACCGGTCATCTTCTTGCCTGGGAACACGCGACCTGGATCCTGGGCCATCGAAATGGAGCCAGGAACGTTGTGCGAACGCGAGTTACCGTGCGAAGCGCGCTGCGAACCGAAGTTGTGGCGCTTGATGGTGCCGGCGTAGCCCTTACCGATCGAGGTGCCTTGCACGTCGACCAGTTGGCCAGCTTGGAACAAAGCGGCAGGAGCGATGGCGCTACCAGCTGCGTATTCAGCGGCGACTTCAGGCGTCACGCGGAATTCACGGGTGATTTCACCCGCTTCCACGCCAGCCTTGGCCATGTGGCCGGCTTCAGGCTTGGTCACGCGCGAAGCTTTGCGCGCACCGAACACCACCTGGAGGGCAGTGTAGCCGTCAGTCTCAACGGTTTTGACCTGGGACACGCGGTTGTTGGACACGTCCAGCACAGTCACAGGAACGGCGTCGCCGTCGTCTGTGTAGATGCGCATCATGCCAACCTTGCGGCCCAGCAATCCGAGGCGATTGCTAAGACTCATGGTTTTTTCTCCAGCCCCACAATTGGGGGCCTTTTACACAAGCCCGACAACGATTGGCCGGGCCGACTCTTTCGGCAGCCGCTGACACTTACGTCCCAGCCACTGCCTTGGGATTTCCACTCCGAGAAGCTTGATCTGCTTAAAAATTAAGCAAGCACAAACCCTCCCATTGCGGGAAAGCCTGCGATCATAACAAAGCACCTCAGGTAACGCAAGCGCGAAGTGGTGCGCCCATGAAAAAACCGCCCGAAGGCGGTTTTCACTGGAAACGTTGAATCCTTGCGGATTCAGCGATCTCATTGCAGCTTGATTTCGACGTCCACGCCAGCAGGCAGGTCCAGCTTCATCAGAGCGTCAACGGTCTTGTCGGTAGGATCGACGATGTCCATCAGACGTTGGTGCGTACGGATTTCGAACTGGTCGCGCGAAGTCTTGTTGACGTGCGGCGAACGCAGGATGTCGAAACGTTGCAGGCGGGTCGGCAGGGGCACGGGACCCTTGACGATGGCGCCGGTGCGCTTGGCGGTTTCGACGATTTCAGCCGACGATTGGTCGATCAGCTTGTAGTCGAAAGCCTTCAGGCGGATGCGGATCTTTTGTTGTGCCATGACACACTTCCTTAAATTAAAGAACGATGACGCCTGCCGGACCGAAGCCCAGCAGGCCGTGTCATGTCAATTACTCGATGATCTTGGCAACGACGCCGGCGCCGACGGTACGACCGCCTTCACG
>NZ_JBMOIR010000018.1:0-60164 GCF_049317225.1 Aquabacterium sp. | reverse complement strand
CCAAGCTCACCCTTGGCTAGTTCGGGACGGGGAAGTCCCTTTCATTCGTTAGGCCCCCACCAAAGTAGCAAGCCCATCGTTCCCACAGAGATACACATGGCATCATCAACCGAAAGCCCATTCGTTGGCATAGCTCTTGAGGTGGCAACGGCAAATCTGAAGCATCCGCTGTCAATAGCTCGTAGTCGACCGCTGCTTTATGAGCTTAAGGTCTCCGACATGCTGGAGGTTATGCAGCCTTCGCAAGTCAAAAAGCCAAAGCGTGGGAGCTCTGCATTCGAGACTGACCTCTGCGTGTTCGAGGAAGTGGCTGAAGGCGTGCACATCCCACGTGTCGTCATTGAATTCAAAACTGGCATCACCACGCACGACATCCTCACCTACAGCGCAAAGGCTGAGAGACACAAGCGCATTTATCCATACCTGCGTTACGGCATGCTCTCTTCTAGCGAAAAGTCCATCCCTGGCCGAGCATTCACACACAACGAGTCACTGGACTTTTTCTTTGCGGTCAACGGCCTTGAGCATGAGCAGTTCGAATCAGAGTTCTTGTCTCTGCTGGACGCCGAGATTCAAGCATCCAAGCTTTTGCAAGCTATTTCTTATGGGAAGCTCAGTACACGCTTGTTCCGCACTGAACCCATTGCTCAACGTGCCTAACTGGGCGTTGCACACGGACGCGAAGCTTGCCTGACTTTTATGGACATTCAGACCTAACGGAGAATGTCCCCTATAGCAAAAACCGGCCCCAAACTCGTCAACCGATACTCGGATGACTTCAAGCTCAAGGCTGTCGCCATGACTACCCATTCATCCGCCAAAGTCTTGCTCGCCACCTTGCTGACACTGGGCCTTTCAGGGTGCGGCGAGATCTACCGGTACTTCAGGAGCGGCGAGGTCGGGTGGGCGCTTAAACAAGAACTGCGTGACAGAAACGTTGAAAAAATTTCGCTCGCAAAACTGACTCGATTTGCGTGGGACGAGCTGTTTCTATTCGGCCCCTATGAGCCTGAGAGTGACGTTTGCAAAACACTCAGGCTATCGCCGGCTGATTGCAAATCAGCAATCAAAGCAACCTCGACCGATGACGGTGAATTGCTGCTGGTCTTCAGGCGCCACGGCGCGATCGTTCACAGCGAAATACACATACGTTGGCATGGCGATTTCTCGCCCATCCCCGAGGCACCGCTAACACCTGAAACCGCCGTGTTCTCCGTCGTCGTTCAAGGCAAAGGTGCATCCGGCGAAGACTGGCTTGTCTTACGCCCTGTATCTGTACAGAGTCCCGGCACGTTAAAAAATAGTCCCGCGTCACGTCAACCTGACTACTCATGACCTTCAAAGAAAAGTTTCGACTGGTGCGATCTGGCGCGTATTTCGAAGCCCGCCGACAACTCAAGCAGCTTCGCTCCGGCCCACAGTCGCCGTGGCAGCGTGCATGCCGCCCCGGTCACATGCGTGGCATTGACTACTACGGCAAACGTCAGTTGATCTGGGTGGTGGCAAATGCCATGCAGCGATATCGACGTAGTTTTGGTTGTTACCCAAACATGGCTCACCCGACCACGTTCAATGACAAGATCATGTGGTTGAAGTTCTTTGGTGAGTTGCGGGTCCCCGAAAGCGGCAACAAGCTGGCCACCGCATCATTCATCCCGCCCTCGCTGACCGAGCGCCTCACATGCGCACCGCTCGCGTGGCAAGGGGGCGCACCGTCTTTGCCGCTCAATGACGCATTGCCAGAGGGTGTGTATTACCTGAAGGCAACGCACGGTAGCGGCATGTTTGAGCGGCTTTGCTATCCGCTTGATGCTGAACGGCGCGCTCAACTGGAGTCCATGGCCGCTCGTTGGCTAGCGCATCCGTTTGGCGTTGAAGATGGTGAGTGGTGGTACAACACCTTTGCACCGCAGTTGATCCTGGAACGTAGCGTCACGGGCGACGAAGATTCGATTTCCTGGAACTTCTATGTGGTCAATGGGCAGGTCCCCATGGTTGGTCTGTTTCTCAAATCTGCCAAGACTGGAGAAGAGTTCTCGACATGGCTGGGTGCTGACTTGAAACCTCTTCCCTGGCAACACACCCTGCCAGAAGTACCGGGCTACGTCATCGGACCACAGCAACATGAGATGCTGAGCTTTGCTCTGGAGATCGCGAAGCCGTTTTCCGCCGTACGCGTCGATTTCTTGCAAGGATCGGACGGAAAAACTTATCTTTGCGAGCTCACCTTCTCTCCTGGCAACGCCATGACTTGGCGGCCACCAGAAGTAGATTCACTGCTATCCACGCCGTGGACAGAACTGTGATTCACTGAAGAACATCGATGCCCCACCGTTCTGGCGCAGAATCTTGAGCCATCAACACCGATAGGAAACAAGAAGAGCAAGAAGGGCAAGTGGTCATTCAAGAAGTACGACTACCAGCCCGAGTTCAAGGGCGGCAATTACGGTTTTGACCAGTGCACTCAAAAATAATTCGCGAAGTGGAGTTCAGTGCCGTTCGCTCGCAAGGGCCGGGCGGTCAGAACGTCAACAAGGTGTCCAGCGCGATTCATTTGCGCTTTGACATCCATCGATCTTCCTTGCCTCAGGCCGTGAAAGAGCGGCTGTTGCAAATGCAGGATCAGCGCATCACCAAAGATGGTGTGGTGGTAATCAAGGCACAGTCATCACGCAGTCGAGACCAGAACAAGGCCGAGGCGCTGACGCGCTTGCAAGAGTTGATTGCAGAGGCATCGTTCACGCACCCACCTCGTCGCCCGACCAAGCCGACCTTTGCCTCGAAACAGCGGCGACTGGAGGGCAAGTCGATCCGGTCCGGCATCAAATCAGGCCGAGGCAAGGTTCAGCTATGAGTGCGGCGTACTTCTCTCATCTTGCGTCCTACAACCAGTGGATGAACCGCAAGCTGTACAACGCGGCGGCCGTCTTGTCAGACGAGCAGTTGCATGCAGACAAGGGCGCGTTCTTTCACTCCATCTTTGGCACGCTGAATCATCTGGTGGTCGCCGATGTCTTGTGGTTGAAGCGCATCGCAGCGCATCCTGCCGGATTCACGTCGTTGGCCGGCATGGCCGTCATCCCACTGCCCGCGGCGCTGGACCAGCCTCTGTGTGCATCACTGCCCGATCTGACGGACCTGCGCGCCAGTCTGGATGAGATGCTTCACGCGTTTTGCGCAGAGGTCACGACTGAATGTCTGGATGCGCCTTTTGACTATGCATCGACCAAAGGGGTGAAGGGCCGCAAGCGCCTGGGTGAGGTGCTGCTGCATGTCTTCAATCATCAGACACATCACCGCGGGCAAGTGACCACCCTGCTCTCACAAATGGGCATCGACATTGGGGCAACAGACCTGATTTTGCTGATGCCGAACGTGCCATGATGAGAGGCCGCATGGCACTGTGAATCAACTTGTGGAGAGCTGCCTGCAATGTCTGAGCTTGAACAAAGTACCCCGGAGATCTTGAGCGTTCCCCTTTGGGTGAAGGCGATGGTGGCGGTGGGAGGCGTGCTGTTTGTACTGCAATTGCCTGGCTTCAAAGCTTCACTGATCGACGCTGTCGACAAGAGCCGGGCTGAATCGGCTTTTGATCATGCTGACTTCAGCAAGGCCATTGCGCTCTATGCGAGCCTGCACGCCAAGTACCCAGAGGAGTTGTCGTTCACACGGAAGCTGGGCTTTGCCTATTACCAGTCGGGACAATACCCAGCCGCCCTTCAAACCTTTGACCAATTGGTTGGCAAAACCATGGCCAAGGACGAAGTGACCAAGATCGAAGCCGCTGTCGCAGACATGGCCAAGAAGTTGAACCTCGACAGCAAGTAATTGGAGCCGCCATGTTCTTTCTTCCCGGCCCGATCATTTCGGCGTTGACGTTTCCTGGTGTGGTGGTTCATGAGTTGGCCCACCAACTGTTTTGTCGCTGGTTCAAGATTCCTGTTTACGAGGTGTGCTACTTCCGATTCGGCAACCCGGCGGGATATGTGGTGCACGCCAAGCCCAGCAAGTGGGGGCACAGTGTGTTGATCAGCGCGGGCCCGTTTTTCATCAACTCGCTTCTGGGGGCCTTGCTGTCGCTGCCGTCTGCATTGCGTGTGTTTGAGTTCAACGGGGCGTCGTCTGTCCTGGATGGCGTGTTGATCTGGCTGGGTGTCTCCATTGCCATGCATGCCATTCCCAGCACAGGTGATGCCAAGTCCATGTGGCAGGCCGTTTCAGGCCACAACGCCTCGTGGCTGGCCAAAGCCCTGGTGGCGCCCATCGTTGGGCTGATTTTTGTGCTGGCGGTGGGGTCGGTCGTGTGGCTGGACCTGATCTATGGTGTGGGTGTCAGTTTGGCCATTCCCAAAGTGTTGGTCGCCATGTTGAGCTGAGCGACACACCGCCATCAACGGCGCGCTGACCGGAGAGGCATTCCAGCACGAGAAGCACAAGCTGCTGTGACGACCCGCTTCAGCGGGGCTTACGACGACTCATCAGGCCCATGGCGACCAAGCCAGCCAACAGCATGCTGATGGATGTGGGTTCGGGAACACTGGTCTGAGTGACGCTGATGTTGTCCAGCGATGTACCCAAGCCGTCGCTCTTCCCCAGTCCCGCAAAGCTCAACGCCGTGCTGGTGCTGGTTGCAACAAAGCTGGTGGTGAAGTTCACCCAGATGTTGTCGGCCGTTGCATTGATCACTTGCTTGGCCAAAGTGCCGGAGTAAGTATCAACGGTGCCAGACTCTGAACCAACAAGCCATTGGAGACCCAAGCTGTTACCCAAGACACCCGGGCGGCTGGCGTACCAAAAACTCAGCGTGTAGGTTTCTCCCACGACCGTGTTGAGCCGTTGGCTGATCGTGGTGTTCTTCGAGCTGTCGAGTTCTGCGAACACGGCACCACTTTCTGCCGCACCGACCAAGTCGTTTCGCAATTCAACGGTCGACTTCTTGCCTGCGATCGTCCAGCCCGCCAAAGAAGACACTGAGGCAAAACTTCCGCTGGCAACCGAACTGGTTTCGAATGAACCATTGGTCACCAACTCTGTCGCAGCTTGTGCAGCAGTTGAGCCCAACAGGGCGGCAAGCAACAGGGCGCGGAACTTCATGATCTCTCCTAGACTGACATGGCCTGCATCGACACAGCCACACTACATTCTGTAACCGGCGCCTAGGGTTTACTCGCAAATTCGGCCATGCGGACGCCAGCAAGCCGGAAAAATTGCCAACAATTCACGCTCAACGTGCGCACAGGCAGACACATCAACGAAAAAGGCGCCCGAAGGCGCCTGTGCAGTAACGGGATGGCTTAACGCTATCCGTTTCGGCCGATCAGCTGGAACGACGACGCTTCATGGCGCCCAACATCAGCAAACCCGCGCCCATCAGCGCATAGGAAGAAGGTTCCGGCACCGAAGCTGCCTTCACGCTGACGTTGTCCAGCGAGGTGCCCAAAGAATCGCTCTTGCCAATGGCGGCAAAGCTCAATGTGGTCGACAAGCTGTTAGCGACGAACGTGGTCGTGAAGTTCTGCCAAACGTTGTTGCCGGTGGTGTTGACCGCGCCGGAGGTGTCAACCGAACCGGTCAGGCTACCCACGTCCCACTGAATGCCCTGGCTGCTCAGCGCGACGTTTACACGGCTGGAGTACCAGAAGCTCAGTGTGTAGACCTGCCCAATGGTGGTGGCCAAAGTCTGGCTGATGGAAACGTTGGTGTTGCCATCCAGTTCAGCGTACATCACGCCGTCTTGCGCCGAGCCGGCCACGTTGTTACGCAACTCGACCTTGCCATCGCCACCGGAAACCGTCCAGCCAGTCAGGCTGGTGAACAGGCTCCAAGTGCCGTTGGACAGTTGATTGGATTCGAACGAACCATTGGTCACCAAATCGGAACCTGCGGCAAAAGCCGTCGACGAGGCCAACAGCATCGCCGCCACGACGGATGTCTTTTTCATCATCACTCCCAAATACTTCATACAAACTGCTTACATCTTAGGCGGAACAGCAACATCTTGTTACCCCCAACCTAGGTGAAGCTCTCTGGACTTTTTGCCGCGAATCGAGGTCAGCTACCACATCGTAAAAATCAGGTGCGTTTCGCCAGCGCCAGCGGATTGGGCGTGGGCTCAGCCACTTTGGTCAAGGTGTTGCCATCTCGGTGGTGAAACAGTTCGGTCTGGCCTTTGATGTCCAGCACGGTGTCTTCGTCGTAGGACCAGGTGCCGTCGTCGTGGATCGTCACCTCGATGTGGAACGCGACCGTCTTGAAGGCGTATTCGAGGAAAGGCAAAGAAGAGATGCCGTTTTCGGTGCTGCCGCGACGTGCTTCCAGCTTGAACGACTTGGCATCGGGGGCTGCTTTGCCCATGGCCACCACAGCCTGCCCGCGGGGAATGGTCAGGGTGTGCACAACCGTGCCGGTGGCGGGCTCCCACAGCCAGTAGCCGACCTGTTCGTGATAGGTTTTGACCTGCTCGGGCTTGGTCACGTGGGTGCGGTAGCGCAGCCCGTAGAGAAGCTGCGGGCCGTTGGTCACCGGGTCGATGGGTTGCAACTCCATGCGCTCGACGTAGGCCTGTTTGCGAGCGCCATCCACCTTGGGTTTGACATCGAGGCCACGCACACCTTCCCACACCCCGGCCATCGGCGCCAAAGGCCCGAGGTTTTGGAGGGTGTCGACATCCTGGTCTTTGGGCTCGGTGTAGATGTCTGAGGGAAAGCTGCTCATGGGTGCGCTGGCGTCGGGCCGTAGGGGAAAGACAAGCTGAAATCCTAGCGTCAAACCGTCATCAAGCTGAGATACTGTCTTGCGATTCCTTCAGAAATTCAGGACGTTTTCATGTGTACCGTTTGCGGCTGCGAGTCCCACCACACGCACGATCATGCTCACCACGGTGAGGGGCTGCACACCCGCGTGCTTCAGCTGGAACAAGACATCCTGGCTGGCAACCAGCACATGGCCGACCATGTGCGCGAACACTTGGCGGGCGAGCACACGCTGGTGCTGAATCTGGTGTCGAGCCCCGGCTCGGGCAAAACCACCTTGTTGGTAGAAACCGTGACACGGCTGAAAGCCGCCCAAGTCCCGGTGGCGGTGATCGAGGGGGATCAGCAAACCAGCTTTGATGCCGAACGTATCCGCTCCACGGGTGTACCTGCTGTGCAGATCAACACGGGCAAGGGGTGCCACCTGGACGCTCGACAGGTGCACGATGCGCTGCACGAGTTACCCGCTCTGCCTCACGGTGTGTTGATGATTGAGAACGTGGGCAACCTGGTGTGCCCAGCAGGTTTTGATCTGGGTGAACGCGCCAAGGTGCTGGTGTTTTCGGTGACCGAGGGTGAAGACAAGCCCTTGAAGTACCCGGACATGTTTCAGGCGGCGGGCCTGATCCTGCTGAACAAGTGCGACCTACTGCCCTATCTGAGCTTTGACGTGGACAAAGCTGTGGGTTTCATTCGGCAGGTCAACCCGGATGCGCTGGTGATGCAAGTGTCTGCCACAACGGGCGCGGGCTTCGAGGACTGGATGGCGTGGCTTCGACAACAGTGCGCCGCGAGCTGACGCTACGCGGCCAAGTGCAGGGGGTGGGATGTCGCCCCTGGATCTGGCGCGAGGCCACGCAACGCGGCCTGAGCGGCTGGGTGCAGAACACGCCCGACGGGGTGCGCGTGAGCCTGTGCGGCCCGGCGCAACAGGTCGACGACTTGGTGGCTGCTTTGTGGCAGATGCCGTCGCCTGCACGGGTCACGCACATGGTGCCCTGTGAGCCTGGCCTCAACGACACCATGCAGGCCCCTGGCGCCCCCTTTGAGATTCGCCCCAGCGTGACGCACCTGGCGCAACGCCATCCACAGGCCTTGTGGGGGCCGGATCTGGGCGTGTGCCCGTCGTGCCTGGCGGAGTTGTGCAACCCCGCGAGCCGCCGCTGGCGCCATCCCTTCATCCATTGCCCACAATGCGGCCCGCGCTACACGCTGACGCGCACCCTGCCCTTTGACCGGGCCCAGACCAGCATGGCGGGATTCGGCCTCTGCCCGGCATGCCAGAACGAATACGACACCCCCGCTGACCGGCGGTTTCACGACCAGACGCAGTGCTGCCCTCAGTGCGGACCACAGTTGCAGCTTTGGGACCGGCAGGGGGCGCCTCAAGCCGGAGACGCGATCGCCAACACCTTGGCGCGCTTGCTGGCGGGGCAGATCGTGGCCATCAAAGGCGTGGGGGGATTCCATCTGTGTTGCGATGCCCGCCAGAGCGACGCTGTGGCTCGCCTGCGGACGCTGAAACGGCGGCCCAACCAACCCTTGGCCGTGATGGTGGCCAACCCGGCGTCTGCGCAGCAATGGGCGCACCTGTCTGGCGACGAAGTGCGATGGCTGACGGCGCCCGAGCGGCCCATTGTGTTGGTGTCACAAAGCGATGCCGCGAAGCAGCACCTGCCCGGCGTCGCCCCGCACCTGGCCTGGCTGGGTGTGATGCTGCCGTACACCCCACTGCACCACCTGCTGTTTCACGAAGCCGCCGGACGACCCGATGGCACTGCTTGGCTGGATCACGCCCACCCGCTGACCTTGGTGATGACCAGCGGCAACGCAGCGGGCGAGCCCTTGGTGATCGACGATGACGACGCGTGGCAGCAACTGGCCCCCATGGCCGACGCATTGCTGATGCACGACCGCACCATCCTGGCACGCAACGACGACTCGGTGATGCGCGTGCGTCCCGATGGCAGCGCCTGCTGGTTGCGACGCGGGCGTGGCTGGGCACCTTTGCCCTCGCCGCTGGGCCCCGCTGTGGCGGGCGCCCCCCACAGCGTGCTGGCCCTGGGTGCCGAGCTCAAAGCCACCGTCTGCCTGACCCAAGCGGATGAACACGATGCCGTGGGGGCATTTGTGTCACCCCACGTTGGCAACCTGCATGGCGCGGGCACCCGCGCCGCCCTGAGCAAGTTGGTGCAGAACTGGTTGGCACAACGGCACGCCCAACCAGCGGCAATCGCTTGCGATCTGCACCCGGACTTTTTCAGTACGCGGCTGGCAGCGCAACTGGCCCACACGCAGTCGACCACGGCCACGCCATTGCCGGTGATCCCCGTGGCCCACCATCACGCCCATGTGGCCACCGTTCTGGCCGAGCAGGCGGCCGACGCACGCAGCCACGAGCCGGTCCTGGGCCTCGCGCTCGACGGACATGGACTGGGGCCAGATGGTCAGGCTTGGGGGGGCGAGTTGCTGCGTGTGCACGCTGCGCACTGCGAACGGCTGGGCCACCTGCACCCTTTGCTGTTGCCCGGCGGTGACCGTGCGACCCGCGAACCCTGGCGTGTGGCCGCTGCCGTGCTGCATCAACTGGACCGCGGCGACGAGATCACAGCCCGCTGGCCGCACCAACCCCATGCGGCGATGCTTCAGTCGTGGCTGCAAACAGCCCTACAGCCCGCCACCACCAGCATGGGGCGCCTGTTCGATGCCGCCGCTGCCCTGCTCGGCCTGCTGGACATCAACGATCACGAGGCCGATGCCGCCATGCGGCTGGAAAGTCTGGCCAGCACCGCATGGCCTCACCGTGCGCCCCTCCCCGCCACGACGTGCACAGCGCTGGACAGCCCACCGCCCGCCACGCTGGACTGGCGTCCGCTGATGCACGACCTGCTGAGGCATACCACGCAAGCGGGCCGCGCACCTGCCGCCGCCCGCTTCCACGCCACGCTGGCGCGTGAACTGGCCCATTGGGTGAGTGCCCATGCACGAGCACAGGCACTGCGCATCGTGGTGCTCAGCGGCGGCTGCATGGCCAATCGTCTGCTGGATGATGCGCTGACGCAGCACCTGCATGCACAGGGGCTCGAAGTCTGGCGTGCCGCGCACTATCCTTGTGGTGATGGCGGCATCAGCCTGGGCCAAGCCTGGGTGGCGCACCACACCTTGCTCTAACCGCGTCATGCCTTTGCCATGTGTCTAGCCCTGCCCGCCCTTGTTGTTGATGTGAGCCCTTCCGGTGACGGGGTGGTCAGCTTGGGCGGACTGCGTAAGCAGGTGTCCTTCGCCTTGCTGGATGAGGTGCAGGTAGGGGACTACGTGATCGTGCATGTGGGCTATGCCCTGTCCCGACTGGACCCCGACGAGGCTGAGCAGACGCTGGCCACTTTTGCCCAACTGCAGGCCCATCACGCGCAGACCGACACGCCATGAAATACGTGACCGACTTCCGGGACCCGGTGCTGGCCCGTCGGCTCGCCGAGGCCATTGCGCAAGCGTGCCAGCCGGGTCGCACCTATCGTTTCATGGAGTTTTGCGGCGGCCACACGCATGCGCTGGCTCGCTATGGGGTGCTGGACTTGTTGCCGCCTGCCGTGCACATGATTCACGGCCCCGGCTGCCCGGTGTGCGTCTTGCCGGTGGGGCGCATTGATCAGGCCATTGCGGCGGGCAAGCTGCCCTCGGTGATCCTGGCCAGCTATGGCGACACCTTGCGTGTGCCCGGCTCGCATCAACTCAGTCTGCTCAAGGCGCGTGCGCAAGGGGCGGATGTGCGCATCGTCTATGCCGTGGACGATGCCTTGCAACTGGCACGCGCGCACCCCGACCGCGAAGTCGTGTTTCTGGCCATCGGCTTTGAAACGACCACCCCACCCACGGCCGTGGCCCTGATGACGGCCCGGGCAGAAGGCTTGCGCAACTTCAGCGTGTTGTGCAACCACGTGCTCACGCCCGCAGCGATGCACGCCATCCTGGCCCAGCCTGAACCCGTGGCCCTCGACGGGCTGGTGGGGCCCGCGCACGTATCGACCATCATTGGCACGCAGCCGTACGAGGTCTTTGCGCGCGAGCATGGCCTGCCTGTGGTGGTGGCTGGCTTCGAACCGCTGGACATCATGCAGGCGATTCTGATGCTGATCCGGCAAGTCAACGAGGGCCGTGCCGAGGTTGAAAACGAATTTGCCCGCGCGGTGCAAGCCCAGGGCAACCTCAAGGCTCAGGCCTTGGTGGCGCAGGTGTTCACGGTGCGCGACCGCTTTGCCTGGCGGGGGCTGGGTGAGTTGCCGCACAGCGCCCTGTGCCTGCGGCCTGAATGGGCCGACCTGGACGCCGAGCACCGCTTCAGTCTGCCCGCCGCCATGGTGCCCGACCATCCACAATGCCTGTGCGGACCCATCTTGCGCGGCCAGCGCCAGCCCACCGACTGCAAGCTGTTTGGCAGCGTCTGCACCCCCGACAGCCCCATGGGGGCCTGCATGGTCAGCTCGGAAGGTGCTTGCGCCGCACACTACGCCTACGGGCGCCACCGCGCCCCCTCGCCCGCTCCCGCGCCATGAGTTCCGCCAAACCCCACTATCTGCGCCCGCTGGACAAACGCCACGGCCGCATCGACCTCACCCACGGTGCCGGCGGCCGCGCCACGCATCAACTGATTGCCGAGGTCTTTGCGCCAGCCTTTGCGTCACCCGACGCGCCCCATATCGACACCGGTGACGACGGCGTGGTGCTACCCAGCACCGCCCATCTGCCTGCAGGACACCGGTTGGTCATGTCGACCGATGGGCATGTGGTGTCACCCTTGTTTTTTCCGGGTGGCAACATCGGGCAACTGGCAGTGCACGGCACGGTCAACGACCTGGCCATGATGGGCGCCACCCCGCTGTACCTGACCGTGAGCTTTGTGCTGGAAGAAGGCCTGCTCCTGGCAGATCTGGTCCGGATTGCCAACGCGCTCGGCCAGGCTGCGCGCGAGGCCGGTGTCACCGTGGTGGCCGGCGACACCAAGGTGGTCGAACGCGGCAAGGGCGACGGTTGCTACATCAGCACCGCAGGCGTGGGCTGGGTGGCCCCCGGTGTGCACCTGTCTGGCCGACTGGCCCGCCCTGGCGATGCCATCCTGCTGTCTGGCAGCATGGGCGAGCACGGCTTGGCCGTGATGAGCCAACGGCAAGGCCTGCACTTCGATGCCCCCATCCTGTCGGACACCGCTGCCTTGCACGGCTTGGTGCAAACGATGCTGACCAGCGGCGCCCAACTGCGCACCCTGCGCGACCCGACCCGGGGCGGCGTGGCCACCAGCCTCAATGAGGTGGCGATGGCATCGGGCGTGGGCATGATGCTCGACGAAGCGGCCCTGCCCGTTCAAGCTGCCGTGCAAGCCGGATGCGAGTTGCTGGGGCTGGACCCGCTCTATCTGGCCAACGAAGGCAAGTTACTGGCGGTGTGTGCTGCAGACGATGCCGAGGCGTTGCTGGCCGTGATGCGCGCCCATCCACAAGGCCGCGATGCGGTCCGTATTGGAACCGTCACACAAGACGCGCAACATGGCGTCCAGATGCGGACAGCCTTTGGTGGATGCCGTATGCTGGACTGGCTGATGGGTGACCCTTTGCCACGCATCTGCTGACCTTGGCTGAACCTTTTTGATGCGCCCATGACGCCCTCCCCGGATCTCAGCGACATCCTGGCCACCTGGCCAGCCAGCCCGCAGAACCTGCTGCAGGTGCTGCGCGCCATTCAGGCACGCTACGGGCATGTGCCTGCGGCCGCCATTGACACACTGGTACAGCGGTGGGGGCTGAGTTATGCCGCCGTGCGCAGCGTGATCAGCTTCTATCACTTCCTCAGTCTGACACCGCGTGGCCGCTACACGGTGTACCTGAGCGACAGCGTCACCGACCGCATGCTGGGCAATGAAGCCTTGCTGGCCCGCTTGTGCCAACGCCTGGGGGTGGCCGAGGGCATCACCCGGGCCGATGGCTTGGTTTCGGTGCACCGCACCTCGTGTACCGGCTTGTGTGACCAAGGCCCGGCCGGCTTGATCAACGGACGCCCCTTGGTGCTGCTGACCCCTCGTCGGGTCGATGAAATGGCCGACCTGATCCTGAGCGAGACCCCGCTGGACATCTGGCCGGCAGACTTTTTTGCGGTTCACAACCCGGTCTGGCGTCACAGCCTGACCCTGAGCCACCCTATCGCGCCCGGCACCGGCCTGCACGCCATGCGCGAGCGCGGGCCAGACGGCATGGTCAACGAGTTGAAAGCCGCCGGCCTGCGCGGACGCGGCGGCGCAGGTTTTGCCACCTGGATGAAGTGGCAGGCTTGCCGCAACGCCCCCGGCCCACGCGCGATCACCTGCAACGCCGATGAGGGCGAGCCCGGCACCTTCAAGGACCGCATGCTGCTGATGCAATGGGCCCACGAGGTATTTGAGGGCATGACCATTGCCGCCCTCACCGTGGGTGCAACGCAGGGCTTTTTGTATGTGCGGGGCGAGTACGAATTCATTGCGCCCCATTTGCGCCATGTGCTGGCCTTGCGGCACGAAGCCGGCTGGCTGGGGCCCAATGTGGCAGGCAGCGGCCAGGCGTTTGACATTGCGCTGCACCTGGGGGCGGGCGCCTATGTGTGCGGCGAAGAAACGGCCCTGATCGAATCGGTGGAAGGCAAGCGCGGCATCCCCCGCACCCGTCCCCCCTTCCCGGTCGACCGGGGTTACCTCGGACTGCCCACGGTCAACAACAACGTGGAAACGTTTGTGCAAGTGGCCCAAATTGCCGTGCATGGCGGCCAGTGGTTTGCCGCACACGGCACCGAACAGTCGCGCGGCACCCGCATCCTGAGCGTGGCAGGTGACGTCGCCCGGCCCGGCATGTACGAAATCCCCTGGGGCGTGAGCGTCGCAGACGTCCTGCAAGACGCTGGAGCCGAAGATGTGCAGGCCGTGCTGGTCGGCGGGCCGTCTGGCAAGCTGATTGATGCCAGCCAGTTGCAACGCCAGATCAGCTTTGAAGACCTGCCCACTGGTGGCGCCTTCACCGTGTTCAATCAGCGCCGAGACATGGTGGACGTGGCCCGGCAGTACACGCATTTCTTTGCCAACGAGTCGTGCGGCTTCTGCACGCCCTGCCGCGTGGGTTGCACGCAGTTGGTCGACACAGCCGACCGCCTCATGGCCGGCCATGCAGGACCTGCCGACATGGCGCGGTTGCGCGAAACCGGCCAGATCATGCAACGCCTGAGTCACTGCGGGTTGGGACAAACGGCCGCACACCCCTTGCTGGATGTGCTGGCCCATTTCCCTGATCACATCGCGCGCAAGCTCGTGCCCGATGCACAGGCTTTCGACTTGGACGCTGCCTGTGTGGACATGCATCACCTGGAGGTCCGCCCATGAGCGACACCCCCACCACCCCGCTCAGCACCTTCTTGCTGGATGGGCGCCCCATTCCGTTCAAGCCTGGCCAGACCATCATGCAGGCTGCGCAAGACGCCGGGGTGTACATCCCGCACTTGTGTCACCACCGCGATTTCGACCCCATCGGCAGTTGCAAGGTGTGCAGCGTGCGCATCAACGGTCGCATGATGGCCTCGTGCACCTTGCCTGCCAGCGCGGGCCTCGTGGTGGAATCTGAAGCGGCTGACATCAACCACGACCGCCAGCGTCTGACCCAGATGCTGTTCGTCGAAGGCAACCACCATTGCCCGTTTTGCGAAAAAAGCGGCAACTGCCACCTGCAGGCCGTGGCCTATCACCTCGAGATGCAAGACACGCACTATGTGCATGCCTATCCGCACCACGAGGTCGATGCCTCGCACCCCGATGTCATGCTGGACCGCAGCCGTTGCATCTTGTGCGAGTTGTGCGTGCGTGCAAGCCGTGAGGTGGATGGCAAAAACGTCTTCACCATCGGTGGCCGGGGCGCGCACACCACGCTGATGGTCAACAGCGCCAGCGGGCAGTTGAAAGACAGCGATGTGACCGTGACCGACCGCGCCGTGCACATCTGCCCCGTGGGTGCCTTGATGCCCAAGCGTCAGGGCTTTGTGATCCCCATTGGCCAACGCCCATACGACACGGTCGACATCGCCCAACGCCCGGAGGACAGCTGATGACGCCCCGCAAGCTGCGCATTGCCACCTGTTCGCTGGCGGGCTGCTTTGGTTGCCACATGTCATTTCTGGACGTGGACGAAGCGCTGGCCGACCTCATTGAGCACATCGAGTTTGACCGCAGTCCGCTGACCGACATCAAGCACGTCAGCGAAGCTGGCGTGGACATTGGCCTCATTGAAGGCGGCCTGTGCAACAAGGAAAACGTGGAGGTGCTGCGCGAGTTCCGCGCCCGCTGCACCACCCTGGTCGCGGTGGGCGCCTGCGCCATGTATGGCGGGGTACCAGCGCTGCGCAATGGCATCCCGGTGGCGGAACTGGTGGCCGAGGCGTATCTGGGCGCCGACCTGCACAACCCGCAAGTCCCCTGCGACCCCGAGCTGCCCCCCTTGTTGCAAAAGGTGCTGCCCCTGCACGAAGTGGTCCCCATTGATGTGACGCTGGCAGGTTGCCCGCCGCCTGCGGCCGCCTTCCGCGAGCTCATCCTCGCGGCACTGGCGAAGCGTGACGCTGTGATCCCTCGCCCTGACCGACATTTCGACTGAGCCGCCATGTCCCATCCTCTCGAAACCGCATCTGACCCCGCTGGTCTCAACCGGGTGGTCATCGAGCCCGTGAGCCGCGTGGAAGGCCACGGCAAGGTAACCCTGCTGCTCGACGAACACCGCAAGGTGCATCAGGCACGGCTGCACATTGTCGAGTTCCGTGGCTTTGAGCGCTTCATTCAGGGCCGCCCCTACTGGGAGGTGCCCACGCTGGTGCAACGCCTGTGCGGCATCTGCCCGGTCAGCCATCTGCTCGCTGCCAGCAAGGCCTGCGATGCCTTTGTGATCGGCAACGGCCGTATCACCCCCACCGCTGAAAAACTGCGTCGCTTGCTGCATTTTGCGCAAGTGCTGCAGTCCAACGCGCTGCACTTCTTTCATCTGGCCTCGCCAGACCTGCTGTTCGGCTTTGACGATGCGGTGGCGCACCGCAACATCGTCGGCGTTCTGCAAGACGAGCGGGAGTTAGGGCTACAAGGCATCCGCATCCGCAAGTACGGCCAACAGGTCATCCAGATCCTCACGGGCAAACGGGTGCATGGCACGGGCTCAGTGCCCGGTGGCTTCAACAAGGCCTTGTCGCGCGAAGACCGTGACCGCATGCGCGCCGACATCGACCAGATCACGCAGTGGTGTGTCAGCGCCCTGACCCTGGCACGCGACTTGTTCCTGGCCGGTCAACCCGAGCAGGGGCGCTTTGCCAATTTCCCATCGGGCTTCATGTCCTTGGTGCGCCCAGACGGGGCCGCCGACCTGTACGACGGGGCCTTGCGGGTGAAAGATGCGCAGGGGCAACTCATCGTCGATCAGGTGGACGTGCATGACTACCAGCAGCTCATCGTCGAGGAGGTCAAGCCCTGGACCTACATGAAGTTCCCGCACCTGCGAGCGCTGGGGCCTGAGCATGGCTGGTACCGTGTCGGCCCCATGGCACGGGTCAACAACGCCAGCTACTTCGACACCCCGCTGGCTGAAGCTGCCCGTGTGGAGTTCATGGCATGGGGCGACGGCAAGCCCGTTGGGGCGTCGCTGGCCCAGCACTGGGCACGCCTGATCGACACGCTGCATTGCGCCGAAGGCATTGCCCGCCTGCTGGATGACCCCGACATCTGTGGCACCGACCTCATGGCATCGGGCACGCCCCTGCGCGAAGGCATTGGCGTGATCGAGGCACCACGCGGCACCTTGCTGCACCACTACCGTGTGGGCGACGATGACCTGATCGAGTACGCCAACCTCATTGTCTCGACTACGCACAACAACACAGCCATGAACGAAGCCGTGCGCAGCGTGGCCGCCCAGTACTTTGATGGCCGCGAGATCACCGAAGGTTTGCTCAACCACATCGAAGTGGCCATCCGGGCCTACGACCCTTGCCTGTCGTGTGCCACCCATGCGGTCGGCAAGATGCCACTGCGCGTTGAAGTGCTTGCGGCCGATGGTTCGCTGGCCGACGTGCTGCTGAAACACGAAGACGGCACGCTGGAGCGACCCGATGTGAACGCACAGACCGTGGCCAGCAACTGGCCCCCCACCGCAGAATGAGCACCATCGGCCTCATCGACACCGACGATGACGAGATGCCCTGCGACTGGGGCACCACCCTCATCGTGACTGTGGGCAATCCCAGCCGGGGTGACGATGCCGTAGGCCCGCTGTTTGCTGAACGCCTGAGTGCTTGGTTGGACGGTGAGGGCTACCACCATCATTGGGACCTCGCCATCGTCAGCGACCAGCAACTCATGGTCGAGCACGCCTACGACCTCCGCTGGCGCGACCGCGTGCTGTTCATCGATGCCGCAGCCCGCCAGTCCCAGCCGGTACAGTGGCGCCGCATCCGTGCAGCACGATCAGGGCCCGCACTCAGCAGTCATCAATGCACGCCAGGCCAGCTGTTGCACCTGTGTGCCCACACCCTGAAGCAACGCACGCCCCGTGCCTGGCTCCTGTCTCTGCGCGGTGAGAACTTTGAACTGGGCGCCCCATTGTCGGACGCCATGCAACAAGCCATGACGCAGGCCTGGCCCGAGATCCTCCACTGGATTGCCCCGCCACACCATGCATGAAGCCGCCTTGGCCATGGAGGTGGTCGCGCTATTGGAGCGTCAGCACCATCACCTGTCCCGCATCACCCGCATCGAAATCGACATCGGCGCCCTGAGTTGCGTGGACGACAGCGCCCTGCGCACCGCCTTGCTCACGGCGCTGCCCGGCACGCTGGCCGATGGCGCCGAGTTGTGCCTGCACCCTGTGGCAGCCCAGGCGCGGTGCATGGCCTGCGGCGCGCACTTCACCCCGCCCGATCGGATCGAACCTTGCCCCCACTGCGGTTCGGCACGCAAGCAATGGCTCGCCGGCGAATCACTCACCTTGCGCAGCATTGAGGGCACCCCGCGCTAGGGCTCGGGCATTTACGCCTTTTTTACGCCATCGCTGCCAGAATTTTCAGCATTGAGAGGGCGCGTCGCGCAGACTGCCATCGTGACAGCTCTCCTGGTCATCCATGCTGAATCCCATCTCACCCACGCCCGCCGTTTCTGCCCACACGCTGGGGCCCGCGTTGCGCTACGTCCTGGCCGCATTGGCTTGCGGGCTCACCACCGTGCTCACCATGCCGCTGCACGACTGGCTGGAGCCGGTCAACGCCGTCATGCTGTTTTTGCTCACCGTCGTCATGACGGCCACCTGGCTGGGTCGCGGCCCCGCCGTCATGGCCTCGTTTTTGAGCGTCGGGTTGTTTGACTTCTTTTACGTCCCACCCCGCTTCTCGTTCGCGGTCAGTGACATTCAGTACCTCTTGACCTTCATGGTGATGCTGACGGTCGCCCTCCTGATCGGTCACCTCACCAACGCCATGCGCCAACGCGCCGAGGAGGCGCAGCAAGCCGCGCAACGTTCGGAAGCCCTGCATCAGCTGGCTCGCCAGTTGGCTGGTGCGCTGACCGTCGACCAGGTGATCGCGGATGTGGAAACCTTTCTGACGCAACAACTTCAAGCCAAGCTGCGTTTGTGGCTGCCTGACGAACACGAACAACTCCACTTGGCGTGTGGCCAGACCAGTCAGGTCAACTACCTGCTGCGCTTGGCAGACTCCATCACGCGCGGCCCGGAGCGTGCACACCGCATGGCCGACGAAAACGGGCACCACCTGTTGTTGCCCTTGATTGGTTCAACCCGGCGGCGCGGCGTCATGGCCGTCACCGTCGACAGCGGTACGGCACTGACCCAGCACGCTGGCTTGCTGGAAGGCCTGGCGTCCTTGGCCACAACCGCGCTGGAGCGGCTGCATTTCGTGGACGTGGCGTATCGCTCCGAACTGGCCGTCCACAACGAGCGTTTGCGCAACTCTATCCTGTCTGCCCTGTCGCATGACATCCGTACCCCCTTGACCTCTCTGGTCGGCATGGCCGAAACACTGGCCATGCAACCCGAGACGCGCACGGGCGTGGCCCACGACCTGGCAGAGGATCTGCGCGACCAAGCCCTGCGTCTGCACCGCATGGTCAACAACCTGCTGGACATGGCTCGCCTGCAAAGCCGCCAGCAGCAAGGTGGCCTGCCGCTCAAGCGAGAGTGGCAACCCATTGAAGAAGTCATCGGTGCCAGCATTCAGTTGCTGGGATCCGCGTTGGCGGGCCACCCCATCCGCACCCACATTCCTGCCGACTTGCCCCTGGTGCAACTCGACGCCGTCTTGATGGAGCGCGTCTTTGGCAATCTGCTGGAAAACGCCATCAAGTACGCCCCCGCACACGCTGCCATCGACATTCACGTTCAGTCGCAAGACGACCTGCTGCACGTCTACGTCCACAACGAGGGCGACGGCTTTCCGCCCGATCGACTGACGTCTGTGTTCGAGCTGTTTGAGCGAGGTCACCCTGAAAGTGCGGTGCCCGGCATGGGCCTCGGCCTGGCCATTGCACGACTGATCGTGGACGCGCACGGCGGGCAGATCGAAGCCGTCAACCCACCAGAGGGTGGTGCCACCGTGCACTTCCATCTGCCACTGGGCACCCCACCAGAGATCGAACCCGAAGCGGAGGTCCGCGCATGACCACGCCCTCCCCTACTGTTTTGCTGGTCGAAGACGACCCACACATCCGCCGCTTTGTGCGTACCGCGCTCGAATCCGATGGCTGCCGGGTCGCGGAGAGCAGCACCGTGCAACAAGGTCTGATCGAAGCGGGCACACGCAAACCTGATCTGGTCATCCTGGACTTGGGCCTTCCTGACGGAGACGGACGCACCTTTGTGTCCGACCTGCGAAACTGGTCGGGCATGCCCATTCTGGTGTTGTCGGCACGCGCCGCCGAAGAGGACAAGATCGACGTGCTCGACGCCGGGGCCGATGACTACCTCACCAAGCCGTTCTCGGTAGGCGAGTTGCTGGCTCGCGTTCGAGCCATGCTGCGCCGCGCCCGCCAAGGCACCACCATCGAGTCCCCCGATGTCCACTTTGGTCGCATCAAGGTCGACCTCGTACGGCGTCAGGTCAGCCGTGACGGTCATGCCGTGCACCTCACCCCCATCGAGTACCGCTTGTTGTGTGTCTTGTTGGCCCATGCCGGCAAGGTCATGACCCACCGGCAACTGCTGCGCGAAGTGTGGGGCCCCTCTTATGCCGACAGCAGCCACTACCTGCGCATTTATGTCGGCCACCTGCGCCACAAGCTGGAAGACGACCCCAGCCAGCCTCGCCACTTTCTGACCGAAGTGGGTGTGGGCTACCGATTTCAAACTGGAGAGTGACCTTCATGTCCGCCACCACCTCACCACCCGCTGCCGTTCAAGCGGGTCCCTCACATGCGCACGGTAACACCCCACTGGCTGCCTTGACGCTGGCCGCGCTGGGCGTGGTCTTTGGTGACATCGGCACCAGCCCGCTTTACGCATTCAAAGAGGCCTTCACCGGGCACCACGCTTTGCCCGCAACGCCGGAACACATCCTGGCCACATTGTCTGCACTGCTATGGGCGGTGCTGCTCATCGTGTCGGTCAAGTATGTGTGGATTGTGCTGAAGCACGACAACGATGGTGAAGGGGGGGTGTTGGCCCTCACTGCACTGGCGCACCGCATGGCCGGCGACCACTCGCGCCGAGCCTGGTTGGTCATCGGGGCAGGCGTGTTTGCCGCCGCGCTCTTTTATGGCGACGCCATCATCACGCCCGCCATCTCCGTGCTGTCTGCGGTCGAGGGCATCAGCGTGGCCACGCCGCGGTTTGAGCACGCCATCGTGCCCATCACCATCGTCATCCTGATCGGCCTGTTCCTCATTCAAAAGAACGGAACGGGCAGCGTCGGTATCTTCTTTGGCCCTATCACCATTGTGTGGTTCCTGTCTCTTGCTGCAGTGGGAGCCATCAGCATCGCCAAAACCCCCGAGGTTCTGCAAGCGCTCAGTCCGCTCCATGCCTTGCGCTTTGCCATTCAAGAACCCAGTGCAGCCTTTCTGCTTCTGTCCGCGGTCTTTCTGGCCTTGACCGGGGGCGAGGCGCTCTACGCCGACATGGGCCACTTCGGCCGCCGTGCTGTGCGTCTGGCTTGGTACGGTCTCGTCTTTCCCTGCCTGATCATCAACTACTTCGGCCAGGGCGCCCTTGTTTTGCGAGACCCTTCTGCGGTCAGTAACCCCTTCTTCCTGTTGGTTCCGGAAAGCCTGCGCCTGTCCATGGTGGTTCTCGCCACGGCGGCCACCGTCATTGCGTCGCAGGCCACGATTTCCGGCGCGTACTCACTCACTCTGCAAGCCAGCCGCCTGGGCTACCTGCCCCGCATCCGAATCCTGCACACCTCTGACCGTGAACAAGGCCAGATCTATGTGCCGAGCGTGAACTGGTGGATGCTGCTGGGTGTCATCGCACTGGTGCTAGCGTTCGGATCCTCCGGCGCACTGGCCGCGGCCTATGGCATTGCCGTGTCCGGCACGATGATCATCACCACGCTGCTGACCCTGATCGTTACGCGACTGAGCAAGGCCCGTGGTCGCCATGTGCTCATGACCGTGCTGATCCTGTTTGCTGCGCTTGAATTCTTCTTCTTTGCGTCCAACCTGGCCAAGCTACTGCAAGGTGGCTGGTTCCCCCTGATGATGGGCGCCATGCTGTTCCTGATGTTGACCACCTGGAAGGAAGGCAGCAGGCTCGTGGCCGAGCAACGTCGCCGCATCGACATCCCGATGGACGACTTCATCAACGGCCCGTTGCCTGATGTGCCACGTGTGGCAGGCACGGCGGTGTACCTGACCTCCGACACCGGCATCGTGCCCAGCGCGCTGTTTCACAATCTCAAGCACTTCAAGGTGATGCACGAGCAGACCGTATTCCTGCATGTGATCAACGAGAACGTGCCTTACATCCAGCCCAACGAGCGATTGGTGTTGAAGCATCTCTCGGATCAGGTCTGGGAGCTCAGCGTGCGATTTGGCTTCCGTGAAGAGCCCGACATCCCTGCTGCGCTTCAGACGCTGCAAGACACCACACTGCACCTGGATGCCATGAGCACCACTTATTTTGTGGCGCGCTCAACCGTGGTCGATGGCCCCGGCAACCTGCCTGCCTGGCGATGTGCGCTGTACAGCTGGATGACGCGCCAAGCCGAAGGGGCAGCAACCTACTATCGCCTGCCGCCCAACCAAGTGGTCGAGCTCGGCACACAGGTCATGCTCTGAGGCGCAAGCGCATCGTCACCCCTTCTGGCACCATGGTCAGATCCAGGTGTTCGCAGGCCTCTCGGCCATCGGGCGTGTCCACACTGATCACGTCAAAAGATTTCAGCAGCATGGCCGCCGCCAGCTTGATTTCCAGCATGGCCAGGTAGCGCCCCGGGCAAATGCGGGGCCCTGCCCCAAACGGCATGGCCACCCGTCGTGCATGGTCGGGCACCAAGCCACCGCCGTCGCCCAACCAGCGCTCGGGCCGGAAGTCCTGTGCATGAGGAAACATGCCCTCGCGCACCCCATCCTGGCGCATCAACAGCATCACGGCGGTCCCTGCGGGCAGGTGCACGCCTGCCAGTTCCGTGTCCTGCACCGCTTCCAGCACATTCACGGGCCCCACTGGCTTGAGCCGCATGGTTTCGTGGATACACGCCTCCAGCCAGTCCAGCCTCGCCAAGTCGTCCACCTGCCATGTCGCCAGTGGTCCCAGCACGCGGTCCACCTCATCGCGCGCACGCTGACAGGCCACCGGGTGCCGGCTCAGCAAATAAATCATCCATGACAGGCTGGTCGCCGTGGTGTCTTCCCCTGCCAGCAGCATCGTGAACACATTGCCCGCCACATCCGTGTCTCGCATGCCGGAGCCGGGCTCGTCGGCGGCCACCAGCATGGCTTCCAGCAAGTTGGGTGGGGCAACTCGCCGTGCCGGGTCTTGCAAGCGTACCCGCGCATCTCGCATGAAGACGGCAATCGCCGCATTGACCGCGCGCACGCTGTGCGACAAAGCCCGGTCACGCGGCAAACGTACCCAACGCCAGTAAGGCACCAAGGCATTCAACCGCTGCCACAAGGCCGGGAAGATCCGGTCCAGGTGCTGTTGAATCACATCCCCGTCGGACGACAGCGTGTCCACCTCCACGCCAAACGCCAAGCCCGACACCGCATCCACCGTGAAGCGCATCAGGTCCGCCTGCAAGTCAATCGGCATCTGCTGATCGGCCGCATGCTGCCAGCGCGCATGCAAGCGCGAGGTCACCTGCCGCAGCGCCGGGAAGTAATGCCGAATCTGGTTCGGCGCAAAGCTGCCCATCACCATGCGCCGCTGCTGAAGCCAATGAGCGCCCTCGGCCAGAAACACCCCATCGGCAATGCCCATCTCTCGCACAATGGCCTGCATCCGCGATGGGCGACGAAATTGTTCCGGACGCGCCTTCAACGCCGCCGCAATCACGGCATGGTCGCTGACCACCATCATCTCCATGCCCGCCAGATCCACGCGCATCAGCGGCCCATACAGTCGAGACCACGCTTCCAGCTGCTGATGCACGCGATGGCGGTCCACCTGCAGGCTGTTGCCCACCCACGGCCACGCACGCGGCCCGGGCAAGTCCCGCAAGGAACGGGACGACGAAGCGGTGGCAGAGTTCGCACTGGCCGCAGCGGGGCCAAAGCGCGTCAGGAAGGTCGAGCGGAGAAAGTGTTTCATGCCCGCCACCTTAAAGACGGCTTTACTTCCCGTCATTGACCGATGGCACCAGTGCATTGGCCGCAGGCACCACGCGCCTGCACTACCATCCCCCGTGATGCACGACACCCCTCCCACCCTTGGCTTCAACAGCAACTACGCACGGCTGGTGGTTGACCACGTGCGCGCCTGCGACCTCGATCCTCAGCCTGTTCTGAGCGCATTGGGCCTGCCAGAATCAGACAGCGAACCCGGCCCGCAATGGGTGCCCTGCGCCCGACTGGCCGAAGCACTGCATCGCGCCGCTGCGCTGTGCAAGGACCCCCACATCGGGCTGAGCGTAGGTCAGCAGGTACGCCCCGCCAACATGGGCAGCCTGGGCTACGCCCTCATCAGTTGCCGCCGACTCGAAGACGGTCTGGCCCAATACGAGCGCATGCAATCGCTGGTCTGCACCGAGATTCAGGCCGAGCACCGACTCAAAGGCGAGTGGTTGGAGAACCGCCTGACCGGCATGGGCGACGTCCCGCGCGACACCCATCTCTGGACCTTCGCCATGGTGTCTCGCCTCGCCTTTGTCCGATGGGTGGCCGGCCGCCGACTGGCGCCCTCTCAAACCTGGCTCCCCTGCCCGCCCCCGCTCGATCCACAACCTTTGCTGGACTATGTCGGTGGCCCCATCGACTTCGACGCACCTTTTGGTGGCGAGCGCGTGCCCGCCATCTGGCTGCAACTGCCCAACCCCCATGCCGATGCCCACCTGCATCAACTCATGTCGGCGCTGACCGACCAACAATGGGCCCAGCACCGGCAAGATCAGGCCCAATTGCATGCGGTGCTGCGACAACTCATTGCGCAAGCCTTGCAGCAAGGCACAGTTCCGTTGCTCGACAAGCTAGGCCCCGAAGTCGAAGCCCGGCTCGGCTTGTCAGCCCGCCAAATCCAGCGTCGACTCGCCGACGATGGTCAGAGCTTCAAGGAATTGATGGAACAGGTGCGTCGCGAACAGGTGCTCCACGACCTGCGCCACACCCCGCTGCCATTGCAAGAGGTAGCACAACGCGCCGCCTACTCGGAACTCAGCGCCCTGTACCGCGCCGTCAAACGCTGGACCGGGCTCACGCCCGTGGCCATTCGGCAAGCCGCTGCGCGATGAGCTCCGCCAAGGCTTGCCCCCACGCGGCATAGGCCAGCGGCCCTGGATGGAAGCCATCGGTGGCCATGTACCGCAGATCCATCGGAAAGTTCACATCGGCCACCACGCAGTCATCGTGCCGCGCCACCCAGGTGCGCAGTGCCTGTTCCAATCGGCGAGCACATCGCCCCAGATACCAGCGCAGCGGCTGCGGCAAAGCCGGAAAATGGTGCACAGGCGGCAGCGCCGACCACACCAGACAGGATGCGCCATGCCGCTGTCGCAACTGGGTCCGCAAGGTCGACAGCCCGTCTAGCCAGGCTGACAAACGCGTCATGCCCGTGGCATCGTTGACACCCACCGCCACCACCACCACATCCCATGGCTTGGGCGGCAGCAGGCGAACTGCCGCCATCACATCTTTGATCTGATGCCCGGTGCAGGCCTGCAACGACCACTGCACCGCAAAGCAAGGCGCCAGCGCGCGGCTCAACTGGCCGCTCAGGGCCTCATCCTGATGAGCGGCCCCCACGCCCGCAGCAGACGAGTCCCCGAGGATCAGCACCCGCAACGGCCGCCCCCGCCCAATGACACCCTCCCGAGGGCCATCAGGCTCCGGCAAAACCGGCGTCATGCGCCGCACCCATCGGCCTTGCGCCAACAGGCACGGTGCCAGCACCAGTGTGATCAAGCCGTGCGTCAGCCGATGCAACACGGGTGCACGCCTTTCACTCAGTCCTTGAACTGCGGCGTTTGCTTCGACATGCTGGCCATCATGGCCGTGGTCAGGTCGCTGGACATCAGCATCGCTGCATTCCAGGTGGCGATGTAGTTCAAGCCATCGGCCACGGAATGGTCACGGCTGTAGTTCAGCATTTCCTTGGTGCCACGGATGGACAGCGGCGACTTCGCCGCGATCAACACAGCGATCTCGCGCACGCCAGCCTGCAGGGCCTCACGCGTCTCGAACACCTGATTGACCAGACCAATGCGCTGCGCCTCGTCAGCCAGCACTTTGCGGCCCGTGAAGGCCATTTCACGCACGATGCCCTGGTTGCCAATCAACTTGGGCAGGCGCTGCAAGGTACCCACATCGGCCACCATGCCGATGTCGATTTCCTTGATCGTGAAGTACGCATCCGCCGAGCAGTAACGCATGTCGGTGCAGCTGATCAAATCCACGCCACCGCCCACGCAGCCATTGTGAATGGCTGCCAGCACGGGCTTGCGGCAACGCTCAATGCTGGTCAGCGTGTCTTGCAACTCCAGCACCAGCGCACGCAGCTTCTCGCGGCTGCGGCCGTCGCAATCATCTTTGATCTGGGCTTGCAGACCCATCATCATGGTCAGGTCAATGCCCGAGGTGAAGTGCTTGCCCTCACCTTCCAGAATCACCACACGCACGTCAGGCGTGCGATCGGCCCACTGCATGGCACTGCGAATGTCCTGCCACATCTGCCAGTTCATGGCATTGGCCTTTTCAGGACGGTTGAGCTTGACGGTGGCAACGTGCTGGTCAACCGACACAGCCAAAGTTTCGAATTGCATCTTGAATCTCACTGAGAAGGTGAAGCCTTGTAGGCAGGCAGATAAGCCGCCAGGCGAGCGCCCATTTCGGCACCCAACGCCTGCAAGCCACTCATGGGCCGGACCATGACTTCAAAGTCCACGATCTTGCCGTTGTCGTCGAACCGGATCATGTCGATGCCCTTGAGCTGCTTGTCGCCCACGCGCGCACTGAACTCCAGCACCACGTTCTGACCATCATCCGACACCAGGGTACGGTGATACTCAAACGCCTCGAACACCTGCATGACGGTTGTCAGGATCAGGTTCACCGCCGCGGCGCTCGCGTAGGGGGAATGCGCCATGGGTGAACGAAACACGGCGTCATCGCGCAAGATGGACGGCAAACGTGCCATGTCCTTTTGCGACACCATGTCGTGCCACAGGGCCAGCGAAGCGGCCACGGCCGGTTGCAGATGGGGAGACAAAGCCATTTCGAACTCCGACAAGGGTTCATCCGACACCAGCACAACGATGCGCGTCTGACGCATCGTTGTGCCTGTCGATCACGCGGGCAGGCTTACAGCGCTGCAGCGACTTCGGTGCCCTGCTTGATCGCGCGCTTGGCATCCAGCTCGGCCGCCACATCGGCGCCACCAATCAGCGTCACCTTCTGGCCAGCGGCCTCCAGGCCAGCTTGCAGTTCGCGGAACGGCTCTTGACCCGCGCACAGCACCACGTTGTCCACCGGCAGCAGAACGTCCTTGCCAGCGACCGTGATGTGCAAGCCCGCATCGTCAATCTTGTTGTAGCTCGCGCCAGCAATCATTTCAACGTTGCGGTTCTTCAGAGAGGTGCGGTGGATCCAGCCCGTGGTCTTGCCCAGACCATCGCCCACCTTGCTGGTCTTGCGTTGCAGCAAGAAGATCTGACGGGGCGGTGTCGGCAGGTGCGGCGCCTTGAGGCCACCACGCTCGGTGTACGCCGAATCAATGCCCCACTCGTCGTTGAACTTCTCCAGGTTCAGCGAGGGGCTTTCGCCTTCATGGGTCAGGTATTCCGACACGTCAAAACCAATCCCACCGGCACCGATCACGGCAACCGACTTGCCCACCGGCTTCTTGTCACGCAGCACGTCGAGGTAGCTCAGCACCTTGGGATGGTCCACGCCCTCGATCGCAGGCGTACGAGGCGTCACACCAGTGGCCAGCAGGATCTCGTCAAAACCGCCCTTGACCAGGTCGTCCACGCTCACGCGGGTGTTGAACTGCGCATTCACGCCCGAAGCCTTCAACTCGTTGCGGAAGTAGCGCAGCGTTTCGTAGAACTCTTCCTTGCCAGGCACTTGCTTGGCGATGTTGAACTGGCCGCCGACGTCCTCACCCGCTTCAAACAGGGTGACATCGTGACCACGACGCGCAGCAGTGGTGGCAGCAGCCAGGCCAGCAGGACCGGCGCCCACCACAGCCACGCGCTTCTTCGCCGTCACCGGTTCGATCTTCAGGATCGTTTCGTGACAGGCACGTGGGTTCACCAGGCAAGACGTGATCTTGCCGCTGAAGGTGTGGTCCAGACAAGCTTGGTTACAGCCAATGCAGGTGTTGATCGTCTCGGCCTTGCCCGCTGCGGCCTTGTTCACGAACTCCGGATCGGCCAGCAGCGGACGCGCCATCGACACCATGTCGGCGCAACCATCGGCCAGGATCTGCTCGCCCACTTCCGGCGTGTTGATGCGGTTGGTCGTGATCAGAGGGATGTTGACCTGGCCCTTCATCTTCTTGGTCACCCAAGCAAAGGCACCACGCGGCACGCTGGTCGCGATGGTGGGAATGCGGGCTTCGTGCCAGCCAATCCCGGTGTTGATGATGGTGGCGCCAGCCGCTTCGATGGCCTTGGCCAACTGCACCACTTCGTCAAAATCCGAACCACCTTCCACCAGGTCCAGCATGGACAGGCGATAGATGATGATGAAGTTCGCGCCCACGCGCTCACGCACACGCTTGACGATTTCCACCGGGAAGCGCATGCGGTTTTCGTACGAACCGCCCCACTCGTCGGTACGGTGGTTGGTGCGAGCCGCGATGAATTCGTTGATCAGGTAGCCTTCCGACCCCATCACTTCCACGCCGTCGTAACCTGCCTTCTGAGCCATGGCGGCGCAGTTGGCATAGTCTTCCACGGTCTGCCAGACTTCTTCAGTGGTCAGTTCACGGGGGGGAATCGGCGAAATCGGGGCCTTGATCGGGCTGGGGCCGACCATACCAGGATGGTAGGCATAGCGACCAAAGTGCAGGATCTGCATGGCGATCTTGCCGCCGGCAGCGTGCACGGCATCGGTCACCACCTTGTGCTGCGCGGCCTCTTCTTCCGTGGCCATGCGAGCACCACCGGGATAAGGACGGCCGGCGTCGTTCGGGGCAATGCCACCCGTCACCATCAGCGCCACGCCACCGCGCGCACGCTCAGCGTAGAAAGCAGCCATGCGTTCGAAGCCATCCTTGGCCTCTTCCAGACCCACGTGCATCGAGCCCATCAGGACACGGTTACGCAGGGTGGTGAAGCCCAGGTCAAGCGGTTGCAGGAGGTGGGGATAAGCGCTCATGGAAAGGCTCTTTCTGATGATGAAACAGAAACGATAAGGACAACGCAACTATGCAACCAGTTGCATGAATGCATATTAGGGGATTCGAGACAGGTATGCAACTGGTTGCATAGTTGTCTGACGACACGTAGACTGGCGCCATGTCGCTTTCTCACGCCTTGATGACGTCCCTGCTGGAAAAATCGTCCTCAGGCTACGACCTCGCCCGCCGTTTTGACAAGTCCATCGGCTTCTTCTGGCGCGCCACGCACCAGCAGATCTACCGTGAGTTGGCGCGCATGGAAAAAGACGGCTGGATCGCCTCCGAAGCGGCCCCCGATGGCGGACGCACCCGTAAAAAGATGTACCACGTGCTCGATGCCGGCCGCATCGAACTGGAACGCTGGGCGCGCGAACCAGCTCCCTTGGTCGACATGCGCGACGAACTCATGGTGCGACTGCGCGCCGATGCCGTCATCGGCCCCCTGGGCATGCAGGCCGAAATCGAACGGCGCATGGCCTTGCACGCCACCAAGCTGGCCGCCTACCGCGCCATCGAGGCACGAGACTTCCCAACAGGCACCCCGCTCACCCGCGAGGCACGCATCCAGCACCTCATTCTGAAGACCGGCATCATGTACGAGCACGGCTGGTACAACTGGTGCAAGGAGGCCATCGCAGTCCTCCGTGAAGCCGATCAAGCCGAGCCTCAGCGCTGACGCAGCCAGGTCAAATCAAACGGCACGCGCAAGTTCGCGGACTCAATGATCATCGGCACCGGTGACTGCGGCGCCCGCCATGCAAACAAAGTCTGCGAGACCACCTCGGACTGCATCGCCCCCAACAACGCGGGACGCACCCGCAGCGAAGCTCGCAAAGGCACGTCCAGGGACGCCGGCAACGTCCCGGTCACATGCACGTCCAAGGACACCGGAATGTCTGCCACCACGGGCACGTGCATGTCCACGGGCAAGCTCAGTTCGATGGGCACCCTGACATCCAGGCGAGGCAGCCAGTCGAACACCACGGGCACACTCAAGGCCATGGTTGTTTTCACCGGCACAGCCTGCTGCACATGCACCTCGGTCCTGAGCGGCAGTCTCGCCTGCACCCGAACTTGTGCCTGCACGTCATCCTGCGCCGATACCGTGATCACCTGATCTACGGGCAGGCGTAGCGGCGCCACACGCGGCCACTGCGCCTGCATAGGCGTCAACACCTCGGCCACCGCCTGCGTGCCATCGCGCAAGCGCAAGGTCATGGGCTGATTCACCACCGAGATCACGCTCTGCCAATGGGCATAAAACAGCCAGGCGCCCGTGACCAGCGCCAGCACCCACACCAGCAACAAGCCCACGCTCACACCCAGCAAGACCCGACCTGTCACGGGCCGGTGCCATCCACGCGCAGCCTCACCCATCCCTGGCACCGACATCAATGCCCCCCAGGTCCTTGGGGCATGCCCTCGCGCTGAATCAGCTTGACCGAATCGAATGGGATGGTCACGTCCATCAGATTCAAGCCCGCCGCCACCGTGCGCTCAGGAAAAGTCAGTCGAGCCTTCACCGGTGCCGTAATGGGCACAGACAAGGCTTGATGGAGGGGCACCTTCGCCTCAATGACCGTGTCAATGCGCGTGCGCAAGGGCTCCTTGACCTGGACCTTTGCCGGCACGGTCATCGCAATGGGCACATCCTGCGCCACCGGAATCATCATGTCGATGGGCACGTCCGCGCGAACAGGCACCTGCCCCTTGATGGGCACGGTCACAGACATGCCCAGCACCTTTGTCTGAACACGCGTATCGAGGTCAACCAGCTGATCCACCTTGAACACCTGTTTGACGGGCACCGCCAGCCGAATCGGCACCACCGTGTCCAAGCTGACCTGGATCGGGATCTCCCCATCCAGCGGAATGAGCACATCCTGCTGCACTGGCACCCGAACCGGTACCGTCTGATCCACCCTGACCTGTACCCGCTGACTAACAGCAGCTTCCACTGCCAAAGCTTCGGGTAGCCGGATTCGCACATCCTGCTCTTTGAGCACGACCTGTGCAGCCAGGTTCTGCCACGCCCACCACGCCACGCCCACCGACGCGGCACTCATGAGCAAGAAGATCCCCGTTGCAGTGAGAATCAAATGCTTCCACGTCACCACACGGCCATACACCGCCAGCATCGCGGTCGTGGTCGTGGTCGTGGGCACATCGATATTGGACAATTCAGGGTTGATGTGGGACATCTCAAGCCATTACGACAGATCACCGCAACACCCCAGGCCCAGCCCGCCTCAACGGCATGCAGTCAGTCACGCAATATGCCACGGCGCGCTCGATCAGATCAGCACTTTGCACGACCCATTTGTCGCCCATGAACCCGCAGGATTTCCCGCTCACCGACCTCGCTTCGGCTCAGGCCATGTTTGCCACGCTGCAGGCGCAGGCTGCATCAAAGGGCGTTGCACTACGCTCGCCGCCACCAGCGCCCACATCATGCTGCGGACGAGGCTGTAACGGCTGCGTGTGGGAAGGCTACTACGAGGCCGTCTTGTACTGGCGCGACGAAGCATTGCTGATGCTCGCAGACTGACCGCAACGCCCCTGCGCGCCCCCGCGACACAGCACAGTTCAGCTCACTTTGAATTTGAAAGCGCCATTCTTGCCCGCTGACACCTTGATCTTGTTGATGACCTGCCCTGCCGCCATGCGTGCCAGCACACTGTCAGCCACCTCCGGCAACAGGCTGCCATTCAAGATGTGATCGACGGCGCGTGCACCGGTATCCACCTCCGTGCAGCGCGCCAGCACCGTCTCGATCAAGGCCTTGTCATATTCCAGTTCGGCCTGATGGTTCGCCCGCACGCGCTTGGCAATGCGATCAAGTTTCAGGCGAATCACCTCTGCCAGCACCTCGTCCTGAAGCGGGTAGTAAGGCACCACCTTGGTCCGTCCAATGAAAGCTGGCTTGAACGTTTTGTACAGCACCGGCCGCAGCACCTCGGCCAACTCATCTGCGGCGGGCAACTCCGCTGGCGTCTTCATGATCGCCCCCCCCAATGCCTCGTCATGCTTGAAGCAGGCCTGCATGATGCCCTGCGAGCCAGCGTTCGAGGTCAGGATGATCACCGTGTTTCGGAAGTCGATCTCACGCCCCTCGGCATCATCCATGACACCCTTGTCGAACACCTGGAAAAACATCTCCAGCACATCCGGGTGTGCCTTCTCCACTTCATCCAGCAAGACCACGCTATAAGGCTTGCGACGGACGGCCTCGGTCAGCACACCACCTTCGCCATAGCCGACGTACCCCGGGGGAGAGCCCTTCAAGCCACTGACGCTGTGCGCCTCCTGGTACTCGCTCATGTTGATGGTGATGAGGTTGCGCTCGCCGCCATAGAGGATGTCGGCCAGCGCCAAAGCCGTCTCGGTTTTGCCAACGCCACTCGGCCCCACAAACAAGAAAACCCCTTTAGGCTTGTTCGG
Organism: Aquabacterium sp.; assembly: GCF_049317225.1. Classification (GTDB taxonomy): domain Bacteria; phylum Pseudomonadota; class Gammaproteobacteria; order Burkholderiales; family Burkholderiaceae_C; genus Aquabacterium. Next base: position 27,931 of record NZ_JBMOIR010000018.1, on the reverse strand, counting down.
ATCCTCGAGTCCGGCACGGGCCGTGCGAACACGCTGCGCGATCGCTGTCAACGCATGATCCTGGCCGATCACCCGGTCCTGCAACGTGGCCTGCAGGTTGCGCACCGTATTGATCTCGTCTTTGACCATCTTGCCCAGCGGAATCCCCGTCCAGGCCGCGACGATTTCAGCCACCACCTGCCCATCCACTTGCATGGGCACCAACGGTGCTTCACCTTGCAACGCAGCCAGCTCGGTTTGCTTCTGCGTCAGGACCGCTTGCTCCTCGCTGGACAGCCCCCCCGCGTGATGCTCCATCCGATCTCGCAGCGCCACAATCTCTCGCACCAAGCTCTGCTCTGCAGACCAACGCTGCTCATCGGCCAACATTTGCGCTTCTGCTGCGTCACGTTGCCCCTTCAAATCAGCCAATCGTGCCTCGTGCGACACACCCGTGGCTTGCTCTCGTTGAAGCGACGCCGCCTCCGCATCCAAACGATCCACCCATTTACGCGCATCCTCAACGCGCGCGGGAGTGGCGCTCTGCCCCAATGCCACCTTGGCACACGCTGTGTCCAGCACGCTGATGGCTTTGTCGGGCAACTGTCGGCCACTGATGTATCGCGCAGACAGCCGCACCGCCTCGGTGATGGCTTCGTCAAACAGCCTCACACCAAAGTGATTGGCCATCAGCGGCGCCATGCCGCGCAACATGGCGCATGCCAACTCCTCCGTCGGCTCCTCGACCTTGATGACCTGGAAGCGCCGAGCAAGTGCCGCATCCTTCTCAAAGAACTTCTTGTACTCGCCCCAAGTTGTTGCGGCAATCGTCCTCAGCTCCCCGCGAGCCAAAGCAGGCTTCAGCAAATTGGCGGCGTCATTCTGTCCGGCCTGTCCCCCTGCACCAATCATGGTGTGTGCCTCGTCAATGAACAAAATGATGGGGTGAGGGCTCTTTCGCACCTCATCAATCACGTTCTTCAAGCGGTTCTCAAACTCGCCTTTTACCGAAGCCCCTGCCTGAAGCAAGCCCATGTCCAGCACGTGAATGGCGACGCCTTGCAAGCTCGGCGGCACATCCCCTTGCACCACTCTCAGCGCCAGCCCCTCCACCACAGCGGTCTTACCCACCCCCGCATCCCCCGTGAGGATCGGATTGTTCTGACGACGGCGCATCAAGATATCAATGGCCTGCCGAATCTCGGCATCACGCCCAATGACAGGATCCACCTTGCCCGCTTGCGCACGGGCCGTCAGATTGATGGTGAACTGATCCAGCGCTGGCGTTCGCCCCGCAGCCCCCTGCGCCTCGCCCTCACCATCGGCAGAGCATCCCAGAAATGCTTGAGAGCCCTGCTCTGATTCCACGGAGTCCCGAGTCCACTCAGCCAAACGGTGCCGAATCTCGTCCAACTTGAATCGAGCAAACCACCGAGAAGCACGTGCGGCCAGTTGGCTCAACGCGGGTTCTGTCAGCAATGCCAGCAGCAAGTCGGCACTTCGTATCCGCACCGTGTGCGATGACAGCGATGCGATCAGCCACGCGTGCTCAAGCAAGACAGGCAGATGCGCAGAGAAAACGGGGGTTCGGGCATTGCCAGCCTTGAAGTCGCGCAGAACATCCTCCAAGTCGCTCTGCAGCCCTGTCACGGACACATCAAAACGCCGACACAGCACGGCCATGTCACTCTGAGGCTGCTCCAACAGTGCCAGCATGAAATGCTCAATGTCCACTTCAAAGTGACCACGGCTCATGCAAAGGCTGGCAGCACGCTCAGCGGCCTGCCTTGTGGTGTCGTTGAGCTTGGTGATGAGTGTCTTCAGGTTTTGACTCATGGCGATGACAGCGTAGGTAAATGTTTTGTTTGGCTCGGATCAGGCCAAATGAATGTCATAACGAACGTCCATCCGGTCGGACTGAGCGCCGGCGGTCAACAAAAAGGTGTCCCATCCCAGACACCCCTGCATGGGCAGTCGCTCACTCGTCAGACTGGCCCCCTGGACCTCGTTTTTGGCCAACTGCAAGTTGATCTCGTACTCAAGACTCACGCCAGTGAACAAGGTCAGCCACTCCCTGAGTGCCAGCGCACCAGATGCACCGGGCAAGAAGCTCTGAAACCGGCGGCGGTTCAATGGCCCCAGAACGACGCGCATGCGCAGATCTCGCTGCCAGACACGCGCGCCCACCAGAGCCGACTGGCCCAGCACACCCGCTCCGCGAAGACGCACAGTCTCACGCCCCAGACAAGTTCGGCCCTCCTCTGGAACGTCATACCACCGTCCCACGAACTGCTCCATGCGCACCGGAACGCCGAAATACTGAGTGAGCACACTCTGCATCTGATGCACAGACCAGGTACGCTGCTGGATAGCCCCAGAAAAAAAGGCCAGACTTTCGTCCCGCACACCGCCCAGGAGCGAGCGCAGCTGCTCGCGAATCCCGCGCTGCCCCAAACCGGACAAAGCCAACACGATCGGAAGATAGCGATCCCGACGGTCATGCTCAAACTGAATGGGCAGTCGATGCTTGCGCCATGCTTCATAGAACATCGACACGGCTCGATGGCTGAAGATGTCCAAGAAGGCCCGCGCCGAGGGATCTCGGTGCATCAATTCACGCTGCGCAATCGCCTCGGTATAAAACAAAGGCAGTGCACCGGACACACCCAGCAAGCCCATGCAGGATGGCGTCAATTCCACAGCATCAATCTCTGATGCATCCCGACCGCTTGTGCGATCGACATCCTCCAGATCAGTACGCCCGCGCACCGTCAGCGACTCGATCTCGCTGCTTGGAAATGCCAGTGAAATTGAATTGCGGAACTGCACACGACGCAGACCGCGCCCCGCCTCAGCAGATGCCAGCCAGCGATCCAACAGGCGAACAGCCTGAAAAAACTCAAAGCGCTGCGGCTCATCCAGCAGCGCTGGAATCACAGCAGTGTGATGTCGCCGTTGCGGGGCAGGCATGTCACCACCTCTTCCTGAGTTCGTGCCGACACCAGCGTCAAACGGGTGAAGCTGTTGGCATGCACATACATGCCAAAGTAGCGATCCAGCACCGTAGCAAACAAGCCCAGCCCTGTACCAACGAAGCTCTCTTCGTCAACCGTCAGGCGAATCTCGGTGCCACGTACAAACGTCGCAAAGGGTTGCCCCGGCAACCACGCTGAAGCCGGTTTAAAGTCAATCGCCACCAAGCCATTGATCTGACGCTGATTGGCGGCACTTCGCGGCCAATCGTACAAACGCAGCATCTCCTTGATCGCATCCAGTCCAGCCCCCGAGAGCGACAAGTGATTCAGCGACAAATGGGAGATCAAGCGCCACAACACGCCACGCCCACGCTCCACCCGCATCGAGGAGGTTGGCTTTTTCAGCAACTTGATCTCACGCGCAGGACCACCACCTTCCACGAAGAGATCCCCACCGGCAGTCCCTGGTGACAGCAAACTCGGCAGATCTCTGTTGGTTGCCGTCACTTCGAGGGACAGTGTGTCCACGCCCGGTGTCATGGGCTCAAAGCGCCCGTCCACGAACGTGAGGCTCGTCTCGTACCCTGGACTCACTTGCGCCAAATCTTCATCTCGGCTCAGCTGCCAGTAGCCCAGGTGCCCGGGCGACACGCCCTCCCCGCGCCCACCATCTCCCGCCAAGTCATCGTGATGCAGGGAGAAAAACGGGCGCACCTCATCGACGGTCTCACCCGAACTTGACTGTCGAACCCGAAACACCCTATCAAGTGCGTAGACCTCATAGCCAAACGCTTTGCGACCATCCACCACAAGGGGATAGCTCGAGTTGCGATGAGTCAGCCGGATCGGATCAGCCGCTTGACGAAAGAGATTGGCCACAGGCGTTGCACCCAGCACAAAGTTGCTCGCCGAGATGGTCTCCAGCAAGCGCGATTGATCTGAATCTGCACGGATGCCGCACATCGGCAGATGCAATGTGATGCAGTCCACCGCGGCCTCTTCAGGAATCAAGCCGCCAACGGCAGGCAAGGAGACAAAGTTGAATTTCTCAGGAAACGCAAAGTACTCCGCCAACAAGCGATATGCCACATTTGATCGCGCGTCCCAGTCAACCAAGGCCTGATCTGCGTCGAACCCTTGCAAGACCGCCCTGGCTGCTCCCTTCGCGCCATCGCACACTTGGCGCCAAGGCTGGTTGGCGCCAATCTGAATCATCACGGCCTGAGCGTGATGGCAAATTGCTTCTCGGAGCACACTGACCTGTGATGCCTCGCCATCCAAATAGACCGTGAGCGCACATTCCAGCAGTTGCCGCCAAGACATCTGCGTCGATATCCGCGTGAGTGACAGGGAAAGCACAGAGGTTGCGCCTTGCGGCAACGCAGACCCGCCACTGGGCGCAGCGATGGCGTTGCGATAGCTCGCTTCTGTCAGCTTGATTGGAAGAAGGCGCACATCTTGTGTCGTCCTGAACTTACAAGTCACCCCCTTGACGGGCCGTGAATGCAAGGAGCATCCCCGTTCAACCACCACAGCTTGACTCATCTGCGCCGCTGCACTGCCCAAATCGAAGGCCACCACAGAGCACGATGGAAAAGGCCGAAGGTAGTGCGGATACAGCACCTCCAGCAAGGACTCGGTGAACAGCGGAAAATCATCGTCCAAGCGCTTATGGACACGCGAGGCCAGCAGGGCAAATGACTCCATGAGCCGCTCGACATGAGGATCATCCCCCACGTCCCCGCTGACCTGCAAACGCCCAGCAATCTTGGGATAGCGACGAGCAAAGTCCCCTGACCGGTTTCGCAAAAACGCCAATTCGCGTTCGTAATGGGGCAGCAGTTCATCCATACGGCGACTCGACTGGCGAGTGTTAATTCATCAATGCGTGGCAAAACGTGCCTGCGTCACGCGATAGCGAGATAGCGAGGGCTGCAGCACTGCATCGAAGCTCACGCTCTCACGCGCAGGTCGAATGACCAACATCGCGCGAATGGTGAACCCCAACGAACCACGGTCCTTTTGGTCTTCATGGAACTCGACCCGCACATGTTGAAGTCGCGGCTCGTGTGCTTCAATCGCATGAGACAAGCTGTGGCTGATGTGTCGCCGATCCTCGGAACTCGACATCACGCGCCCCACGAAGTCCCGGACGCCAAAGCAAACCACAGAGCGACTGGCATACGGACCCAGCTCCTTGGACTCAAAGTCCAGGGCCGATCTTGCATTGAGCAAACACTCAAGGTCACGCGCCACGGCGTCACGCATTTGCTCAATGGTGCAGGTCTGCATCACCCCCTCTGGGGTATCACTATGCCCCCCCAGCAATCGGTCAAAAATGCTGCGACGGATGCGCACGACTTTGGACATGGTTGCCTCTAAAAAGAGATGGGGCACCACCCGCCCCATCTTGGTCAACGCTCAGTCACACACCGATCAGTTCGGGGCGTCGAAGGTTGCCTTGTTCGTTGCCAGGCTCCAGGACGCAACCTGCCCCGGTTTGGACTTGCCATCCATCGTCTGCTGCGTATAGGTCCACTGCACAGCCGAGTACTTCAAGCCAAAGGTTTCAGTCGGCAAACCCTCCTGATCCACGCTGGGCACCACTTGAGAAATGATGACCTTCTTGAGTTGGATCTTCAGGTACAAGACCCGATCATTGGTCCCATTCGCACGCATGAAGTGAATCTCTACGTCGTCATACAAGGTGCCTGCGGAACACGCTTCCCAGAGCTGGGGGCTCACCAGATCCAGATCTTTGGTGAAGATCATTTCACCGTGTTCACAACGCTCTGCGGTGTGACCACCCGCCGTAGAAGCTGTTGCAGACTTCGGTTGGCGAATGAAATGGTTCCAGCTCGTGGCCTCAAACCAAGGTGCCGGATGCGTGGTGCCCGTCCCGTTGTCACGCGACTCGCCCTTTATTTCTTTGCCGTTGAGCGGCTTGCTGAACTTGACGTAGATGTCCTTCATGGATCACTCCTGATTGAGTTAGCGCCAACGGCGTCTGGGCCGTCGGTCGATGTGCTCTGGCTTACTTCGAACCTTGCGGCATCTCCGCAACCAGACGCAGCGAAACAGACAATTCGTCCAACTGGTAATGCGGCCGCACAAAGGCAACCGCACGGTACACACCTGGACGACCGGGCACTTCGCTGACTTCAACGCTGGCCTCGCGAAGCGGCTTCTGAGCACGGATCTCCTGGGAGGCATCCTGAGAATCCACCACGTACTGCATGAGCCAGTTATGCAAATAGCGCTCGACATCGAGCGTGTTGGCAAAGCTTCCCACCTTGTCGCGCATCATGGACTTCATGTAGTGCGCAATCCGACAGACAGCAAACATGTATTGCAGCTGTGCAGACAAGGCAGCATTGGCATTGGCGGCATCGCTGTCGTATTTGCGTGCCTTCTGAGCAGACTGGGCGCCAAAGAACGCGGCGTAGTCGGTGTTCTTGCAATGCACCAATGGGATGAAGCCCAAATCGCTTAGCTCTTTCTCTCTGCGATCTGTGATGGCGACTTCGGTCGGGCACTTCAAGGCCAATTCACCGTCATCGGTCTTGAATGTGTGCGTGGGCAAGTCTTCCACCAAGCCCCCGCCCTCCACACCGCGAATGGCGGCACACCAGCCATGGGTCTCAAAGGCGGCCGTCAAGCGCGCACCCAGTGCATAGGCTGTATTCACCCACAGATACCTACTGTGATCGGACCCGTCAACGTCTTCCACAAAATTGAAGCCTTCTGTGGTCGTACCTTCCTTGGGGTCGTACGGCAGTCGCCCCAGAAACCTCGGCAGTGTCAGCCCAACATAACGGGAGTCCTCTGACTCTCGGAAAGACTTCCACTTGGCGTAATCCACGGTGTCGAAGACCTTGGCCAGATCCCGAGGCTTGCCCAGATCAGTGAAGCTCTCCAGTCCAAACAACTCGTTCGATGCTGCCGAGATAAATGGAGCATGGGCGGCGGCCGCCACATGCGCCATTTGCTCGACAAAGTACATGTCCTCGGCTGTTCGGCCCACTTCAAAATCCCCGATCAGCGTGCCGAATGGCGAGCCACCGAAGGTGCCAAACTCCTCCTCGTAAATCTTCTTGAACAGCGCCGACTGATCGAAATCGATGGCTGTCTTGAAATCCTTGACGATGTCTCGCTTGGTCGCATTGAAGAGCTTGATCTTGAGTCGCTCGCCTGTTGAAGTGTGCTTGCAGAGGTAATGCAGCCCTGCCCAAGATGACTCCAGCTTCTGGAACTCCGGGGCATGAAGGATTTCGCTGAGTTGCTCGGAAATCAGCTGATCGATTTCTGCAATGCGTGCATCGATGTTGGCCGAAAGGTTCTCAGACACGATCACCGTGCCCTCCATCACCTCTTTGACCAGTTCACCAATGATGTCTTTGGCTCGGGCGTGCTCGGTTTCAGTCTTGGCAACCTTGCTGCGCGCGACAATGTCATCCAACAGGGTATGACGCTCGACAGGTGCCGCCGTTTGAGTTTGCAGTTGTGCGCTCATGGGTTCACTCCTGCTCCACGCTCTGAGCCTCGTCACCGATTTGCTTGAGCTTCTCCGTGTTGCTCAGCACTTCGCTCAGTGCGTCCTCCAGCTTTTCATTGCCCGCCAGCTTGTTACGCAAGTCGGACAATTTGGTGCGCGCCTCCAGCAACTTGCGCAATGGATCCACCTGCTGCACCACGGACTCCGGACGAAAGTCATCCATCTTGTTGAACGCAAGATTGACAGCGAACTCGCCACCCTGCCCGGTCAACCGGTTCGTCACGCGATAGCTGGCACGTGGTGCCATGCCGGTCATGACCTCATCAAAGTTGTCCATGTCGACATTGACAAACTTGCGGTCCTTCAGCTTGGTCTGGGGCTTGTCCGGATTGGGCTGCCCCGTGAAGTCACCCATGACACCCACCACAAAAGGAATTTCCTTTTGCTCGATGGCATCACCCACTTCAACGTCATATGTCAGTTGAACGCGAGGGGCTCGGACACGCCCCAATCGATCCTGAATGCTGTCTTTCTTGGCCATGACGATCCCTTCTTGAATTCGATTACTGCAAAGCGCCAAACGGGTTGTTGCGTACTGGGGGACTGGCGGGCTTCACGGGTGCAGACGGCTTGGCCGTCGACACTGGGCCCGCTTCTGACGCGACGGCGTCAGTGCTCCCAGCACCGGCCACCTTGCGAGGCGCGGGGCGCGCCTTTGTCTTGGTTGCAGGCGTCACGGGCATGGCTGCAGCCGGGATCAGAATGGGTTCGCCAAGTGCCTCGCGAATGATGCGTGCAACGCTTTCAGCTTCGCTGCGCGTCGAACCACTCACCTCATTGACTTTGCGCAATTGCTCCAGTGCCTGGGCACTCACGCGCAAGCCGCTGACGGCCAGAATGCTCTTTGCGGTCACATCGTTGACGTCACGCTGAAGCACCTCTTCGGCGTCGGAAATGGCGAACCCATACTGCCGTGCATCAAAGTGAATTTGCGCTCTCTTGAGCCACGGCTGCTTGGAGGCCGGATCCAGTTTGATGGCCTTGTCAATTTGCTCAAAGGCCTGATCCACCTGCCCCGCTTTGTGCGCCTTGTCCGCAGCGGAAAGACTTTCCCCGACCTTCTCCTGCACAGCCTGTTTCTCTGCCTCTGCATCCCGCTTGGGGGCGGTTGAACAGGCCGATACAGCAATTAGCAAAACGATGGCCAGCATGCGAGAAACGGCTCGCTGGGCATTCATCTCCGTCATTCGAGTACTCCCTGAATTTCTTTTGTTTGATGCTCGCAGCAGATCAAGCCACCACGAACAGCGCGCATTAAATCTAAATTCATTTGGCTTGCCCGCCCCCATTCGGGGGTGAATTACAGACTCTTTCATCTCGTTGCAAATACCACCCCTCTGTTAGGTGTGGCTCATGATTTGATCCTCAAATAGAACATAAACTTTTATCAACCCGCGTCACAAACGTGGTCAGAGATATGCATAAATCAATTCAGGGATGGACCCGCCAATGCTTCATGGCGGCTTGCACGACGCTTTCCGCATGCGCCAGCGCTCCGCCATCTGCCTCGGCGGCACTGGACAGGGATCAGGGTTTGCTGGACGCTTCAAGTCAAGCCCCTTCACAGTGGCCTGGATGGTTCGGCAACGTAACCGACACAGTTCTGGATAGCTTTGGGCTCAAGAGGCCTGACGTCCAGGACAGCGCACGCCCTGATCGCCATATCAACTGGCGCATCGCCGCCAGCTCATCCTTGAACACCACCGCCGATGGCCTGCCCTTGTCTGTTCTGGTCCGCCTTTACAGACTGCATGGCGTCGACAGCTTCTTGCAAGCGCCTGCTGGTTCATTTGGCGACCTCGACAAGGAAAGAGCGGCCATGGGAGATGAGCTCGTCAGCGTCAAGGAAGTTCAGATCTACCCCGGAAAGCGCTATGAAGCGTCGGAGAGACTTCCGCGCGAGATCAAGTTCATTGGTGTGGTGATGCTCTATCGAAACCCTGCGCCCGGTCGATGGCGTTATGCCTTCAAGGCCAGCACTGCCGAAGCAACAGGGCTCTCCATCGGAGCGCATGCGTGCGCGATGAGTGTGCAAATTGGCGAGCCAATGAACATGCCGTCCGGCACCGCACGTCACGTAGCCATTCCGTGCCCTGAGCGGATGTAAGCCCTCACTCATAAGCTATTCATGATCCATTCACAAAAGATTCTTTGGGGCGAAGGACTGTTCCTGCGCCCGCAACACTTTCAGCAGCAAGATGCCTATCATGAGTGGCGACTGGCTCAGATGACGCGCCTGGTCCATCCTTATGCATGGGGCATCAAACACATCAAGATTGATGCCGATGCACTCCAATCCGGCTTGCTGCGCATCTTGGAAATTCAGGCTGTCATGCCAGACGGGGAGTTGTTGAATGCTCCCAGCGAGGATGACCTGCCCCCCGCCATTTCGTTGAACGAACTGTCGACCAGAGACGGTGAAGAGATCGTTCACCTCGCATTGGCCCCGCTGCGCAGCGCTGGCAGCAACATGGCCAGCACCCAGGAAGAAGCAGACACGGCTGTTCGTTACTATCTCCACCACCAGCACGTGGCAGACATCTTCACGGCGTCGGTCACAGCAGAACTCACCACACTCAAAAAGTCCGCGAAGCTGCTCACAGATCGCGAACCTCGATCTCATCTGATCACCATGCCAGCCCTGAGGCTCAAACGGAGTGCTACGGGAGGCTACGAGCTTGACGGTCGGTTCATCCCTCCGACGATTCAGATCCAATCATCACCAGCACTCTTTTTATATTTGCGCCGCCTGCTGGATGTCCTGCAGGCGAAGGTCGATGCGCTGTACGGCATACACCGGGAGCCCAGCAAGAACATCATCGAGTTTCGCTCGGGTGACGTGGCATCGTTTTGGCTGCTGCACACGGCCAGCACCGCCTTTGCAGGACTGTCTCATCTTGCGCGCCATGCCAGCCTGCACCCGGAACGACTGTTCGAGAAGTTGCTGGAATTGGCCGGTGCCTTGATGACGTTTTCAAAGACGTACTCGCTGGCAGACTTGCCAACCTACGAGCACGCGAACCCGGGGCCTGCCTTCACCAAGCTGGACCAGATCGTGCGCGAACTGCTTGAGACGGTGATCTCCACACGCTGCTTCTCCATTGCACTTCAAGAGAAGGTGCCGTCATTCCACGCTGGTCGTTTGGCGTCGGACCAAATCTCAGAAACCACGCAGTTCTTCCTCGGAGTCTCAGCATCCGTGACGCCCGCCGAGTTGGTCGAGATCGTGCCTCAGCGCTTCAAGGTCGGTGCGCCTGATGACGTGGACAAGTTGGTACTCTCCGCCATGCCTGGCGTGCGTCTCGTGCACGCACCACAGGTTCCAGCGGCAGTGCCTGTTCGTCCCGGCTGTTACTACTTCGCCATGGAGCAGCGCGGCAATCTCTACGAGCGCATGCTGCAATCCCAATCCGTGACCGTTTATGTGCCGTCCGGCATCCAGGACTTGGGACTGGAGTTGATTGCCATCACTGCTTGATCGGACTTCATGATGCGTTCCACCCACGAGAACCCAAGCCTTTTCGACCGGCCTCCCGTCAAAACCCACTCGGCACACGAGCAGCACAGTGACAGCAGTAGCTTGCTTGATTTGATGTACGACGGGTTCTATCTTCTGTTTTTGCTCCGCGCCAAACATGCTCCGCTGGATGGCGAAGTTTTCCGAGATCGCATCAAACAGTTCTTGACCTCTTTCGAGCGAGGCGCAACGAGATTGAATGCATCAGCCGAAGATGTCTATGCTTGCAAATACGCGTTTTGCGCCACGATCGACGAAGCCATACTCATGTCGAGTTTCAAGGTTCGGGAAGCGTGGCAGCGCCTACCCTTGCAAGTGCAGTTCTTTGGCGATCAATTGGCCGGTGAGTTGTTCTTTGACAAGCTGGAAGCGTTGCGCAGAGAGGGAGCACCGCGAGTACAAGCCATGGAAGTCTTTCACATGTGCCTTTTGTTGGGCTTTCAAGGCAAGTACCTGATGGAAGGCTCAGAGAAGCTCGGCTACCTCACCGCGCGCGTGGGTGACGAAATTGCGCGCATCAAAGGTCATGGCGCCGGATTCGCGCCTCATTGGGAGGCGCCAGACCGAGTACGACATCAATTGCGAAGCGAAGTCCCTCTTTGGGTCATCGCGTCGATCATTGGCTTACTCGCTCTGACGACATTCCTGGGTCTGAATTGGCAGCTCACACGCTTCGCCCGAGAGCGGCTGAGCGAACCTCATCACATCGTCCAGATGGCCCCGCAGGTTGCCAACATCACGATCACACTGCCCTGATTGGACACGACGGACGAGGCCGATCAGTCTTTCGAGCGTTCGTCGCCCAGCAGCGAGCGCAACTGTGCCACCCGCTCTCCAATCTTGATCTCCAAGCCTCGCGCAACAGGCTGGTAGAAGGCTTGCGCGGGCATGCCATCCGGAAAATACCGTTCGCCCGCAGCCACCGCATCCGGCTCGTCGTGCGCATAGCGATAGCCATCGCCGTGCCCCAACTCTTTCATGAGCTTGGTGGGCGCATTGCGCAAATGCATGGGCACAGGTCGGGTCACGTCATGCTTGACCCAAGCCCGCACGGCCTTGTACGCGGTGTACACCGCATTGCTCTTGGGGGCCACGGCCAGATACACCACACATTGCGCCAGGGTGAGCTCACCTTCAGGCGAGCCAAGGCGCTCATAGGTCTCGGCAGCATCCAGTGCCAGTCGCAACGCACGCGGATCGGCCAGGCCAATGTCTTCACTGGCCATGCGGATGAGTCTGCGCACGATGTAGCGCGGATCCACCCCACCATCAACCATGCGCACAAACCAATACAAAGCCGCATCGGGATCTGAGCCTCGCACGGACTTGTGCAGGGCCGAGATGGTGTCGTAGAACTGGTCACCGCCCTTGTCGTAACGACGCAGTTGTTCCCCCAGGGACTTTTCCAGTGCGGCCTCGTCAATGAGATCGCGCCCCTTGAGCATGCCTGCAAGGGTCTCATAGGTGTTGAGCACGCGACGGGCATCTCCGTCAGCATAGGCAATCAATCGCGTTTGGGCTGCGGGCGTGAGAGCCGGCCCCGCCAACGCGGCACGCCCGCGCTCCAGCAAGGTGAGCATGGCGGCATCGTCCATGGCGCGCAGCACATGAACCGTCGCACGTGACAACAAGGCGGCATTGACCTCAAACGAGGGGTTCTCCGTCGTGGCGCCAATGAACGTGAACAGCCCTGACTCGACATGCGGGAGGAAGGCGTCTTGCTGTGCTTTGTTGAAGCGATGGACCTCGTCCACAAAAACGATGGTGCGACGACCGGTGCGTCGCGCGGCCTGCGCCTGCTCAACGGCTTCACGGATATCCTTGACCCCGCCCAGCACAGCCGAGATTGCCAGGAATTGCGCATCAAAAGCATGCGCCATGAGGCGAGCCAGCGTGGTTTTGCCAACGCCCGGCGGCCCCCACAGGATCATTGAGTGGGGTTGCCCCGACTCGAATGCAACACGCAATGGCTGGCCAGGCCCCAGCAGGTGATCTTGCCCAACCACCTCATCCAGCGTATGAGGGCGCAAACGCTCCGCAAGGGGCGCGCCCAGGGGCACAGACCCCGACACTGAGGCCGAAGAAGGGCCGTCGGCCCCGGGGAGATCAAGCGACAGGCTCTCTTGTGTGCTCATGGGGAAATTGTCGCAGGAGTGCGAGCACCGGATGTATGCCCATGCTGCGCCAAAGATCGAATGCGTTCATAGCCCCCTAGACAAACCCTAATGGACGTGTCACAATTACCTATTCCTTGGAATTGCAGGGAATTTTCGTTCATCCCCTCTGACCTTTTTCAAGCCGGGCAACACCGTCGGGTGCTTTGCCAAGAGCGTGTCTTGAGTTCCGGTTGGCGGCGATGCCGTCGCTTTCAAACCGACTCACCGTGATCCTTCGAGCGCTGCGTGCGCCTGTCACGAAGTACGGACACGAATCCATAGCGACCCCACTTGGGGCTGGTTGACTGATCTGCGTATCAGCGTCATGGCCCCTGCAAGTCATTTGTCTTTGACTGACAAATGGCTGAGCTTTGCATTGCTTGAAAGAAGTTCATGTCGAATCAAACCCCTATTCAATCTGGTGAATCCCAGCTGGACGCCCTGGCGCGTCGCATCGAGGCCGAGGCCTTTGATTGCGAAGCAGCCGAAACCGGCGAGCCCACGCAAGTGCACGCTGGCGGCCCCACGTTTACCGATCTGGGCCTGAGCGCACCGCTGTGCGCAGCTTTGACCGAGTCGGGCTACACGCAACCCACTACCGTGCAGATTCAAGCCATCCCGGCCGCGATGCAAGGCGCTGACCTGCGCGTGGCATCCAGCACGGGTAGCGGCAAGACCGCTGCATTCATGCTGCCTGCACTGGAGCGCATCATTGCCGCCCGTGGCGACAACACCAAGCGTCGCGAAAAGGGCAAGGTACACGGCCCTCGTGTGCTGGTCCTCGCCCCCACCCGTGAATTGGCCATGCAGGTGGCCAAGTCGGCCAGCACCTACGGCCGCCACATGCAAGGTCTGCGCGTGGCCACCGTGGTCGGTGGCGTGCCCTACGCCTACCAGTTGAAGGCGCTGAAGGGTCCTCTGGACGTGCTGATTGCCACCCCTGGTCGCTTGCTGGATCACCTCAACACCGGCGCCGCCGTGCTGAGCAACCTGGAAGTGCTGGTGCTGGACGAGGCCGACCGCATGCTGGACATGGGCTTCATCGATGACATCGAAGCCATTGCCGACCAGACGCCTGCAGAACGCCAGACTTTGATGTTCAGCGCGACCTTCGCCGGTCACGTGGGCCAACTGGCTCAGCGCATGACCCGTGATGCCGTGAGCATCGAAGTGGCTTCGCACACCGACAGCCACGACAACATCGAGCAACGTCTGCACCTGGCTGACACGCTGGCGCACAAGAACATGCTGCTGGACCGCCTGCTGGAAGACCGCGCACTGGACCAAGCCGTGATCTTCACCGCCACCCAGCGCGACGCCGACATCCTGGCTGACCGTCTGGCTGACGTGGGTCATGCTGTGGCTGCCCTGCACGGCGGCATGCCGCAAGGTCGCCGCAACCGCGTCCTGCAAGCCCTGCGCAACCGTCAACTGCGCGTGCTGGTGGCAACAGATGTGGCCGCTCGCGGCATCGACGTGCCCACCATCACCCACGTGATCAACTACGGCATGCCCATGAAGGCCGAAGACTATGTGCACCGCATTGGTCGCACGGGTCGCGCCGGCCGCAGTGGTTTGGCCATCACCTTGGCCGAACGCCGTGACATCCCCATGGTGCGTCGCATCGAGCGCTTCACCACCCAACGCATCCCCGAGTCGGTGATCGAAGGCCTGGAGCCCAAGCTCAAGACTTTCGCCGACAAGGCGTCCCGCATGGGTGGCAAGTCGATGTCCGCCCACCGTGGCCGCGACGACCGTGCGCCACGCTTTGGCGGCGACCGCGGTGATCGCGGCGGTTTTGGTGATCGTGAGCGTCCTCGCTTCGAAGGCAACCGTGAAGGCGGCTTCGGCGGCGGTCGTCGCGAATTCCAGGGCGATCGCAACGAGCGCTTTGGTGGCGAAGAGCGTCGCTTCAGCGGCGACCGCGGTGGCTTTGGCGACCGGGATCGCGGCCAGGATGGCGCTCATCGCGTGGTGCATAAGGCGGGTTTCAAACCGGCCGGTTTTAGCGGCGAACAGCGCAAGCCGTTCGGCGGCCACGAGCAGCGCAGCTTTGAACCCCGCAGCGGTGGTCAGGACCGTCCGTTTGCCGACCGTGGCGCGCGCGGCAGCCGCCCATTTGACGACCGCAACGATTTTGGCGGTGAGCGCAACTTCAACGAGCGCCCTCAAGGCGACCGTGGTTTTGGCGGTGAGCGCAGCTTTGGTGATCGTCCGCACGGCAAGCCGTTTGGCGGCAAGCCCGCTCACGGCAAGTCCTTCGGCGAGAAGTCGTTTGGCGGCGAGCGCAGCTTCGGTGACAAGCCCTTTGGCGGCAAGCCTTTCGGCGGCAAGCCCGGCTTCAAGTCGGGCGGCAAACCCGGTGGCTTTGGCGGCAAGCGCCCTGGCTTCGGCAAGCGCGAAGGCTGATGCCAGCTGAGCTTGGTGCCCACGCACCAAGCAAAACGCCAGATCCGCAACGAACGGATCTGGCGCATTCACCAAACCAGTCAGGTGGACACCCCAGTTGGCACCAACCAAAGGGGCATGCCTTGTGCATCAAGGCTGTTTGAGCACGTCGGCGCCCGCTGGCGGCACAAACTGAAACCGGGACGCCGGCAAGGCGGCCTTGGCATCGAATTGCGTGAAGTCCAGCCGTGAGCGCTGGCCAAACCCATCCAGGATTTCCAATGCGGCCAACTGGCCCTGGCGGAATCCGACCCGCATGGACTGGAACTGCCCCTCTTTGTGACGCGGCAAGGCCTCCACCCATTCCAGAGACGTCGTTGCCTGTTGAGGCATCGGGGCCGCGGACGCCGCACCCGATGAAGACGCAGTCACATTCTTGAGGGTGAAGTCCTTGTCCAGCGCCCCGCCGGCCAGCACGGCCGCAGGCGTGGCACCCAAGGCATCACTCATGGGACGGACCGTGACCTGATTGAGGTCCACGTCGTACAGCCAGACCTGCTTGCCATCCCCAACGATGACTTGCTCTGTCGGGGTGTTGTACGTGAAGCGGAACCGGTTGGGCCGCTGGAATTCCAGCGCGCCCTGCGATTTACGCACCCGCTTGCCGTCCGGAGACGTGACGGTTTGCGTGAAGGCGGCTCGTCCGCTTTGCACGTCTTTGACAAATTGGCGCAAGCTGCCCACAGCGTCGGCTTGCGCAGCAGCCCAGCCGCCGGACAGCGCAGCCGCCATGACCACCCGGCGAAGATTCAAGTTCAACATCAGATTGCCTTCATCAAGCGTCCCACGGTGCCGCCGTGGCACCGCCCTCGCCGCCGCGAGCAGGGACAATGATTTCGCGGTTGCCATTGGTCGACATGGACGAGACCAGTCCGGACTTCTCCATCTGCTCCAGCAACCGGGCCGCACGGTTGTAGCCAATGCGCAGGTGGCGCTGAACCAGCGAAATCGAAGCTTTGCGATGCTGCAGCACGATGGAAACCGCGTTGTCGTACATCGGATCTTGCTCGCCCTCGCTGCCGCCTGCCGGTGAGCCATCCAGGTTGCTGCCCTCATCAGACAGGCTGCCGCCCTCCAAAATGCCTTCGATGTAATTGGGCTCACCCTGGGTCTTCAGGTATTCGACAACACGGTGCACCTCATCATCCGACACGAAGGCGCCGTGCACGCGCGTCGGCAAGCCGGTACCCGGCGCCAAATAGAGCATGTCCCCCTGACCCAGCAAGGCCTCGGCCCCCATCTGATCCAGGATCGTGCGGCTGTCGATCTTGCTGGACACCTGGAACGAAATGCGGGTAGGAATGTTGGCCTTGATCAGGCCGGTGATAACGTCCACGGAAGGACGTTGCGTGGCAAGGATCAAGTGAATGCCGGCCGCACGCGCCTTTTGCGCCAAACGCGCGATCAACTCTTCGATCTTCTTGCCGACGACCATCATCAGGTCCGCCAACTCGTCGATCACGATGACGATGTGTGGCAGTCGGTCAAGCGGCTCGGGTTCATCGGGAGTCAGGCTGAACGGATTCGGGATGAGCTCGCCACGCGATTTGGCGTCGTCCATCTTTTTGTTGTAGCCCGCCAGGTTGCGCACGCCCATTTTGGACATGAGCTTGTAGCGACGCTCCATTTCACCCACAGCCCAGTTCAGCGCGTTGCCCGCCTGCTTCATGTCCGTCACAACGGGACACAAGAGGTGAGGAATGCCTTCGTAGACGCTCATTTCCAGCATCTTCGGGTCGATCAGGATCAGACGGACATCCCGCGCCTCGGCCTTGTACAACAGACTGAGGATGGTGGCATTGATGCCCACCGACTTACCGGAGCCGGTGGTCCCTGCGACCAGGCAGTGCGGCATCTTGGCCAGATCGGCCACCACAGGTGCCCCCACGATGTCCTTGCCCAGACCGATGGTCAGCATGGACTGCGCCTCGTGGTAGATCTGCGAGCCCAGGATCTCAGTCAGGCGAATCATCTGGCGCTTGGCATTGGGCAACTCCAGCGCCATCAGGTTTTTGCCCGGAATGGTTTCGACCACGCGGATGGACACCAGCGACAGGGAGCGCGCCAGATCCTTGGCCAGATTGACAATCTGCGAGCCTTTGACCCCGGTGGCAGGCTCAATTTCATAACGGGTGATGACTGGCCCCGGCGACGCCGCCACGACACGCACATCCACACCAAAGTCCTTGAGTTTCTTCTCGATGAGGCGCGACGTCATCTCCAGCGACTCGGGGGTCACGGTTTCCATGCGGCCGGGTGCAGCATCCAACAGATCGATCTGGGGCAGCTTGTTGTCACCCATTTCAACGAACAAGGGCTTTTGCTTCTCCTTGACCACGCGCTCGGACTTGGGCACCTCGATCACCGGTTGCTCGATGATGAGCGGCACAGGCTCAGCGGGCAGTTCGTGACGCACCTCTTCGACGACCCGCTCACGCTCGATGGCGGCCTGCTCGCCAATGCGGATGTCCTGCTCGACCTCGCGCTGCGCTTCGCGCTGTTGACGCAGGCGATCGGTCAATTCACCGATCTTTTCGGCCACATCCAGCCAAGAGAAGCGAAAGGCCAAGGCGGCACCGACCACCAACAAAGCAATCCACAGGACGCCGGATCCATTGAAGCCCAGCCAATGCATGCCCAACTGCCCCAAGGCCATGCCCAACACGCCGCCAGCATGTTCCCCTGGTACGGCCAGTTCATTCCGATAAAGACGGGACCATTCCAGCGCACAACTGGCCGCAACCAGCACCACCACCCCCAACCAGAAGCGCCAAGACGTCAGGCTGCGCTCATGCGGCACCACCGGTGGCGCGCCAGACACCGACACGCTGGCACCCGTGTCCCGGCGCAGCCAACGGGCCAACGCGCCCAACCACACACGCAAGCCAATGAGCAGCAACCACCATGCCGAACGACCGAACAGCATCATGGCAATGTCAGCACCATAGGCGCCCAGTTGCCCCGCCCAATTCCGAGGTTCCGTGTTCTGCCCGGACGTGGTGAAGGCAGGATCAAGCGGACTGTGACTGGTCATGGCCAGCAGCGCCAACACCCACAGCAGACCACTGATGAAGAGTGCGGACTGAAACCGAAATGTGTTTTCCAGAGGCTCAACAGGCCCAACTGACGGTATGGCCGCCTGCCTGTGGAACCGACCACCCATGCGCGTTGTCACCGGCGAACTGTCGGAATGAAGGGATCCGAGAGGAAATGTCATGTCGTCATTTTGATGGCATTTTTTGCCTTGGCTCGACGTGGCCCGACAAAGTAAAACGCCCCTGAAGAGGGGCGGTTTACAGGTGCAAACAAAAAAGATCAGGCCGTAGATGCCAAACGCTCTTTGAGCACCACGCTGCCGGTTTCCTGCGTCTCGATCAAGCCACGCTCTTCAAGGTCCTTCATGACACGACTGACCATTTCGCGCGAAGCACCGACATGCTTGGCCAGATCTTGACGCGAAACCTTGCCGCGAATAACTTTTTCGCCAGCATCTTCATCCGCCATATCCAACAATGCACGCGCCACGCGGCCATAGACATCGAGAAGCGCCAGAGACTCGATCTGGCGATCTGCAGCACGCAGACGCTGCACCATGCCGCGCAAGATGGCATACGCCAGAGAGGAATTTTCGGGCAGACAGCGCGCAAACTCGGGGCGACCCAAGACCAGAACATCGGTTTGCACCTCGGCACGAACGGTCGCAGAGTGCGGCTCGTTGTCGATCAGGCTCATTTCCCCCAGGTAGTCACCCGCTTCCAGCACAGCCAGAATCACCTCTCGACCACGCTCATCTGCTGCCACCACGCGCGCACGTCCAGTCAACAGGATGAACAGTGCATTGGTCTTGCGCCCTTTTTCAACAATCAACTCACCACGACGGTAGCGACGCTTGACCACGCCCTCGGCCACGGACTCGGCTTGGGCCGGCGTCAGCATCGAGAACAGCGGAACGCGCCGGATCAGATCAAGATTGGACAACATGGCCATGTGGGGTGCTCCTCGTGAGTGAAGACTGAATTTTTCTGAGTCTGTCGGTTCCACACACCTTAAAACAGGTCTTTTTGACCCGTACAGGAGTGTGACAAACAGGCTGTCTCTACAATTTTCGGCTGTGTACCGGAAATATTTAGCACTTTAACGAGTGGACGTTAATCGGCATACCAGAACTTGCCCCCGGTTAGCCACACAGTTTGCATCCAGTCGACATCAACATCTCGAAAGGCCTCATTCATGAGCACGCCCCAACATAGCCAGGTTCTGATCCTGGGCTCCGGCCCCGCAGGCTACACCGCTGGCATCTATGCTGCCCGCGCCAACCTGAAGCCCACCCTGGTCACTGGCATGGCCCAAGGCGGTCAATTGATGACCACCACCGAAGTGGACAACTGGCCGGCAGATGTCCATGGTGTCCAGGGCCCCGATCTGATGCAACGCTTTCAGCAGCATGCTGAGCGCTTTCAGACCAGCATGGTGTTTGATCACATCAATGAAGTGGATCTGTCCAAGCGCCCCTTCACCCTGAAAGGCGACGCGGGCACCTACACGACCGACACCCTGATCATCGCCACCGGCGCTTCGGCCAAATACCTGGGGCTGCCGTCCGAAGAGGCGTTCATGGGCCGCGGCGTGAGCGGTTGCGCCACCTGTGACGGTTTCTTCTACCGCGACCAGGTGGTCTGCGTGGTGGGCGGCGGTAACACGGCCGTGGAAGAAGCGCTGTACCTGTCGAACATCGCCAGCAAGGTCCACCTGATCCACCGTCGTGACAAGTTCCGCGCAGAACCCATCATGAACGACAAGGTCATGGAGAAGGTTGCCGCCGGCAAGATCGAGTTGCACCTCTTCAACGTGCTGGACGAAGTGCTGGGCGACCAGAGCGGCGTCACCGGCGTGCGCCTGAAGAACGTCAACGAAGGCAGCACCAAAGAACTGGAATTGAAGGGCTGCTTCATCGCCATTGGCCACTCGCCCAATACCGATATCTTCAAGGGGCAGCTGGAAATGAAGGACGGCTACATCGTGACCCGTGGCGGCAACAATGGCTTTGCCACCATGACCAGCGTACCCGGCGTGTTTGCCGCTGGCGACGTGCAAGATCACGTGTACCGCCAAGCGATCACCAGCGCCGGCACCGGTTGCATGGCCGCCTTGGATGCCCAGCGTTTCCTCGAGCAAGAGCAAGGCTGACCGGACTTTCGCGAGATTCGCGTGACAGGCTTTGCCAAGTCGCCAGAATCTCGCTATAATCTCGGTTTTTGCAAAATTCGTCCCGGAGTGGATGCGTCAAGTCACTTGATGCGGATGCTTCCGGAAGGGTGCTTCAACAGGGCCGAAGCCAGCAATGGCGTCAACACCCCCTGCTCTGGGCATCGACCGCAACATAAGCGCAATACAGCGAACGGAGAAGCGTCATGGCACGCGTCTGTCAAGTCACGGGCAAGGGCCCGATGTCCGGGAACAATGTTTCCCACGCCAACAACAAGACCAAGCGTCGTTTCCTGCCCAACCTGCAGTACCGTCGTTTCTGGGTCGAGAGCGAAAACCGTTGGGTGCGTCTGCGCATCTCGACAGCCGCTCTGCGTCTGATTGACAAAGTGGGTATCGATCAGGTCCTGTCCGACCTGCGCGCCCGTGGCGAACTGTGATTGGAGACTGAACCATGGCTGCTAAAGGCGGACGCGAAAAGATCAAGCTGGAATCCACTGCGGGTACCGGCCACTTCTACACCACTGCTAAGAACAAGAAGACCACGCCTGAAAAGCTGGAATTCATGAAGTTCGACCCCAAGGCTCGCAAGCACGTGCTGTACAAGGAAATCAAGCTGAAGTAATTCAGCCTTTCCCTCAAAAACCCGCCTCGCGCAAGCCGGCGGGTTTTTTATTGCCTGCACTTTCTCCGAGGGCACCGCTGAAGTTCAAGCTCAACAAGGCGGCCAACAACCCAGAGCCAGCAGGCACGAACGCCGATCCGTTGCCACACACCGCAGGCTATAAGGCTTGGCCACACAAGCCCCCCCCGTCACCAAGGCAAGAAAAAGCCGCCCGAAGGCGGCTTGGAAAGCACGGTGACAGGCGCGCTTCTTCAGACCGCAGCCGCACGCACCTTCAGCGAGAACTCTTGCAACGCGGCAATGCCACTGGCTTCAGCACGCTGACACCACGCCTGCAGATCCAATACCAGTTGCTCAGCCGATACATTGGTCCGCGTCCAGAGCGCACGCAGTTCCTCACGCATGGCCAACAGCTTGCTCAATTGAGGATTGGCATCACACACCTGCTGCACCTGCTGCTCCATGCCGACAGGCATTTGCGCCGCATCGCGGTGCACCCAAGGACGCACACGCTTGAGTTGATTGGCGGCAGCCTCTTGGCCAGACGCCTTGAGACGGACCAACTCGACCTTGCAGGCGCGACGTACTTCTCGGGCATACCCAGCCATCAGTTCATAACGGTTGGCAACGATGGCCTCCAACGTCTTCGCATCGGCAACAGGCTTGATGTCGCCCAGGGTCAGACGCGGCGGCGTTTTGCGGACCTTGGCCAGCCCCATCATCTCCAGGGCACGGATGTAGCCCCAGCCAATGTCGAACTCATACGACTTGACGGACAACTTGGCTGATGTGGGATAGGTGTGATGGTTGTTGTGCAACTCTTCACCGCCAATGATGATGCCCCACGGCGAGATGTTGGTTGACGCATCAGGGGCCTCGAAATTGCGATAACCCCAGTAGTGCCCCAAACCGTTGATGATCCCGGCCGCCGTGATCGGAATCCAGACCATCTGGACGGCCCAGACAGTGATACCGATGGCACCAAACAGCGCCAGATCGATCAGCAGCATCACGATGGGACCCCAGTTGTTGCGAGGGGTGTAAAGGTTACGCTCAAGCCAGTCATCCGGTGTGCCGTGACCGTACTTCTTGAGTGTGTCCTCTTTCAACGCCTCGTCGCGGTACAGTTCGCGACCACGCAGCAAGACCGTCTGAATACCATGTGTGACGGGGCTGTGAGGGTCTTCGACGGTTTCGCACTTGGCGTGGTGCTTGCGGTGAACCGCCACCCACTGTTTGGTCACCGTGCTCGTGGTCAACCACAACCAGAAACGGAAAAAGTGCGACGGGATGGCGTGCAACTCCAACGCACGGTGCGCCTGCGAGCGATGCAGGAAGATCGTCACCGACGCAATGGTGATATGGGTCAGGATCAGGGTGTAGGCCACGATCTGCCACCAGGCAGCATCGGCCAGACCATTGATTGCCCACGACAGGAGACCGTCGTGCAGCCATCCAGTAAACGAGAAATCAGACATCAGGAACCTTTCAACGGAACGCGGCATTGTAGAGGTCCCGGCGCAAGCGTTTTTGCCTTAACACAAGACAAAAGGGCTGCCACGCCAATGCCAGCGCGGCAGCCCTCCTTGAAAAACGCGATGGACGCGTTATTCAACGATCAGAACGACCTTGACACTGCTGTCAACAGCCGACTTTTCGATGTAGCCAATGGCATCCGGGTTAGATGCCACGTACTTCTTAACTTCGTTCGCGGCCCCCAGTTCCTTGGGAGGCGTAGCCTTACCCGAGAAGGTCAGACGCGCCCAAGTAGCCTTGACCTGCGCAGAAGTCTTGCCAGCAGCCTTGCTGTAGAACTGTTCGCGAATCGCACTGGATTCAGGCAAGTCCGCAGGTGCAGCTGCTGCGCCAGAAGGCAGCGTGTTGGTCTTACCCAAGAAGATCGAAGCGACCTGATCTTGCGTCATGGAGGCCAAGGGGCTCTTTGGGTTGACAATGACGGCGACCTGGGCACTGGCAGCTTGAGCGACCAGCATCAGACCTGCCACAACCAGAGATTGAAGGGTGATCTTGGATTTCATGTTATTGCTCCCTTCAGCTTAGAAGACGAAGTCGACAGACAGCGACAGCACGTCGATGTTCTTCTTGGCACCGAGGAACTTGCCGCCAGACAGCAAGGCACCGGAAGGATTCTCGACCAGGAACAGACCGTTCGAGTCAACAGGCTTGACCACACGGTCAAACTGCGCCTTCACTGCCAAGCTGGATGTTGCATCCCAGCGAATGCCAACACTGTTGGTGCGCTCGCTCAACTTCTGCGTGTTCAGCACGGTTTGCGTGCCGACCACAGCCGACGCCAGAACTGCCGACGTCACTGTCGGCATCTTGGCGTTCGGATTGGTCACCTTCAGCTTAGAGAACGACACATAGGGGAGCCAGTTCCCGAAACGGTAGCCAGCAAGCGTGTACCAGCCAGTTGTGTCCGGCACATAGCCAACACCACCCACCTTACGCTTGGTGTACTCGCCCGAAACCACGACATTGTTACGATCTACGGTGAAGCCGACACCAGAGAACGTGGCGCGTTCGTTGCTCACATGAAGCTGCTCAGACAAGGCCAAAGCCTCTGCTTGAGCCGTCGCGCCAGCCAAACCGGCGATCACAGGAGCCATTGCACCCACAACGTAGTCCGCTGTTGCAGATTTGGTCGTCAAGCGGCCTTGCATGTGGCCCAAGCGCAGGGTGTAGCCGCCATCAAATTCGGCTTGCAAGTTGAAACCCAAAGCGCGCTTGATGTCGATGTCGCTAGGAGGCACCGCGCCCAGAGGGCTGTTCAGCGCGCTGGTGAAGGAGGCAGACGAACTACCCGCCCACAACGTACCGGTGACGCTGGCTGGCCCCAGGGATGTTTGATAAGAAACGTCGCCACCATCAAAGTAGCTCACCGGCACTTGACCGTACACATCAAGGTTGGGACGCACAGCAACGTTGGCGTAACCCACGTCACGGAAGTCAGACACCATGAAGAAGGGAGCGCCCATGCGGCCGGCACGGACAGACAAACCACTGACAGGTTGCCACTTCACAAAAGCCCATTCGAAATTCGGCACGTACGAGCCTTCGGCGTCGTACTTGGTCATGACCTGCGCGGTGGCAGACACCGTCGGCGTCGCTTTGTAGGTACCCTGGACGGCAACCTTGCTGTCGGGATCCAAGCTGAAAGTCTTCCCGGCACCACCACCCTGACCAGGGTAGTTGAACAGTGCCTCATCCGTGGTTGTGCGAGAAGCACCCAGCGTGCCGAAGCCAGACAGGCTGAAATTGCCATCAGGGGAGGTGTAACCGGCATGGGCGCTCATGCACGCGACCATGGCCGCGGCGGCAAGGGGAAGGCGCCGAATTTTCTTGTCAGACATTGGAGTGACTCCTCAACATGGTTGACGGGATGCCACACCGATCCAGCTTCACAATTCTTTTGGAATTCCGGACCGGCGTACATCCACTTTGCCTCAGGGGCTATGTGGATGTCGTCAGAGTAGAGTTACTACTTGACACCTGCAGTCCGAAAAGACGGGATTAATTTGCGCAAATTTTCACATTTGCAGCATCTATTTCGTCATACAGAACTTTTTCAATGCCATTTCGCAGTTCGGAAGCAATGGCGCGGCGATCCGCATGAGACACAGATTGCGAGGGCAGCACGGTGACGTGCACCGACAAGCCCTGTGCAGACACCACCCACCAGAGGGACTGCATCAGGCTGGTGTCCCCCACATAAGCCGCTTTGGCGCTGACCGGAGCATCCCTGTCGGCATAGCGCAAGACCACAGGCTGAACCGGCACTTGAGCGTCAATCGCGGCCTGCAGCAAGTTGGGATGGAAATGCATGACGCCATGACCACTCCCCGTCGTGCCCTCCGGGAAAACGGCTACCGTGTGGCCCGTCCGCAACGACTGAGCCATCAAACCCAGCACGCGCATGGCGTCGCGACGGCGCTCCCGGGTGAGGTACAACGTGCCAGCTGCGGTCACCAGTCGCCCAATCAAGGGCCAGCGCCCCACCTCTGCTTTCGACACGAAGCGCGACGGCACAACCGAATTGATGGCCACGATGTCTAACCACGAGATGTGATTGGCCACCACCAGCTTGGCGCCATCATGCGCTCGCCCCTGGACATGCAACTCGATGCCCAAGATTTGAAGCAACTTGCATGACCACTTCAAGTTTTCGTCATGCCACCCATGCTCGTCGAGCCCGGGCCAGACGATCCATGACTTGACCCATGCCACCAGAACATGGCCCAAAACACGCAACAGACGCCAAAGGGCCACGGGCAATCGCCACAGCGACACATGAGGCACCGATGCCACAGAAGAGGACGCACCCATGTTGCCAGTCGACATCAGCGCTCAGCCTTGCTTATTCGGCTTCGTGCGCGACCTGTCCGGCCACGAGCGTCAGGCGCACGCGTCCGGCCAATTCAAAGCCAGAAGTCTGGAAGGCGAACGGGGTGTGCTTGCCTTGGCTGACCAGCACATCGGGTTGCACGGGCCAGCGGGCGGCAGGGTCAAACACCACCACATCGGCCACACCACCTGGTGTCAAGCGACCGGCGCTGGACGACAACGAACCCAACGCATCACCCAGTACCTTCACAGGCCCTTGGGTCACCACGGCCAACGCACGGCGCAACTTCTCAGCGTCGGGCTGATCGCTCAGGTCGGCGCCCGACCACTTCAGCGCCAGACTCAGCAGGAGCTCCAGCCCCGTGGCACCCGGTGTAGCTTCGCCAAATGGCAGGTTCTTCTCATCGGCGCTGACCGGATTGTGGTCAGACACGAGGGCATCGAGGGTGCCATCGGCCAGCCCAGCCTGCAAGGCATCGCGGTCACGGCCCTGACGCAGCGGGGGCGTCACACGCATGGATGAGTTGAAGAAGCCGATGTCAAGATCGGTCAACATCAAGGAGTTGATGCTGACGTCGGCCGTGATGGGCAAACCTTGCGCCTTGGCCTGACGGACCAGATCCACGCCTGCCGCGCTCGACAGGCGGCACAAGTGAACCCGAGCACCTGTCGTGCGCACCAATTCCACAATGGTGTGGATGGCAATGGTCTCAGCCGTGACGGGCACGCCAGACAAACCGAGGCGCGTGGCCACCGGGCCGCTGGCCGCCACACCCTTGCCCAACCAGGGATCTTGAGGGCGCAACCAGACGGTATAGCCAAAGGTGGCCGCGTACTGCATGGCACGCACCAGCACCTGTGTGTCCTTGATGGGGTGCTCGGCCTGCGAATAGCCGACACAACCAGCCTCCTGCAGTTCGGCCATTTCGGTCAGGTTCTCGCCCTTGAGGCCGCGGGTCAACGCCCCCAGAGGGAACAGACGACAACGGCTGAGCTTGCGCGCGCGCAGCTTCAACATTTCCACTAGGCCGGGTTCGTCCAGCGCCGGATCGGTGTCAGGCAAGCAGATGACGCTGGTGACCCCACCGGCTGCCGCCGCAGCCAGTTCGGATTCGAGCATGCCTTCATGCTCGTGACCGGGCTCGCGCAACCGTGCAGCCAGATCCACCAGACCGGGCGCCACGATCAGGCCCGTGGCGTCGATGGTGCGATCGGGCGCGAAGTCGGCGCTCACGGAACCCAGTGCCGAAATACGGCCACCCGCGATGGCCAAGTCACCAACCTGGTCCAGGCCGGAAGCGGGATCGACCAGTCGGCCGTTCTTGATCAGAATCTTCATGATGGATCAGGCCTCATTGCCAGCCAGAATGGACATCACGGCCATGCGCACGGCAATGCCGAACGTGACCTGGGGCAGGATGACGCTTTGCTTGCCATCGGCCACAGCGGAGTCAATTTCCACGCCACGGTTGATGGGGCCCGGGTGCATCACGATGGCATCCGGCTTGGCCAGTGCCAGCTTCGATTCGGTCAGACCGAACTCCTTGAAGAACTCACCGGCGCTGGGCAGCATCCCGCCCGACATGCGTTCGTTTTGCAAGCGCAGCATGATGACCACGTCGGCATCCATGATGCCCTCTTCCATGCTGTGGCAGACACGCACGCCCATCTCCCGCAGGTCGCCGGGCACCAGGGTGCGAGGACCGACCACGCGCACCTCGGGCACACCCAAGGTCGTCAGCGCATGGATGTTGGAGCGAGCCACGCGGGAGTGAACGATGTCACCCACGATCGCCACAGTCAGATTGGTGAAATCCTTCTTGTAGTGGCGGATGGTGTACATGTCGAGCAAGGCCTGCGTCGGGTGCGCGTGGCGGCCGTCACCGGCGTTGACCACATGCACGTGGGGCGCAACATGCTGGGCAATCAGGTAAGGTGCACCAGACTCGGAGTGACGCACCACGAACATGTCGGCACTCATGGCCGACAGGTTGGAGATGGTGTCCAGCAGGCTTTCACCCTTGGAGGCCGACGAGCGAGCGATGTCCAGATTGATGACGTCGGCGCTCAGGCGCTTGGCCGCGATCTCGAACGTGGTGCGCGTGC
>NZ_JBMOIR010000017.1:0-63384 GCF_049317225.1 Aquabacterium sp. | reverse complement strand
CAACCTGATCGCGCACAACGACAAGATCCGCACCTACCTGCGCGACATCGAGCCCATCATCGAGATGAAGCCCGACGGCATCATCATGGCCGACCCCGGCCTGATCATGATGGTGCGTGAAAAGTGGCCCGAGGTGCCCATCCACCTGTCCGTGCAGGCCAACACCACCAACTTCGCCACCGTGAAGTTCTGGCAGAAGCTGGGCGTGCAGCGCATCATCCTGTCGCGCGAACTCAGCCTGGACGAGATCGAGAAGATCCGTCAGGAATGCCCGGACATGGAGCTGGAAGTCTTCGTGCACGGTGCGCTGTGCATCGCCTACTCGGGCCGCTGCCTGCTGTCGGGCTACTTCAATCGCCGTGACCCCAACCAGGGCACCTGCACCAACGCCTGCCGCTGGGAGTACAACACCTACCAGGGCCAGCAGTCGGCGGACACGGGCGAGGTCATCCCCATCAAGCTGGAAGGCGACTTCAACTTCGCCAAAGAGCAGGAAGACGCCGAAAAGGCCTTCTCCTCTTGCGGCGACGGACAGCGTCACCCCGCCGCCGATCAGGTCTACCTGATCGAAGAAGCCGGTCGTCCCGGCGAGCTCATGCCCATCATGGAAGATGAGCACGGCACCTACATCATGAACTCCAAGGACCTGCGCGCCGTCGAGCACGTGGAGCGCCTGGTCAAGATCGGCATCGACTCCCTCAAGGTGGAAGGCCGCACCAAGTCGCTGTACTACGTCGCCCGCGTGGCCCAGGTGTACCGCCGCGCCATCGATGACGCGGTGGCCGGTCGGCCGTTCAACCGCGATCTGCTGCTGCAACTCGAGGGCATGGCCAACCGTGGCTACACCGGCGGCCTGCTGGAGCGTCGTCCGGCACAGGACTACCAGAACTACATCGCCGGGCACTCGCAGTTCCAGCGCAGCCAGTTCGTGGGCGAGGTCAAGTCCATCGAGGACGGTTGGGCCGAGGTCGAGGTCAAGAACCGCTTCCAGGTGGGCGACACCCTGGAAGTCATCTACCCGGGTGGCAACGAGCTGATGAAGCTCGACACCCTGCGCAGCCTCGACAACCAGCCCATCGAGGTGGCCCCAGGCAGTCCGCTGCACGTGCGTCTGCCGCTGGACGAGCGTTACCGCGGCGCCCTGCTGGCCCGCATGATTCAGACCGCCTGATCCGGCGAAAGGACCGGATGACGGCCAGTCCGTCCGGTCCGTCACGGTCCAAGGCTGGCTGAAAAACCCCGAACAGGCGACAATCGGGGTTTTCGTCTTTTTGCTGCATTCGATCCATGTCTTCGACTCCTTCGGTCCCGGCCGCCCCCGCTGATGATCAGGCTGCTGCTGTGGCAGCTGATGCCGCTGTGACCCCTGTGTCCGCCGAGACGGCGACCTCCACCGCCGAGGCGGGTTCGGATGCCCAAGCCTCTTACGCTGCCACGGCAGCCGAACTGGCCGAGCGTTTCCCCGCTTTGTTTGCCAAGGGCCAGGCCAAGCCGCTGAAGCTGCGCATCCAGGTGGACATCCACGAGCGCGCACCCGGCGTGTTCACCAAGCAGGCCCTTTCGGCCTTCTTCCGCCGCTACACCCACACCACCGCCTACCTCACGGCCGTGTCGCAAGCCACCGAGCGCTTTGACCTGGACGGTCAGCCTGCCGGCGAGCTGAGCGAAGAGCACCGCAACCTGGCCACCGAAGAGTTGGCGCGCCGCCGCGCCATCGTCAAGGCCCGTCGCGAAGAAGCCTTCCAGGCCCAACGCGATGCCCAGCGCGAAGCCCGCAAGCAAGAGCGCGTTGCCCACCAGCAAGACCGCGAAGCGCAGCAAGAACGCCGCGCCCGTGCGCAACTGCTGCGCGACTTCGACACGACCCGCCTGACCACGGCCAACTTCTGTGCCCTCAAGGGCATCGACCCGGCCCAGCTGGAGACCGTGCTGGCGCAAGCCCGCGAAGAAGCCAAGCAAGACGCGCTGCGTCCCCGTCCGGAAGGCCGTCGCGATCACCGCGATGCCCCTCGTGGCGAACGTCGTGGCGGCCCCCGTGCCGACGGCGCGCCACGCGAAGGCCGTGGCCCGCGCCGTGACGGTGGTCGTCCTGCGGGCACGGGCGCTCGCCCCCCACGCAAGCCTCAGGCTTGATCGGTTCGGCGATGGCTGCGGACCGCGATCTGACCGAGTTCAACGCGCCGCACCTGGCGCGCTTTGCGGACCTGCTGCGCCAGGCCCATGACCAGGGGCGGCTGAGCAAGCTGCTGCTGGTTGCGTACCAGGGTGGTGTGGCCGACCTGGATGCGGCAGGCCAGGTGTTGCAGCGTGTGATGGTGCGCCCGGTCATCCTGCGTGATGCCCCGCACCTCAGCTTTTTGTTGCGCTATCCCACCAAGGACATCACCAAGAACCTGCCGGTGGCCGAGGGCTTGGCACAAATCGGGGCCTGGCTGGCGGATGGAGCCTTCCGCAACGCGCACCTGCACACGCCCACCGACGAAGTGCAGCTGGCGTTCAGCAAAAAGGGCAAGGCCAGCGTGCGCGTCGGCAAGCCCTCGAACGTCGAGGCGCCGGGGGCCGAGGAGGCCACCGCTACCGCCCACAATCGCGACAAACACCGCTTTCTGGATGCCTCGCGTCCCTTCCTGCACGAACTGGGCGTGACCGATGCCAAGGGGCAGGTCTTGCCCACCATGTCGCGCAAGTGGAAGCAGATCAACAAGTTCATCGAGGTGTTCGCGGCCGCGCTGGCCCGTTCGCCACTGAGCCAGCCGCCACATGATCAGGAACCCATCCACGTGGTGGATTTCGGTTCGGGCAAGGGCTACCTGACCTTTGCCATCCACGACTGGTTGCGCCACACCCAACACCGCGATGCCCGCGTGACCGGGGTGGAGCTGCGCCAGGACCTGGTGCAGCTGTGCCAGAAGGTGATTGACACCTTGCATCTGGAGGGCATGGACTACGAGCAGGGCGACGTGCGGCACTACCATCCCGCAGCGCTCAATGTGATGATCGCGCTGCACGCGTGTGACGTGGCCACCGACTACGCCATCCACCTGGGGATCCGGGCCGGTGCCGAGATCATCATGTGTTCCCCGTGCTGTCACAAGCAGATCCGCCCGCAACTGCTCAGTCCGCACCCGCTGCGACCCATCTTGCAGCACGGTATCCACCTGGGGCAGGAAGCCGAGATGCTGACCGACGGCTTGCGCGCCCTCTTGCTGGACGCCGCGGGCTACGACACCCAGGTCTTCGAGTTCATCTCGCTGGAGCACACCAACAAGAACAAGATGATCCTGGCCGTCAAGCGCGCCCAGCCGACCCCGTCGGAAGAGGTGGTGCGCCAGATTCAGGACATCAAGGCGTTCTACGGGATCCAGGAGCAATGCCTGGAGCAGCTGCTCAAGGCCGACGGGCTCTTGCCAGCCTGATTGCCATGCCCAGCCTGCACCCCTTGACACCCGGCGAGCCCGCCGCGCAGCCTGAGCCGGTGCCCGCTCCGCTGCGTGGTACCCCGGCCGATCCGCAAAAGTTCAAGGTGCGCGTGGGCCCCAGCCCCATCGATGGCCAAGGGGCCTTTGCCGACGAAGCCATTCCGGCCCGTCGCAAGATCGGTGAGATGCGCGGCGAGTTTGTCGACATGCGTGAAGCCCGCCGGCGCGCGCGTGAGGCCGAGCGCAGCACGGGCCGCATCTTCATGGTGGCGATCTCGGACAAGCGCGCGGTGGATGCCACGCACGCCACGGACCCATTGCGGTTTGCCAACCACTCCTGCCAGCCCAACATGGTGCTGAAGGTGGAACAAGGGCGTGTGGCCTTCTACGCCTTGCGTGACATCGACGCAGGGGAAGAGTTGACCGCCCGTTACGGTGAAACCCACCACGCGGGCCGACTCACCTGTCGTTGCGGCGCGCCGGGTTGCCAGGGGCGCTTGTAAGCGGGCCCGGTCTATTCAGGCCCATGCATCCACGTGGGGCTGGTCCAGATCATCCAGGCCGCCCGGCATGGTGAGGCCTTGTTCATCGTAGGTGGTCACCACGGGCGCGGGCTCGGTGGGGGGCGATTCGGCCTCTGCCGGTGCCGCCTCATCATGCGGCGGGCGGTGAGGCGTGCCCCCTTGGTCCTTGCGCTCACGCGGGGGGCCTTCCTCCTGCGATCGCACCAGAGGGGATCGCAAGGGCGGTAGCGGCGGCAGTGGGGTCAGCGGATCCGTCAAGACAGGGCTCCATCGACAGGGCGAGATGCGCGCATGATGACCGCAGACGCGCGCTTTGCCAAGCGCGGCAGCGGTTTACTGGGGACAATGCAGGTAGGCGTCCAGCACATAGGCCCACATTTCTTGTGGGGTGTGGCTGTGATCCAGGGCGTCGTCTTCGTCGTCCTCACCCTGCAACCGATGCTCAATGGACTGCAGACCGTGTGCCACCATGTAGCTGGGGTAGTAGGTCGGCGGACCAACTTGGCGCATGCTGCGACATAACTCGGCCAGCTTGGGGCCGGACGTCATGGTTTTCAGGTGGGCGCGGAATTCGTCGGTGAAGCGCGGCGTCACGCTCATCTTCATGACGGTGATGGCCTGGTGCGCGGTCTCGTCCTTCACGCGCAAGGTGTCGTAGTAGCCGTACAGGCTGCCCAGCACGAACATCTTGGCTGCGGCGTCATAAAACGGCCGCTGACGGCCACACGCGTCGACCGTCAGGTACAACTGCACCGGGGTGTAGTTGCTTTGGAGGGGGGCGCCCGTCATGCAGGGCAAGGCCTTTGGCGGCGGTTCTGCGTGGACCCCGCTTGGCGCGCAAAGCGCCGTCAACAAGGCAAGCCACAGACGGGATGAGGGACGGACGGCTGACTGCATGGGGTCATCATGCTGGCAGGCCGGAAAAAGACAAAGCCTCCCGGCGGGAGGCTTTGATGTGGCTCAGACGCGCACCGCGCGCGGCGGTGCGTGTCAGGCTGTGTGCGATCAGCCCAGAGTGGACAGGTCAGCGGCCACAGCTTGCAGCATTTCTTCGGTGATCAGGCCACCGGAGAACTTGGCAACCATCGACAGAGCGAAGCCCTTGCCCATGGCCACTTGAGGGTGGGTGGAGATGCCGGGCATGTGCTTTTCCAGGATGGCCTTGGTCGCTTCGTTGTCCAGCAGGTCGCCGAGTTTGGAGTCGATCGAGAAGCTCATTGTGTGTCTCACAGAAATAAGGTTATGAAGGCGGCTCCCCGCGCACGTCTGCAGGCGACCTGCCAGGGGCACATCGCAAGCATAACCTGTCCTCTGCCTGCTTGACGTATAGGTAAGGATTTTCCTCATCCCTGGAATGTGGTGTCAGTGCACTTATCCCCATCTTGGGGCGAGTGTCCGACTGCCCTTGTCGTCTTGGTGCGACGATCTCTCTGGTCCAGTATTTGTGTCGTAAGTATTTGATTTCAAATGAAATTTATACGGCGCCCAAATTGGATGCAGCACGATGCACGGTTGAGCGCGTACCGTGAAGTCGAACGCTATGCCAGCGTTTCCCACAAAGTTATCCACAGGCTGTTGGTAACTTCGGGGGCATTCAAAATCAAGGACTTGGCGCAACTTGGTCGAGTACTACTTTGCACCCCTTCGGCAAGTTGGGATCGCCGTGCGACAGCTTTCAAGATGTGCAAAGTCTTGCAAGTGGATGACAGATGCAGTCAGATTCAGGGCAACTAGGGAAAACCCTCTGGCGCACCGTAACGGGGGGTAACTTATCCCCACATCCGGCGGAGCGAGGCCCGGAAATGGTGCTTGGGTGCACCAAACGGTGAAAATCCAGCAAATTCGTGCTAAGTCATTGATTTGTATGGGATAACAGTGCGTGCCGCTTTCTGCAGCAAAATGACATAAGTGCCGCTCTGACAAGCATTTAGCGCGCGTTTGCAAAGCTTTCCCACAAAGTTATCCACAGCTTGCGTGGATAAGCAATGTGGCCTTTTTAAATCAAGCACTTGCTGGCGCCCCTTCATGTGCCTGTCAGAATCCGGGGGACAAGTACCCGCAGATGTCCGATTCTTTTTCTTCTCCCTATCCTCATCGCATCGGTGTGGTGGTCGAGGCGCCGCAGCACAGTGGGCTGTGGGGGGCCTTGGACTACCTGAGCGATCAGCCCTTGCCGCCCGGCACGCTGGTGCGTGTGCCGCTGGGTCGGCGCATCGTGACCGGGGTGGTGTGGCTCGGGCACGATGAGGTGGCCTCGGAGCCCGACTGGCCGCTGGATCAGTTGAAGCCGGTGGCCGAGGTGCTGACGGGCTTACCCCCGCTGCCGGCGCATTGGCGGCAGGTGGTGAAGTTTGCGGCGGCCTATTACCAGCGCAGTGTGGGTGAGATGGCCCTGATGGTGTTGCCGCCGGAGTTGCGCCAACTTGATGCCACCCAATGGGCTCGGCGCATCAAGCGGCTCGACCAATGGGTGAACCCCGTGCCGGCCAAACCCAAACGGCGCAAGACGGCGGCGGTGGCCGAGGCGGTTGTGCCACCGTCTGCAGCCTTGCCGGAGGCGCCCCCGCTGCCGGCCCTCACGACACAGCAAGGCGATGCGCTCGGTGCCTTGGCCGATGGCGGTGCGCAAGCCTATTTGCTGTGGGGCAGCACCGGCAGTGGCAAGACCGAGGTGTACCTGCGGCAGGCCCAGCGTGCGCTCGACGCAGGCCTGCAGGTGCTGATGATGGTGCCCGAGATCAACCTCACGCCGCAACTCGAAGCCCGTGTCGTCGAGCGCTTTGCCGGTCGCCGCATCGTCTCGCTGCACAGTGGCCTGACGCCGGCCCAGCGCTTGCGCAACTGGTTGCTGGCGCACACCGGCCATGCCGATCTGATCCTGGGCACCCGCTTGTCGGTGTTCACGCCCCTGCCCCGTCTGGGCCTGATCGTGGTCGACGAAGAGCACGACCCCAGCTACAAGCAGCAAGACGGCGCGCGCTACTCCGCCCGTGATCTGGCGGTGTTCCGTGCGCGGTTGGAGCAGGTTCCGGTGATCCTGGGGTCGGCCACGCCGTCGCTCGAAAGCTGGTTCAACGCCACGCCGGCGGCCGAGGGTGGTGCGGGCCGCTATGTGAGACTGGCCATGCCGGCCCGCATCGGCGACGGCAGCATGCCGCGTGTGCGCCTGCTGGACCTGTCGCGTGCGCCCAAGCCCCCCCGGGGGCAAGAGCCTCCACCCCTGGACAAGGCCTTGCTGGAGGCCATCCAGCAGCGCATTGAGCGCGGTGAGCAAAGCCTCATCCTGCTCAACCGCCGGGGCTATGCACCGGTGCTGCATTGCAGTGACTGCGGCTGGAAAAGCGGTTGCCCGCATTGCAGTGCGTGGCGGGTGTTCCACAAGGTGGACCGCACCTTGCGTTGCCATCATTGCGGCTTCACCGAACGGGTGCCACGCGCGTGTCCCGACTGCGGCAACCAGGACATCGCGCCGGTGGGGCGCGGCACCGAGCGGCTGGAAGAGCAACTGGCCGAGATCCTGCCCGGTGCCCGCATTGGCCGCATCGATGCCGATGTGACCAAGCACAAGGGCGCGCTAGAAGAACGCCTGGCCGACGTACATGCCGGCGAGGTGGATGTGCTGGTGGGCACGCAGATGGTGGCCAAGGGGCACGACTTCCGCCGCATCACCTTGGTGGCGGCCATCAACCCGGATGCGGCCTTGTTTGCCAGTGACTTCCGGGCGGCCGAGCGACAGTTTGCGCTGCTGATGCAGGCCGCGGGCCGTGCGGGCCGTGATGCCGAGGTGGCGGCACACAGCGAAATGTGGATCCAGACCTGGCACCCCACGCACCCGCTGTACCAGACCTTGTTGCGCTACGACTATGCCGACTTTGCCGCGCAGCAGTTGAAAGAGCGCGCCATGGCGGGCATGCCGCCTTACGCCAGCCTGGCCATGCTGCGCGCCGAGGGCAAGACGCAGGAAGCGGCACAAGGCTTCCTCGAAGCGGCCGCCCAAACCATGCAGGAGCGTGCGCTGGCCTGCGGAGTGACCTTGTACCCGGCTGTGCCCACGCCCATCCAGCGGGTGGCCAATGTGGAGCGGGCGCAGTTGATGATCGAGTCGGCCCAACGCGCGCCGTTGCAGCGCTTCTTGTCGGAAGCGCAAGCGATCTGGTTCGAACTGGCACAAAAAAACCGCCGCAGCGGTTTGATCCGCTGGGCGGTGGATGTGGATCCGCTGTCCATCTGACAGCGGCGCCAGCGCGTGGGATCAGCCGATCAGCGCGTCCAGGCCTTCACACAGCTCCTTCAGGGGCGGCATGTCCTGCAGGATCAGTTCGGGCTTGATGTTCAGGCGGGCGCACACATCGGCGGGGATGGTGGCGGCCCGCTCTTCAGCGCTCAGCTCGTTGTGCTCGGCACGGGCGCGCCAGGTGGCCAGGTGGATGACCGCGGCTGCGGCATCAAAAGGCTGATTGGCCAAGGGCAGCGGGAAGTGGGCAATCGTGTTCACGAAGTCCACCGGGAAGCGCCATTGGCGAGCCAGCTCGGCACCCACGGTGGCGTAGTTGTAGCCAAAGGTGGCGGCTTCCACGCTCAGGCGGCGCGGGTCCATGGCGGACAGTTGCTTGTCCATGGCCAGCATCTGTTCGGGCATGCCGGCGTGCATCACCAACTCGCCAATGCCGTGCATCAGGCCCACGGTGAAGGCCTGGTCGGCATTGACGCCGGTTTTGCGGGCCAGCCAGCCGGCCACGGCCGCCGTGTGCATGCTGTAGCGCCAGAAGCGGTTCAGATCCATGCCGGGCATGGACTTGTAGCCTCCGGTCAGGCCCGAACTGATGACCAGCGTGCGCACGGTCACAAAGCCCAGCATCGAGATGGCATCGTTGACGGTGCCCACGGTGCGCGACACATGGTAATAAGCCGAGTTGGCCAGACGCAGCAAGCGTGCGGACAGCACGGGATCGGCGGCCAGTTTCTTGGCAATGTCATCGATCGACACATCCTGGTCGTTGAAGCTGTCAATCAGCTCGTGCACGATCTTGGGGATGGCGGGAAGGGCCTGGGGTTGTTTGAACAGGGCGTCGAGCTGCATAAAGCCAGCCTCCATCTGGATTGAACCGGTTGGTCTGCGTACCTGCTCACCAGAGGAAAACATTTTCCACTTTGTGGCAGATTGTTGATCTATCGGCCCGCTTGGGCATGGACTTGAGCATCTCTCACGCAATATTTTTCGTCCAATGGAAAAGAGGGGGCAATTCCCCTGTTTCCATGTCAAATAAGGAGTGCTTCTGATGCAGATCATCCCTAATGCCACGCCCACCCTGCGTCGCGTGGTGCTGTGGGGGCTGCTGGCGGGTTTGAGTGGCGCAGCCTGGGCCGAGGGGCGAGATGCCCGGCTCCCGCTTCGTAACCTGCTGGTGGAGTGGCGCGTGCAGGGGCAAGGCCAGACGCGCCAGACACAGGGCGGCATCCAGACCGGTCGCATCGTGGTGGACAGTCGCCGCGGTGTGGTCACCGAAGTGTCGGGCAACTGGTCCACCGTGCAGACCGACGGGCAGACCCAGTCGGTCCAGCAACTGCAGGTGCTCAACGGGGGTCGCGCACGCCTGTTCGTGGGCGAAAGCAAACCCTATCTGAACTGGCAATGGTCCATGGTGCCGCCCTCGCAAGGCGGCACCTTGCAGGCACCGGGTGGCGTGCAGGTGTGGGCGCAGACAGTGTGGCTGGATGTGGGCCGCGGGATCACCGTGCGCCCGAGCTGGCCGGGCGGGCGCGCCCCCGTGACGGTCGAGCTGGAAGCCCAGGTCAGCCAGCAACAGCCCTATGAGCCCGATGGCCAGGTGCGCCGCAACGAGGTCCTGAGCACGGTGGCCATCCCTCTGGGAGAATGGGCTGTGGTGGCGCGCAGTGGGGTGCGCCAGCAGCAGCGCAGTGCGGGGAGCTTGTCGACCCGCGATCTGGATGACAACCAGTCTGAGCAGCTGGAGATTCGCATCACGGCGCCCTGAGCGGCGTGCGGGTGCGCGTTTGAACGAATGGATGCCTCGCGATGGCGGACGACCAACCTGACCTGCCTTTTTCCAAGCTGACACGGGCCCTGATGGCCAATGTGCGTCGGGCGGGCTTTCCGCCGCTGTACCAGCAAACGGTGGCGCAGGCCCGTCAGGCTTACGCGGCGGGTGTCGGGGCCATGGGGCTGCCGCCGGTGGCGCTGCCGCGGGTGGAGTCCTTCACCATTCCCGGGCCGGCGGGAGACATCCCTGCTCGGCTGTGGGCCAACTCGCACGACCATGACCTGCCGGTGCTGCTGTATCTGCATGGCGGCGGCTTTGTGGTCGGCGGCATCCACACCTGTGATGCGATGTGCCGTCAGGTGGCACGCCTCAGTGGCGCGGCGGTGCTCGCCATTGATTACCGGCTGGCCCCCGAACACCAATTCCCTGCGGGTCTGGAAGACTGCGTGGCCACGCTGCGCTGGCTGGTGGAGCAAGGACACACCCGTCATCTGGATGCCAGCCGTCTGGCCGTGGGCGGTGACAGCGCCGGCGGCACGCTGGCAGCCACGCTGGCGCTGATGGCCCGCGATGCCCACATTCCATTGAAGCTGCAGGCCTTGTTCTACCCGTCGGTGCAGGTGGGCGTGGCCACGGACTCGTTCAAGACGTACGCCAGCCACACCCTGCTCAGTGCCGAGCTGATGAAGTGGTTCGAGGCGCACGCTCATGGCGGAACCGCCGCCGAGCGCTGGCACCGCGAGCCCTTGTTGGCCCCCGACCATCGCGGGGTGGCCCCTGCCTGGATCGGGCTGGCCCAGTGCGATCCGCTCACCGACGATGGCTATCAGTACGCCGACAAACTGCGCGCAGCAGGTGTGCCGGTGACGGTGCAGGTCTGGCCGGGCGTCATCCACGATTTCATCAACATGGGCCGCCTGCTGCCCGAAGCCACGCAGGCCTACGAGGCCCTGGCGTCAGCCTTGAGAGAGGCTTTCGGACGCTGACGTCTCTTTCCACTTCTCTTTGATGGCCAGGATCTCGGGCAAGACGGTCAGGAACTGGTCCACCAGCGTGGGGTCAAAGTGTTTGCCTCGGTCACGGCGCAATTGCGCCAGGGCATCGTCGACGGACCAGGCCTGTTTGTAAGGGCGGGCCGTGGTCAGCGCATCGAACACATCGGCAATGGCAACGATGCGTGCGCAAGCCGGAATGGCCTCGCCCTGCAAGCCAAAGGGATAGCCGCTGCCGTCCCACTTCTCGTGGTGGTGCAGCGCAATTTCGCGCGCGAGCTTGAGCAGGCTGGAGGGATGCTCCCCGATGATGTCGGCACCGATTTGCGGGTGGGTGCGCATGACGGCCCATTCTTCTGCGCTCAGGGGGCCGGGCTTCAGCAGGATCTGGTCAGGAATGCCGATCTTGCCGATGTCGTGCATGGGCGCTGCGGTCAGCAGTTCCTCGGCAGCATCGGCCGTCCATCCGGCGGCGCGCGCCAAGGTCTGCGCGTAATGGCTCATGCGGATGACATGCAAGCCGGTTTCGTTGTCCTTGTACTCGGCGGCGCGCCCCAGTCGCTCGATGATTTCCATGCGGGACTGCAGCAACTCTTCCATGCGCACCAGCGAGAGGTGGTTGCGTACCCGTGCCTGGACGATGGCCGGGCTGACCGGTTTGATGAGGTAGTCCACGGCGCCCAACTCAAAGCCCAGCGCTTCGTTGTCAGTCTCGGACAGGGCAGTCACGAAGATGACGGGGATCTGGCGGGTACTGGGGTCGGCCTTGAGGGCCTGACAGGTTTCGTGGCCGGTGAGGCCGGGCATCATCACATCCAGCAAGATGAGGTTGGGCTGCTCCTGTCGCGCCAGCTCCAGCGCCTTGTGACCGTCTCGCGCAAACAGCAGCCGGTAGTCCGATTGCAGGATCTGCCGCAAGACCTGGAGGTTGGTTGGCTCGTCGTCAACGATCAAGAGCGTGGCGCGCTTCGCGGGATCGGTCTCAGACATCGTGCGGTCCTTTCACCTGCAGGGTATCTTGCAGCGACACCAGGGCCTGTGCCGCGGCGTCGAAGTCAAAGGCATCGTTGGCCTGAACCAAGGTGTTCAGCAAGGTGCCCGGAACGTGGGGCTGAATGGCGTGGCAGAACTGTGTGAAGAGTGGCTCCAGGCATTCTCCGCGGCCAAAGCCCTGTCGCAGTTGTTCGGCTTGGGTCACCCAGGCCTGGCGTTGTGTCTGCGACGGGCCGGGGGAAGCCGTCTGTGTGGTGGCCGTGCCAGGGGGCAAGGGTGAGGTCACGGCAGCCAAGGCCGTCAAGGTGGCTTCGATGGCCTCACGCAGGGCGGCCCAGGCTTGCGTGCGCAGGGCTGAGGGCGTGTCGGGCGTGAAGTGCTCCAGTACCGCGGCATGCTGGCTCAGACCGACCAGACCCAGGTTGCTGGCGGCCCCTTTGAGCCGGTGCGCTTGCGCGATCAACGCGTCGAGCGAGGTGGGGGCCTCGACCTGTTCTGGCGCCTGGAGCCAGGCCTGCTGTTGCTGACTGAATTGTTGCAAAGCCCGGTGATAGGCCTGTGCATCGCCCCAGCGGGCCAAGCCCTGCGGCATGTCGAGCCAGATGGCGGTCACGGGGGGTGCCGCTGCACCTGCGTGCGCATTGGATGTGATCGTGTGGCCGGCCATGCCGGTGACTCGGCTGATCTCATGCATCAGTGCGACCATGTCGAGCGGCTTGTGCGCAAAGCCATCCATGCCCGCTTCCAGGGCGGCGGCCCGGTCTGACTCCTGCACACTGGCAGACAGGGCAATGACGGGCGTGTGCGGGCGCCCCTGTTCATGCTCCAGGCGACGGATGGCGCGACACGCGCTCAGCCCGTCCATCACCGGCATCTGAACATCCATCAGCACCACGTCGATGGGGCCTTCTGCATAGCGTTCCAGCGCCTCCTGACCATCGTGGGCCACCACCAGGTGATGCCCTTGGCGCCCCAGGACCACGCACAACAGTTCGGTGTTTTGCGGCACGTCATCGACAACCAGCATCCGCATGGGGGGTAGCGTCAGCGCGACGGATTCGGGGCGCGCCGATGTGTTGACGGGGGCATCACAGGCGGGCAGTGGCACGGCCACATGGAAGGTGCTGCCCTGGCCCAGACGGCTTTCCACCCAGATGCGCCCCCCCATCAACTCGGTCAGCTGTTTGGCAATCGTGGTGCCCAGCCCCGTTCCGCCGAAGCGGCGACTCATGGAAGCATCGGCTTGGGTGAAGGCCTCGAAAATGGTGGTCAGGCGCTCGGGCGCAATGCCAATGCCGGTGTCTCGCACGGCAAACTGCATCCAGTCACCGTGTCGTGCACAACTCAGGCTGACCTCACCGTGCTCGGTGAACTTGATGGCATTGCCCACCAGATTCAGCAACACCTGACGCAGCCGATGCGGATCCCCCCGCACGACGCCGGCCGAGGGCGGGCAATCGCTGCGCAACACCAGCTTTTTGCGTCCAGCCTGAATCGATTGCTCGGAGCACAATTGCTGAATCAGATCCGGCAAGGAAAAGACCAGGCTTTCCAGCTCGACCGCACCACGGTCCAGCTTTGACGTGTCCAGGATGTCATTGAGCAGGTACAGCAGACTGCGTGCCGATTTGTGCACGGTTTCCAGGTGCCGTCGCTGCTCTGCCTCGAGCGGGCCGCTGAGCACCACCTCGGTGAACCCGATGATGGCGTTCATGGGGGTGCGGATCTCATGACTCATGTTGGCCAGGAAGGTGCTGCGCGCCACGGCGGCGGCTTCGGCACGGTTCTTGGCCTCCACCAATTCGTTTTCCATCTCCCGGCGCTCGGTGATGTCCAGCAAAACGCCGTCGATCCACATCACGCTCTGGTCACTGGCGCGCACGATGCTGCCGTTGCCCCACATCCACCGCAAGTCACCCTGGCGCGTGCGCAACTGGAACTCGAGCACGAACTGCTGGTCGGTGTCGGTCGCATGTTTGACGATGTCGGCAATGCGCCGCACATCGTCTGCCGACACCAGATCGGCGAAGCGCACCTCTGGCGTGGCGCCCATGAAGGACGAAGCTGGCCAGCCGGTGATGCGCTCCGTGGCGCTGCTGATGTAGACCATGGGCCATCCCGGTTCGACACGACAGCGGTAGGAGATGCCCGGGATGTTGCCGATGAGGGAGCGGAATTGCGCCTCACTGTCGCGCAGCGCCTCCTCCATGCGCTTGCGCTCGCTGATGTCGGTCAGGAAGGCAACGTACAGGCGCTCCTTGAGGGACTTCATGCGCCCCATCACCAGCCGCAGCGGGATGCGTCGGCCATCGGTGTGGATGCAGTGGGTCTCCACCTCCTGCCCCATGGTGCGCTCGATCTCCCCCAGAAACTGCGGGAACGAGGTCTCGGCCATCTGCTTGTACGGCTCGATCATCACTGTGGTGATGCTATGCCCCAGCATGTCTTCTGCCGTGCGGCCAAAAATGCGCTCGGCGCTGGGGTTGAACTTGTGGATGATGCCCTGATGGTCAAACACCACGATGCCATCGGTGGCCGTTTCGGTGATGGCGCGCAAGCGGGCCTGCTTGGACGCCATTTGGGCCAGCAACTGGCGGTAGCGTGTCAGACCGGCAATGGCCGCACTCATCACGGTGAACACCACCATGGCCAGTGCAATCGACAAGGCCATCGGCAACTGCGAGGTCGAGCTGAGCTCCACGTCGGACGTGGGGGTGCCGATGAAGCGGGCAGCCGCCATCCCTGTGTAATGCATGCCGGAGACAGCCAGGCCCATGACGATCCCGGCGACGCCTGTCAGCCCCAGGGGACTGGCGTTCGGAAACCGCGCCGCCAAGCCAAACTTCACCCACAGGGCCACGATGGCGAGGCTCACCGCCACCACAATCGACAGGGCAAACATCCACGGGTCATAGCGCAGCATGGGGGCCAGGCGCATCGCCGCCATGCCGGTGTAATGCATGGCCCCGATGCCCGCACCCACCAACACCCCGGCGACCGTCAACTGGCGGCCATCGATGTGCTCATGGGTCAACAGGTTCAGGGCGATCCAGGATGCACCCACGCTGGGCAGCATCGACAGCACCGTGATCAGCGGGTCATAGCTGACGGTGGTGCACAGCCGAAAGGCCAGCATCCCGATGAAATGCATGGCCCACACGCCGCCACCCAGCGACACGCTGCCCACCAACAGGGTGAGCATGCGCTGGCGGAACCCGGTTTGGGTGCGCGCATGCTGAGCGGCCTGCAAGCCCATGGTCGAGGCAAAAATGGCCAAACCCACGGAGAGCACGACCAGCCAGGGGTCATGGTCTCCGTACATCAGCAAGTGCGGATCAAAGCCCGGGCGATCGAGCCAGAAAAACGTGTCCATGGGGTCAGCAAGATGCCAGATGCTTGCAATATGCAGCATCTGCATCGACAGTGACCCTGGCATGAGCAGGGCAACCCGGTCCTAGTTCACGGACCAGGTCAGACATGTCAGGGTTGTGAGGTGCTGGGCCAGAGCACCCA
Organism: Aquabacterium sp.; assembly: GCF_049317225.1. Taxonomy (GTDB): domain Bacteria; phylum Pseudomonadota; class Gammaproteobacteria; order Burkholderiales; family Burkholderiaceae_C; genus Aquabacterium. The sequence goes on along the minus strand of NZ_JBMOIR010000017.1, from coordinate 47,941 downwards.
CATCGCCAGACCCTGCTTGGTACGCCCCGCCATGGCCAGGGCATCGTCGCCCCAGCCCCAGAAGAAGTCGGCGCGCACGGCGCCCAGGATGGCGCCGCCCGTGTCTTGCGCCATGACCAACCGTTGCAAGGGTTGGCTGGGGGGCGGTGTGGCCGACCAGGCTTGAGGTTTGGTGCTGTCCACCCAGACCGGGGTGCCCAACGGGACGCTGTCGCGATCGACGGCAATGGAGCGCCCCGGCGTCAGCGCCACACCTTGAGCGCCTTGCGGACCCAGCTCTGGATCAGGCAAGGCCTCTTCCTTGAAGAAGACCACGCGTGGGTTGGCTCGCATCATGTCGGGCACCCGGTCCGGATTGGCCTGTGCCCATGTGCGGATGGTTTGCCAGGAGGCTTGCTCCAGCGGGAAGGCGCCCTGGTCCACCAGCCAGCGTGCCACCGACATGTAGGGTTGATCGTTGTGGCCGCCAAAGGCCAGTCGGACCACGCGCGGAGCGCCTTGCGGGGTGGTTTCGTCTTGCAGCTTGATGCGGCCCGAGCCTTGCACCTGTATCAGCAACACATCGAGTGGATCAGCCAGGTAGATCAACTCGCGACCCTTGAGTGCGGCCTGCCCTTCGGGCGAGGTTTCCAACTCGCTGCGGCTGAAGAAAGGTTTGCGCTGTCCCAGCCCTTGTGGGGTGCGATGCAGGGGGTATTTGAAGCGGTCATCCGGGCGTCGGCGACCTTCCAGCAAGGGTTCGAAGTACCCCGTCAGCAAGCCAGATGGGCGACCATCGGCCGATACCACCCGCCAAGGCTGCAGGCGGCTTTGCACCCATTGGCGCACAAAGCCATCATCTACCTGTTGCCCCCATTGGGCGCCCAGCTTGCGTACATCGGTACAGATCTGTTGCCAGCCGGCGGCTGGCTTCTGGCAGCTGCGCCACAAGGCCGGCCACCATTCCTGCAGCCGGTCGGCTTCCCAACCCGGCAGATCTTCCCAGCGCGCAGGCAGCCATTGCGCCTTGCCGCGTTGCCACGCCTGGCTCAAATCGAGCGGCGGCTTGGCAGCATCGAGGGTGGGTGGGAGTCGCGAGTTGTCCTGAATGGGCGCAGCAGGCCGATCCAGGCGTGGCGAGGTACCGCATGCGACCAAGCATGCCGCGGCGATCACACTGGCAGCCCCCTGCAGGGCGCGAGAAAACAAACGGAACGACAAAACACTCATGAAAGCCATTGTGCGGGATGTGCCGAGGGCGCGTCAGTCAGCCGCGCGCGGGCCAGAAAAAACTCAGAGGGCGGCGCAGCAACCGATGGCGAATGGCGCCCCACAGTCGGGCGCGCTCGCCCACCCGTACATTGCGAGAACGGACGGCCACACGCAGGGCCAGCACAAAACTCACCCCGACATTCAGCAAGCCCGTGACGGGGATGGCCGCCACGCACCACCACAGCGCCGGATCATGCCAAACGGCCGGGCCCAGGGTGCCCACCGCCGCCGCAATCTGCCCGGTGGACAAGGTGACGTGGCGCACATCCAGCGGCAACGCCATGAAGGTGGCCACCATCGGGACCAGACCCAGCATCAGACCCAGCGAGATGTTGGCGGCCAGGCCCGAGACGTTGTCGCGCCACCAACTGGCCCAGCGGGCTGCGCGCGCCGGACCCAGCCAGGCCTGCACACGCGGGTTCCAGCGCAGGGCACTGTCGAGCCGATGCAGCACGAAGGCGTTTTCTGCCAACCCGGCCAGCAAGCTGGAGGCAAACAGCAGCACGCCGGTGAAGGCCGCATACCACGCGGTGGGCCCCCACAAACTCAAACTGTGCAAGACGTAATGGGCCTCGGCTTCGCTGATCAGGGGGCGGCCGCTCAGCCACCAGGCCAGACTTTGAATGCCCAGCACCACCGGCGCAACCACAGCTAGGTTGCCCACGATGCCCGCCACCTGAGAGCGCACCAGATGGGCCACTTCGTCCACAAAGCCTTCGATTGCGGCCTCGTCGCGGGTGTTGGCCAGTTTGGCAGCCATGGCGGGCGCGGTCATGGCCGGCTGCTTGGTGGCCACCGTGAAATGCAGCCATTGCACGAGCACAAAGCTGGCGGCGTAATTCAGGCCAGCCCCCAGCCCTGTCCAGAACGGCGACAGGCCCAAGGCAAACACCGCGAACTTCATGAACGTGGTGCCTGCCAGCACCAGACCCCCGCCCGCTGCGCGCCGGAGCATGTCCCAGTATTCGGCACGTGTGCGGGTGATGTAGTGTTCGCCGGTCTCGGCGCTGCGCTCGGCCACCTTGCGGGCCAGTTGCGAGTGGTGTTGGGCCACCAGATTGCGGATGCTGCGGCGCTCCCCGCCCACCTGCACCAGGATCAGCAACAAGCCCCGCAAATCGGCACCGGGTTGCGGCGACAGCACGACATCCAGCAAGCGGGCCAGGCGGTGGCAGCGCTCACACAATTGGTCGATCTGGAACACCAGATCCACCGAAATGCCATGCTCGTCCAGATGGCCGTGCAGGCCCTGCGCGCCTTGCGCGCAGGCGTCCAGCAAGGCACGCAGGTATTGCGCTTCTTGCAGCACGGCGGGCGGCCAGGGTTCATGGGGGGACACGCTTGCATGGGTTTGGGCCAGTTCGTGCAGGCGTTCCGTGACCCGCGCCAGCTGCCGGAAAGCCTGACGCACGCTGGCATCTGCATGCATTTGCTCGGCAGACGTTGGCAGGGCATCGAAGTCGGCATCCACACGCACACCCATGCGTGAGCGAAAGGCGGGCGAGAAACCCGTGGCCCGAATCTGCGTGGCCAGATACAGCATCGCATCAAAGAACGGCTCGCGCCATCCCAGGGGCGGAATGCTTGCAGCAGGTGTGCTGGCGCTGGCAGCAGCCATCGCATCGGTCCACAACGCGCCCAGCTGATCCAGCGTGGGTTCATTCAGTGCAGCGACCCACGTCGCGTCATCCGGATGGTCAAAAATCAGGTCAAACAAGGTGCCCAGGTCTGTGGTGTCCGGGCTCAGGGGCATGATGCGCAGCCGGAGTCGTTCGCCCAGTTCGCTCAGAAAGCTGGTGCGGGGGGCAAAACCGTAGTCGGCCAGCAAGGCCGCCACATCCACATCGCGCCACAGCGTGGCCAACAGCGCCACCACACGAGCGCGTCGGGCTGGCTGCTGTCCGATCAGGTGCAAGACGAACGCCGCGCCACTGACGGGCTCGCCCCTGCGCAGCCAGTCCACCAGACGGATCAACCAGATGTGGCGTTCCGCCAGGCTCGCTTGCGCATCGGCCTGATCCAGCCAGTCGGCGATGTCGAAGCCGTTGCCGGGCCGGGGCCACCAGGGTTGTCGTTGCAGGGTGTTGCGAAGGGAAGTCAGCGCCATCAGTGAAGGGACTGCTGCCTCGCCAAGGTGAAAGCCGGGATCGGGGCTTCGAATGAGCGGGCGTCGTCCGTCATGCAGAAATAGGTGCCGTGCATCACGCCATGCGGCGTGTTCAGGCGCGTCCAGCTGGTGTACTCGAACTGCTCGCCCGGTTGCAGCAGGGGTTGATGCCCCACCACGCCCAGACCCCGGACTTCTTCTGTGTGGCCGGTGGCATCGGTGATGAGCCAGTGCCGGCCGATCAGTTGTGCTGGCACCTCGCCTGTGTTGACGATGGTGACGGTGTACGAGAACGCATACTCGTGCCGTTCTGGCTGGCTTTGGGCCTCCAGATAAGCGGGCACGACCGTGCAGGTGAACTCAGCTTTGCTCATTGGATCCATTCTAGGCAGAAGGGTTCCGTGGGCTCTTTCACATAACCCGCCCACCCGTAGGGGTGTCTTTTTCTACAATGGGTGCCTTGATTTTCACGAGGCACCTCATGTCACGCACCTTCCGCATCGCCCCCAGCATCCTGTCTGCCGATTTCGCCCGCCTGGGCGAGGAAGTGCGCAACGTCATCGATGCGGGCGCCGACTGGATCCACTTCGACGTGATGGACAACCACTACGTCCCCAACCTGACCTTCGGGCCCATGGTGTGTCAGGCCCTGCGCAAGCATGCCGTCAAGGCCGATGGCACGGCCGTGCCGATCGACGTGCACCTGATGGTGCAGCCGGTGGACGCGCTGGCGCAAGCCTTTGCCAAGTCGGGCGCCGACATCATCACCTTCCACCCCGATGCCTCCACCCACGTGGACCGCACCCTGCAACTCATCAAGGCCGAAGGTTGCCAGGCTGGCCTGGTGTTCAACCCTGCCATGCCGGTGGACGTGCTGGAGTGGGTGATCGACAAGGTCGACGTGGTGCTGCTGATGAGCGTGAACCCCGGCTTTGGCGGCCAGAGCTTCATTGACAGTACCCTGCGCAAGGCCGAGAAGGTGCGCAAGATCATCGACGCGTCTGGCCGTGACATCCGCCTGGAAATCGACGGCGGCGTGAAGGTGGACAACATCCGCCGCGTGGCCGACGCCGGTGCGGACACCTTCGTGGCCGGCAGCGCCATCTTTGGTCAGCCTGACTACAAGGCCGTGATCGACGCGATGCGCGCCGAGCTGGCGAAGTAAACGGCTTACTTCAGCTGATTCAGCACCTCATTGGCCTCGGCCAGACCAGCACCGGATGCTGTGAACAGGTAGCGGCGGGCCTGGTTGAGGTTACGGGGTACGCCGTCGCCGTTGGCGTACTTCTGGCCCAGCAGCAGCGCGGCATGCGCGTGGCGCTGGTCCGCCGCCTGGGTCAGTTGCTTGATGCCTTGGCGTGCGTCATGGACCGGGCTTTGTTCGGCCAGGTACAAGCGCGCCAGCCAGTAGCGTGCTTCGGCATGGCCTTGCTTGGTGCCCTCGTTGAGCTTCTGGGCTGCCGCACGCAGGTCATCCGGCATGGCGTCCTGGTTCATGATCTGAACCGCCTTGGCGGTTTGCCACAGCCCGCTTTGCATCGTTTCGCTGCGTGCCTTGTCCAGCCATTTGCCAGCTTCGGCCACGTCTTTGCTGGTCTGTCCGGCCCCGAGCAACAGCTGCCAGGCCAGCACCACCAGCGCACGTTGGTCACCGGCTTCTGCGCGCTTTACCAGTTGCGCATGGTCCGGATAGGTGCGCTGCCGCAGATCAGCGTCGGCACCGGCGCTCAGCCAGTTGATCAGCAACTGATCGGTGGCAGCCTGTGCAGCCAGTTCCTGTTTGTGGGCGCGCACCGGTGGCAGGGCATTGGTGCCCATGATGGCCAGCACGTTGGCCGCCAGAAGCGCGCCCCCCACCCCGATGCGCCAGCGCTTGATGCTGCCGTTGGCGGCGAGCTGCTGCACCACCCGTTTCCCGAAATCGGCCTCGAAGCGGCGCGCAATCCGGCGGCGGGTCAGCCACTCCAGTCCGAACCAGGCCACCGCACCGCCCAAGAGGCTGGTCAGCACCGCGACGCCTGCGTGGCCGTTGTGAAAGCCAAAGCCATATTGCACGCCGGCTGCCAGGGCGCTCAAGCCGCACAAGGAGGCAGCGGGCTCCAGCAGTTCGGTGCCGTACAGACGGGCCAGTGCGCCGCGCAGCGCCTGGGTGGCACGGCTAACGTAGGTGGCATCCACCAGCCCGGTGAAGTGTGCTTCCACAGCCTGTGCGGCCGCATCGGGTGATGTGCTGTGGTCGGCCACTTTTTCGGCCAGCAGCAAGTTCAATTCCGAACGCAGGAAGTCGGCCGTCGTGTCCAGCAAATCGCTGCCCTTTTGACGGCGCCACTTGGACGCTTGTGACACGCTGGCTTCCAGGCGCTCCAGATCCTCGGTCAGCATGTGGCCGGCAATGTTCTCGAAACTGAACACCTTGGCGTCCGGGCCGAAGCCGTACAGCACAAAGGTGTCGCCACTGGCCTGTACGTTGGCCTCGCGAACATCCAGCTGAACGGTGTGCTGTGTGCTCAGCCAGCTGCCCTGCGGGCGATGCTCGACGTGGGTCAGTGCACCGAAGTCCGGCAAGTTCTCCCGAGGCAGGCGGGTCTCGATCAATTGCTGAACGGTGGCGTTGTCCGTGGCAATGCTCAGTTGCTCGTCGTGTGCCACCACGGCCTTGACCGTTCCCCACACATGCTGAATGCCGCTGGCCAGGCACGCACTGCAATCCACCTGACCGGTGGTGTTGCAGCGCATGCAGTTGATGTGTCCCTGCCCCGAGCACACCCCGCACGAAATCTTGCCGTCGTATCCGCAACTGTGGCAGGTGGTCTGGCCACTGCCGTAGCACGCCGAGCAGTTGTGGTACACGGTGCGGTAGGTGGTCACATAGCTGTTGGCGGAGTGACTCCAGGTGGACTCGCTGACTTGCTCGTTCCAGCTACCGCGTCCGTAGCAGCTGGAACACGATACTTTCTTGCTGCCGTGACAGCTGTGGCAATTGATCTTGCCGGACCCATAGCAGTGGGTGCAATCGGTTCGCCCTCGCCCGTAGCACGAGGGACAGGTGACCCGGCATGCACCCGAGCAGGTGGTGCAGGTGTGTTCGTAGCCGACAGAGCCCGGCGCCGAAATGAAGCACGCGTTGGCGGGCAGCAGCCGACGATAGCTGCCGGCATTGTCCTTGGCCCATGCCGCGATGGCTTTGGGGGCCTCACGCTGCGCCTTGTGCAAACGATCGCTTAACTCACTGAGAAAGGCAGACTGCCCGTGGACTTTGTCCACCCAAGCCGACAGCTTGGCCGCACCGTGGGTGGTGGTGGTGTCAAAGCTCACAGACTGATCCAACTGCAGCGAAACCTCTACCTGGAAGGCGGTTTCGGGCGTGGCATCGCTCAGATCTTTGGCATCAAACCGGGTAACGGGTTCGATGTGCTCTGCAACAATGCCCAGGATCTTGCCTTGTGGCAGGGTTTGATCTTCACTCATGGCGAGCCCAGTGCGCTGCAGAAGGTGTCGGGTTGACCGTTGATGATGGCGCCGCTGGGCAGCAAGCCACTTTGCCTGCGCACGGTGGCCAAGGCCTGTGCATGTTCACGGTCATTGCCCAGAAAGTAGGTGAACACCGGCACAGCCATCTGGCGCGCGAGCGGGAGCAGCCCCGGGTTGTGCGTCAGGGTGTTGATGTCGATGTGGATGCCGACGGGGCGGCCAATCTCTTGCTGCAGGCGACTCAGGTAGGCCTGATCAATGATCGGCGCACTCAGACGTGCCGCGTTGGCGCGGGCAAAGCGGTTGTCGCTCGACAGTGCCAGGGCCTGCGTGTCCAGCACGATGAGGCCCATGTAGCCATTGGCATCCATGCGGCGGGCGCATTGCAGCTGCCGACGATCGATCGAGGTGAGAAACCAGTTGCCGGCAGGCAGGTTCTGGTTCAGGGTGCTGACAGCCTGTTGTGCGGGCAAGCAGTCGGCGCTGGTTTGCTTGATCTCGACGTTGAGCACCTTGTCGGTGTACGCACTGGCGGCGCTGGCCACATCGGTCAGGAAGGGCGCCCGCTCGGCGGTCACACGACCTTTGCGATCCTTCATGCGGATCTCTTTCCAGGTGGTGCTGTCGAGGTCCGCCACGCGACGCCCCTGCAAGCTCAGGGTTCGGCCCACCTGGGCATCGTGGTGGATCACCCAGTAACCGTCGCGCAACTGTTGAATGTCGGTCTCTGCACCGTCCCATGGGCCGGCCACGGCCTGTTTGATGGCGCTCAGTGCGTTCTCGGGGGCATCCGGGCTGCCGCGATGTGCGTGCAGCACCATGCCTTGGCACGTTGCATGAGCCAGCCCGGCTTGGGTGAGCCCGAGCAGTGCGACCGCGAAGGCCGCCGACAGACGCCGGGGGGCGTTAATGGTGAGATTCTTCATAGCCATAAGTGATGCCGCCCAGCACCTGCGTGCGGATGCCTTCGAACAAGGGATAGCCCAGATCCTGACCGACCGCCACGACATGCAAACCATTGGTCTGCAGCCATTTCCATGCTTGAGAGGTCACGGTGGGTTGGGCGCTGTCGCGCATCTGTTGACGCATGTAGTCGTACAGACGGCTTTGGGTGACGGCGTTTTCGGTCCAGGACAGCGTGATGAAGAGCAAAAGAACCACGCAGCCCACGACAGCGAACGGGCCGAGCCGACGTGATCGCGCATGATTGTCTGCTTCGTCATGGCCGGCACTCTTGCTTGGCAGCACCACCTCGGCGAACAGATAAATCAACTTCCCGACGTGGGTCATGGCACCCAGCAAGGAAAAAAACAGCGCCAAAGGAGGCACCAGGGCCAGGCGCGCAGCATCCAGTCCTCGCTCGGCCAGCTTGCCACCATTGGCAAAGTCTTCGACCGGGGCGTCGTAGCGCGTCAGCTCATCTTGGGCCAAACGCTTGACCATGGGGTCGAAGACTTCACGCTGGAACTCGGCGCCACTGCTGTAGGCCGATTGCAGGCTGACGCCAGCGGGCAGATGCAACTGGTCGCGCAGTTCTGCCTGAACGCCTGGGTGAGTGAAAAACGCATTCCAGCTCAGGCCTGTGGGCAGGCGCTGCCCATGCACCGTCAAGCCCTTGGGGCCGCCCGTGGCCGCACCGGCACGCTTGCGCACTTTGGTGGCAACCGCGTCGCGAAACGTGGCTTCGTCGGCCAGATCCCAGTTGGCCGGAACGGGTACGCGCGAACGCACCTTTCGCAAGACCGCCCCGCGCGCCATGCCTGGAACGGTCGACGGTGTCCAGCCACGGCGTCCCAAGTCATTCAGGTACTCGGACCAGGCTTTGTCTTGCTGCTTGGCGATCTCGCCATCCAGGTCTTGTGCCGAAGGGGCCTTGCTGTAGCGCTGCCACTTCTCCTGCGTGGCCTTCACGGCCTTCACATATTGGTTGCTGTAGAAGCCGCCGGCTTGGCCCAAGGCCTCGGACACCTGTGTGGTGATCAATGTCAGCTTGGCATTGCGGATTTTTTCGTCCAACCGATCAATGGACGTGGCCATGAGCGGGAACTGCGCCAGAAACGCCTTGCCGGCTGGTTGTGCAAACAGCTTGGCATCGTCAGTTAAGCCATCCAGTTCGACGGAGCCCTGTACCAAGGCACGTTGCACCAGCACGATGTTCAGACTGGCTCTGCGAAATGAGGCACTGCTGTTCGCTACCGCGGTATCCACGATCACCTTGAGGACGCCATAGGTCAGGATGCCTGCAGCGACCACCGCCAGCAAAATCGTCATGCCACTGGGCGACTGATTTTGGGAGGCATTGCGTCGCCCAAGCAGCCACTGCATGACCAGCAAGCCCACTGCGGCCCCGGACAGTGAACGACCGTAAATTTCGATGTGATGGATCTGGTCTTGGGTGGCGGTACCGCCCACCACATCCAGCAGGCGTGCGTTGAACGCCAGTTCAAACAAGAGGTAAACCAGCGTCAGCCCGATGATGCTGAACAACTGCTTGCGGGGCATGGCGGGCGAGGCACTCATTTGTCAAGAATGATGCGAACAGGTTTTTGTTCCTGAGTGGGGAAGTCCAGGGCTTTGGCGGGTGCCGGGGCACTGCGTGGTGCGCTGGTGGTTTTGGCCGGCGTGGTGACAGGCTTGGGCTCGGTCACGGGGGCTGTCTTGACCGGGGTGGCGGGGGTCGCCCTGCTGCCGACAGGCTTGTCTCCTGTAACGGCCCCACTGGGCAAACCGGGCACGTAGCGCGGCGCGCCAGCGGGGACGGGGGCCGCACCTGCGGGTGGGGCGCCGGGTGGCGTACCTTGGAAGGATCCGCGCATCAACTTGCCATCCTGATACGTGAAGCGAGTCGTGCTGCCGTTGTCTTGCCGAATGTCGAAGGTGGCGCTGTCTGGATAGGTGCGTACTTCAGGCGCATGGAAGCAGTCGCCGAAATCCCAGCTCAAAGCCTCCAGATCCTGAATGGCGATCAGTTGGCTTTGATAGCCGCATTGCGCTGTGGACTTGGCCACCAGCACCAGCGCCCGGTTCCCCACTTGGTGGACTGACTTCACTTCGGCTTGCGCGGCGTTGTCGATCGGGATCACGGTCAACTGCTTTTGCAGTTTGATGGAATAACGACCGTTCAATACCCGCAGACGGGCCTCACTGCCGTCGGGCATCCTGAAAGTCTGCACAACCTTGCCGAGCAACTCGGCGTCATCCAAGCGGAACTCGATGTGACCGGCCTGGTTTTTCTTGACCGCGCAGCCCGTGGTGAGGGTCAAAGCGGCAACGCTGGCAAACGTCAGGGTGAGGAGCCGAGGTACGTACGTCATGGCTGCAAATTATGGCAACGCTTTGATGTCAACCTGGTTGCCGTGCATCATGAGCTGGACACGTTGTCCGGGGCGAAAGCCCGCAGCGTTCACATTCACCTGAATGGTTCGACCGTCGGGCATGGCCAGCGTCAACTCTTCCATGTCCACGACTTTGGTGTGTTGGTTGATCTGCGATCCCACCATGGCCCCGCCGACCACGCCGGCCAAGGTGGCCGCCACCTTCCCTTTGCCCTTGCCCACCTGATTGCCGAGCAAGCCGCCCACCACGGCCCCTGCCGCAGTGTTGACGCCGGAAGGCGTTTGTGTGGTGGTCTGATGCGGCCGCACACTGGTGATGGTGGCGATGACAGGGGGCGTCACTGTGGCGTGGTCATCGCTGCGGGTGGGGGCGACACCGCAAGCAGCCACCAGGGCGGCCAAGCTAACTGCGGTGATGAGTGTGAAGAGCCGTTGCAGCATGGATGAAGTTCCGGTCAAGGGCATGACTGGTCATGGCCTCATGGTTGGGGGATGACACCCAGTTCCAGATAGCCCGATGTCGTGGCGCCACTGGTCTCGTTGCTGATCACAGCCAGCAGGCCCGAACGCAGCAAGACGTAATTGGTGCTCAATGCGGTCAGCAGCCCTTGAATGGGCGAATCGGCGGTGGCGTTGATGGCCGCGCTGCCGCTGGGGGTCAGGGTGAGGCCAGAGACCGCAATGCTGCTGCCCGACGCATCCGTGGTGTTGGTGACGTAGGTGCCAGCCACCGAACTGCTGAAGGTTGACCACGCAGCCTGAGGCACACCGATGAACAGGCCGCTGGTAGAGCCTTCGGCATCACCCGGATCATGCTCGGCCACCGCCAGGATACGTGCTGAACCGCTGCCAGAGAGGAACACGCTGCCGCGGACCACAGGGGTGAGGCTGCTCCCCGTGACCAGAAGCAGCCGCTGTGTCGTGCCGTCCAGCTCCAAGGTGCCGCTGGCCGTGGCGGTGCCGGATGCATCCGCGTTCTTGTAGAGCGACCAACTGCCGTCGGTGTTGACCACAAACGTCGCATAACTGGTGCGCGTGCTGGTGGCGTTGTTGGCAGCGGTGTCTTGTTGGTAGCGCACCATGTTGTAGGTGCCGGCCATGCTGGCGATGCTGGTGCTCACATTGCCCAGCAGCAGGACGGGCTCCTGCGTGTCTTGGCGGTAGGCCACACCCAGGTGATCATTGGCCAGCAGAACCCGAGGTCCGCTGGACGTGCTGGCCTTGAAGGAGCAAGATCCGGTCGCAGATGTGGCCATCAACACCTGCGAGAAGATCGGCTTTTCATTGTTGGACGTGGACGCGGTGATCGTCAATGCCAACGTGGTTTTGTTGACGTCCAGGGTGGCGCTGCCGACACCACCTTTGGCCGCGATCGCCACCATGCTGCCGCTTGGGATGATGGCCTGGCAGGTGCTGGTCAGCGCGCTGGCGGTGGGGCCCGTGTTGTCATTGGACGTGCCTCCGCCACCACATCCGGCAAGGAGCGCCGCAAGCGTGAGTCCGGTGGTCAACATGGCGCGGTGATGAAGCTTGGTCATGGTGATGGCTTTGAAAAGGGAAAAGTGTGGAGGGATGGATTCAGGGCTGGGACAGTTGCCTCAACACACCAGGCAGTTCGTCGGGTGTGTTCAGCGTTGACTCCAGTTGTACCTGCATGAGGTTGAGCTTGGCGGGGGGGTAGTTCAGGCGCGCCGCTTCGTCAAACAGCTTGCGCGCCACATCGGCTTGCCTGGGGCCGCCTTGCCCCAGATAGAACATCTCGCCCAGCTCATTGAGGGCATAGGGCATGTGCTGAGCGGCCGCCATGCCTAGCCACTTCTTGGCTTTGACGGCGCTGCGCTGTTGATGCAGGCTGACGCCAAAGCCTTGCCGCCAAGCTGTGCCGAGCACTGCTTGTGCCATGGCACTGCCATGACGGGCCTGGTGTTCCAGCAGGGGCAGGTCGTCGGCATTGATGGCCGCCACGCGGCGCTGGATCTCGTTGGTCAGCACCATCAAGCGGTTGTGGTCGCTCCACTGAAACCATGACAGGGGTTCGGGCAGTGCGGCTGGCTTGGCCGCGCTGGCCTGGGCCACCGGGCGTTTGGTCAGCGGAAAGTCAGTGACCAGGCTGCTTTCGACCATGGGGCGTTGATCGTCCTGAGTGTCGGCTCGAACCTGACGTTTGACCTGCTCCATGGCATCGGTCAGGCGCAGTCCGGGCTCGGGCAGCCAGCGTGCCAACGCCGTGGCGAACGGGCCGTGTTGACCGGTGCCGTCTTGAGCACGTTCACCAGGTTGGGTGGCGTAGGCCACCAGCATGCCGGGCAGGACACGGGTGGGTTCGGCAAAGCCGTCCGAGGCGGCCCCACGCCAGCGCTTCGCCGTGCGTGCATCGTGCGGATCATTGCGGCAGGCATCCAGCATCACCAAGCTGGCTTGTGCGCCACTGCGCTGCAAAATCTTCAACAACTCCTCCACGACGATGCCGTGCTGGCTGGCCTCGCTGACGTCTTTGGGGGCGTCGAGGGCCAGCAGCAGGTTGCGCCCCTGAAACTGGATGCCATGGCCGGCGTAGTACAGCGCACCGACACCCCCTTGGGCCAGTCGGTCGCTGAATTGGTCAATCGTCTGGCGCAGCGTGCGTGCATCGGCATCGCGTACCAGGGTGGTCTGATAGCCCAGCGCCTTGAAGGTGTCGGCCATCAATTGCGCGTCATTGCCAGCGTTGCGCAGGGCCGGCCACTGGGCGTAGCGTTGGTTGCCGATGACCAGGGCCCATTTCGGGGCCTTGTCATAGTCAAAGCCGGCCGCGGCCTGCACACCTACCATGCTCAGCAGGGTGCTGTATCCAGCAAAGCGAGCGATGCCACGCAAGGCCTCGCGGCGGGTTGCTTGGGGTGAGGTCATGGCGCCTCCTTCACACGCGTGGCCGACAAGACCACTGGGCTGTTGCGCAAGGCGGCCAAGACGCGGTCCAGCTGGTCCGCCGCAACGTGTACCTGATAGACCTGCTGTGCATCGGGCCCTTCGATGATCTGCAGGTGGTGCAGGCTCAGCAAGTCATTGACCTGCTGCATCGTGGCGTCGGGTCGCAGATGCAATGCGATGCGTGCGCTGGGGCCAGACGTACCTGAGCGATAAATGGGTGCTTCGGCGTGTGACGTGGCGGGTTCAGCCATGTCTTGCACGTCGTTCAAGCGATGTGTTTGCACGCCCACCCCTACCGCCAGTGCAGCCATGGCCGCAGTGGCCAGTCCCATCGTGCTGGGGCGCTGCCACCAGGCCACCAGGGCGTGCAACCACGCGGGGGCAGCCGAGCCGTGCGAGCTCACGGCGTGCGGCAGCTGGGCCATCACCTCGTCAAAACTCATCACGGCCGGGCGGTCGGCTTCCCGTTGATGCAGGACCTCTCTGACCAGTCTCGTCAATTCATGGGCCTGGTCCAAGTCTGCTTGCCACGTCGGGTGTTGCTGCAGGACCGTGGACAGCCACTGTGCCTCGTCGGCTGGTAAACGGCCACAGGCGTGCAAGGTACAAGCGGCGATAAAGCGTTGTCGTGTGTCCATCGGGTTCACCTTGCTGGGGGGGCGGTCAGTCGCAGCAACGCGCCCACACATTCGCGCATCTTGTCACCCGCGCGGGCCACCCACTTGCGCAACTGTTCTTCATTGCAAGGGGGGCGCTCGGGGTGCTGTGCGTTGAAAAGGTCGGCCAGTTCGCGATTGCTCAACTCGCTGTCGAGTGCCAGTTCATACACTTGCCGGTATGGCACGCGCCCGTCTGTGGGCAACCGGGCCAAACAGTTGGCCACGGCTCGGCGAATCTGGCTGGCATGGGCCACCTGCTCTGGTCCGGGCATCGGACAGACTGCGGTGTCGATCCAGTCAGCTTCGTCGTCGGACCAGTCATCGCCATGCGTGCGATTGCCTTGGAACCTTGAGGGTTGAATCCAGCGCGTGGCCGATGTTTCTTTGCGTGCCACGGTCCGCGCACAGTTCAGGGCAATGCCTTTGACCCAGGCCATGACCGGGCCTTGCTGCCCGTCATAGCGGGCAGCAGACAAAAACACCTGGTTCCAAGACTCTTGTACGGCGGCGCGGCACAGGTCCGGACGCAGCATGAGGGCATGGGACACCGTGCGCTCCAGCGGACGCCGAACGGCGTCATAGAACGCGCGTTGCGCCTGGCGAGTGGCCTGATCCGGGCTCTGCCCCAGCGCAAACTGCTTGAGCAAGCGGCACAGTTCATCGTTGGACAAGTCGTTCATGGTGGGCACCGTGCGGGTGGGGGGCGTCAGTGTGTCGTGGCTGGTGGCGTGTTGTGCTTGTCCGTCTGGGTCTGGGCCAGCTTCTGCAGATCCAGTGTGACCAATTCTGGCAGGCGAATCGCGTTGATCATCAGGGTGCGTGCCTCGGCCAGTGCGCGCACGCAACGCAGCAAGATGCTGGACCAGCAACTCACAGGCTCCAGCAGCAACTGGATGCTGAGGTGCACGCGGTTGTTCACGCTGTAAGCTTTGACCAGCTTGCTACGCCGATTCACAAAGTCCACGGCTTGCATCACGTCCGCGCTCTCTTGCGCCGAGTCCCACTCCCAGACGAAGGGCACGACCAAACGCCCCCACTGCGGGTCCGCCGAGTCAAGGCACAGCAAATACGCCAGCCCCTCGCAGCGGAAGACAATATCGCCATCGTCGTCGATCTCGCCCTTGAATCCTTCGCTGTCGAGGTAGTCGCAAATTTGCCGAGCGGTGTCAGAGGCGGGCGAAGGCAGATCATGAATGGGCAAAGCAGGCATCATCAAACTCCTTTGAACGAGGCAGCCGACGGCCGCCCATGTTCACGATTTGCTGGCTGCGCCTGAAAGCGGACAACTTTTTTTGAAACCGCGCGCCGGCCATGCTGATGCAAGCGGCAGGCAGACTGGGTTCGTTCGCTGATGGGACTTATCGCGGAAGTGTGATGGATTCGATATGGTAGGCTTTACGAAGTTTTACAGACCCTAGAGCATTGTTTATTTCAGAGAGGTTTTATGCGCGGTTTGAAGAGAGTCATTGCAGCGACAGTTTCGACATCTGTTTTGGTCATGTCTCTGTCGGGATGTGCGGCCATGTTTCATGGCACGACTCAACAGGTGGCGATTCGCAGTAACGTGCCGGGCGCTGAGTTGTATGTCAATGAGGCATATGTTGGCAAAGACAACGGAGTGACCTCGTTCCAGAAAAGCAAGAGCTACATGATTACGGCGCGCAAGGCTGGCTGCACAGAAACAACTGTGCCTGCGTCGAAGTCTTTTGACGCTATTACTCTGCTGGGCGTCTTCCTCGATTTTGGCGTGTTCTCCGTTTTGGTTGTTGATGGCGCGGCAACTGGGGCTTGGCAGCAGTTTGATCAAACGAGCTTTGTGGTTGATCCACGCTGCACGCAATAACGACAGACAAGCGGTATAAAAGAAAGGCTCCGACTGGAGCCTTTTTTGTTTGATGCCTATGCCCAGCTACGCCCACCCCATTACCTCCCGCCTCCCCCAAGTCGGCACCACCATTTTTTCGGTGATGTCAGGCTTGGCGCAGCAACATCATGCGGTGAATTTGTCACAGGGTTTTCCGGACTTTGATGCGCCAGCCGAATTACTGGCACTGCTCGATCAGCACGCCAAAGCTGGCCATAACCAATACGCCCCCATGACCGGGGTTCCGGCATTGAGAGAAGCGATCGCAGCCAAAGTGAACGCGCTGTACGGGGCGCAGTACGACGTCGAGACCGAAATCACCGTCACGGCGGGGGCCACGCAGGCGCTGTTCACGGCGGTGGCAGCCATGGTGCACCCTGGCGACGAAGTCATCGTCTTCACCCCGGTGTATGACAGCTATGGTCCCTCCATCGAACTGCAGGGCGGCAAGGTGGTCTACGCACACCTGACCTTGCCGGACTACAAGCCAGACTGGGATGAGGTGGCGCGCCTGATCACGCCGCGCACGCGCATGATCATGCTCAACACGCCCCACAACCCGACGGGCACGGTCTGGACGGCCGAAGACATGCAGCGCCTGATCGCGCTGGTTCGGGACACAGACATCGTGCTGGTCAGCGATGAGGTTTACGAGCACATGGTGTTTGACCAGGCTCGGCATGAAAGCGTCATGCGCTACCCCGAACTGGCTGAACGCAGCTTTGTGATTTCCAGCTTTGGCAAGACGTATCACATCACGGGCTGGAAGGTGGCATATTGCCTGGCGCCGCGAGAACTCATGGCCGAGTTCCGCAAGGCGCATCAGTTCATTGTCTTCACGGTCCATGCGCCGTCGCAATATGCGCTGGCCGACTTCATGAAGAAGCCGGGCTGGTATGAGCAACTGAAGGCGCTGTACCAAGGCAAGCGCGACATCTTCCGGCAAGCGCTGGCTGGCTCACGATTCGAGCTGTTGCCGTGTCAGGGCACCTACTTCCAGTGCGTCAAATATGGCGCCATCAGCGACGAGGGGGATCGTGCCTTTGTCGAGCGCCTGACGCGTGAGCACGGTGTGGCTGCCATTCCGGTGTCAGCGTTTTACCCGCAAGGGGACGACCATGGCGTGATTCGTTTCTGCTTTGCCAAGTCCGCCGCGACCTTGGAGAAGGCGCTGGAGCGACTCATCAAACTCTGATGCAGTGATCGCGTCATTTGCACGATTATCGTTAACCGAGTTGCGCACATTCGTTCGCCAACTTGGAAAATAAGGGTTTCCACTTAAAGCCTGAGGAAGCCCCATGAAGACGGTTCGCCGCGCGCTCTGTGCCTTGTTCACCGTTGGTGCGTTGTGCAGTGGCGCCCCTCTGCATGCAGCAGATCATGGCGTCGCGCAGTCGAAGGCACGCGCCACCCTGCCAACGTTTTTATCGGTGTGGCAACAGCATCCTGCTGGGGTGGGCGGATACCGTGTGTTGGTCGTCGTCAAGCAGGGTGAACAGAGCGAAGCCATCTGGTTTGACGACTTCAAGGCCGCCTCAGCAGGCTTTCAGGGCATCTTGCGTGTGACGCCACGCGTGATCAAAGGACTCGCCAACGGTCAAACGATTCCGTTCACCGCCGCCGACATCGTGGACTGGAGCTACGAAGATCAGGCCGCAGGCAAGTTGCGAGGCAACTACCTGCAATGCGCCGACTTGCGTGATTTGCCCAAGGCCGAGTACGAAGAGCAACTCGACTACCTCGGCCTGATCTGCCAGGACTGAGGTCAGTCGGCAAACAGGCGTGCGGCGTGCAGCCCCAGGCCGGTGGCCACCGAAGCCAGTCGGTCGCCCCGCACGGCCCGTGCATCCGGGAAAGCCGCTTCCAGTTGGTCGGTCAGCATCTTCAGACCCGTTGAGCCCCCGGTGAAGTACAAGGCCCGGATGTCGCTGGCCTGAACGCCCGCCTGTTTGACCGTGTCATGGGCGCACGCGACGATGCGCGCGAGGTCATCGCGCAAGGCTTGTTCCGTTTGATTCGCGGACAGGTGTGCGCGCAAGCCTGACTCGATCAGGTCCAGTGCAATGTCGGCCTCTCCACCGCTGGCGACGGCGATCTTGGCGGCCTCTGCTTCGCCCACGAGTGCGTGCCCCAGTCGCTGCTGCACCACCTTCATCAAGCGTTGATGGTGCAGGGGCTCACCATAGAAGTCGATCATGCTGCGCAACTCGGCCATGCGCTGAGGCTGATACACCGTGTTGATCAAATGCCAGGTGGTCAGATCGAAGTAAACCCGGCTGGGGACGGGGCGTGGAGGCTGCCCCTGAATGCTGGGACCAAAGGCACCGTAACCCATGGGGGGCATCACGCTGGCCAACGACACGCGGCGGTCAAAATCGGTGCCGGCAATGTGCACGCCGTGGTTGGCGAGGATGTCATCGCGTCGCTCCAGGCGCTGGCGGCGGTCGGGGCCCACGCGCACCACAGAAAAGTCGGACGTGCCCCCGCCAATGTCGGCCACGAGCACCAACTCTTCGCTTTGAGCCTGCTGCTCATAGTCGAATGCTGCGGCAATGGGCTCAAACTGAAAAGCGATGTCTTCAAACCCCACGGCCCGTGCGGCAGCTTCGAGGGACGCCTGTGCAGCGGCGTCACGCACTGGATCTTCGTCGACGAAGAAAACGGGGCGACCCATCACCACACGCGTCAGCGGTTGACCACCGGCCTTCTCGGCCATGCTGCGCAGGTGACGCAGATAGCCCGTGATCACGTCCAGGTACTTCACGCCCAGCCCGTTGCCGACTTCCGTGGTCTGATCGACCAGCGCGGTGCCCAGAATGCTCTTCATCGAGCGCATCAGGCGCCCTTCATAGCCATCGATGTAGGCCTTCACCGCCGCTCGCCCGAAGGTGCGCGGCAGCATGTCGTCGCGATGGGTGCCACGCCAGGTACCGGGTGGCACATCGTCCGCATCCGTGCAGTAGAAAACAGCCGTTGGCATCGTGAGATGCTCGCCCTCCAGCGGGACCAATCGCATGGCAGATGCACCTTGACCAGAGGCCGGGATGGCAATGGCGGAGTTGGACGTGCCGAAGTCGATGGCGCAAAAGGACATGGTCGCGGGCCCGAAGGGGCGAATACAGCAGGGCGGGCGATTGTAGGCGCCTTGCCCGGTCTTTGCGGGCGGTAACCCTTGATTGCAATTTCCCCCCGCTGGCGGGGCCGGCCGATTCCCGCGCGCGCTTGAGAATGGCCCGCCATACAAGATCCAACATTCAGGTGAGTTTCATGAACCTTCCGTCGTGGGGCGGCATGGGGGTGCACGCGCGTGCGCCCGCTGCGTCGTTTGCCAGCTTGCATGACACCTTGCGGCATGCGGGGGCGGATGCCCTGTCCCGTTTGCAGGCGCTCCTGTCCTTGGGGCAAGCCACCCGCTTGTTGCAAATTGAGACGGCACTACCCTCGACCACACTGGTGGTCGAGCGCCTGCACCTGACTGAAGCCGTGCATGCCGAATCCCCGCTGTGGGCCGAGGTGGATTGCCTGAGCACCAGCGCACACCTGTCCCTCAAGGCCCTCAACGGTGAGCAGGTCAGCGTGCGCCTCATGCAGGCCGATGGCCAATTGCGCACCTGGCATGGTTATGTGGTGCGGGCCGCGCAGTTGGGCGCAGACGGCGGCTTGGCGCGCTACCGGCTGAGTCTGGCGGCCTGGACCCATTGGCTGACCTTGCGGCGCGACACCCGGATTTTTCAGGACCAGACGGCCGCAGACATCGTCAGCGAGGTCATGGCCGCCTACCCGCAGGCCCATTTCCGGCTGGACGTGCGGCAGCCCGGCCCGGTGCGGCCCATCACCACGCAATACCGTGAAACCGACTGGGCGTTTGTCCAGCGCCTGATGGCTGAAGAAGGCTGGAGTTGGCGGCTGGCGCATCAGGGCGCGCCCACCTCGCCTCTGCCCGGTGAGGTCGCCGGGGCTCGCTCGGCGCGCCACACCCTCGTGGTGTTTGACGGGTACGCCGACGTACCCGACTTGGGGGCCTTGCGGTTCAGCCGCCCCGACATGCGAGGTGCAGGGAGCGTGTGGGGGAGCAGTCTGCTGGACAGTGGCTGCGCGCAAGACACCATCACCGCGTGGCGGGAAGGTCAGCAACTGACCCACAACGTTGTGACCCTGGCTTCCTGGGATGAGCGACAGGTGGCGGGGGTGTCCGCTCAGGCTCACCATACAGCACGACCTGGCCGTGTGCCAGAACTGGAAGATTACCGTGGTCACGGTGAGCGCTGCCATGCCGACGGTCGCATCGACGATCCACAGATCGGTGCAGCGACGGTGGCCGAAGCCCGCGCGGCCGCTCGGCTGGCCGCCAGGATCCTGCCCCATCGCTTTGCTGCCGGGGACAGTGCCGTGCGCTCCCTGCATGAAGGGGTAGTGTTTGCCCTGACCGAGCACAGTCTGTACGGTTTGGCCTCGATGGCTTCGGGGCAGAACCGGTTTCAGGTACTGAGCGTGACCCATGAGGCCGCCAACAACCTGGGCTCGGAAGCCGCCGCCATCTTGCGCCACAACGCCTTGGAACAAGGCAGCTACCGTAATCACTTCACCGCGGTGCCAGCGGGCACGCGCTTGTTACCACCGATCCCGGATCGCTCCACTGCACCCGGCCCTCAAACGGCCACGGTGGCGGCCCAGTCCGGCGAGCCACTGACCACCGATCGCGATGGGCGCATCCGCATCCAGTTTGCCTGGCAGCGCGGTGAGGCGCCTTTGCCAGGTGCCCTCACGGCACCCGAGTCCCCCACAGGGCGCACGACCGGACACGCCCCCGGCGATGCCCGCAGCGGTACCTGGGTGCGTGTCGCGCAAAGTCTGGCTGGCCCCAACTGGGGCACGGTGTTCACGCCCCGTGCCGGCACCGAGGTGCTGGTGTCGTTCATGGACGGGGACATCGACCGCCCGGTGGTCGTCGGCCAGTTGCACAACGGGCAGCACGATCTGCCGTGGCCTGCCGGGGTGGATGCGGGGGCGAACCATGGCGGGGTGTTGTCGGGCTGGCACAGCACACACCTCGATGGACAAGGCGCCAACCAGTGGCTGCTGGATGACAGCGCCGGGCAATTGCGCATGCGCCTGCTCAGCCACGGTGCGGGCTTGGGCTGGAGCGAGCTCAGCCTCGGCCACCTGGTGCAGCAAAGCGGTGCTGGCGGCGCCGGACACGCACACCGTGGGGCCTGGCTGGGCAGCGGCTTTTATGGCGTGACCGACGGATGGGCCGTGCTGCGTGCCGGACAAGGTATGCTGCTGACCACCTCGGCTCGCCCGGCGCGTGGCAGCAGCGTACACAGCACGCAAATGGACGCGGCAGAAGCGGTGTCACAGTTGCGTGCGGCCCGCCAATTGGGCGATGCACTGAGCCACAACGCACGCCAGCAAGGTGCGCAGGGCCTGGGCAGTCACGACGCTGATCAAGCCGTGCAACAGCATGCCGACGCGATGGACCCCGCGGCGCAAGGCCATTACAGCGGCACGATGGGCGGGCAACCCGCGCGCAAGGCCGACGGCCGCACCTTGACCGATCCGGTCGAGCGCTTTGCCAAACCCCTGCTGCACCTGGACACACCGGTCAGTGCCAGCATCGTGGCCGCCGCCGATGTCAGCCTGTTCAGCGGGCAAGACACCAGCCTGAGCACCCACGGCGATCTGCACTGCACCAGCGGCCATACCTTCAGCGCCGTCAGCGGTCAAACCACCAGTCTGTACACCCACTCCGGCGGCATCAAGGCCATCACCGCCAAGGGGGCGCTGAGCGTGCGAGCACATACCGACGCTCAGCAGATCTGGGCCGATCAGGACCTCACGGTGCAAAGCACCACCGACGAAATCCGCATTCAGGCCAGTCGCAGCATCACGCTGACGGCCGGGCAAAGCCAGATCGAGCTCAAGGGCGGCGACATCACCTTCACCTGTCCTGGCACGTGGACGGTGAAGGGGGCCATGCATGAGTGGGGCGCGGGTGGGGGCGGTGGCGGTGGTGCGAGCTTGATGGCGTTGCCGATTAGCGTGAGTGCCCCGCTGCATGGGTTTATTCAGGCACCGAGTCTGGCATCCCCACTGTTCAGCGAAGCGTTGGGGTTCAGTGACTATCCGGGTGAATGGTTGCCTTTCAGCGGTGCGAAGTCGGTGGAGGTGTTGGATGGGCGCCAGACTGTCGGTCACTTACTGGCTAGGCCAACAGATGAATTCACGGCCAGCGTGATAACCGAAGATGCCCGGCAGGTGCGATATGTCGTGTGCCTTGCACCCAAATGGAGCATGGAGCAAGACATACAGATTGCGGAGTCAGAGGACGACACATGGATGACGAGCTCGACAGAGGAGGCGTCCTTCGATGACTGATGTGACGATTCAAGATCCCTACCGGGTCAAAGAGGGGGATACGCTTGGCAAGATTGCTCGGCAGAGTGGTCGGAGCATCGCAGAGTTGTGCCAATTCAATCAATTGAACAACCCTCATAGACTGCAAGCAGGTCAGACGCTGTACCTTTCCCAAGAAACCGCTTTTGGCGTGAGTGTGTTGTTTCTGGATGCGCTAAGGCACCCCATTGAGAACCTCAAGTTCAAAATCAAGTTCGACGGCCAAACAGCAGCGGGGCAAACGGGGGGTAACGGTTCTGGCGGACGGGTGATTACCCAGAGCGCAAAATCAGTTGTCGAAGTTTTGGTGCAGGACCTCACAGGGCAGTGGCGTCAAGTTTGTCAAACTGCATCCGATCATGGGCACAAGCTCATCACGCTGGTGAGTGGTTCATTGGTTTTTAAGGGCCAGACGCAGCCTCATCCTCATGCGGCACCCAGCACGCCAGTGTCTGGTGGAGTTGTCTTATCAGGGCAGGGCGAGGCAGACACAAACAACCCCCATGTTCGAAAGAAGGTGGGCAAGGGCAAGCACGGGCAGGCCATCATTCAGCTCGGCGTCGATATCCCAAGCGGGCTGCAAAACCTCTTTGATCTGTACCGGGATGATCCGATTACAACAAAGCAGTGGGACGATGCCGCGGATGCGTTGCAGTGCGAGGTTGCTGTTCTCAAGGCAATTGCAGAGGTGGAAACAAAAGGAGCTGCTTTTTGGCGTCTGAATGCTGCAGAGGGCAAGCAAGTGCCAAGCATCTTGTTTGAGAGGCATTGGTTTCGGCGCTTGACCAAAGGGGCGTACGACAAGACCCACCCCGACATTTCTGGGCCCGCCTACACGTCGAAAAAGGGGGCGGCTGAGGCAGACCGCTATGGTTCGTATGCGAGCAGTTATTTAAGGCTAATGAATGCCTATCGCCTTGACCCGGAGGCCGCTCTGGCTTCATGCTCGTGGGGCAAGTTCCAAATCATGGGCGGGGAGTTTGAGAGTTGTGGTCAAGCATCCGCAAAAGCTTTGGTCTCACTGATGTGCGGGGGCGAATCGTCTCAGTTACAGCCTTTGGTTGGCTTTATCCGCCATAAGGCGAATGGGAAATTGTGGGCTGCGGTGAAAAGGAAAGACTGGCCGCGGATTGCCCTTTACTACAACGGCGGTGAATACAAGAAAAACGCCTATGACGCCAAGATGCAAGCAGCGTATGAAGCAATTTGATCCAAGATCAGCTAACCGGTGGCGTATCGCCGTACTCGCATTCACTCTTCTTGCGGGACCTGTTTTGGCGGAAGTGAGTTTGGATCGACAGTTCCCGTGGTCTGAAAAAGACGTTGGCTTTGAGTTGGAAGGCGTTCATTCATTGGAAGCGGCGGTCCGTCGGGATCAAATCAATAGTGGCTTGGAGGGCCAGCGCTTTTACGAGACACTCCATTTCTTCAGAATGCGCTGGGGGGGGCGGACGTTCTATGTGGCAGGTGTGCAGCACCGGTCCAAAGCACAAAATGCCGCCCGCGACGCAGCATCCGCGATGAACAAACATGCCGGCCCGATTGCTGGCGGAGGCATCTGTGCCGTTTTTTTCTATGACGATCAGCTCAGGCAAGTCGCCAAACACGATGTCAAGCTCGACGAGGCGAACGGTCGAACCTGGTGCAATGGCGTGAATGCATTGGCAAGCGTCAAGGGACAGGATGCGTTGCTGTTTTCAATAAGCTACTACCTCACGGACAAGTCCGTGGCAAAACGGGGGCCAGACATCGGTGATGACTGGAGGCGCATGACGGTGCTGTTAAGGTTGAGAGATCAAGATGGCCGCATCCTGATTGAGCAAGACGATGCCTGCCTGGGTAATCCGAATTCGTACAACGACGTTGGCGCTGCACGCAAGGCGTTAATGGCATGTCAATAGCTTGGCCCTACGGATAGGCTGGGCGAGCCCGCAGGCACATCTCCTGCTAGCCTCATCGCTGACCTGTCGGCCGTGTTGGTCGAGGGGCTCAGTTCAGATTTCAAGCACCATGAGCACCGTCCACCTCATTTCCCACCCCCTGGTTCAGCACAAGCTCACGCTGATGCGTCAGAAGGACGCGAGCACCAACAGCTTTCGGCGCTTGCTCGATGAGCTGAGCACCCTGATGGCCTACGAGGTCACCCGCGACATGCCCTTGCAGCCGGTCGAGATCGAAACCCCGCTGGAGACCACCACGGGCTACATGATCGATGGCAAGAAACTGGTGCTCGTGTCCATCTTGCGTGCCGGCGATGGTCTGCTCGACGGGATGCTGCGGGTGGTGCCCAGCGCCCGTGTGGGGCACATTGGCTTGTACCGAGACCCCGAGACCCTGCACCCGGTGGAGTACTACTTCAAGATGCCCTCCGAGGTGGCCGAGCGCGACGTGATCGTGGTCGACCCCATGCTGGCCACGGGGCATTCTGCTTCGGCCGCGGTGGCTCGCATCAAGAAGTTGCAGCCGCGTTCCATCAAGTTCATGTGTCTGCTGGCGGCCCCCGAGGGGTTGGCCGTGATGCAGGCCGAGCACCCGGATGTCGACATCTACACGGCCGCTGTGGACCGTTGCCTCAACGACCACGGCTACATCATGCCGGGCCTGGGTGATGCCGGGGACCGCATCTTCGGGACCAAGTAAAGCTCCCTCGTTCGCCCATGAAAAAGGCTGTGCCCCGTGAAGGACACAGCCTGATTCGCCGCCGGGCAGAGATTACAGGCCCAGCTTGCCTGCCACGTAGTCGGCGTCCTTGTCACCGCGACCCGACAGGTTGACCAGAATGTGCTGGTCCTTCGGCAGGGTCGGGGCCACGCGGATGGCCCAGGCCACGGCGTGGGCGCTTTCCAGCGCGGGGATGATGCCTTCCACGCGCGACAGGGTCATGAAGGCGTTCAGGCACTCTTCATCGGTGGCGGTCTGGTAGTCCACGCGACCGATGTCCTTCAGGTAGCTGTGCTGCGGGCCCACGCCGGGGTAGTCCAGTCCCGAGGCAATCGAGTGCACGGCCGATGGGGTGCCGTCTTCGTTTTCCAGCACATAGCAGGCCATGCCGTGGATGGCGCCCGGCTTGCCCTTGCTCAGTGTGGCCGAGTGGCGACCGGGCTTGTCCAGGCCTTCACCGGAGGGCTCCACGCCCACCAGGTGCACGGCGTCGTCGTTCAGGAAGGCCGTGAAGATGCCCATGGCGTTCGAGCCACCGCCCACGCAAGCGGCCACGTGGTCAGGCAGGCGTCCATGCTTGGCCTGGAACTGCTCGCGGGCTTCGTTGCCGATGATGGACTGGAAGTCGCGCACCATCTTGGGGAAGGGGTGGGGGCCCACGACCGAGCCAATCGCGTAGATGTAGTTGGTGGGGTCGTTCAGGTATTCCTCGAACGCGCTGTCCACGGCTTCCTTCAGGGTGGCGGCACCGCGGGTGACGGGCACCAGCTTGCAACCCAGGATCTTCATCTTGGTGACGTTGGGGTGCTCTTTCTCGATGTCGACCTGGCCCATGTGGATTTCACAGGGGATGCCCACCAGGGCGCAGGCGGTGGCCAGGGCCACGCCGTGTTGGCCAGCACCGGTTTCAGCGATCACCTTGCTCTTGCCCATGAACTTGGCCAGCAGGGCTTCGCCCAGGCAGTGGTTGATCTTGTGGGCGCCGGTGTGGTTGAGGTCTTCGCGCTTGAGGTGGATTTGTGCGCCACCCAGTTGCTCCGACAGACGGCGAGCGTGGAAGATGGGGCTGGGGCGGCCGACGTAGTCCGCGAACAGCGAGGCCAGTTCTTGCTGGAAATCGTCGCGCTGGCGAATTTCTTCGTAGGCGACGTTGATGTCGTCCATCGCTTTTTTCAGGTGCGGGGGCACCAACTGGCCACCGTAAGGACCGAAGTAGCCTTCGTCATTGGGCATGGGGGCAAAGCGGGAGGATGTGCTCATGTTCAATACGGTTTGGGTCAAAGAGGCAAGCATAGACGCTGATGCGCCTGGGTTCACTTGATGACAGTCAGGATTGCTCGGGTTCAGCGGCCTCGAAACGCTGACGGTGTCATGCCCGACCAACGCTGAAACGCATGGATGAAGGCCGCAGATTCGGCATAGCCCAGCTGCTGGGCGATGGCTTCGACCGACAGCGTGGTGTGTCGCAACAGGTGCTGCGCCTTGGCGTAGCGGGCTTCGGCCAGCAGATCGCGGAAGCTGCGGCCTTCGTCGCTGAGTTGGCGTCGCAGGCTGCGCTCGGACAGCCCCAGGGACTTGGCCACGTCTTCGGCCGAGGGGTAGCCGCCGCTGAACAGGCCCAGGTGCGTGAGCACGCGTTCGGCCAGGGTGTCGTTGCTGGTCTGCTGGGCCACCAGTTGCTGGTCGCACATGGTGCGGTACATGGCGTGGGCGTTGGGGTCGGCCGAGGGCAGGCGCAGTTGCAGGTGCTCGTTGCGCAGCCAGAAGCGGGCTTCGGTGTCGCCAAAGCGAACCGGGCAGCCGAAGTAGGCCTCGTAGTCTGCCGCTTCGGGGGGACGGGGGTAAGGCATGTCGATGCGCTCGGCGTGGATGTCGACCCCGAGCGAGAGCTGCATGTCACGCACCATTTTGTAGGTGCCGGAGACCTCGCCGTCCACGCGAAAGCGGAAGGCCTGTCCCGTCATGGGCATGGGGGTGAGCACCAGGCAGCTCAGCTTGTCTCCGGGTTCAAAGCGCAGCGTGCCATACAGGTAGGTGAGGCCTTGGTAACGGATGCCCGCCTGAAAGGCCTCGTAGGCCGTGCTGCAGGTCATCAACAGCATGACCAGCGGGCCATACCCGGCCAGCCCGTAGAAGCCCCCGAGCTTGAGCCCGACCAGCGGGTCTTTAACGTTTTCGGCCAGGTCGGCATAGATGCGCAACTCGCGGGAGCGGTCAATGCGGGTGCTGGGGTCGAGACGGCTCAGGCTCAGGCCGTGGCGGGCGAGAACCGGCTCGGGGTCTTCGCCCATTTGCTGCAGGCCTTGCACCATGTAGATCAAGCCAAGGATGGATCGTGAGCTCATCGGACTGTCAATTCAAGGGGGCGGGTTGACCCGTATAAACGCCTGTTTTGGCCGGAAAGATCAATTTTTGGTCGAATCTAGCATGGTCTGGATCAAGTCTGAACCGCACCATCTCCTCACTACAGGAGACATGGCATGACAGATTTCCCCACCCCTTCGACCCACGTTCGTCACGTGGAAGTGGCCATTGCCGGCGCCGGCTTCGGTGGCTTGTGCATGGCCATCAAGCTGCAGGAAGCCGGCATCACCGACTACGTGATCTTGGAAAAGGGCAACGAAATGGGGGGAACCTGGCGCGACAACCACTACCCCGGTGCGGCGTGTGATGTGCAGTCGCACATGTATTCGTATTCGTTTGCCACCAGCGCCAAGTGGACCAAGCGCTATGCACCGTGGAACGAGATCCAGCAGTACATCCTGGATGTGACCAGGCAGTACAACGTCCGACCCAATGTGCGCTTCAACCAGGAGGTGGTGAGTGCCGTGTTCAACGATGGCACGGGCCGCTGGACCGTGAAGACGGCCGGTGGGGAAACCTACATCTGCCGCCATTGGATCTTGGCGTCGGGGCCCCTGCACGTGCCGGCCAAGCCCCACATCAAGGGACTGGATCAGTTCCAGGGCAAGGTCATGCACTCGGCTGAGTGGGATCACCACTACGAGTTGACCGGCAAGCGCGTGGCGTCCATTGGCACGGGGGGCTCGGCCATTCAGTACGTCCCCGAGATCGCGCCACAGGTCAAGCAACTGCATGTGTTCCAGCGCACAGCGGCGTGGGTCATTCCGCGTGACGAGCGTCGCTACTCGGCCTTCAGCAAGTGGTTGTTCGAGACGCTGCCGGTGACCCGCACCCTGCATCGCTGGCGCTGCTATTGGACCAATGAGTCTCGCGTGTGGCCCATCTTCAATCCGAAGCTGGCACGTGTCGGTGAGTTTTTCCTCAAGCAGTTCATTGCTTATCAGGTGAAGGATCCGGTCCTGCGCCAGAAGCTGACACCGGACTACACCTTGGGCTGCAAGCGCATCCTCATCTCCAACAAGTGGTTCCCGACATTCAACCGCGAGAACGTGGAGTTGGTGACCGATGACATCCGTGAGTTCACCCCCACGGGCATCGTCACGAAGGATGGCAAAGAACGCGCACTGGATTGCGTGATCCTGGGCACGGGCTTCGTGGTGGATCCGCGCATCTACATGAAGCAGTTTGAGTTGCGAGGTTTGAACGGCCACACCATCCAGGAAGACTGGAAGGTGAGCCCCACTGCCTACCTGGGCATCACGGCATCGAACTATCCCAATATGTTCCAGCTGGTGGGGCCACACACGGGTCTTGGCCACAACTCCATCATCTTCATGATCGAGGCGCAGGCCGACTACATCGTGAACTGCATCAAGCTGGTCAAAGCCAAGGATGCGGATTACATCGACGTCAAGCCAGAGGCCATGACCCGTTTCCTGGGCGAAGTCACCCAGGCGCTGAAGGGCACGGTGTGGTCATCGGGGTGTCGCAGCTGGTATCAGACCGCGGAGGGCATCAACTTCGCCATCTGGCCCAAGTCCACCTGGCGCTACTGGATGGAGACCCGCAAGGTGAAAGAGGCCGATTACCGCTTCGTCAAATGTGCAGGTCGCTTGGCTGGCGTGTCGCAGACCGGCGGCGTGGGCACCGCACCCATGGGTGCACAAGCCATGGCCCGCGTGGCCCAACGCTGAGATCCGCTTTGATGGCAGACTGATCGCCTGGTCGATCATCGCAGCCCCGCTCGTGATGAGTCGGGGCTGTTTTCATGGTGAGGTCGAAGGGATGATGCGCTGGTTCTCGCGTAGGGTGATGGGATGCATGGCTTGCGGTTTGGCGGTTGCGCAGGCTGCGCCGCTGGCGCAGGGGGCTCCGGTCTTGCAATGCGCGGTGCGTTATGCGAGCGAGGTCTGGCACATGCAGGCTCGTCCGACCCTGGAACCTTATGAGGTCCCCTTGAGCGGGTTGGCCGAGCGCTTCGCCTTCAAGGCCGTGGTCGCCGGTTCAGCAGCCCACATCGATCACGTCACGGTGACGGTGTACGACCTGGAGGTGGCGGGCGCACCGGTCATCCTGCAAACAGTCCGGCATCTGCCGCCTTTTGCCCTCGGGGCCGAGATCCCTTCGCTGACGGGCTGGAACCATGTTTACTCGGCTCGCAAGGGGCGTGAGCTGGTGTACGGCTGTGCGCTGCAGACTGAGGGGCAGTCATGAGGGGGCTTGCCATGTCGAACTGGATGCGTGGTGCGGTGTCGCTGGCGCTGTCGGTGGCCACGCTGGCCGGAGCGCAAGAATCGGGCACGGTGCCGTTGCTGCCGATGTGTCAGCGTGCGGCCGGACCCGATGTGCACATGGTCTTCGTGGGGGATCTCATGCTGGTGGACGGGCCGGGGCGCGTCTTGCAACAGGGGCGTGACCCGTTTGCTGCGGTCGCCGCGCAGATGAATCAGGCCGATGTGCGCGTGGGCAATCTGGAGAGTCTGATCGCCACCACCGGTCAGCCGGTCGGCAACAAGCTGCACACCTTCCGGGCACCACCTTCGGTGTTACCTGTGTTGCAGCGGCACGTGGATGTGGTGACCGTGGCCAACAACCACTCGGGGGATTTCGGGCGAGCAGCCTTCGGCGAGATGCTGGTTCGGCTGGAACGTGCCGGCCTGCCGTATGTGGGGGGCGGGCGCAACCTGCGTGCAGCACACGAGCCGCATGTCTTCTCGTGCAAGGGCGTGAAGATCGCTTTGCTGGGCTACAACGAATATTTTCCTCGCACCTTTGAGGCGGGGCCCGACTGGGCCGGCGTGGCCTGGAGCGAAGACGAGCAGGTGGTCGCCGACATCCGGCGCGCCCGCACCGTGCATGGCGCCGACATCGTCATCCCCTTCATGCACTGGGGGCAGGAGCACGAGCAGGAGGCCGATGTGCGCCAGCGTGCCCTGGCGCGTCTCATGGTGGACGCCGGTGCCGACATGGTGGTCGGCTCCCACCCCCATGTCGTGCAGGACACCGAGGTCTATCGCGGCAAGCCCATCGTGTACAGCCTGGGGAATTTCATCTTTGATGGTTATGTCGAGGTGGCCAACCGCACCGGCTGGTTGCTGAATGTGGTGCTGAATCGGGAGGGCGTGCAACACTGGGACATCGACGTGGTGCGCATGGACCGTGATGGCGTGCCGCACCCCGTTGGTCGCCGCTTGCATCAAGCTCTGCGCGCTCCGCAACCTTGAGAGGGATCACATTTCAGTCATGTGTCACGGGTGAAAGCCACACACCGCAGCATTTGTCATGCACAAGTGTTCTGTAATGCGCACAATAGAGAAAGATACGCTTCGTAACGAGCGTCGCAGTGGGTTAATCGTGAAACAAGACGGTATGCAGGAATCTACCCAAGGTGGTGTCGTGCTGCGTTCGCTGGACGAAGTCTGGCAGGCCGCGACCAGCGAACATCAACTGGGTGCCCAATGTCGGCTGGGTGAAGCCTTGGTCCGTCATGGACTGAGTGAGCCGTCCCAGGTCGAGCGCGCCTTGTCGCAGCAAACCAAAGGGCCACACAAGCCGCTGGGGCAGATCTTGCTCAACAACGGCGATTTGGTCGAGGCGGACTTGCAAATCGCGCTGGCCACCATGGCCGGCATGCCGGTGGTCGATTGCCTGGCCATTCAACCCCAGGATGATGCGTTGCGGCTCATCCCGATCAACACCGCGCAGCGCATGCGGGTGTTGCCACTGATGCGCAAGGGCAGCATCTTGCTGGTGGCCATGGCCGATCCGTGGCACCGAGGGGTGACGGACGAACTCAGTTTCCTGACCAACTTGCGCTTGGTCCCGGTGATGGCCTTGCCGGGCACCCTCGGGCAGGCCACCCTGAATGCCTATGATGGGCTGGATGGCCGTCTCAAACAGGCCGGCGGCTCGGACGTGCATGAGCTGGCGGCCGTGCTGGAAGGCGAAGTCCCCGTGGCACGCCCCAGCGACGGACCCAGCGAGGTCATCACCGAATCGAGCAGCACGCTGGTGCGCCTGGTCAACACGATGATCGAGGATGCCATCAAACGCAACGCGTCCGACATCCACATCGAGGCCATGTCACCGCATAGCAAGGTGCTCATCCGTTTCCGCATTGACGGAGCGCTGGTACCTTACCTGGAGTTGCCGTCCCCGTATCGGGCGGCGCTGGTGGCGCGGCTCAAGATCATGTCCGATCTCGACATTGCCGAGCGCCGCAAGCCGCAAGACGGCAAGATCGACTTCTCTCGCTTCGGTGACCATGCCGTCGAGCTGCGTATCGTGACCGTGCCGACCACGCACGGCATTGAAGATGTGGTGCTGCGCTTGCTGTCCGGTGCCAAGCCGCTGCCCATCGAACAAATCGGGCTCAACGAGCGCAACCTGCGCGCCATGAAAGAGATCATCGCCAAGCCTTATGGGCTGGTGTTGATCTGTGGTCCGACCGGGTGCGGCAAGACCACCACCTTGCACTCCGTGCTGCGCGAACTCAATCAGGGCGACCGCAAGATCTGGACGGCCGAAGACCCCATTGAAATCAGCCAACCCGGGCTGTGTCAGGTGCAGGTCAATGCCCGCATCGGGTGGACGTTTGCCGCGGCCATGCGCACCTTCCTGCGCGCCGACCCGGACGTCATCATGATTGGCGAAATGCGGGATCAGGAAACCGCCAACATTGCCATCGAGGCCTCGCTGACGGGGCACTTGGTGTTCTCGACCTTGCACACCAACTCGGCGGCAGAAAGCATTGCCCGCTTGCTGGAAATTGGTCTGGATCCATTCAACTTCTCGGATTCTCTGCTCGCGGTGCTGGCTCAGCGTCTGGTGCGCAAAGTCTGCCCCCATTGCGGGCAGATGGGCGTGGCCACGCAGTCCGAACTGGACTGCATGTTGCACGACTACCTGCTGAGCGCCCGGGACAACACCGCCAATGGCCGAGACATGGTGCTCGCCGAGTGGCGACGGCGCTATGGCGATGGTGACGGACGCATCCATCTGCACCACCGTGGTCCGGGTTGCGAGGCTTGCAACCATCATGGCTACAAGGGGCGCATGGGCATCCATGAGCTCTTGGTGGTCGACGATGTCATTCGACAGCAGATTCGCCACCGCGCTTCGGCTGCCGACATCCTGACCTCAAGCCTGCAGGGGGGCATGCGGACCTTGCGGCAAGACGGCATCGACAAGGTGCTTCAGGGTTTCACCGACCTCAATGAAGTGATGGCTGCCAGTAACGCCTGATTTCAGGTGTTTGGATGGCATTTTGCACGCTGATATCTGGTTTCGCCGGACAGGCTGCGCGCAGAATGCGGGCATGAAGCCATCCACACTGCCCCTCAGTCTGTCTGTCGCGATCGCGGCAGGTCTGTGGTCGTCCCTCGGGCGGGCGGTAGATTTGTCCAGCTTGCCCAGTTTACGGCTGAACGGCTTTGGGACCGTGGCGCTCAGCCATGTCGACGGGCCGCAAGCTTGGGGTCTGCGGCGTGATCTGGGCTACCGTGAAAATCACGGGGGCAACCAGTTGCGTACGGATTCCCGCATCGGTGTGCAGGCCAACTACGAAATCAACCCACAGTGGCAAGCCACCGCCCAGGTACTGGCGCGCGACCGTCTTCCCCAAGTCAAACCGTCAGACAGTGTCGAATGGGCCTTCCTGGCCTACCAGCCCAACGACGCCGTGACCATCCGTGCCGGACGCATGGCGTTGGACATGTTCCTGATGTCAGATCAGCGCAATGTGGGGTTTGCTTACCCGTGGGTCCGCCCCAACCTGGAGTTCTACGGTGGCCTGCCGCTGTACGGCTTTGATGGCATGGATGCCGCTTACGAATGGTCACGAGGCGATGCCCGCTGGCGTGTGAAAGCAGCGTATGGTGACACTCACACGTGGACACCCATTCAACCTGGCGCGCCCGCGGTCGAGGCGCATTTGCACAACGGCATCAGCGCTGTCCTGTCCCGAGAAGATGACGGGCTGACCTTGCGCGCGGCGGTGTCGGTGTCCAACATTGAGGTGAACTCCCCGGCTTCACTGACCCAAGTGGTGCAGGCCCTGCAAAGCGTGGAAAGCGCCGGCAACCCAGTCGTGGCGCAGCAGGCCAACGCCTTGCTGACCCCCATGGCCAAATTGTCCGGCCGGGTGCATTTTGCAGAGGTGGGCGTGGTGTATGACCGTGGCCCCTGGTTGATTCAGGCCGAAGCGGCCCGCATCTTCAGTGATTTGTATAGCCTGAACGCCAAGGCCGCGTACCTGGCCGTGGGGCGACGCATGGCCGACTACACGGTGTATGGCGTCGTGGGCTGGGTGCGCCCGGACAACAAGGCGGCTGAACGCCCTGACTGGTCGGCGCTCGGAGGGGCTGCAATGGCCTTGGGCGCCGAAGCGTCCAATGGGCTCAATTCCGGGCGCACCCGGGAGCGTTCCGTGTCCTTGGGGGTGAGGTGGGATTTCCATCCACAGACTGCGCTGAAGGTGCAGTGGGACTGGTATGACGTGGAGGACAACGGCGCGGCCCTGTGGTCGGGCAGTGATGTCCGTGGTGGCCATCCCCAGGTGGGAACCGTGGCCCTGGATTTCGTTTTCTGATGATGCACAAGCTGGTTCGCTTCCTGCAAATCGCTGCGATCCTGTGGGCCTGGGGCTCGCAGGGTTTGGCGCATGCCGATGTGCACGTGCTGGTGAACGCAACCAATCCATTGGGCAACATTTCTCAAAAAGAAGCCACAGACCTGTTCATGGGGCGCACGCGCGTCTATCCTGACGGCAGTGCGGTGGTGACCTTGGATTTGCCCCGTGACAGCGCGGTGCGTGTGGCCTTCTATGAAAGCCTCATCGGGTTGACACAGGCGCAAATCAACAGCTATTGGGCGCGGTTGATGTTCACCGGGCGGACCATGCCGCCGCAAACCATGAGCAGTGAGCAGGCGATGCTGGAGTATTTGCGTCGCCATCCCGGCGCCATTGGCTACCTGGGGCGAGACCCCGGCGACCGCCAACTGCGTACGATTTTGATCCTCAAGGAAGGACGCTGAGTGGCTGTGCCCATCAAACGTCTGCAGGTGCGCATCATGTTGGCCATGTTGGTCGGCGCCATGTTGTTTGCCGTCATGGCCGCCGTGCTGGGGTATCGCGCTGCTTACCAACGCACCTTTGACGAAGGCACCGAGCAGGTCAATGGCTTGCTGGACGCCGTGGACAAGACCTTGGCCATTGGCGCCTACACCGGTGACAAGGTCTTGCTGCAGGATGTCATCGATGGCATGGCTCGCAATGAATTGGTGGCACGTGTCGATGTGCTCGATGCCCGAGGTACGGTGCTGGTCCGGCAATACGGCCATCGCGGTCCGATGGAGGCTGTTGTCAACCATGCGGGGCAGATGACCGCTCGCAAACTGGCCGCACCCTTCGATAAGAGTGAATCCGTGGGCGAAGTGCAGGTGTATGCCGACGTGGACAGCCTGCACCAAGAGGCCCGCAAAGTGGCCAACAACCTGGCCTGGATGATGGGCATCCAGTCCACCGTCCTGGCTTTGTTGCTCTACGTGATGGTTTACAAGGCCGTGACCCGCCCCATCCAGCGACTGGCTGATCAGTTGCGCAGTTTGCCGCCGGGTACTTCGGCGCAGTTGCCTGTGCCGCGTGGGCACCGCGATGATGAAATCGGGACCCTGGTCGAAAGCGCCAACGTCTTGCTGGCGTCTAACCACAGCGCTTTGCGCAACGAGCGCACCTTGCGCGCCGAAATCGAAAAAATGGAGGCGCAATACCGTCAGATTTTTGATGCCAGCAGCGCCGGGATTTTCGTGCTGGACCATGACGGACGCCTGGTCAATTGCAACCCCACTGCCCTGAGGATACTCGGTGGTGACCCATCCGATGTGAACCGATTCAAAGCGGCAGACATCATTCACGATGTCTTTGCGCGTCCCGACCATGTCCTGAACCTCATCGATCAGTCCTTGCGATTGGGGGGGACCGTTTCCGATGACCTCGAGTTGCTGGGCCCAGGGGACGCGTCTCGCTGGGTGCATTGCCTGATCTCGGTCCAGCATGCCGAGGGATGGCCGCAACACCGTACCGCACAAGACGATTTTCACGTCGAGGGGGTGATGTATGACATCACCGACCGCAAGTCCGCCGAAGCCCAGGCTCGCCATTTGGCAGAGCACGATGCCTTGACCGGTGCGCGCAACCGACGTGCCACGGAGGACATGCTGGAACGCTTGCTCATCGAGGCCACCGCAGACAGCCAGCCCGTGAGCGTGCTCTTCCTGGATCTGGACGGTTTCAAACAGATCAATGACCAGCACGGACACCATGCGGGTGACCAGGTGTTGGTGCAATGTGCCCAGCGCATGCGGCTGGCCCTGCGGCGCTCCAGTGATGTGGTCGGTCGACTCGGTGGCGACGAGTTTGTCATCTTGCTCAAGGGCGTGGGGGCCTGCGACCCTTTGCTGATTCAGTTAACGCAACAGTTGATGGCGTCGGTGTGTGCGCCGATCGCACTGGATGGCGGGGTGACCGTTTCAGTGGGGGTCAGCGTGGGCATTGCCTGTTCACCCGAACACGGGCTGACCGGGCGACAGCTGCTGCTGGCCGCCGATGAGGCCATGTATGCCGTCAAGCACACAGGCAAAGATGCCTTTGCCATGGCCATCCGCTGACACGGCGCGCGACCCTGCTCAGACAGGGTGCGATACTGTCTTGCCATGCAATTCCCCCGAGTTTTTCTTCGTCAACACGGACGCTGGCTGTTGCTGGCCTCGCTCGTGGCACTGCTGTCAGGCACGGCATCGGCCGTGTTTCTGACCGCGCTGGACTGGGCCACACGCACCCGTGAGGCCCATCCCTGGCTGCTGGCAGGCCTGCCCTTGATGGGGATGGCCGTGGGCTGGGTGTACTGGTGTCTGGGGCGATCGGTCGAGCGGGGCAACAACCTGCTCATTGATGAGATCCACGACCCCCAGCAAGTGGTGCCGCTGCGCATGGCGCCTCTCATCTTGCTCAGCACGGTCTTGTCTCACTT
Organism: Aquabacterium sp.; assembly: GCF_049317225.1. GTDB lineage: Bacteria > Pseudomonadota > Gammaproteobacteria > Burkholderiales > Burkholderiaceae_C > Aquabacterium. The sequence goes on along the minus strand of NZ_JBMOIR010000017.1, from coordinate 11,894 downwards.
GTTTGGTGCCTCGGTGGGCCGGGAGGGCACGGCTGTCCAGATGGGCGGTGCCCTGGCCGATCAGCTGACGCATCTGGCTCGATTGCGTGCCGATGACCGCAGCCTCTTGTTGATGACGGGCATCAGTGCGGGGTTTGCGTCGGTGTTTGGCACACCGCTGGCCGGCGCCGTCTTCGCGCTGGAAGTGCTGGCCATTGGTCGCCTGAAATACGACGCTCTGTGGCCGTGCCTGCTGTCTGCGGTGCTGGCCGATCAGGTCTGTCGGGCCTGGGGCATTCAGCACGAGCACTATCTGGTCGATTCGGTGCCTGCTTGGTCAGCCGGCTGCCTGCTGGCCGTCGCCTTGGTGGGCATTGGTGCCGGCTGGGTTGGGCGAGGCTTTGCCGCCAGCGCCCATGCTTTGTCGGCGTTCATGGCGCGCCAGTTCAGCTGGGCACCCTGGCGCCCCTTGGTGGGTGGCACCGTGCTGGCGCTGCTGACCTGGGGCTTGGATGCCCACCGGTATGCCGGCTTGAGCCTGGCGGGCTTGAGCGAAGCCTTTGTGCAGCCTTTGCCGGCTTGGGACTGGTTGGTCAAGGCCGCCTTCACGGTCGGCGCATTGGGCACCGGCTTCAAAGGCGGTGAAGTTACGCCGCTGTTCTACATCGGGGCCACGTTTGGCAATGCCCTGGCGCTCTGGCTGCACCAGCCCTTGGCCTGGATGGCCGCATTGGGCATGGTGGCCGTTTTTGCCGGGGCCGCCAACACCCCCTTGGCCTGCACCCTGCTGGCGGTGGAGCTGTTTGGCGCCGACGCGGCGGTCACGGCGGCGCTGGCCTGTGTGCTCAGTTACCTCGCATCTGGCCATGCCGGCATTTACAAGGCGCAACGCGTCGAGCGCCGCAAGCACCGCTTGTTGCCGTGACAACCGTCCCCATTTGTGGGGCCGTGTGATTCGGCACTGTGGACTACACCATGCATTCAGACTTTCCTCGCCAATTTCAAGCCGCCATCATCGACCTTGACGGAACCATGGTGGACACCTTGGGCGATTTCGTCGTGGTCTTGCACCACACGCTGGCCGACCTCGGCTGTCACCCGGTGGAGATCGCGCGGGTGGACCGCGCCTTCGTCGAGCTGACCGTGGGCAAGGGCACCGAGGACCTGCTGCGCCGCACCGTCGCGCATGCCTGGGGTCTGCCAGACGACGACCGCGAGGTGCACGACACCGTGCCCGAAGCCTGGCATCACTACCAGGGTCATTACGTCCGCCTCAATGGCCAGCATGCCGAGGTCTACCCGGGCGTCAGAGAGGGCTTGGCGCAATTGCAGAAACTGGGTGTCCCGCTGGCCTGCCTGACCAACAAGCCGACAGCCTTTGCAGAGCAACTCCTGTCGGGCAAAGGGCTGCGTGACCACTTCCGTCATGTGTTTGGCGGCGATGCGTTCGAGCGCAAAAAGCCCGATCCGCTGCCTTTGCTCAAAACGTGTGAAGCCCTGGGGATCTCACCGGCGCACACGGTGATGGTGGGAGACTCCAGCAACGATGCCCAAGCCGCCACGGCTGCCGGTTGCGGCATCCTGCTGGTGCGATATGGCTACAACCATGGCCATCCGATTGACGATGTGCCCGCATTGACCCACGTGGATCGCCTGGACCAGGCCCCTTGGGGGGCGCTGTTCACTCCAGGGCGCTGAGCACGGGCTGCGCCTTGCTGTCGAGCAAGGCGTTTTTCAGGTCCATGGTGCTGGGCTTGTCCCCCAGCCACACCCGCAGCACGGCCGGGAAAAAGGCCGGGTCCTTGATCGGGGTGCCCATGGCCTGACCATTGACGGCGATCACTGTGCCGCGTTGGGGGGCATCGTCCAGCGTCACCACATCGTGGGGCGCCAGGCGAGGCATCCGGCCAAACTGCTCACCCATGGCACGAATGGCCGGAATCAGGCGGAAGAACTGCTCGCGTGAACTGTTGGCTTCAATGCCATTGGTGATCACTTTGCCCAGCTCATCGACCCGCATGCCCTGCAACATCACGAAACGCAGTTGCTTGGGGCCTGCCATGCCCAGCACGGTGCTCGCCTGTTGGCTTTTGTTGGGCACATACAGTCCCACGGTGTAGAGCTTGGCCAGCGCCCGAAAGGCCACGCCGGTGCCGTTGAGGTGCAGGGGGCGACCGTCGACGGTGATCGTCGGCTCGTAAGTGACGCCGAACATCTCGGCCGATTGAGACCAGGCCTGTCCCGTGCTCGCCAGCATGAGCACAGCCAGCCCAAGGCCGTGCCAGGTGGCACGCGTCCATCTTGTTCCAGTGCGCTGCATTCCAGTCATTCGTCAATCGTTCAACGATAAAAGTGTGCGATTGTTGCGTCACTTAGGGTGGGCGCCAAACGGGTTTGCCCTGTCTGGGTCGGTTTGCACGTCATTTCTCCCCTCACATTGGTGCCTGCTACACTGATTTCATGTTCATCTCTCGCAAACAAACCAAAGGTCCGCACGACCGGGGAGCCTGGCCCTGGCGTCGCTGCGTCACGACCTGCTGAGTGGATGCCGCCCATATCGGGGCCGGTCATCACTGTTTGTTTGCCTGTTTCCCCTTGTTCGCCATGCGGGAAACCTTAGATCGAGATCACATCCATGCTGACTGAAAACGAATTCAACGCCTTGGCCGCCGAAGGCCATAACCGCATCCCCTTGGTCGCCCAGGCCTTGGCTGACCTCGACACCCCGTTGTCGCTCTACCTCAAGCTCACGCAAGGCAATCCGCTGAGCTTCCTGCTGGAGTCCGTGGTGGGGGGGGAGCGCTTTGGTCGCTACTCCTTTGTGGGCCTGCCCGCGCGCACCCTGGTGCGCGCCACGGGGCATCACGTCGAAGTGGTGACCGATGGCCAGGTGGTGGAAACCTTTGCCGGTAACCCTCTGGACTTCATTGCGGCCTACCAGCAGCGGTTCAAGGTGGCGGTGCCCCAGGGGCTGCCACGCTTCTGTGGCGGTTTGGCGGGCTACTTCGGGTATGACACGGTGCGGCTGATCGAGCCCCGCCTGGCGCAGCGCCCAGACACGCCTGGCATCGGCACGCCCGACATCCTGCTGTTGCAGTGTGAAGAACTGGCGGTCATCGACAACTTGGCTGACCGCCTCTTCCTGATCGTCTACGCCGACCCCTCTCAGCCGGGTGCATACGCCAAGGCGCAAGCGCGTCTGACCGAGCTGCAAGCACGCCTGCACACTGTGGTGCCCGTCCCGCCGGTGACGCCGACCGACTCCTTCCCCGTTGAGCGCCATTTCGCCAAAGACGACTACGAAGCGGCCGTGCGCAAGTGCAAGGAATACATCGCGGCCGGTGACTGCATGCAGGTCGTCATCGGCCAGCGTTTGCAAAAGCGCTTCACCGCGTCGCCGCTCACGCTGTACCGCGCCCTGCGTTCGCTGAACCCCAGCCCCTACATGTACTACTACGACATGGGCGATCACCATGTCGTGGGCTCCAGCCCTGAAATCCTGGTGCGTCAGGAGCACAACAAGGACGGCAGCCAGACGGTCACCATCCGCCCGATCGCGGGCACCCGTCCGCGCGGCGCCACGCCCGACCTGGACCTTGCCAACGAAAAAGAGCTGCTGGCCGACCCCAAGGAGCGCGCCGAGCACGTCATGCTCATTGACCTGGCCCGCAACGACATCGGTCGCATTGCCAAAACCGGCACGGTCAAGGTCACCGAGGCCTTTGGCATTGAACGCTACTCGCACGTCATGCACATTGTCAGCAACGTCGAGGGCATCCTCAAGTCCGGCATGACCGGACTGGACGTGCTGCGCGCCAGTTTCCCGGCGGGCACGCTGAGTGGTGCGCCCAAGATCCGTGCGATGGAAATCATCGACGAACTGGAGCCCGTGCAACGCGGGGTCTACGGCGGCGCGGTGGGCTACCTCAGCTTTGCCGGCGACATGGACGTGGCCATTGCCATCCGCACCGGCGTGGTCAAGAACCAGACGTTGTACGTGGCTGCGGGTGCAGGTGTCGTGGCCGACTCGGTACCCGAACTGGAATGGAAAGAAACCGAGGCCAAGGCCCGTGCGGTGATCCGCGCCGCCGAGATGGTCGAGCAAGGTTTGTGAGTCAGATTGCCGCAATTCGCGGCTGACAACGGGGGGTGAGGGAATCTCCCCCCCGGAACATGACAGTAGATTGCGATAACTTACAGGGCTTGTCCCATTCGCTGAGTCAAGCGCTTCCCACCGTGCAGTACACCTTCGCAATCTACATGGCTGTGACCCTGATCACGGGCGCAGCTTTGCTGATGGTGTGGCGCCAGGACCGCTCGCAGTCGTTCACCGCCCAGTTGGGACTGTCACATCTCATCTGGACGGGCTATCCGGTTGCGTATTTGGCGACACACAGCCTGAACCCGTGGGTGCATGGGCTGGGTGTGTTCGGACTGTCGATCGTCCCGTCCCTGTGTTTGACCTTGATGGTGGCCGGGATCGGCTCGCTGTCTCGGCGACAGGTGGCTCGCCCCATTTTGGTCGCCATGACGGTGGTCCTGACGGTCACGCACGTCGTGGTGATCTCCCATGACATGGGGCTGATGCAGGGCGTTTCGGCCTCCATCAACATCGCCATCAGCCTGATGCTGGCCAACTGGTTGTGGCGCATGGGCGTGGGGGAACGCATCACGGCCGGTCTGCTGATTCTGGCCGGGTTGAACCAGTTCAACTTTGTGCTGCAGCCGACCGACCAGGGGGCGATGCTGCAAACGGTGTTTGCCACCGTGTTGCGACTCATGTTGGCGCTGGCGCTGATGTACGCTGCCATCAATCGCACGGCCGAAGGGGTGCGTCGCATGCGTGACCGCTTCTTCTTGTTGACCGAGCGCGCGCACCAGGGGGTGGCGGTCATCATCGATCAGCAATGCGTGTACAGCAACCCTGCCTTCATGAGTGCGTACCGCGTTGACAAGGTGGTGGATGCACCTGCGCCGCTGTCTGAAGCCTGGTTGGACCGCACCTCGACGTACGCTGAGCGTGTGTACGTCCGAAAGTTGCTGACGCAGTTGCGCAATGGGTCTCTGGCGCAGGCAGAGTGGGAGGGCGAGCGTCGCGCACTCGACGGTCAGCCGCTTTATCTCCGCTTCAAGGCCTGGCCTGTCGAATGGGATGGTCAACCCGCCATCCAAATCGTCATGTCTGACGAAACCGCGCAGCACGAGTCCGCGCGCGCCCTGCTCTGGCAAGCCACCCACGATGAGCTGACCGGGCTGCCCAATCGCAGCGCACTGCTGCAACGTCTGCGAGAGGGCATTGCTGACTCGCGCACCACCAGCCTCGCCCTCGTGTTGCTGGACGTTGACCGCTTCAAGTTCTTCAACGATGCCCATGGCCACACGGTGGGCGACGAAGTCTTGCAGTCACTCGCCACCCGTTTGCAGCGTGGACTGGAGGACACCGTCGAGGTGATGCGCCTAGGTGAAGACGAATTTGCGCTGCTTCTGCGCGGTCCGGACGCTGAAAACGATGCCCGTCGCCTGACCGAATCGGTCAAGCAGTTGTTGGCCGAGCCACTGCGCCTGACTGCACACGAGTTCTTCCTCGACGTCTCCATGGGGGTGGCGGTCTATCCCCAGGCGGCATCGTCGCCTGAGCCCCTGCTGCAGGCCGCCAATGCGGCCATGCACGCGGCCAAACGCCTGCCGGGCACCTCGGTCAGTTGGGCATCCGAGCAGCAGACACAACATCTGGCGTCGTCGTTCCGTGCCGAGCAGGCCCTGCGCGCCGGCTTGCACCACGAAGAGTTCACGCTGATGTACCAGCCCAAGGTCGCGGCCAACACCGGTGCCTTGCTGGGCTTTGAAGCCCTGGTTCGTTGGGACCGGCCCGGCATCGGGCGCATCAGCCCCATGGACTTCATCCCTGCCGCCGAGCGCAATGGCTTGATCGTTCCACTGGGCGAGCTCATCATCACCCAGGCCTGCCGACAAATTGCCAACTGGCGTGTGCAGGGCTTCAACGCCGTGCCGGTCGCCGTCAACGTGTCACCGCTGCAATTGCTGGATGTGCAATTCCCTGTCATGGTCATGAAGACCCTCAAGGAATTCGACATTCCACCTCAGTGCCTGAGCCTGGAGATCACCGAAACGGCCGCAGTTGCCCACATGGACCAGGCCTGTGAACAAATCACCCAACTGCGCCAGTACGGGATTGACGTGGCCCTGGATGACTTCGGCACCGGGTTCTCTTCGCTCAACATGCTCCGCAGCTTGCCGCTGCGCACCGTCAAGATTGACCGCAGCCTCATCGACCCCATGCCTCATGTGGATGCCATCGCGGTGGTCAAGGCCATTTGCGATCTGGCCGCCGTGCTGCAACTCAAGGTGGTGGCAGAAGGCGTGGAGACCGAAGATCACGCTCGCGCCGCCCTTCAGGCCGGATGCGATGCCCTTCAGGGCTACCTCTTCGCCAAGCCCCTTGAAGTGGATGAAGCCACACGCTGGCTGGGTGAGCGCTACTGACACGGCGATGGCCGGTGTGTCCATGTAGAATGACTCGCATGCAGCAACCCTCGGACCTCTTTCGACTGAACGCACGTTGGTGGCGGTGACGCCAGCCACAACTGCCTGACCCTGCGCCTGCGGCTCCCCACCGCACCTTGCGCCTCACACAGGGTCCTCCGAGGGGGACAAACAGAGGGATGGTGCAAGCCCATTCCATGAATCACATCCCGATACAGGATAGTGCCCATGCTGCTCATGATCGACAACTACGACAGTTTCACCTTCAACCTGGTGCAGTACTTCTGCGAACTGGGTGAAGAGGTCAAGGTCGTTCGCAATGACGAAGTCACCCTCGACGAGATCGCCGCGTTCAAGGCCGATCGACTCGTACTCTCACCCGGCCCCTGTTCGCCGGACGAGGCGGGTGTCTGTGTTTCGGCCCTGCGCCGCTTCGCTGGTCAGTTGCCCATCCTGGGTGTCTGCCTGGGGCACCAGAGCATTGGTGCTGCCATGGGAGGCAAGGTCGTGCGTGCCAAAGAGCAAATGCACGGCAAGACCAGCGTGATCACCACCGACCAGAAGGGTGTGTACGCGGGCCTGCCCAAGCAGTTCACCGTGATCCGTTACCACTCGCTGGCCATTGAGCGGGCCACTTTGCCGGAGTGCCTGGCAGTCACCTCGTGGACTGACGACGGCGAGATCATGGGCGTGCGTCACACCGGCCCTCAGACGGATCCGAACTTTGCCCCGCTCGAAGGCGTGCAATTTCACCCTGAGTCCATTCTGAGCGAACACGGCCATGCCATGCTGGCCAACTTCCTGAAGATGTAAAGGATCGTCCGATGAGCCAGATCACAGATCAGCAGGCCCTGCAGCGCGTCATCGAGCACCGCGAAATCTTCCACGACGAAATGTTGGGCCTGATGCGCCGCATCATGCGTGGCGAGATGTCGCCTGTCGTCATGGCCGCGCTCATCACCGGCTTGCGTGTCAAAAAGGAAACTGTCGGAGAGATCTCTGCCGCGGCCCAGGTGATGCGCGAATTCGCCACCCCGGTGGTGGTGGCAGACCGGGCGCATCTGGTCGACTTGTGTGGCACCGGTGGCGATGGCGCACACACGTTCAATATCTCCACCACCGCCATGTTTGTGGCGGCGGCCGCAGGCGCTCGCATTGCCAAACACGGGGGCCGCAGCGTGTCGTCGTCAACCGGCAGCGCCGATGCCCTCGAAGCCCTGGGCGCCAACATCAATCTGACCGGCGATCAAGTGGCGCGTTGCCTGGGTGAGTCAGGAGTGGGCTTCATGTTCGCTCCCAACTTCCACGGGGCCATGAAGCACGCTGCGCCCATCCGCAAGGAGTTGGGCGTGCGCACGCTGTTCAACATCCTTGGCCCGCTGACCAACCCGGCTGGCGCACCCAATCAACTGATGGGCGTCTTCCATGCCGACCTCGTGGGCATCATGGCGCGTGTGCTCCAGCGCCTGGGCTCGGAGCATGTTTTGGTGGTGCATGGCCGCGATGGCTTGGACGAAATCACCCTGAGCGGTGAAACCTTGGTGGCCGAACTCAAAGACGGGGCGGTGCGCGAATACGTCATTCATCCGTCTCAATTCGGCATGGCGGAACACGATGGCACGGCACTCAAGGCCGGCAATCGTGAGGACTCCATGGCCATCATGCGCGCGGTGCTGCAAAACCAAGAGGGCCCGGCACGTGACATCGTCCTGCTCAACGCCGGTGCGGCCATCTATGCCGCCAATGTGGCGGACAGCCTGGCCGATGGCGTGGCGCGCGCACGCGAGGCCCTGTCGAGCGGACGTGCGGCACAGGCGCTTGCGCGCTTCGTGCAAACCACACAGTCGTTCCCCACGATCACGCTGGGCTGAGCCCGCGACCGAACACACCATGTCTGACATTCTTCAAAAAATCGTCGCCGTCAAACACCAGGAAGTGGCCGCTGCGCTCACCTCGGTTTCTTTGGCTGACATTCGCGCTCAGGCTGAAGCGCGCAACCGCGACCTGGCCGACGTGCGTGACTTTGTCGGCGCGGTGCGCAGCAAGATCGCTGCGGGCCAGGCAGCAGTCATTGCCGAAGTCAAGAAGGCCAGCCCCAGCAAGGGCGTGTTGCGCGAGGATTTCCGCCCTGCAGAGATCGCTGCCACGTATGCCGCACACGGCGCTGCATGCCTGAGTGTTCTGACCGATAGCCAGTTCTTCCAGGGCGAACCCTTGTTTCTGCAACAGGCGCGCGCCGCATGCGACTTGCCCGTCCTGCGCAAGGACTTCATGGTGGACGCCTACCAGGTCTACGAAGCGCGCGCGATGGGGGCTGACTGCATCTTGCTGATCGCTGCCTGCCTGGACGATACACAGATGCGCGATCTGGAAGCCCTGGCGCACGAATTGGGCATGGCCGTGCTGGTCGAGGTCCATGACGGCGCGGAACTGGACCGTGCACTGGCCTTGAAGACGCCCCTGGTGGGCATCAACAACCGCAACCTGCGCTCCTTCGAGGTCACCCTCGACACGACGATTGGGCTCCTGCCCAAGGTGCCATCTGACCGCATTTTGGTCACCGAGTCCGGCATCTTGGGGGCGGCCGATGTGGCCCGCATGCGTGCGGCCAACGTGCATGCCTTCCTCGTTGGGGAAGCCTTCATGCGTCAGCCCGACCCTGGCGTAGCGCTGGCCACACTGTTTGCCTGATCGGAGACAGCAGGTGGGACGCGGCACCAGCCAAGCGGGACTCTTTGACGCAGAGGCGGCCCGCAACCAGGGCTTGTCTGAGACCCTGCATGCCCTGTTTGACGGCGTGCCCGCTGCCTGGCGGCCACAGACAGATGCGTTTCGCGCCAGTCCCGAGGGCCTTGCGTTGATTCAGCGTGTCGACCAGCGTGTGCGCGAAGGGGGCGTGGTGTACCCCGCTGACGTCTTTGCCGCCTTGCGCGCCACGCACCGTGCCGATGTGCGCGTCGTGATCCTGGGTCAAGACCCTTATCATGGCCCCGGCCAGGCGCACGGCTTGGCGTTTTCGGTGCAGCCTGGCGTGCCCATTCCGCCCAGCCTGCGCAACATCCGCAAAGAATTGCAGCGCGATTTGGGCCTGCCTTCACCCGATCACGGTTGCTTGCAGCAATGGGCGAATCGAGGGGTCCTGCTTCTCAACACGGTGTTGACGGTAGAGGCCGCGCAGGCGGCGAGCCATGCGGGCTGGGGCTGGGAGCACCTGACCGATCGCCTGATCGCATCCGTCGCCGAGCGTGACACCCCGGTCGTCTTCATGCTCTGGGGGGCGCATGCGCAAAAAAAGCGCGCGTTGATCGAGGCTGCGCGTGCGCGCAGCGGCGCAACGTCGTCGACTCTCGTGAGTCTGGAGAGCAATCATCCTTCGCCGCTCTCAGCAACGCGCGGGCCGGTCCCCTTCATCGGATGCGGGCACTTTGGGCTGGCGCAGGACTTCTGGCGCAAGCATGGCCACGATCTGGACTGGTCCTTGACCTAGTCGGGTAAGCGCAGCGGGCCACGCCCCGCTCGCGCGCATCGTGGAAAATCAGGCATCTGACCCTTGGTTTTCTGAAAGGTTTTTTGCATGCGTTTGGCGCTGTTGTCGCCCTTGCCCCCCGACTCCTCTGCGCTGGCTGCTTACGCCGCGCAGTACAAGCGTGCGCTCAACCAGGTGGAAATCGATGTGTTGACCCCGTTGACGGGTCAGCGCCCCATTACCAGTCTGGCTGCCGCCCGTGCTTGGGTGGCCGAGCGTGACTGGCGTCGCATTGACGTGGTGCATGCCGAACTGATGCCCGGCAGTCAAAGTGAGTTTTGGGTGCTGGCAGCACTGTCTCGACTGCCCGATCGCCCCGCCCTCTCGGCGTCCCTTCACGAGCCCGACAAGCTGGCATGGCGGCCGTTGCATCAGCCGTGGCTGGCTCTTTCTCAGTCGTCGTGGTTGCCTGCACCGCTGCGGTCGTTCGCGTGCTGGCTCGCGTCCCCCTTGACCCTGTTGGCCGAGCGCCGTCTGGCCCGCCGCATGGAGGGCTTTGTGGTGCACACGAAGTACGCAGCCGAGCGTTTGATCAAGCGCCTCAAGGTGCCGCCCGAGCGAGTCTGCGTCATCTGCCCGGGCTTGTCTGCTGCGGGCTTCCGCCCTGCGCCATCGGACAACGTGATCAAAGTGCTGTGCGTGGCTGGTGTCGGTCAGCGTGCCAAGGCGCTGGAGTTGGTGCTGCAGGCGTGGCAGCGTGCCAGGGACACCGGCCCCCTCGTGGCGGATCGTCTCCGCTTGACGTTGGTCGGGATGACCCCCTCAGGGCTGATGCAGCCCGGCCTGGATGATCCCTTGCTCGCCATTCGCCACGCCGCCGCCAAACGTGGCCTGGAGGAGCAGATCCAGTGGGTGGTGGACCCCGATCCTCGCGACGTGACGCCTCTGATGGCCGAGCACCAAGTGATGGTGTTGCCTGGCGTGTCCGTGGGGACGCACGCGCAAGTCACGCATGCAGAGGCCCTGGTGCGGCATCAGGATGCCGTGCAGTTGGCGTTGGCCAACTCTCGCCCCATGATCGTTCTCGATCAAGCAGGGCTGGCTGAATCCGTTGAGGCTGGAAACGGCGTGAGCTATCAGGACAACGACCCTGATGCCCTGGCTCAAGTGCTGACGCGTTTGGCGGGGGAGGACAGTCCGCTCGATCATTGGTTTGCGCAGGCGCAAGCCGTCCTCCAAGATCACCATTGGTCTCGTCAGGCCTTGAAGCATCTTGCTTATTTCCAGCAGGTGCGTGGGCGGGCTCCTGCTGCGCCCTGAGGGGTATGACCGTTTTGTGTGGTGATTGCGACACGTTGCTGAAAAGCGTCATCGACAAAAATGACACAGTGCTTGCCAAGATCGAAAAAACGATGTTAAAGTCTTGGTCTTCCCTGGAGGGGTGCCCGAGTGGCTAAAGGGGGCAGACTGTAAATCTGTTGGCTTACGCCTACGCTGGTTCGAATCCAGCCTCCTCCACCAGGGAAACCTAATTCTGGAATCGCTCCCGAGCGGGAGTAGTTCAATGGTAGAACCTTAGCCTTCCAAGCTAATGACGCGGGTTCGATTCCCGTCTCCCGCTCCAAGGTCACGGTTCTGTCAATTTAGGCGTGGTAAAGTAGCGGTCTTCGCGGATGCGGAGGTCGCAGTGTCAGTCGGCACAGGTTTGAGTTTGTTCAAGCCTAAACCTGTGTCGATGCCCATGTGGCTCAGTGGTAGAGCACTCCCTTGGTAAGGGAGAGGTCGGCAGTTCGATCCTGCCCATGGGCACCACACCTCCTCATCCCTTTCCTTCAGCCCAGTCCCGATTCGCTAGGAGCGAGAAAAATGGCAAAAGAGAAGTTCGAGCGGACCAAGCCGCACGTGAACGTCGGCACCATCGGTCACGTTGACCACGGCAAGACCA
>NZ_JBMOIR010000016.1:0-63421 GCF_049317225.1 Aquabacterium sp. | reverse complement strand
CGCAACTGCGTGATCATGGACGACATGATCGACACCGCCGGCACCCTGGTGAAGGCCGCCGAAGTGCTGAAGGAACGTGGCGCCAAGAGCGTGTACGCCTACTGCACACACGCCGTGTTCTCGGGCCCTGCTATCGAGCGCATCAAGGCCTCCCACCTCGACGAAGTGGTGATCACCAACACGATCCCCCTGACCGAAGCGGCCAAGTCAACCCCCAAGATCCGTCAGTTGTCGACCGCTTTCCTGTTTGCCGAAACCATCCGTCGCATCACTGACGGTGAATCGGTGACCTCTCTCTTCTCGGAACAGAACAACAACTTCTGATCCGTCTTGCTGACCGGGTACAATGCCCGGTCTTTTTTCAAGCGCCTGGTCGCGGGCGCTATACCAACCTGGAGTTATCCATGAAATTCACCGCTTTCGAGCGCAATCTGCAGGGGACCGGAGCGAGCCGCCGCCTGCGCAACACTGGCAAGACCCCTGGCATCGTTTACGGCGCCGGAAAGCCTGCTGCCAACATCGAGCTGGACCACAATGCGCTGTACCACGCCATGCGCAAAGAGGCTTTCCACTCCTCCATCCTGGAAATGGACCTGAACGGCCAAGTCGAGAAGGTTCTGCTGCGCGACTACCAAGTCCACCCCTTCAAGAAGCTGGTGCTGCACGTTGACTTCCAACGTATCGACGCCACCACCAAGATCCACAAGAAGGTGCCTCTGCACTTCGTGAACGAAGCCGAGTCCACCGCTGTCAAGATCGACAAGTGCATCATCAACCACGTCGTGACCGAACTGGAAATCGAGTGCCTGGCTGAACAGCTGCCTGAGTTCCTGACCGTTGACCTGAGCAACGTCGTCAAGGGTCAATCGATCCACGTGGAAGACCTGAAGCTGGACAGCCACGTCAAGGTTCTGACCCATGGTCGCAAGAACCCCGTGATCGCCACCGTGGTCGAGCCCGTCGAGGAAGTCATCGCTGCACCTCAAGCTGCTGCCGAACCCGCCAAGGGCAAGAAGGGCAAGAAGTAATCTGCTTGCAGATGCTGCCCCAGAGTCGCAAGGCTCTGCGTCAAGCCCCGCTTCGGCGGGGCTTTTCTTTTGTGGGATCCACTCACGATAATCGCCAGCCATCATGATTCGACTCTTTGTCGGCCTGGGCAACCCTGGCCCCGAATACGAAGACACCCGCCACAACGCCGGCTTCTGGTACATCGACGATCTGGCGCGCAAGCTAGGCGTATACCTCCAGCCCGATCGCGCGTATCACGGGTTGGTTGCGCGCGCGAACACCGCACAAGGCCCGGTGTGGCTGCTACAGCCCCAGACCTACATGAACCTGTCCGGCAAGTCGGTGTCGGCACTGGCGCGCTTCTTCAAGATCAATCCTGAAGAGATTCTGGTCGTTCACGATGAACTCGACCTGCTCCCCGGCCAGGTCAAGCTCAAGAAGGGTGGCGGCCACGGTGGCCACAATGGCCTGCGCGACATCCACGCCCAGTTGGGCACCCCCGATTACTGGCGTTTGCGACTGGGCATCGGCCACCCTGGCGTCAAGCATGAGGTGGCCAACTATGTGTTACGCAAGCCGCCTCAAAGCGAACGCGAAGCCATCGTCAAATGCATTGATCTGGCCCTCACGGCCACCGAGCCCATGCTGCAGGGCGACTTGAACAAGGCCGTGGCGCTGGTTCACGCACAGCCCCAGCGCCCCAAGCCACCGCGCAAAGATCCGGCGTCGGGCAAGCCCGCCGCCACCGATACACCTGCATCGGACTCGCCCGCCTCATGAGGTGAGCCGACCTACAGGTGGTCAGCCATGACACAAAACAAGGAGGATTTATGGCTGCATCAACCTTACTTGGCAAGTTGCCAGTTCGTCTGGCCATGACGGCGCTACTGGCACTGAGCACCAGTTGTATCTGGGCTCAGACCAGCGCCACGCGCAGCTACGTGTGTCGCAACCCGCTAGATGGGCACGTGACGTACAGCCAAACGCCTTGCGCAGGTGATGTTTCAGCCAGCCAAGATTTCGCCGATCGACGCACGCCTGCTCAGCACACGCAGGCCGTTCATGCACGCAAAGCCGAACATGCGCTCGAGAAACAGCTTCGTCAGACGCAACACCGGGACGATCAGGGCGCTGTCTCACTGCCGGCCATGCCGCTGACTGTGGCAGCCGATCGCACGCATCCTCACAAGGCGAAAAGCACGCCACCCGCGTCATCGCTGCTCCCCCCTGCCAAGAGGCAGCCACGCCCGTTCACGGCCGTGATTCCCAAGGCCAACAAGGGCAGCCACACCTCCAGCCGCCGTTGAAGCAATCAGGCTTGCTGAACCTGCTTGGCCAACTGCTGCAGGTTCAAATACTTGCTCATGAGTTGCTCACGCGTTTCCGTGCGATCCGGGTCCACGGGAATGCACTCGACGGGGCAAACTTGCACGCACTGGGGTTCGTCAAAGTGCCCAACACACTCGGTGCACTTGTTGGGGTCGATGACGTAGATCGTCTCGCCCATCGAGATGGCCTGATTGGGACACTCGGGTTCGCACACATCACAGTTGATGCATTCTTCGGTGATCTTGAGTGCCACGGTCTTGTCCTGCTCTCTGTGTCATTGCTGCCAGGCTTCACGCCTGGCGTTGGGCCACACGGTCGTGCAAGCGCGCGAGCACGTTGGGCGCGACGAACTTGGAAACATCGCCACCCAACATGGCAATTTCACGCACAAATGTGCCCGACACGAACTGATACTGGTCCGACGGGGTCAGGAAAACCGTTTCCACATCGGGCATGAGTTGGCGATTCATGCCAGCCATCTGAAATTCATACTCAAAGTCGCTGACAGCTCGCAAGCCGCGCACCACCACTTTGCCACCTTGCGCCACCACGAAGTCGCGCAGCAAACCGGAAAAGGCCATCACTTCCACATTCGGATAGTCTGCCGCCAGCTCTCGGGCCATGGCCAGCCGCTCGTCCAGAGAAAACATCGTCTTCTTGTGGTGCCCTGCCGCCACAGCCAGGATCAAACGACCAAACAACTGGCTGGCACGACGCATCAAGTCGGCGTGCCCCAGTGTCATGGGGTCAAATGTGCCAGGGTAAACAGCGGTCAAAGGGGTAGACGAGCTCAATCGGGACTCCATTCAGCGGCGGGGCAGCGTCCGTCCAGGACGCAAGCGAGAGTTTACGGCGCCAGATTCACGATGCATCAGGCTGCGGCAACGGCCACGCGCTGAAAGAGGTGAAAGTGCACCATGCCGGCCTGCCCGTGTCGGTGCACGCGCAAGCCCAACTCTGCCAACAACTCAGGCTGATCCGCCATCGCGCGGGGCGCTTCCAGATAAATCCACCCCTGCTCCACCACACACGGCATGGCGGCACGCAAAGCATCCACAAACATGTCGTCGTCAAACGGCGGGTCCAGAAACACCAGATCAAATGCCTGCGCACGTGCAGGCTGGCGCATCCAGCTCAACGCATCTGCTTGCTGGACCTGAACCTGCGCGGCTTTCAATCGGGTGACCACAGTTTTGAGCGAATGCGCCAATTGGGGATCTCGCTCGATCAGGCTCACCTCCGCAGCCCCCCTTGAGGCCGCTTCCAGGCCCAGGGCGCCCGATCCGGCAAAGGCATCCAGTACACGCCAACCCGACAAATCCTGGCCCAACCAGTTGAACAAGGTTTCTCGCACGCGGCTGGGCGTCGGACGCAGGCCGGCCGACACCGGCACGGGCAACGGCGTGCGCTTCCACTGCCCGCCCAGAATCCGAACCTCTTGGGCAGCGGTGCGCGCCACAGACTGTGCAGCTTTGATTTGGCCAGCCTTGCCGCTGTCAGCAGCGGCGGCGGTCGAGCGAGAAGATGGATTGCGACGCGTCATGGTTACCTGCCAAAACGCGCATTGTAGAAACCCTGCCCTCTACAATGTCAGCCATGTTCAGTTTCATCAAGAAAAAGCTGGGATGGGGTGCCAAGTCGGACGAGCAAGCCGATGTGCCCGCACCTTCGTCTGACAGCTCGGAAGCCGCCGCTGCCGCGCCCGCTTCCACGCCACCTGCTACTAACCCGGTCGTCGCCAACGAGGTCGAGCCTGAGGCAAGCCTCGCCCCTGTGGCTGCATCGGTCATTGCCGAAGCACCCGCCGAACCGGAGGCAGCACCTGCCCCCGCCGTTGAACGCCGTTCCTGGCTGGACAAACTGCGCGCAGGCCTGCGCAAGACGGGCTCCAGCATCGCTCAGGTGTTCACGGGCACACAGATCGATGACGCCTTGTACGAGGAGCTGGAAAGCGCCTTGCTGATGGCCGATGCGGGTGTGGCAGCCACCGAATACCTACTGGACGACCTCAAGCGCCGGGTGAAAGAGACCAAAGCGACCGCGCCCGAGCAAGTCAAGCATCTGCTGATCGACTCGATCACCGAGTTGCTGACACCGCTGGAGCAATCGCTGGCTGTCGGGCAACACACGCCAACCGTCATCATGGTGGCTGGCGTCAATGGCGCCGGCAAAACCACGACCATTGGCAAACTGACACGCCATCTGGCCGATGCCGAGCAGAAAGTGCTGCTGGCTGCTGCCGACACCTTCCGTGCTGCCGCACGTGAGCAGTTGTCGGTCTGGGCTGACCGCAACCACGTGGAGATCGTCAGCCAGGAAGGTGGCGACCCCGCTGCGGTGACGTTTGACGCTGTTCAGGCAGGTCGCGCACGCAACTGTGATGTGGTGATCGCTGACACCGCCGGACGCCTGGCCACGCAACTCCACCTGATGGAAGAGTTGCGCAAGATCAAGCGCGTGATCGGCAAAGCCATGGACACCGCGCCGCACGAAGTGCTGCTGGTGGTTGACGGCAACACGGGTCAGAACGCGCTGTCGCAGGTCAAGGCTTTTGACGATGCGCTGGGCCTGACCGGCCTGATCGTGACCAAGCTGGATGGCACCGCCAAGGGTGGTGTGCTGGCCGCAATCGCCTTGTGGTCACGCGAGCGCCACAAGTCTGTGCCGGTGTACTTCATCGGAGTGGGCGAAAAGCTCGAAGACCTGCAAACTTTCAAGGCGCGCGAGTTCGCACAGGCCTTGCTGGCCTGATCGGGCACTCAGTGATGACGGGCCGGTGTCTCGTCCAGCGGTGACGGACTGGTCGTGTCAAGGTCATCAAACCACGTGGATGGTGGTGGATCTTTGCGATTGATCTCGTCGTCGTCCTCGTCTTCTGCCCGAGCAGAACGACCCGCCAACTCATCCAGGTTGAAGTCAACAGGCGTTGACTCCTTCACCGACATGCCATGCATGCTGCCACCTGTTTGCATGGCAGCCACCACGGCGGCGGCCTCTGCATCGCGGCGGGCCATGTTGAGGTCGCCAATGCTGGTGCGCCCCGTGCTTGCTGCGGCCCCCAAAATGGCTTCGCGAGCCACCACGGCTCCCGGCAGAGCCCCCTCCAGCCAGACATGCACGGGAATGCGTGCTGCCGTGAGCACGCGATCCATGCGGGCATGACGACGCTGACTGCGCTCCTTCTCTTTGGATGCGGGTTGTCGCACCTCAATGACAGCAATGACTTGCGACGAAATGTCGCACACCACCAAATCCGCACACAGCGAACCGGCACGGCGCAACCACTCGCTGTACGAGTTGCGGGTGGGCACTTTCACGAATCGCGCCAAAGGCACCTGCGCCAAGATGATGTGCTCTGGCAGGGCTTTGCGCAAAATGGCATAAGCCTCGCGCTCAGGCACCGTCAACACACGGGTGGCAACCGGCTCCCAATCGACCACGGTATCCAGGTTGTCATACGTGGCCGCATGCTTTTTGCCCGACCGAGCCTTGATGTCCGCTTTTTCTGATTTGCTGCGCTCACCACCGTCCGGGCGACTGCCCGAGGCCCCGTGAACGAGCTTGCGTCGGTACAACCACACGCCTGCAACGCCCAGTGAACCCAGTCCACCAGCCACCACAGGCCACATTGAGACCATATCGATCATGCCGCGTTTCCCTATGACTTCCAGGATGGCGGGACACAACACCCTGCCTCCTCGTTATTGTCGGCACGCTGACGACCGGATAAAGGCTCTGGTCGCACATGCAAACATCATTCACATACGCTAACAGTCACTTCAGCCTGATGCAATCAGGTTTACATGGCGGCTTTTGATGACACGCCGTCGGCTTACCGTCCCATACCGGGGAAGCCCCCTTTGAGTCCGCCCATGCGCTTCATCATCTTGAAGAGCCCGCCGCCACGCATCTTCTTCATCATGGTCTGCATCTGCTCGAACTGGTTGAGCAAACGGTTGACATCCTGAATCTGCACGCCAGCCCCTTGAGCAATGCGGCGCTTGCGGCTGGCCTTGGTCTTGCCATCCATCAGCAAAGCAGGCTGACGGCGCTCCTTGGCCGACATCGCATTGATGATGCCTTCCATGCGGCGCACATCACGCTCGGCCTTATCCATGTCTGCCTGACCGGCTTTGGCGGCGATTTCGGTGGGGAGCTTGTCGATCAGACCTGACAGGCCACCCATCTTCTTCATCTGGCTGATTTGAGACAGGAAGTCATTGAAGTCGAAGTCCACGCCTGACTTGACTTTCTCGGCCAGCTTTTGGGCGGCCTCCATGTCAACGCCCTTCTGGACTTCTTCCACCAGCGCAACGATGTCGCCCATGCCCAGCACGCGGCCCGCATGGCGATCGGCATCGAACACTTCCAGACCGTCAATCTTTTCGGAGACGCCGGCGAACTTGATCGGCACGCCCGTCACTTGACGCACCGACAGCGCCGCACCACCGCGCGAGTCACCATCCAGCTTGGTCAAGACCACACCGGTCAACGGCAATGCGTCCTTGAACGCCTTGGCGGTGTTGACGGCATCCTGACCCTGCATGGCGTCGACCACAAACAGGGTTTCAACCGGATTGAGTTGCGCGTGCAAGGCCTTGATTTCGGCCATCAGGGCTTCATCAATGGCCAGTCGGCCGGCCGTATCGACCAGCAGCACGTCAAAGTAGTGGCGGCGGGCATAGTCCACCGCTGCGGCAGCGATGTCGGCCGGCTTCTGATTGGGTTCGGACGGGAACCATTCCGCCCCGGCCTGACCGGTCACGGTTTTGAGCTGTTCGATGGCCGCAGGACGATAGACGTCGGCAGACACCGTCAGCACCTTTTTCTTGCGCTTTTCGATCAGGTGCTTGGCCAGCTTGGCGGTGGTGGTCGTTTTACCTGCCCCCTGCAAACCAGCCATCAGGATGATGGCGGGCGGCTGTGTGGCCAGATTGATGTCGGCAATGCCCTCGCCCATGGTGGCGGCGAGTTCTTTTTGCACGATGCTGACCAGCACCTGCCCTGGTGTCAGCGAGGCGACGACTTCCTGTCCCAGTGCCTTGTCTTTGACGCGAGCGATGAAATCACGGACAACGGGCAACGCCACGTCGGCCTCCAGCAAGGCCATGCGGACCTCACGCAACATGTCTTGCACGTTGGTTTCGGTGATGCGGGCCTGACCGCGCATGGTCTTGACCAGGCGACTCAGTCGTTCAGTGAGGTTGGATGCCATGAAATCGCTGCTTTGTGCTCTTAAACTTGAAGGATGATTTTATCGCCCGCCTCGTCCCTGCCCTTCGCATTCTGGCCCAGTGCGGTAGCCATCGTTGCTTACTTGCTCGGGAGCGGTCTGCCTTCTCGACCTCAGTCAGACCATCCAGCGGCCTCAACGCCCCTTCCGGATCGCCGGATCTGGGCCTTGCTTGCGTTGGGCTGGCTGACTCAAGGAGTGGCTATTGTCCTCGACACGCTCATCATTGACGGGCAATTGGCAGGGGCGCGATTTGGCTTTGCGCCTGCGCTGTCCGTCACATCATGGCTGGTGATCGCAGTTTACGCACTGGAAAGTCACCGTCTGGAATTGCCCAGCGTGCGCCGTTTGCTAACCCTGCTGGCCGCCATCACCGTGGCCTTGGCATGGATTTACCCGGGCCGTCCCTACCCACTGGTCAATCAATCCAACTGGTTGCCCCTGCATTGGCTGTTGGGTTTTGCGTCTTATGGCCTGTTTGGCGCGGCACTGCTGCACGCAGCTTTGCTGCGGCACGCTGAGCGACAAATGCGCGCCAACTCAGGTGCATCCGGACAAATTCCGGCACCGGTACGCGGGCAAGCGCTGGGCATGCCCTTGCTGCGACTGGAACGACTGACGCTGAAGTTTGTGTCCGCAGGGTTCGTGATGCTGACGCTGACGTTGGCACTCGGCTTTTGGTTGACCACCCCATGGCATTGGGATCACAAGAGTGTGTTCTCCGTATTGGCTTGGGGCGTGTTTGCAACCTTGCTGGTGGGACGGGCACGATTCGGTTGGCGAGGGCGACAGGCTGTGGGCTGGCTGATTGCAGGGTCCACCTTGCTCCTGTTGGGCTATGTGGGATCTCGCTTCGTGCTGGAAGTGATTCTGCAGCGCGGCACTCACTGAGCAGAGACGATGCTGAAGTTTCTGATTCTGCTCGGCCTGATCATTTGGCTGTACCACTCCCCAGCAGTCCAAAAGGTGCTGGGCAAACAGGTAAGGCCAAGCGCCAAGCCGCACACACACGAAACCGAGCAGATGCTGCGTTGCGCACACTGCGACGTGCATCTACCTGCCTCGGAAGCGCACCGGGATGGCGAAGGCCGACCCTATTGCTCCAAGGAACACCTTGCTTCCGGCCCGGGCCATTGAGCCCGACCCCACCACAGATCTGTCGTGCCCAAGTCCAAACGCCCTATCGACACTCCGAGCATGCTCGACGACGCGCAAAGCGGGCTGTCCTGGTTTGGCACATTGGATGACAGTGTCTTGCAAGACACGGCGACATCAGACACAACGCCACCGGACACCAATGTCGGGGCTGGCACTTTTTTGCGAACCTACCGGGCGTTCCTGAGCGCCCGTGCCCTGCTCGCCATCGTGATGCTGCTATTGCTGGCTGGCAATTGGCTGATCGGTAACCGAACGTCTGCCTGGGTCCCCGTGACCCTGGTTTATGCCGCCACCACGCTGCTGCTGTGGCTATGGCCCTCACAACGCAAGCTACGTCACCCCAGACAGCGCAAACTGAGCAAACGCCAGGCATTGTCCACCGTCGGGTTGGACCTGCTGTTTTTCTCCGTGCTGCAATACGTCACGATCAGCAACGTCAACACGACGGCGTTGCTCGTCTTGCCGGTTCTCATGGCTGGCATTTTGTTGCCACGTCTGGTGTCTTTGGGTGTGGCTGCGGCCGCCACCATCAACCTGCTTGCAGAAGCGTGGGTTCAGTCGACGGATCTGAGTTCGCTGACGTCGATGCTGACGCAAACCGGCTTGACAGGCTTCGGTCTGTTCGCCATTGCGGCACTGTCCAGCGAACTGTCCTCGCGCCTGGCCAACGAGGAGCGATCGGCACGCGGCAGCATGGAGCTCGCCAGACAACAAGCCCAACTCAACCGACTCGTGATTGAGGAGATGAGTGAAGGGGTGCTGGTGCTGGATCGCCAGGGGTGTGTGCGAACAGCCAACCCTGCTGCTCGACGCCTTCTCTCGTCTCATGCACAGACTTCAGCGCCGCCTTTCCAGCTGCGCGGCGTTCCCGCCTGGATCCCGTTGGTTCAAGCAATCGAGCAGGCCATGGCATCTCCGGTTCAAGGGGAGCGTGGACAAGAGTTGCAGCTTCTGTTTGACGATCAGACCACACGGGATCTACGCATTCGAACCCGCTTCACCCGCAACCAGTCCAGCCGCAGCGCAGAAGACATGTGCGTGGTCTGGCTGGAAGACCTTCGCCTGGTACGTGCCCGCCAGCGACAGGACAAACTGGCGGCCATGGGTCGCATGTCTGCGGGCATTGCTCACGAAATCCGCAACCCCTTGGCGGCCATTGCCCAAGCGAATGCTTTGCTTGCCGAAGACGCCACGGACCCCACCCAGGTGCGCCTGACCACCATGGTCAAGGACAACGTCAATCGTCTGAAGCACATCGTTGATGACATCCTGGCCGTTTCGCCAGGGGCCAGGCCCCCTGCTCCCGTCATCGACCTGATCGCCACCACCGAGCAAATCTGCCTGGATTGGTGCAGAACGCAAGGACTGCCAGCCAGTACAGAAGGCGTCCTCCACATGGATGTCTGCGCAGACCGGCCGCCCGGAGAAGGCGCCATCTCCGTCAGATTTGAGCCAGAACACCTGCAACGGGTTCTGATCAACCTGCTCGACAATGCCTTGCGACATGGCAGCCAAGCCCCGGGCGCGATTGAGGCCCGCATTCAGTACATGCCGGCGGCGATTGGGCATGGCCTGGTCGTGCTATCCATCTCCAGTGATGGCGATCCCATCACCGCCGAAACCGAACGATCTCTGTTTGAACCGTTCTTCTCGACACGAAGCCGAGGATCCGGTCTGGGCTTGTATATTTCTCGAGAACTTTGCGAACGCCACGGCGCCAACATCGACTACAGGTTGCACCCGCCCCCCCTGCGACATCGCAACGAATTCTTCATCACGATGCCCATCGAGTCGAACAGCTGCAGCCTCCCATCCGCATGAGCGCCCCCCATCAACATCGCCTCTTGGTCGTCGACGACGAGCCGGATCTCCGTACGTTGTATGAACTCACGCTCCTGCGCGAGGGTTATGACATCGACACTGCAGGCTGCGTCGACGACGCGCTACTGCTGCTTCAGGACCACACCTACAGTTTGGTCATCACCGACATGCGATTGCCTGACGGCACAGGACTGGATCTCATCCGCAAGCTGGAAGCCGACAGACGATCGGAGCGATCCATCGTCATCACGGCCTACGGCTCTGCAGAAAACGCTGTCAGCGCATTGAAGGCCGGCGCGTACGACTACCTCACCAAGCCGGTCGACCTCAAGCAGTTCCGGCAGGTGGTGGCCTCGGCATTGGCGCAACCGCAACTCCCGGCACCCGCCCCCGCCGCAATCAGCCACACGCAGCCCACGACAGAGGCCACACCCCAGTCCGCGCAACTGTCTGCCAGCGGTCAGGCTTCCAGCGCGCTGGCCCGATTGGTGGGCACCAGCCAGGCCATGCAGCAAGTGCGCATCCTCATCGACAAGGTGGCGCGCAGCATGGCCCCCGTCTTGATTTGGGGCGAATCGGGCACTGGCAAGGAATTGGCCGCACGCGCTATTCATGACGTCAGCAGCCGGGCATCCAAGCCGTTTATCGCGGTGAACTGTGGCGCCATTCCTGAGCAATTGCTTGAGGCCGAATTCTTTGGCTATCGCAAGGGATCGTTCACAGGTGCGAACGAAGACCGTGACGGCTTCTTCCAGGCCGCGCACGGCGGAACACTGTTTCTGGACGAGATCGGTGACTTGCCGCTCCCGATGCAATCCAAACTGCTACGCGCCATTCAGGAGCGAGCCGTCCGCGCGGTGGGCGCCACCAACGAAATTCATGTCGATGTGCGCGTGGTGAGCGCCACCCACAAAGACCTTCAGTCGGAGGTGCAAGCTGGCCGATTCCGCCAGGACTTGTACTACCGACTCAACGTCATTCAAATCACGTTGCCATCGCTACGTGATCGGAAAGAAGACTTGCCGCAGCTATGTCAGCGTATTCTGGATCGCATCTCTCATGAGGCCGGGATGGATGTACCGGCCACATTGAGTGCGAACGCATTGAGTGCGCTGACCCATCACGCCTTCGACGGCAACGTCCGGGAGTTGGAAAACCTGTTGCACCGCGCCGTGGCACTGTCCAATCACAACACACTGGAGGCCGAGGACCTTGGGTTGCCGACGCAGCCAGCCGCCGTGGCAGCCGAATCCACATCAAACATTCCTGCTGCCGTAACGACCGCCGATGTCACGCCAACGCACACAGAGCCCGCTACAGCAACACTTCCTTCTGACCTGGCCTCCCATCTGGACCGGATTGAGCGCGACATCCTGATTCGTGCGCTTGAAAAGCATCGGCTTAATCGAACAGCAGCGGGCGCAAGCTTGGGCTTGTCACTGCGCCAGATGCGCTACCGCATGGCCAGACTTGGTGTCAACGTTGGCCCTGATGGCGTGACCATCGGCGAACGATTCGATCTCGACCATGACTGCGAATGACGCCACATTGCCCGGTGCCAGTCTGTGGGACCACGGCTGGTTGACGACCGTCCGCTCATCACCATCCCCCAACTTTGGCCCGCGTCCGTCAGGGACGGCCATCTCATTGGCCGTCATCCATTCCATCAGCCTTCCGCCGGGCCAGTATGGTGGCCCGGAGATCGAGCAGCTCTTCACCAATCAACTCGACTGGTCTGCACACCCCTACTTCGAACAGATTCGGGGACTGGAGGTGTCGGCGCACTTCGTCATCAGACGCTGCGGTGAAGTGGTCCAGTTTGTGTCCGTGCTGGACCGCGCATGGCACGCTGGACGCTCCAGCTGGCAAGGCAAGGACAACTGCAACGATTACTCGGTGGGTATTGAGCTGGAGGGGCTGGAGAACCACCCCTTCGAGCCTGCGCAATATGACGCGCTGGCTACCCTGCTGCGCCATCTGCAAGCGCAGTTCCCGATCACGCAGGTCGCCGGACATGAGCACATCGCCCCCGGCCGCAAACAAGATCCGGGAAAGGCCTTTGACTGGACCAAATTGCAGACCATGACTGCTTGGGAAAGCAGCATGTTTCCACCTGCGACAACCCACGCCTGAAGCAGATCCCCTCTAGGGAAACGATGCGTACACGAAGCCCATTTGAGGGTCTTTCCTGATAGACAGTACTGTACCGCATAAAAAGAACCCACAGCGGACAAAACACTACTGGTAGCGCTTGCGGACACAAAAAACACCAGATATAGTGCCAATCGGAACGAGACGCCACCAGGCCGCCACTCGTTTCTGACCGTACATCGCGTGCCCGACCAAGCCGACTTGTGTCCAGCGGCACGCTCTCAAGGGAAGCACATGCAAACATCCACGTCCAGCACCGCCTCTTTGTCCGTTCAGCCTGCGCAAGGCCCGGTGGAATCGAGCCAAGAGGCTCGTCAGTCGGCCTACTCGGCTTATCACATCATCCGCCGCAATGGCTCGGTCGTGGCGTTTGAGCCCAGCAAGATCGCTGTGGCCATGATGAAGGCCTTCCTGGCTGTACACGGCACGCAAAGCGCCGCTTCGGCCAGCGTGCGTGAAACCGTCGATGGACTGACCGAAGCCGTGGTGCGTGGCCTGCTGCGCTCGCGCCCAAGCGGTGGCACTTTCCACATTGAAGACGTTCAAGATCAGGTCGAACTCGCGCTGATGCGTGGCGGCCACCATGAAATCGCCCGCGCTTATGTGCTGTATCGCGAAAGCCGCGCACAGCAACGCGCCAAGCAAGCTGCCGAGCAACAAGCCGCAGCCTTGCCCACCCTGCACGTCATGGACCGTGGTCAGCGCGTGCCGCTGGACCTGGGCGCACTGCAAGCCCTCATCGAGTCGGCCTGCGCTGGCTTGGGTGACGACGTTCAAGCCACCCCCATCCTGGCTGAAACCCAGCGCAACCTGTATGACGGCGTGTCGATTGACGAGGTCTACAAAGCCGCCATCCTGGCTGCCCGCACCCGCATCGAGCACGATCCCGCCTACACACGCGCCACCGCTCGCCTGCTGCTGCACACCATCCGCCGCGAAATCCTGGGCGAAGAGGTGATCCATGCCGAGATGGCCACCCGCTATGCCGATTACTTCCCGCAGTTCATCAAGCGCGGCATTGAAGCCGAGTTGCTGGATGACAAACTGGGGCAGTTCGACGTGGCCCGTTTGGGCGCTGCACTCAAGCATGAGCGGGATCTGAACTTTGACTACCTCGGTCTGCAAACGCTGTACGACCGCTACTTCCTGCACCACAACGGCGTGCGCATTGAATTGCCGCAAGCGTTCTTCATGCGCGTCGCCATGGGCCTGGCGCTGAACGAAATCGACCGCGAAGCCCGTGCCATCGAGTTCTACGAACTGCTGTCGTCCTTCGACTTCATGTCGTCCACCCCGACACTGTTCAACGCCGGTACACGCCGCTCGCAGCTGTCGTCGTGCTACCTGACCACGGTGCCCGATGACCTCGACGGCATCTACGAAGCCATCAAGGAAAACGCCCTGCTGTCCAAGTTTGCGGGCGGTCTCGGCAACGACTGGACCCCGGTGCGCGCCCTGGGTGCGCACATCAAGGGCACCAACGGCAAGTCACAAGGCGTCGTGCCGTTCCTGAAGGTCGTCAACGACACGGCCGTGGCCGTCAACCAGGGCGGTAAGCGCAAGGGTGCAGTCTGCGCCTATCTGGAATCGTGGCACTTGGATGTCGAAGAGTTCCTGGAGCTGCGCAAGAACACTGGGGACGATCGCCGTCGTACCCACGACATGAACACGGCCAACTGGATCCCCGACCTGTTCATGAAGCGCGTGATGGAAGGTGGCGACTGGACCCTGTTCTCGCCTTCGTCCTGCCCCGATCTGCACGACAAGTTCGGCTTGGCTTTCGAAGAGGCCTATACCGCCTATGAAGCCAAGGCCGATCGCGGTGAACTCAAGCCCTTCAAGCGAATCAAGGCCGTGGACCTGTGGCGCAAGATGCTGACGATGCTGTTCGAAACCGGCCACCCCTGGATCACCTTCAAGGATCCTTGCAACGTGCGCTCGCCCCAGCAGCACGTCGGGGTCGTGCACTCGTCCAACCTGTGCACGGAAATCACCCTGAACACCAATGACAGCGAGATCGCCGTGTGCAACCTCGGCTCGGTCAACCTGTCGCAACATCTCAAGGACGGCGGCATCGACCACGACAAGCTGCGCAAGACGGTTCGCACGGCCATGCGCATGCTCGACAACGTGATCGACATCAACTACTACGCGGTCAAGAAGGCACGTGACTCGAACCTGCGTCACCGCCCCGTTGGCTTGGGCCTGATGGCCTTCCAGGATGCGCTGTATCAACTGCGCGTGCCCTACGCCAGCCAGGAAGCCGTCGAGTTTGCCGATCGCTCGACCGAAGCCCTGTGCTACTACGCCTATTGGGCATCGACCGAACTGGCCGAAGAGCGCGGTCGCTACAGCAGTTATCGCGGTTCGCTGTGGGACCGCGGCATCCTGCCCATCGATTCGGTGAAGTTGCTGGCCGAACAGCGTGGTGGTTACGTCGAGGTTGATCAATCCGTGACCATGGATTGGGACGCTCTGCGTGCCCGCGTGACGCAACACGGCATGCGCAACTCCAACTGCGTGGCCATCGCGCCCACTGCTACCATTTCCAACATCATTGGTGTGGACGCTTCGATCGAACCTTGCTTCGGCAACCTGTCGGTCAAGTCCAACCTGTCCGGCGAGTTCACCGTGGTCAACGAGTACCTGGTGCGCGACCTGAAGAAGTTGGGCTTGTGGGACGACGTGATGATCATGGATCTCAAGCACTTCGATGGCTCGCTGCGTCGCATCGATCGTGTGCCAGAAGACCTCAAGAGCCTCTACGCAACGGCCTTCGAAGTCGAGCCCGTGTGGTTGGTGGAAGCGGCTTCGCGTCGCCAGAAGTGGATCGACCAAGCCCAGTCCCTCAACATCTACATGGCCGGCGCATCGGGCAAGAAGCTCGATGAAACCTACAAGCTGGCGTGGATCCGCGGCCTGAAAACGACCTACTACCTGCGCACCATTGGCGCCACCCATGCCGAGAAGTCCACGATCTCGCGCGGCCAACTCAATGCGGTGTCCAACAACGTCACCACACCCGTTGAAGCGCAAGCCGAACCCGCCACCGACGTGAAGTTCTGCTCCATCGACAACCCTGACTGCGAAGCCTGTCAATAAGACTTCTGCAGTCGATCATGCGGTGAGCCTCAAGGCTTCTCAAGCACGCCTGACTGCTTGAGGCCTTGTGGCCACGCACGTCGAAAACGCCCATCTTTTCGCACCGCTCGACCACTTTCGATGTTGGCTTGCAACAAGCAAGCGGGCTCGATGTCAAGAAGTGCTTGGTGTTTTTCACAACACCCTTCCATAATCCAATTCCATAGGATGTTCACCATGCTGGTCTGGGACGACGAATCCTCCAACGCCACTTCAAAGCCGACTGGTTCTGTGCCCTCTTCGCTCGGCGATGCACGGAACGTTCTTGCGTCGGCTGTTGCCGCACCGGCTCTGCAGTCCGCCGTGTCTGCTGCAAGCGTGACACCTTCTGCGAATCCCCAGTCCCAATCGGCCGCCAGCGTGAGCAATCGTCGCGTCAACGTGGCCGACAAGCGCATCATCAATGGTCAGACCGACGTCAACCAGCTGGTGCCCTTCAAGTACAAGTGGGCTTGGGACAAATACTTAGCCACCTGCGCCAACCACTGGATGCCGCAAGAGATCAACATGTCTCGCGACATCGCACTGTGGAAAGACCCCAATGGTTTGAGCGAAGACGAGCGCCGCATCATCAAGCGCAACCTCGGCTTCTTCGTGACGGCTGACTCTTTGGCCGCCAACAACATCACCTTGGGCACCTACCGCCACATCACAGCACCCGAGTGCCGTCAGTTCTTGCTGCGCCAGGCCTTTGAAGAAGCCATTCACACCCACGCCTATCAATACATCGTTGAAAGCCTGGGACTCGACGAAGGCGAGATCTTCAATGCCTATCACGAGGTGCCATCGATCCGTGCGAAGGACGAGTTCCTGATTCCGTTCATTGACGCAATCATGGACCCCAACTTCAAGACAGGTACTTTTGAAAACGACCAGGCGCTGCTGAAGTCTTTGATCGTCTTCGCCTGCTTGATGGAAGGCTTGTTCTTCTATGTGGGCTTCACGCAGATTCTGGCCCTGGGACGCCAAAACAAAATGACCGGCGCGGCCGAGCAGTACCAGTACATCCTCCGAGACGAGTCGATGCACTGCAACTTCGGCATCGACTTGATCAATCAACTGAAGCTGGAAAACCCACACCTGTGGACGTCATCCTTCAAGGCTGAGATCAAGGCGCTATTCCAAAAGGCTGTGGATCTGGAGTACGCATATGCTGAAGACACCATGCCACGCGGTGTCCTGGGCCTGAACGCATCGATGTTCAAGGGCTACTTGCGCTACATCGCCAATCGCCGCGCCACACAAATCGGCCTGGAAGAGTTGTTCCCGAATGAAGAGAACCCCTTCCCTTGGATGAGTGAAATGATTGACTTGAAGAAGGAACGTAACTTCTTCGAGACCCGCGTTATCGAATACCAGTCAGGCGGCGCCCTGTCCTGGGATTGATCCGAGTATGCAAAGAGCACATTGGATCGACCAGGACATGCTGCCCCGACCCACCCCATTCATCACACCCCGCCCAGATCCTAGGGGGCTGTGGGTGATGAATCCCTGTGCTGCATGCTGCAGTGCAGTGCTCTTTGCAACTTGATCAAGGAGATACGTATGGCAACTGCAAAAAAAGCGGCAGCAAAGAAAGCCGCTCCGGCCAAAAAGGCCGCTGTGAAGAAGGCTGCTGCGCCTGCCAAGAAGGCAGCTGCACCCGCCAAGAAGGCTGCTGCGCCCGCTAAGAAGGCTGCCGCTCCTGTGAAGAAGGCCGCGGCTCCAGCCAAGAAGGCTGCAGCCCCCAAGAAGGCCGCTGCACCAGCCAAGAAGGCTGCCGCGCCTGCCAAGAAGGCCGCTGCACCAGCCAAGAAGGTTGCCGCTCCGGCCAAGAAGGCCGCTGCCCCCAAGAAGGCTGCCGCACCAGCCAAGAAGGCCGTTGCCGCACCTAAGAAGGCTGCTGCGCCTGCCAAGAAGGCCGCTGCTGCCCCGAAAAAGGCCGCCGCCCCCGCCAAGAAGCCTGCAGCAGCCCCGAAGAAAGCTGCTGCGCCTGCCAAGAAGGCTGCTCCAGCCAAGAAACCTGCTGCGCCTGCAGCCAAGACCACGCTGAGCCCACAAGCCGCATGGCCTTTCCCGACAGGTAACAAGCCCTGATTTTTCAGAGCGCGTGAACCCGTCTCAAGCCCGGCTTCGGCCGGGTTTTTTCATGGCAGCATCGCATCATGAACACAGCAACCGTCTGGTCCTGCTTGCGCACCGATGGCAAGGCACCGAACCAAAAAGTCGTGATCGACATCAGTGTGTCACCCAACGCCAAGAAGACCGAAATTGTTGGCTGGCACGATGGCGCCTTGCGTCTACGACTGGCCGCCCCGCCGGTCGACGGTGCCGCCAACGATGCACTGCGCAAATGGCTCGCAACACAGTTGGGGGTTCCGCAATCGCGCGTGGAACTCTTGCGTGGCGCGTCGGGGCGTCGTAAACAGTGGTCGGTGGATGCAGCGATGGACGATGTGACCGCCTGGCTGAGCACTCAAATCGCATTGCAAAAATAGAAGTCACCTACTGAAAGCGCACCACATATCCCCCCAACCAAGCGCTACCAGCACCCAGGGTTACCCCGGTACATTGTCGGCAAGCGGCTGACACAAGGCTCCTGTCAGCAGCCCGCCATTTGCTGGCAAAGCAGTACGGGGCCTGGATGTACCCCATGCACCAGCCCTTGCCTCCAGACTCTCAGTCCGCGCAGTTGCACGAAATTCAGACCGCATTGTTCGCACTCCGAGACGGGCTCATGAATCTCAAGCTATCCCTGTTGGATCTGGCCAGTGTCACCGACGAACAGGCACGGCATCAGGCCCAGCAAGAGGTCGAAAGTCTGTTTCAACGCCTGAAGGTGTAACCCGCTCGATCTCAGGCGCCCCAACATGCCGTAAGCTACGAGGTTTGGCGCAATCTCGTCGCCACCCAAATCAAGCACTCCATGGCCCAGTACGTATTCACCATGAACCGCGTCGGGAAGATCGTTCCCCCGAAGCGCCAAATTCTCAAAGACATCACCCTGAGCTTTTTCCCGGGCGCCAAGATTGGCGTGCTGGGTGTGAACGGCTCCGGCAAGTCCACCTTCCTGAAGATCATGGCGGGCGTGGACAAGGACATCGAGGGTGATGCAGTCCCGATGCCCGGCATCAAGATCGGTTACCTCCCCCAGGAACCGGTGATGAATCCCGAGCAAACCGTGCGTGAAGCCGTGGAAGAAGGCATTGGTGGCGTGCTGGCTGCCAAGAAGCGTCTGGACGAGGTGTACGCCGCTTACGCCGAGCCCGATGCCGACTTCGATGCTTTGGCTGCCGAGCAAGGCGAGCTGGAAGCCATCATCGCCGCCGCTGGCTCTGAAAACACCGACCTGCAACTGGAACTGGCCGCTGACGCCCTGCGCCTGCCAGCCTGGGATGCCATCATCGGCAACCTGTCCGGTGGTGAAAAGCGTCGCGTTGCGCTGTGCCGCCTGCTGCTGTCCAAGCCCGACATGCTGCTGCTCGACGAACCCACCAACCACTTGGATGCTGAATCCGTCGACTGGCTGGAGCAATTCCTCAGCCGCTTCTCGGGCACCGTGGTGGCCATCACCCACGATCGCTACTTCCTGGACAACGCAGCCGAGTGGATTCTGGAACTCGACCGCGGTCAAGGCATCCCCTACAAGGGCAACTACTCCGACTGGCTGGACGCCAAGGAACGCCGTCTGG
This sequence comes from Aquabacterium sp., assembly GCF_049317225.1. Lineage (GTDB taxonomy): Bacteria > Pseudomonadota > Gammaproteobacteria > Burkholderiales > Burkholderiaceae_C > Aquabacterium. The sequence continues at coordinate 43,909 of NZ_JBMOIR010000016.1, read as the reverse complement.
AGCAAGAGCAGAAGACCGAAGACGCACGCGCCAAGGCACTGAAGCAAGAGTTGGAATGGGTTCGCAAGAACGCAAAGGGTCGTCAGGCCAAGTCCAAGGCCCGTCTGGCCCGCTTCGAAGAGCTGAGCGACGTCGAATACCAAAAGCGCAACGAGACGAACGAAATCTTCATCCCCGTGGCCGATCGCCTGGGCAATGAAGTCATCGAGTTCAAGAACGTCACCAAGTCTTTCGGCGACCGTTGCCTGATCGACAACCTGTCGTTCAAGGTACCTGCGGGCGCCATCGTCGGCATCATCGGCCCGAACGGTGCAGGTAAGTCGACCCTGTTCCGCATGATCCAAGGCGTCGAGCAGCCTGACAGCGGCGAAGTGAGCATCGGCAAGACCGCCAAGCTGGCCTTCGTCGATCAGAGCCGTGAAGGCCTGGCCGCCGACAAGACCGTGTGGGAAGACGTTTCGGGCGGCCTCGACAACATCGTGGTGGGCAAGTTCGTGATGCCTTCGCGCGCCTACATCGGCCGCTTCAACTTCAAGGGCAACGACCAGCAGAAGCTGGTGGGCAACCTGTCCGGTGGTGAACGTGGTCGCTTGCACTTGGCCAAGACGCTGGCTCAGGGCGGCAACGTGCTGATGCTTGACGAACCGTCCAACGATTTGGACGTCGAAACCTTGCGTGCGCTGGAAGATGCTCTGCTGGAATTCGCCGGCAGCGCCATGATCATCTCCCACGATCGCTGGTTCCTGGACCGCATCTGTACGCACATCCTGGCTTGCGAAGGCGACTCGCAATGGTTCTTCTTCGACGGCAACTACCAGGAGTACGAAGCCGACAAGAAGAAGCGCCTGGGCGAAGAAGGCGCACGCCCCAAGCGCGTACGCTTCAAGCCCATCCGTTGATCCCCCCCGGATTAACCCACACAAAGGCCCGTCCCAGACGGGCCTTTTTCATTCCCTGATTCAGGTGTGTCGCGGGCTATCCCTAGTGTGATGACACCCGAAGTCAGAAAGGGGGCTGGCTAGAATTTTGTGCAGTTTTTGGCACTTGCCACACCCTTGGAGACCACTTGATGACCGCTCGGCTGACCCGCCTGCTCACCACCACCGCTCTGGCCGTTTCGGCCCTGACGATGGGCGGCTGCGCCATGATCCAATCCAATGTCGCCAACACGACCTTGTCCATCCTGGAAGACGGTATCACCCCACCCGTTCTGCAAGAGCGCGACGTGGACATGGCTTGCAATTTCTCGATGGTCAACGCCCCGCTGGTCGGTGCCGCACGCAACTTCTACGGTGACCCGTCTCTGATGGAAACCGTGATGCTGTCGTCTGCCGGCGTGTGCTCGGAAAACCAGGCCATGGGCGAAGAAATGCGTTACCTGCGCGCTGCCCGTGACAAGCGTGCCGACGAAGCCCAGGATGCCCGCATTGCCCAGAAGCGCTACCTGGCCGCTGCTGCAGAACGCCAATACGGCGCCTTCCTGCGCATGAAGAACAAGATGGAGCAGAAATACTTCATCAAGTACGGCGAATCCTGCCCCAAGTTCAAGCGTGACTTTGACGAACTGGTCTACCTGATGGGCTCGATTGGTGGCCTGCAAGCCATTCAGAACGACATTGCAGCCCAGCAATCCGTGGGTGTCCCCACCGATGTGGCGCCCATGGTGGAACGTGCCATGAATTGCCTGGACAACGCCAAGTGGTGGGGCGCCCCCCAAGCGGGTCGCGCCACCGTGTGGAGCATCATCCCCGGCGCCGGGGAAGGCCACGATGCCAAGAGCACGTTTGACTCATCCATGACCATCGGCGAATACAAGGGCGTGCGTCTGGCCCATGTCATGGCCGCCATCTCCGCTCAGTCGACCGACGACAAGGACCGCCTGCGCGAGGTGATCAAGCGCTTCGCCAATGTGAAGGACTTCAAGCAAAACAATGACTATCGTCTGATCGATGCCATTGCGGAGTCACAGATGACCAACATCTCCGATCGCATGTGGACCCACAACACCGGCAGCCGCACCCCCATCGGCAGCTTGGGCAAGTTTTGGGATGACAAGATTGGCGGCGATATTGATGCCGGCAGTTTCCTGAATTGATGCGCATCGGCGATGACGTACACAAGGGAATTCCCTTCCCCTGTGTGTGTGCCGCCAATTCACCCCGCCGAATGTATCCAAAGATATAGTTGCAAACGACTGTTTGGATCACACCGGTGATCAGATTGGACGCTCGCCACGGACGCGTCAGAGAGGGCCTGCAGTCGAGGCCCTCTGCTTTTTCAGGTACCGAGGAGACATCATGAAGTTGGGCAACACAACAAACAAGATCGGTGCAGCCATTGCGCTGACCCTGTGTGCAACAGTCGCGCATGCCGCTCAGAAGGTCTGCGTTTATGACATCTTGGGTGCATCAGGCGATCTGTTCAACATGGCCAAGGACTATGCCGTGGCCATGCAAAAAGCAGGCGCTCAGGTTGAACTCAAGGGCTACACCGACGAGCGTGTGGCCACGGAAGACTTCCGCACCGGTCAATGCGACGCCGTGATCGCCACGGCGTTCCGCACCCGCCAGTTCAATGCAGTGGCCGGCTCGGTGGACACCTTGGGTGCCACCACCATCGTGCGCGACGGCAAGATCGACATCGGCGCCAGCTACGACGTGGTGCGCAAGCTGGTGCAAACGTTTGCTGCGCCGGCCGCATCCAAGCTCATGGTGGACGGCAACTTCGAGGTGGGCGGCATGATCCCTTTGGGTGCGGCTTACCCCATCGTGAACGACCGTAAGATCAACACGGTCGAAGCCCTGGCTGGCAAGAAGATCGCCGCGTTCGATCATGACAAGGCACAAGCGGTGATGATTCAACGCATCGGTGCCCAGCCGGTCTCCGCAGACATCACGAATTTCTCGACCAAGTTCAACAACGGCACGGTGGACATGATCGCTGCGCCCACGCTGGCCTACAAGCCATTGGAGTTGGCCAAGGGCATCGGCAAGAACGGCGCCATCACCCGTTTCCCGATCATGATCCTGACCTATCAGATGGTCCTCAACAAGGCCAAATTCCCCGATGGGTTTGGCCTGAAGTCGCGTGAGTATTGGGCAGGCCAGTTCGATCGTGCGCTGCAACTCATCAAGCAGGCTGACGCCAGCATTCCGCCAGCAACATGGATGGAACTGAGCGCCGAGAACTCTTACAAGTACACCCTCATGCTGCGCGAGTCTCGCATCGACATCGCGCAAAAGGGCCTGTACGACAAACGGGGCCTGAAGGTGATCAAGAAGGTTCGATGCAACGTGAACCCCACTGATCCCGAATGCACGACCAAGTCCGAAGAAGACTGGAAGTGATGAATGGGGAGACGCCTCCCCTTCTGTCTCGTTTCTGATTTACCAAGACTGATTTCTGATCGGCCTTGCCGATAGCTCTGCCATGCAAACTCAACCTTCGCGCCTGATCATGGGCAGGACCATCCTGGAATGGTTCTCCAGCCTGCCTGTTTTCATCCTGTTGTTGCTGACCCTGATCATCGGCACCGGCGAAATGGTCCACGGCCAACTGCTGAAGGCCGGTGAATCTCTGTTTGGTGATCCACAAGCCGGTGTGCAGTACTTCATGCTGCGCGCCGACCCAAGCAAGCCTGATTGCAACCCCAAAGTTGACATCGACGCTGAGGTTGCCAAACAGACTGCGGGCGGCGGATCAACTGCTGCAAGCGACGACATTGACAACCTGTTTGGAGACGCCCCACAGGCCAATGACCCGGCCGTGCTGCGCAAGTCCATTGAGCAAGCACAAGCCATCTGCCAAGCCAAGCACGACCTGTATCAGAAGGTCCTGGAGCACCAGACCGCCAAGGTCAAGGCTTACCGCACACTGGAAACCAGCTTCTTTGGTCTGTTTCAGCTAGGCACAGAAAACCGCTCGCTGATCCTGTTGCTGATGGTGTCGATTGCGGCCATCACCACCACGCTGGGCTTCCACCACATCGGCATCCGCCCTGGTCATTACACGCGTGATTACTGGGCGCAGTCGCTCACGCAAGCCATGGCCAGCGGCTTGCTGCTGTTCTCGTCGGTGCGCTACTACCAGATCCTGCTGGAGTCAGGCGTCCCCCTGGAGCACCCCGTCATCCATTACGTCTGGATGGCACTGTTTGCCACCCTGCTGCTGATCAACCTCAAGCGCGTGGTGATGCCCGTGAAGTCGCCACACGGTGAGGGCACGATCTCGACTGCCTTGTGGTCTGTGCCGCTGTATGCGCAAATGGCCATCGTGTCCGGTGTGTACTTTCTCATCAACGGTCACCACGCCGGCCTGGCCATCTATGTGAACCAGTTGATGGAGTTGCCCAGCATCTTCATGAACCTGGGTCTGTTCATCTGGGCAGGCATGCTGCTCAAGCAAAGCCGCATCGTGGACCTGTTCATGAACGTGCTGCGTCCGTGGAACCTGTCCCCTCAACTGCTGACTTACATCATCCTGATCGGCGCCTCGGTGGCCACGGCGTACACCGGTGCGTCAGGTATCTTCGTGATTGCCGCCGGCGGCATCATTTATCACGAGGTGCGCGCCTCGGGTGGATCGCGTCAGTTCGCGCTGGCCGCAACGGCCATGTCGGGTTCGCTCGGCGTGGTGCTGCGTCCTTGCCTGCTCGTGGTATTCATCGCAGCGCTGAACAAGCAAGTGACCACCAGTGGCCTGTATCACTGGGGCTTCTACGTCTTCCTGCTGACGTCCACGCTGTTCTTCATCGCCTCGCAACTGCTGCGCACCCAGCGTGCCAACATCGAGTCGTTTGGCATTGCCGTGCCCGCCATGCTGCGTCAGATCGTGCCACTGGTGCCCTACCTGCTCCTGGTCGTCGCCGTGGTGGCGATCTATGAGGTGGCGCTGGACACCAAGCTGAACGAAATCACGGCACCCACCATCATGCCGGTGATGCTGATCATCATCCTGGTGTTCGACAAGCTGACCAACAAGGGCAAGGCCGAACTGACACCCGACTACGCCAGCCACCGTCAGGAAGGCGTTGAAAAGTCGATCCGTTACGCCACCAACGAAACCATTGGCCACATCGGTGCCCTGCTGAGCCTGATGACCTTGTCGCTGGCCATGGGTGGCGTGATCGAACGCTCCGAAGTCATGAACCATTTCCCCAAGGTCTTCGAGAACCATTGGACGGCCATGGCCTTCCTGGTGGTGACCAAGGTGGTGCTGGGCATGATCATGGATCCGTTTGGCGCGGTGGTGCTGGTGTCGGGCACCTTGGCGCCCATCGCTTATGCCAACAACATCGACCCGCTGCACTTCTGGATGATGGTGCTGGTGGCGTTCGAACTGGGCTACCTGCTGCCACCCGTGGCTATCAACCAGTTGCTGACCCGCCAGGTGATTGGAGAGGAAGAGGTCAACGAGGCTGACGAAGAAGTGCGTCACATGAGCTTCTACCGTCGCTATGAGCGCTGGATCTTGCCTTTGGCTGTGATGACCGTGGGCCTGGTGGTCGTGTCCTTTGGCCCGTTGGCCGTGGCGGACTTCCCTGCCCTGGCCTTCCTGAAGGACTGGCTGCCGCATCCGATTGCGCAGTAAGCACCTTCATCCCCTTGCAAACCCGACTGAATGCATCGCATCAGTCGGGTTTTTGCTTGGCGGGAACCCATGCAGACAGATGGTAAGGTTCTGCTCATGATTCGACACGAAGTTCTTGCCCGCCCGACCCTGCGTTGGATTGCCTTGGCCTGTTCACTGGCAGCACTGGAGGGATGCAGTTCACTGTCTGTACAACAGCAGCAAGCAGCAGCCATGGCGGCGCATCAGCAGGCGATGGCCGCCGCAGCCACAGCCGCCGGCATCGCCACGCTACCGGCGTTTGAACTGATCACACGCGGAGCAGAGCGACAAGACGGCTTGCTGCCCATCTGGCGCAAGCAGGACAAGATCTGGCTGGAGCTGAACCCCAAGACAACGCTGGAGCGCCCCTTCTTCCTGTCGCCCAAGCTGGCATCCGGCATTGGCGAGGCGGGGGTGTATGGCGGCTTGATGCAAAGCCGTTGGGCGCCGGTGGGTCGCCCGCAGTGGGTGACGTTCCACAAGTCGCAGCAGCAGATCCAGCTGTTGGCCATCAATGCGGCCTACACCGCGCAGACCGATACCCCGCAAGCCAAGGCCGTGCAGGCTGCGTTTTCACCCAGCTTGCTGTCCAGCGCGCCCATCAGCAGTGCGCCTCATCCGCAAACCGGTGCAGTGCTCGTCGAGATCAGTCCGCTGCTCTTGGGTGATCTGCTGGGCATTGGCGCCCAACTTCAGCGCGTCTATCGTCAAGGCTATGGCCTGGACGTCCGCAATTCAGCCATTCATCAGGCGCATGTGAGTGCGGACTCGGCCGTATTTGAAGTCAGTCAGCATTTCGCCACGTCAGCCATCAGCCTGCCCGGCGCAGGCGGACAGGTGCCCGGTACACCGGCACCCAGCACACCCAGCACCCTGCCGGATGCACGCAGCATGTTCGTGAACGTGCATTACACGCTCACCCCCTTGCCCGACAAGCCGATGAAGGCACGTGAAGCCGATGCCCGGGTGGGGTATTTCACCACCACCATCACCGACTTCACCGACGACCTGGCACGCACCCCGCGTCAGCGTTTCATCAACCGCTGGCGTCTGGAAAAGAAAGACCCCAAGGCGGCGCAATCCGACCCCGTCAAGCCGATTGTTTTCTGGCTGGATCCCAGCATCCCCGAGGCCTATCGCCCCACCATCACGGAAGGCATCCTGGAGTGGAACAAGGCCTTTGCTGCCATTGGCTACACGAACGCCATCGAGGTCAAAACGCCCCCGGCAGACAAGCCATTTGACACACTGAAGACCGGTCACGCCGCCATTCGCTGGATGACCAACGCCCAGCCAAGTTTCGGCGCCATTGGTCCCACACACGTGGACCCTCGTACCGGAGAGATCCTGGACGCCAACATCGCGCTGGAAAGCCTGTCTTCTCGGGCCATCCGGGCGGTACGCGCTCAAATGCTGAACCCGGTCAAGTCAGAAGGCTTGGTCACACACGCAGAATACGAGCGACATGCGGACCACGTCGATGAATCGTGCCAGCACGGTCAATACGCTGCCGAACAGTTAGGTCTTGCGCTGGATGTGCTGGAAGCCCAGGGCGTACTTGAGCCCGACAGCCCGCAGGTCAAGGAATTCGTGCTGGCCTACCTGAAGGACACCACCATGCATGAGGTGGGTCACACGCTGGGGTTGCGTCACAACTTCCGAGCCTCTCGCTGGCATTCGCCCGAAGAGCTGCGTCACCCCCTGTTGACCAAAGAGAAGGGCAACAGCGCCTCGGTGATGGAGTACGCGCCCATCAACCTGCCTGCGCCGGGTGAATCGGCCGGAGCGCCTTTTCAGACCACGCTCGGCCCGTATGACTACTGGGCCATCGAGTATGGCTACAGCGAGTTGCCTGACGATCGTGCCAAAGCGACCGAGACGCTGCAAACCATTGCACAACGCAGCAGCGATCCGAAATGGGCAGACGCACTGGCTTTCGGCACCGACGAAGACAATGCACTGGGACTGGACCCACAGTCCGTCACGTTTGACTTGGGCAACGATCCGATTGCCTTCGCACGCACCCGCGTGGCGATTGTGCGGGACCTGATCGAGCGCCAGTCTCACCGACAACTGACCGTCAAGGATGACCCCACCCTGCTGCGTCGCAGCGTGAGCTATGCCTTGCGGGATCTGGCCCGCAATGGTCAGCTGCTGATGCGCCAGATTGGCGGGTTGATCACCCGCCGCGATGGCCCCGCCAGTGGCCGTGACCTGCTGGAACCCGTCGACCAGACCGTGCAGCGCGCCGCCTTGCAGATGCTGCTGAAAGACTTTGTGTCGGTGGATGCTGTCCACATCCCGGCCTCGCTGCAACGCAAGCTCGCCCCGGATTACCTGGAGCGCGCCGATGCCGACGGCCCCGGTCTGGGTGCCACGGACTTCTCGGTGGCCGAGCAATTGCTGGCCATGCAGCGCGGCATCCTCAACTACCTGATGAGCGATGACATGGCCGAGCGCCTGCTCGACAACGCGGACAAGCTGCAAGACCGCAAGGTTCGCCCGCTGACGGTGGCAGAGCTGACCCAACAGGTGAGCGATGCGGTGTGGACACGCCCCTCACGTGCCACCGACAGCGCCAGCTGGCAGCGCAACCTCCAGCGTGAACACGTGAACCGACTTGCGTTGGCCGTCGTGCGCCCCGCCGGCGACCGTGCCGACACCCGCGCCGTGATGCGGCAACAAGCGCAACAGTTGCTGAAGCGACTGCGCGGCATGGGTGCCTCGGCCGATGCCACCGAACAGGCCCACCGTCAGGACTGCATCGACACGCTGACACAGGCCTTGCAAGCCACCATGGTCCGGTCGGGTCTGTGACCCTGATCCGACGCGTGCGCCCTCTCTTGGGGGCCGCACGCCCCAGACGGCATCCGGTGCGTGGACAATAGCGGCTCTTAGCCACGTCACGCCCATGGATCTCTCTGCCCTGTTTTCTGCCACCGGACCGCTTGCCCGAGCTTTCGACGGCTACTGCGAACGGCAAGAGCAGATCGAAATGTCGCAGGCCATCCAGAAGGCCATTCGCGATGCCAGCACCGTCGTGCTGGAAGCCGGCACCGGTGTCGGCAAAACGGCGGCGTACCTGGTGCCTTCCTTGATGGAGGGGGGCAAGGTCATCATCTCCACCGGCACCAAGGCACTGCAAGACCAGCTGTTTCACCGCGACCTGCCCGCCGTGCGTGAGGCCTTGGGCGTGCCCGTCAAAGTGGCCCTGCTCAAAGGTCGCAGCAACTACCTGTGCTGGCATCACCTGGACCGCACGAACCAGGATGCCACGCTGCTGGGCAGCCGCCAGGAAGTGCGCGATCTGGGGCTTATCAACAGCTTCATCCACCGCAGCCCCACCGGCGACAAGGCGGAATGCCCGACGGTGCCTGAGCACGCCACCATCTGGGCCCGCGTCACCTCCACCCGCGAAAACTGCCTGGGCAGTGACTGCCCGCGCTACAGCGAGTGCTTTGTGGTCAAGGCCCGCCGCGAGGCACAGGATGCCGACGTGGTCGTGGTGAACCACCACCTTTTCTTTGCCGACCTGATGTTGCGCGAAGAAGGGGTGCCCGAGCTGCTACCCAACGCGCAGACCATCATCTTCGACGAAGCCCACCAACTGCCGGATACCGCCACGCTCTTCTTTGGCGACTCGGTGTCCACCGCACAGTTTCTGGATTTCTTGCGTGATGCCTTGGCCACCGGTCAGGCGCAGGCTCGAGACGGCGCCAACTGGAACGATGTGCTCGCCCCCCTGGACCGTGCGGCGCGGGATCTGCGCTTGTGCTTTGGTCAACAACTGCAGCGCCTGTCGCAGGCGCAACTGGGGCTCGACCACCCACTGTGGCCTGCGCTGGACAAACTGCGCGACGCCCTCGCCCATGTGCGTGACGTTCTCGATACCCAAGCCGAGCGAGGCCCGGATCTGGCGCAACTGCACCGCCGGGCTGACGACATGATGCAGCGCGTCTGCGCCTGGGGTGCACCCGAGCGGGCGGGCGAGCCGGAGCTGTGCTGGATCGATGTGGGTTCGCACGGCGTGCAATTGCACCGCACGCCCATCTCGGTGGCCGACGTGTTCCGTCGCCAGCGCCTCGGACTGGGCCATGCCGACATCGCCCCCGATGACGCCGATGCCGAAGACCGCGCCCTGCGCGATGCCGTGGACGAGTCTGACGAAGCCGACATGGTGGCCGCCTTTGCCAGCCACGATGCCGACGAGGAAGACGATTTGCAAGCCCTGATGGCAGGTGCTGACACCGCCGCCCCCACTCGGTCTGCCGCCAGCATGGCGGCAGATTCAGACGATGCGCCGGCCACGCCCCCGCCACGCCGCGCGTGGATCTTCACCTCTGCCACGCTGGCCGTGAAGAGTGACTTCCGCCACTTCACCGAGGCGCTGGGCTTGCAAGATGCCGAATGCCACAGCTGGGCCAGTCCTTACGACTACCCCAACCAAGCCGTGCTGTACGTGCCACACGACGTGCCGCAGCCGTCGGATCCACGTCACACGGATGCCGTGGTGGAAGCCGCCCTGCCCCTGATTCGCGCCAATCGCGGACGGGCCTTTGTGCTATGCACATCACTGCGCGCCGTCAGCAAGGCCGCGGAGAAGCTCAGGGAGTTGTTCAAAGAAGCCGGGGATCCTTTCCCGGTGCTGCAACAAGGCGAGGCTCCCCGCCCCACACTCTTGGAAGACTTCCGCCGCGCCGGCAATGCCGTGCTGGTTGGCAGTCACAGCTTCTGGGAAGGCATCGACGTCAAAGGTGATGCCTTGACGCTGGTGGTCATCGACAAGCTGCCCTTCGCCCCACCGGATGACCCGGTCCTGGCCAAGCGACTGGAATTGCTGGCGCAGGAAGGGGGCAACCCGTTCATGAGCCATCAGGTCCCGCAGGCCATCATCGCGCTCAAGCAAGGTGCCGGGCGCCTGATCCGCAGCGAGACCGATCGGGGTGTGCTGATGATCTGCGACACCCGCTTGATCGACAAGCCATATGGGCGCCGCATCTGGCAAAGCCTGCCCCCCATGCGGCGCACGCGCGTGCAGCAAGAAGTCATCGACTTCCTGCTGACGCTCTGAGGCCAGAGGGCCTCAGCGCAAGGACCCGATGTAGCGCTGCTTGCGGCCGGTCGGGCTACTCGGATCAAAGCTCGACCCCAGAAAGCCCGATGGTTCCGCGCCCGTCAAGGTGCTGGGGCCCGCCGCACTCTGCGCGGCGGGTTTGGGCGCACGCGGCGCCGGAGGACACAGTGCCGCTTCCAACTTGTCGGCCAACCCCAGCAAATCGGGGTTGCTTTCAAGCCGCGCCACCCGCACCACTTCCTTGGCGTACTCCGGGCTCTTGACCATCCACTCCACGTCGGTGACACGACCGTTGACACGGCGCAGCACCACATGGAGATGCGCGGCAATCGCAAACTTTTCGCTCTCGAGCATCAAGACCTCCTGAAAGCACTGATCAATTCGGGACTTATTCGACGCGCTCGCCGTGCTGGCTCAAGTCGAGACCATCACGCTCGTCTTGCTTGCTGACACGCAAGCCCACGATGCGACCCACCACAATCAGGATGACGGTGGTCATGATGACGCTGTACGCCAGCGTGACCATCACGGCCATCAACTGGGTGTAGACCGAACCCGACACGCCACCGATCGACGGATTGGCGAAGACACCAGTGAGGATGGCCCCGACGATGCCGCCCACGCCGTGCACGCCGAACACGTCCAGCGAGTCGTCGACTTCCAGCAGGTGCTTCAGGCCTGTGGCGCCCCAGTAGCAGGCAATGCCGGAAATGATGCCGATGACGACGGCAGCTTGGGGGCCCACAAAACCGGAAGCGGGTGTGATGGCGACCAAACCGGCCACCACGCCGCTACACAGCCCCAACAAGGTGGGCGTGCCGCGCACAAACCATTCGGCCGCCATCCAACTCAGTGCCGCAGCCGCTGCAGCAATCTGGGTCACCAGAATGGCCATGCCGGCGCGACCGTCAGCAGCCCCGGCAGAACCACCGTTGAAGCCCATCCAGCCCACCCACAGCAACGATGCGCCCATCATGGTGTAGCCAAGGTTCGCGGGCATCAGCGGTTCCTGACCGTAGCCCATGCGACGACCCAGCATCCATGCGCATGCCAAGCCAGCGATGCCGGCGTTGATGTGCACCACGGTGCCGCCAGCAAAGTCCAGCGCGCCCATGCGCGCCAGCCAACCCGTCGGCTCCCACACCCAGTGCGCCACCGGCACGTACACCAGCATGGACCACAGTCCCATGAACCACAGCAAGGCCGAGAAGCGCATGCGCTCTGCAAAGGCTCCCGCAATCAGGGCTGGGGTGATGATGGCAAACGTCAACTGGAACATCACGAACACCGACTCGGGCACAGTGGGTGCCAAGTGGTGCACGGAGACCTCCCCAGCCAGCTTGTCAAAGACCAGGCTCTTCAAGAAAATCCCGTCCAGGCTACCGATGTAGTCGCTGCCAGGTAGGAAGGCCAGACTGTAGCCCGCCACAAACCACAGCAACGTGACCAAGCCGCACACGGCCAGGGTCTGTGCCATGGTGGACAAGATGTTCTTCTTGCGCACCATGCCGGCGTAGAACAAGGCCAAACCGGGCACGCTCATGAGCAGCACCAGAACAGCCGAGACGCTGACCCATGCCGTGTCCCCGGCGTTGATCTGCGACATGGGCACCTTGGACGGTGCCGTCATGGGCGCAGGTGGTGCCGCCGGGACAGTGGTGTCCGCGGCCGTTGAGGCTGCCGCACTGGCCATGGATGCAGGCAAGACGGCAACAGGCTCACTGGCCTCAGCGGAGGCCGCAACAACCGCCGATGGGGCGACGCTGGCAACATCCGAAGCCGAAGACGGTGCGCTGGCAGGCTGGGCCCATGCACCGAAGTGGGTCATGGAGAGCGCCAACACCATGGCGGCGCCCAAACGCGGTAGAGAACAGTTCATCTTGTACAGCAAGGTAAGGAACAACCCTTACCTCTCTGCAAAAAGTGAACCAGCCCGAAATTCCCAACGTTTCTATAACAGCGCCTCAGAAATGAGGCACATCAAATCTGCGAGCAATTTCAGAGCTCGAGGTTGTCGATCAGGCGTGTTGTGCCCAGGCGCGAAGCCGCCAGCACCACCAAGGGCTCACCGTGACTCAACTCCGCATCGGTAGGCAAGAGCAGGTCACGTTGACGGCGAACCAGCACATAGTCCGTCTTCCAGCCGCGCTCATTCAACACTGCCGAGGCCTTGGCTTCGATTCGGGCCACGGCCGCCTGATCCAGTTGCCCTGCAGAACGTGCAGCCGCCACCTGTGCCTTCACCGTGCGCAGCGTGGCGATCATCTGGGTGGCCTCAGCGCGCTCGGTGGCACTCAGATAGCCGTTGCGCGACGACAGCGCCAGCCCGTCTTCCGCACGCAAGGTCTCACCGCCATGGATCTGGATGGGCAAGGCCATCTGGTTGACCATGTTGCGCAAGACCATGAGCTGTTGGTAGTCCTTTTTGCCAAAGACCGCCAAACGGGGCTGCACGATGTTGAACAGCTTGTGCACCACCGTGCACACGCCAGTGAAGAAGCCGGGACGGAAGGCGCCTTCCAGGATGTCGGCCAACTCGGTGGGCGGCACCACCTTGTAGCCCTGGGGCTGCGGATACAGCTCGGACTCGTTGGGCGCAAACAGGATGTCGCAGCCCGCCTGACGCAACAGGTCGGCGTCGCGCTCGAGCGTGCGGGGGTAGGTGTCGAAGTCTTCGTTGGGGCCAAATTGCAGGCGGTTGACGAAGATGCTGGCAACCACCGGGCTGCCCGAATCGCCGACCAGCGTGCGCGCCTGACCGATCAGAGCCAGATGCCCCTCGTGCAGATTGCCCATGGTGGGCACGAAAGCCGGCGCAGCAGGCGCCTTCGCCAGTTCGGCACGCAATTCGGCGATGGTGTGAATGATCTTCATGTCAATCTGCAGAAAAACGGTTTCAGTAAGCGTGCACAGCTTCGTCAGGGAAGCTGCCGTCCTTCACCGCCGCCACGTAGCGACGGATGGCATCATCCGCCGAACCACCTTCGGCAGCAAAGTTGCGCACGAAGCGCGGCAACTTGCCACGGGTGATGTTGAGCATGTCGTGCAGCACCAGCACCTGACCGGCCGTCTGCGAGCCGGCACCAATGCCAATGGTCATCATGCCGGGGTTATCGGCTTGCACCTGCGCGGCCACCGCCGAGGGCATCAACTCCAGCACCATCATGGCTGCGCCGGCCTGCGCCAGTTCCGTGGCGTGCTTGCGCAGCGTCGCGGCGCCGGCCTCATCACGGCCTTGAATGCGGTAGCCACCCAGGGCATGCACGCTCTGTGGCGTCAAACCCAGGTGAGCACATACCGGCACACCACGCTCGGTCAGGAAATGCACGGTCTCGGCCGTCCAGCCGCCGCCTTCCAGCTTGACCATGTGGGCGCCGGCCTGCATCAGGGCCACGCAGGCGCGCAAGGCTTCCTCACGGCTTTCCTGATAGCTGCCAAACGGCAGGTCCCCAACGATCCACGCCGAGCGATTGCCTCGGGCCACGCAACGGGTGTGATAGACCATGTCCTCCAGCGACACCGGAATGGTGCTGCCGTGTCCTTGCACGATCATGCCCAGCGAGTCGCCCACCAGAATGCAGTCGACCCCGGCCTCATCGACCAGACGCGCAAACGTGGCGTCGTAGGCGGTCAGCATGGTGATTTTGTCGCCTTGGGCATGCATCTCACGCAGACGATGCAGGGTCACAGGCTTGCGAACAGCAGAAACAGCAGCAGTCATCTTGATGGGGGCCGCGGGAGACGCAACCCGTTCATGGGGTGGCGGGATTCTAGGACGGCTCGTACGCCAGGCGCACATAAATGGGCGCAAAGGCCTCAGCCTGCGTGATTTCAATGAGGCGTTCGCGTGCCAGCTCCAGCATGGCGATGAAGGTCACCACCAGCACGGGCGAGCCACGCGTCACATCAAACAGGTGCTCAAACTCGACAAAGCGCTTGCCCGTCAGCGTGCGCAAAACGATGCTCATGTGCTCGCGCACCGAAAGCTCTTCACGCGTGATCGTGTGGTGCGTGTGCAGTTTGGCGCGCTTGAGGATGTCCATCCACGCCTCGCGCAGATCGGACAGGCTCACATCCGGATGGCGCACCACGATGGACGGATCGCTGTGGGCCTCGACCCGCATGAAATCGCGCCCCATCAAAGGCTGCTGATCCAGCTGCGCGGCGGCCAGCTTCATGCGCTCGTACTCTATCAGGCGGCGCACCAGTTCGGCACGGGGATCTTCCGGCTCGGCGTCCCCCTCCACCTTCTTGGGCGGCAGCAGCATCCGAGACTTGATCTCGATGAGCATGGCTGCCATGAGCAGGTATTCGGATGCCAGCTCCAGATTGCTCTTGCGGATCTGATCGACGTAGGTCAGATACTGGCGCGTCACATCGGCCAGCGGAATGTCGAGGATGTTGAAGTTCTGCTTGCGGATCAGGTAGAGCAGCAAGTCCAGAGGCCCTTCAAAGGTCTCCAGAAACACCTCCAGCGCGTCTGGAGGGATGTAGAGGTCATTGGGCAGCGCAAACAGCGGCTCGCCATACAGGCGAGCCACCGCCACGTGGTCAATGACCTCCGGCAGGCCATGCTCGTCGAGCTCTGGCCGAGGCGAGGCCCCCTCATCGGGCGCCATCACGTCTTGCGTCACGTGTCAGCCTTGTTGGCGAGCAACGTCCTGCCTGAGGGCCTCAGCCCTTGTGGTGATAGACGTAAGCCTGCTGGGCCACGCGGGCCTCGCGCTGGGCCTTCTGGGTGTCCAGATCCACAGGCGCCTTGTCCCACAACAGGAAACGACCTTGGCGCTGACGGGCTTCGAGCTGCGGATCACGCTGCTTGAGGCTGTCGATGAACTGCGTCACGTCGGACTTGTAGGGCTTCCAGAAAAGGGGCATGGTGTGTACCGGCAATTGGGTCAAGCTGTGCATTTTAGCGGGCAGGACCGCGTTCTTGTCACACTCGGCCGCACGGCAGGCCGGACAATGCACACCATGCAGGAAATTGAACTCAAATTTCAGATCCCCGACGTGGCGCTGGCCGCCGTTCAGGCCGAACTGGCCGCGCTGGATGCGGGACAACACGCCCCGCTGCCATTGAAGGCTGCGTACTTTGACACCCCCAACCGCACCCTGGCAGCGGCCCGCATGGCCTTGCGTGTGCGACAAGAAGGCGACGAGTGGGTGCAGACCCTGAAGGCTGGCGGCAGCAACACCATGATGCGGCTGGAGGACAACCGCCCAGCCGAAGCACCCGCACCGGGCGAGGCCATCCGCGCGGACTTGAGTCGACACATCGGCCGTCCGGCGCAAACCGTGTTGCAGCAGGTATTGGACTGGGACGTGGGGCAAGACGCCGCCGGACAACGCGCAGGCCTCGTCGAACTGTACCGAACGGACATCGTCCGCACTCGCGCCCGCATCACCGTGGGCGCAGGCACGCCACACGAAGGCGTGGTGGAGCTGGCGCTCGACCTGGGGCACATCCACTCCGGCAGCTTGAGCGTGCCCGTGCGAGAACTGGAAATTGAATCCGTCTCGGGCCATCCCATGGCGGTGATCGATGCAGGTCGAGACTGGGTCCAGCGCCACGGCTTGTGGCTGGACACCCAAACCAAAGCCCACCGCGGTGACCGCCTTGCCCGCCAAGCCGCTGCCACAGCAGAAGGAACGGCTGCGACCGCCGCCCTGCCCACCGAGCACCCCACCCTGGGTCACGCGGCCCGCATCCGCCACGATGCCAACGTCGAACAGGCGTGGCGTGCCGGACTGGAGGCCTGCCTGGAGCACATCACTGGCAACATGAGTGAGCTGGCCACCGGGCCGAATGCCTTGGCCCTCACCGCGTACCAGTGGCGCTTGGCGCTACGGCGCCTGCGTGCCCTGGCACGATTGCTGGAGGGCAGCCCCCTGTCCTTGCCCGCCAGCACCCTGGCCCACGCGGCCGCATTGAATGATGCATTGGGGCGCTGGCGTGATGCCGAAGCCCTGGCGTGGCTGCCAGCCCGCCTGTTTGCACTGGGTGGCCCGATGTTGGAGCTGCCCTGCCCCACACCGACACAAAGCCAGGCCGATGCGGTCGTGGCACTGTCGCGCTCAGCACCAGCCACCTCGCTGTGCCTGGACGTGCTGGCCTGCTTGCTGCAGCCTGTGCCCGACAAGACCCTGGCCCACACCTCGGCCCATGACTGGCTGGCCGCACGACTGGATCAGGTTCACGCACGCTGCGTGAAGATGGCCCTGCATGGCGCCAATCTAAGTGACGAAGACCTGCACAAGCTGCGCCGCTTGGGCAAACGTGTACGCTTGGGCAGCGACCTGTTCAGCCCACTGTGGCGCCCCAAGCGCCAGCGACGCCACGAACGCGTACTGAAAGCCGCGTTGGACGCCTTGGGTCGCATCCAGGACGAAGCCACCGCCGAAGCCTGGTACACCCAGGCAGCCGAACAAGACCCACGCGCCCTGTTTGGCCAAGGGTGGCTGCAAGGACGCCGGCAAAGTCTGCGCAAGCGCGCCCGGCGCTCGCTGGAGCGCTGGCTGCGCGTGAACACGCCCTGGTAAGGGCGCGCCCATCGGCCAGGATCAGCGAATGCGCATACCGGGCTCAGCACCCGGGAAAGGCTCCAGCACGTACACGCCCGGATTGGCCTTCTCGTCGGTGTGCGAGGCGGCCAGCACCATGCCTTCGCTGACGCCAAACTTCATCTTGCGAGGGGCCAGGTTGGCCACCAGCACGGTGAGTTTGCCGATCAGTTGCTCGGGCTGATACGCCTCTTTGATGCCACTGAAGACATTACGGGTACGCCCCTCGCCCACGTCCAGCGTCAGACGCAGCAGCTTGGTGCTGCCTTCGACGTGCTCGGCATTGACGATCTTGGCAATGCGCAGGTCCACCTTCACAAAGTCGTCGATGGTGATGGTGGGGGCGATGTCTTCGCCGCCCGGCTTGGGCAACTCGACCACGGGTGGTGCGGGCGGCTCAAACAAGGCATCCAGCATCTTCGGATCCACACGCTGCATCAGGTGTTGGTAAGCGCCGATGACGTGAGCACCGAGCAAACGCTCAGCATCGTCAAAGGTCATGGGCGCCACCTGCAGGAAGGCCTCGACCTGGGCCACCACAGCTGGCAGCACAGGCTTGAGGTAAATGCTCAGCAGGCGGAAGGCCTCGATACAGACGGTGCACACCTCTTGCAGGCGCGCGTCCTGCCCCTCTTGCTTGGCCAGCTCCCAAGGCTTGTTGGCGTCCACGTATTCGTTGACACGGTCGGCCAGCAGCATGATTTCGCGCAGCACCTTGCCGAATTCGCGTTGCTCGTAGTGCTCGGTGATGGTTGCACGGCCGCCTTGCAGCGTGCTCAACAAGGCACGGCCATCGTCACCCAGGGTGGCCGTCAGCTGACCGGCAAAGCGCTTGGCGATGAAACCGGCCGCGCGACTGGCAATGTTGACGAACTTGCCGATGAGGTCGCTGTTGACGCGAGCGGTGAAGTCATCGCGGTTGAAGTCCACGTCTTCGACGTTGGCGTTCAGCTTGGCGGCGATGTAGTAACGCAGCCACTCCGGATTCATGCCGATGCTCAGGTACTTCAGTGGATCCAGGCCGGTGCCACGGCTCTTGGACATCTTCTCGCCGTTGTTCACGGTCATGAAGCCGTGCACGTTGACCTGGTTGGGCAACTTGCGGCCGCTGAACTGCAGCATCGCGGGCCAGAACAGGGTGTGGAAGTAAGTGATGTCCTTGCCGATGAAGTGAACCTGCTCCACGGCCGGGTCGGCCATGAACTCATCGAACGAGCGGGTTTCGCCATACTTGGCCTGCGGGCCACCGGCCGAGAAGTAGCTCTTGAGCGAGGCCAGGTAGCCAATGGGCGCATCCAGCCACACATAGAAATACTTGCCCGGCGCACCGGGGATCTCGATGCCGAAGTAAGGCGCATCACGGCTGATGTCCCAGTCGCCCAGACCACCTTCACCGTTCTCATCCTTGGTGAACCACTCCTTGATCTTCTTGGCCACGCCAGGCTGCAGCTTGCCGTCTTGCGTCCAGTTCTGCAGAAACTCGAAACAGCGTGGATCAGACAGCTTGAAGAAATAGTGGTCCGAGGTCTTGAGCACCGGCGTCGCACCCGACAGGGCCGAGTACGGGCTCTTCAGCTCGGTGGGCGCGTAGACGGCGCCGCACACTTCGCATGAATCGCCATACTGGTCCTTGGCGCCGCACTTGGGGCACTCGCCCTTGATGAAACGGTCTGCCAGGAACATGCCCTTTTCAGGATCAAAGAACTGCTCGATGGGGCGCACGTCGATCAGACCCTGATCTTTCAGGGCCAGGTAGATGCTCTGCGCCAGCTCATGGTTCTCGGGGCTGTCGGTGCACGACCAGTGGTCGAAGCTGATGTGGAAGCCATCGAGATAAGGCTTGCGGCCTGCGGCGATGTCGGCCACAAACTGCTGAGGCGTTTTGCCAACCTTTTGCGCAGCAATCATGATGGGCGCCCCGTGGGCGTCATCGGCACCAACGAAATGCACCTGATGCCCCTGCATGCGCTGGAAACGCACCCAGATATCGGCCTGGATGTATTCCATGATGTGGCCAATGTGGAAGTGGCCGTTGGCGTAGGGCAGCGCGGTGGTAACGAAGAGCTGGCGTGGCATGGTGCTTATCGAGGTGAACAGGGGGTGGCGCCGCACGCGGCACAAGACCCTGCTGGCAATCTGGACGTAACCGTACATTTTAGGGCGCGCTAGACTCCCCGGCTGGAAAGAATTGAATCCCCCACTGTTTCCGCATGACTGCCCCTACCCCCCTCGAAGCCGCCGCCCTGGACGCCTTGCGCGCCGCCACCGATCCGCTGACTGGTCAAGACTGGGTCACCAGCCGCCAAGTCAGCGCACTGAAGGTCGAGGGTGGCGCGGCCCGTGTCGACATCAACCTGGGCTACCCGGCTCGCTCGCAGTGGCCGGCTTATACCGAGTTGGTGCAAGCCGCATTGCAACAGGTGCCCGG
This sequence comes from Aquabacterium sp., assembly GCF_049317225.1. Taxonomy (GTDB): domain Bacteria; phylum Pseudomonadota; class Gammaproteobacteria; order Burkholderiales; family Burkholderiaceae_C; genus Aquabacterium. The sequence continues at coordinate 24,236 of NZ_JBMOIR010000016.1, read as the reverse complement.
CATCACGTCGGTGAGCGTGAACTGGTCCACCAAGGTGATTGCTCATGCGGCCTCGCGCGGGCAGTCGCTACTGCCCGGCGTGAAGAACATTGTGGCGATTGCCTCGGGCAAGGGTGGCGTGGGCAAAAGCACTACCGCCGTCAATCTGGCGCTGGCCTTGGCGGCCGAAGGCGCACGCGTGGGCATGCTGGACGCCGACATTTATGGCCCCAGCCAGCCGCTCATGCTCAACATCAGCGGCAAGCCTGAAAGCCCGGACGGCAAGACCATCAACCCGCCGGTCAACCACGGCCTGCAAATGATGTCGATTGGCCTGCTGGTGGAAAACCAGTCCGCCACCATCTGGCGCGGCCCCATGGCCAGCCAGGCCTTTGACCAGCTGCTGCGCCTGAGCAACTGGGGCGAGCCCGACGCACCGCTGGACTACCTGATCGTCGACATGCCGCCCGGCACCGGTGACATCCACCTGAGCATCAGTCAGCGCGCACCGCTGACCGCCGCCGTGGTGGTGACCACCCCGCAAGACATTGCGCTGCTGGACGCGCGCAAGGGCTTGCAGATGTTCGAGAAGGTGTCCGTGCCCGTGCTGGGCGTGGTCGAAAACATGGCCGTGTTCTGCTGCCCCAACTGCGGCCACGAAGAGCACATCTTCGGCGCCCACGGGGGTGAACGCATGGCTGACGAATTCAAGGTGCCACTGCTGGGCTCCATGCCGCTGGACCTGAAGATTCGCCTGCAAGCTGACAGCGGCGAGCCCACGCTCGTGGCTGACCCTGACAGCAAGGTGTCGCAGCTCTACAAAGCGATGGCCCGCAAGCTGGCTGCAGGCCTGTCCAAGCTGCCCAAGGACTACACGAGCAAGATGCCGACGGTATCGGTTCAAACCAAGGGCTGATTCACGCCCGGAATCAGGCAAGATGGCGACATGGCTGCTCACATGTCGCCCTTTCATTACGATGCCTGGTTCGATCTGGTGCCCTTGGCACTGATCGAGTTCAACGAACACGGACGCGTTCTACGCGCCAACTCGGCGCTGAGTGCCACGCTGGGATACGCCACCCCGGCCGGCACCCTCCTTGCGGATTGCCCGCCCGCGATGCAAAGGCTGTGCGGATGGGATGCACCGCTCACCCTGCTCACACTCGGGCCCGAAGATCCCCCCCTGCACGCCCATGTGATCCAGCCCCGTCATCAGGGGAGCGCCGCCAAGCTGTGCAGCCAAGTGTGGGCGCAGGCCGAGTCCGACAGTTCCCAGCCGACTCGTTTCCTGTGCGCCATCAAGGAGCACAGCGTGCAGGCCGAAGACGTCGAGGCCACAGCGAACATCACCTCCGATGCCGATGCCGCACCGGTGCCAGAGATGGGGCAACTGCTGCACGAACTGAGCACCATTCTGGAAAGCACACCTGCTGGCATCGCCTACCTGCGCAACGGGCGTCTGGTGCGCTGCAATCAGCGATTTGAGCGCATGCTGGGCCTGACGCCGGGCAGCATCGTGGGGCAAGGCATCGTTGCCCTGGAAGGCCTGGATCCCCGCATCGACCAGCTCATTTCGGAGGTCAGTGCCAGCATCCGCACCCACGGACATTACGAGAGCGAAATCGAACTGTCCAAGCCTGGAGAACTCGCGCGCTGGTACGCCCTGTCGGTCCGACTCATCGGACCGGGCCCACAACCGAGTGAAACCATCGCCGTCCTCACCGACATCACCCACACACGCTCGCAACAAGCGCAACTGGAAGCCCTGGGGCGCGATCGCAACCTGCAAGCCGACCGCATGCGCGCGATTCTGGACTCGGTGTTTGTGGGCATCGTCACGCTGGACGATCGCGGCATCGCCTGGATGAACCGGTCCGCCCGGCGGATGTTTGCAGGCAATTTGAGTGACTTTCTGGGTCACCCCTTGAGCACCGTGGCCACCCCCGATCTGGACCACCCCTTCCGCCTGACCGACTATCTCGATGACCTGCGTGACGGGCAGTCACACACCTTTGAGTGCCAGGTGGTGGGGCGCGATGGCCGGGTGTTCTGGGTCGTGGGCAATGCCGTGGTGACCTATGGCGAAGCCAATCAACGTCATGTCACCTACGCCTTGCTGGACATCGACCGTCGGCGGGAGGCTGAAGCACAGTCGGCCGAGGCCCAAGCCACTTTGCAACGCATCATCGAGATGGCCCCCATGGCCATCCACCTGGTCGATGCCCGCAATTTGCACCTGATTCAAGCCAACCAGACCGCAGCCGAGTTCATGGCGGTGGACCTGCACACCGCCATCGGCCAGCCCCCTGAAATCCTGTATGGCCCGGAGCGCGGGAAGTTGCTGCGCGCCGACATGCAGGCCGCGCTCAATGAAGCACACATGGTTCACCGTGAATACAAGGTGCCCAGCAAGACCAATGGCCATCTCGTTTGGGACGTGAACTACCTGCCCTTGGTGGGGGACGATGACAACACCGACCAATTGCTGATTGTGGCCACCGACGTCACCGCGCAAAGAGCGGCCGAGCAAGCACGACTGGAAGCGGCCATTGCCCAGCGCGAAATGCTGGTGCGAGAGGTGCATCACCGCATCAAGAACAATCTGCAAGGCGTGGCGGGTTTGCTCCAACAAATTGCCGCACGCAAGCCTGAGGTGGCACCCGCCATTGCCGAAGTGGTGGGACAGGTTCAAGCCATTGCACAGGTGTACGGCCTGCAAGTCGGCGCAGGCGGCCCCTTGCGGTTGCGCAGCGTGGTCGATGCCATTGCGTCGTCGGTTCAGCGGACATTCGGCCGCACCATCTCCGTGCTGGTCGATGGTGCGCATGTGGACGACTGGCAGTTGCCGGAAGCCGAATCCATTCCGATTGCACTGAGCCTCAATGAGTTGCTCACCAACGCCCTGAAACATGGCCCAGGCAGCACGCCAATCCAGTGCACCGTACAAGCCAATGACACGGCCGTGCGGATCAACATTCGCAACCCCGGCTACCTGAAAGAAGGCTTCAGCGTCGACCGCGTTCCGGGGGGCGTGTCGGGTTTGGGGCTGGTACGGGCCCTGCTTCCGAGAAGAAGCGCACGGCTCACCGTGACCCAGGATGGTGCTTACGTGTTGACCAGTGTCGATCTGGCTCCGCCGGGCATCAAGCTGGCACCGCCGCCGCAAACCCAAGCGCAGCACGAGTCCACAGGACGGCAGACCACACTTTGGCCCCAGTAAAGAACACGTTAACAGACGAACGCTGCGATAGACTGTGAAGCAGAGGTCGGGCAGTCAGCCGACCCGAAGAGGACACCTGTGAATCAAAAAGGCAAAATTCTGGTGGTGGACGATGATCGACTGGTCTTGGCCACGCTCACCCATGGTCTGGCCCAGGCCGGGTATGAGGTGATCGATGCCGACAACGGTGACGATGCCATCCTGCTCGCACGCCAGCACAAGCCTGATCTGGCCCTGCTGGACATCCGCATGGAAGGCAAGTCGGGCTTCGATGTAGCCGCCTATCTGCGCGAGTATTGTCAGATTCCGTTCATGTTCCTGTCGGCCTTTTCGGATGAAGCCACCATTCGTCAGGTCAATGAACTGGGTGCCCTGACCTATCTGATCAAACCGTTGGACATCGGGCAAATCGTGCCTGCCGTGGAATCGGCCTTCGCGAATCGCGCCAATGCAGCATCGCTGAAGAAATTTACCGCACCCAGCGTGCCAGAGGCTCAGCCCATCGAGGCGCCACAAGCCGGCGTCGAGTCACAAGTCGATCCACTCAAGCAGGTGGTGGCATTGGCCGTCGGCATCGTGATGCACCGGCAATCGCTGAGTCGTCGTCAGGCGCTCGCGCGACTCCAGCAGCAAGCCGTTCAGGAAGGCTGCTCCATGGAGGCGCAGGCAGAGCGACTGCTCAACGCGCAGGAAGTGCTGGCCGGCCTGGGCAGTCTCTGACTGCCCGACTGATCATGGGCCACAGATCAGACCGAGCGCTTCTGTGCGTCGGATGAATCCATCAGCGTGAAGTAGAAGCACGCCCCTTCGCCCGGCTTGGCTTCAGCCCACACCCGGCCACCATGGCGACGAATGATGTTTTGCACACCCGCCAGCCCCACGCCCGTTCCCGGGAACTCTTTGGCACTGTGCAAACGCTGAAACATGCCGAACAACTTGTCGGCGTGCTGCATGTCAAACCCTGCCCCGTTGTCACGCACATAAAACACCGGCGGATTGGTCGACGGCATGACACCCACCTCAACACGGGGCGACGCCACCTTGGCGCTGTACTTGAAGGCGTTGCCGATCAGGTTCTCCAGCACACGGCGAACCAGCGACGCATCCGCACAAGCGGTCAAGCCGTCGGCCACAATCAGTTCGGGCCGCTCGCCGGACACAGGCTGCGCAAGCAGATCTTGCCCAATCTCATGAGCCAGCGCCGATAGATCCACCTCAACACGATCGATGTTGGCACCGGCCAGTTGAGCCTGAGCCAAGATGGCATCGATCATGCCGCTCATGCGCGTCGACGCCGCCAGAATACGATCCAGGTGGTCATTGCCCATCTTGCCGAGGGCGTTGCCATAGTCTTCCTTGACGATACGGGCAAAGCCGTCCACGACGCGCAAAGGCGCACGCAAGTCGTGAGACAAGGCGTAACGCAGTACTTCTTGCTCCGCCTCGCTGAGACCAGGGGTCGAAGCTGCAGATGAGGTCGGCGCATCGACACCGGTCACCTCCGCCATCGGGCTCACCAAGAACACGCCCTGAAACCCGGTGAAATCACCTTGTTGCGAATAGACAGGACTGCCTTGCCAGACGCCAGCCAAGGGGGCACCGCCGGCCCCTGTGATGAATGACAAAGCAGATGGCCACGGCAGCGTCAGTTCGCCGGGCAAAGGCTGATGATGGGTCAGGCAATAGCGCAACCGGGCGACACCGGCAACGTCCGTGCCCTCAGCCCAGCAAGACCACAGCGTGGGGTGCAAGGCCGTCCAAGCAGCCAACTGGCCCCAGTCAATGCTCAGTGTGTCAGACTGCAGTCGACCGGCTTGCCAGCGCACGATGCGGTGCGCCGCATCGGTCTCCCAGTACCAGCCTGGCACCCAGTTCTGCCAAGGTTGTGCCACCTGCACCACGTCGCGCTGAAACCACACGCGCGCCGCCACAGCCCCCACCAACAACATCAGGACGGCCGCCCACCATGGCGCCCCCATCAGGACAAACACCAAGGACAGCACCAGCGCAAACGCCCCCCCTTGCCACCAAAGGCCATGTAAGGGACGTTTCACCGTGCTGTTGCGCATGGAGGTCAGGACAAATTGCCGCATTCAATTGATTGTAAGTACGGCTGGAGGGGGTTTGTTCTGCTGGTTTTCAAAATGGGTAAACCGGTACATTCCGTGAAATAGCTGACACTCGCCGATATTGACAAGTGTCGATTTCAGCCAACTCGCACGACAGTTCGACATCCACTTGGCCATGCCCTCAGGACAGTCTTCCATGCGTACCCCCTGGCGCTTGATGTTCACGCTGCTGATGGTCCCCATCGTTGCCGCGGCAACCTGGCATTGGGGCATCAGTGGTGCGGGCATAGCCCTCACTGGCATGACCTGCTTGCTGGTGGGTTATCTGGCGCGGCGTCAGTTTGAACAGAAGCCACGCCATGAGCCTGAGCCGCACGTTCCGCAGACGACGCTGCCAACGGTGCCGGATGCCCATCGATACCTGCTGCTGAGCCATCAGATTGCCGAGGCTGCACGCCACGCGGCCACGTTGCCAGAAGCCTTGCATCGGGTTGGTGCTGCTTTGCACGGCTACCTGGGCTCCAGAACCTGGACATGCCTGCGTGTCGAAGGCTGGAATGGCGAGTCGGCACTGTTGCGCCCGTGGCTGGACACGGGTGCCGACAACAAAGATGTGATCGACCTCACCGCCGTCAGCACCGTCTACCGTCGAGACGTGCCGCTGGGGCAGGCATTGAGCCAGGCTCGTACCGTTCAGGCACAGCCAGTGGCATCTGGTCAAACGACCAGAACACCCTGGCGTGATACCCAGACCAAAGAGGTCCTGGCACTGCCGATCAGTTGCATGGACGGCAAGCCCTTGGCCTTGCTGGAGTTTTGTGACCCCAATCCTGCAGACCCCAGCCTGCTGACCGTGCTCGACATCGCGGCCATTCAGCTGGGATTCGTTGCGCAGCGTGATGCCAACCTCGCCACCATGGCGAACAGTCACGAACATCTGGAACGCCTGGCCATGGTGGCCTCCCGCATCAACAGCGGTGTAGCCATCACGGACCGGGACGGTACGGTCGAGTGGATCAACGGTGCATTCATGACCCTGACCGGGTGGCCCGATGAGCAAGTCATCGGCCGTCAGTTGACGGACCTGCTCAAGCAAGAAGCCACCGCACCCGAGTCAGTGGAAGAGATGCACGAGCATCTGCGTCGTGGCCTGCCCTTCCGCTTGTCGTTCGAGGCGAATCGCCCGGGTGCTCGCCCACCCAGTCGTTACTGGGCCGAAATCGACGCCATCCAGATGCTCGACGATGCGGGGGGGCGCGGACGCTATGTCTGCCTCTTCAATGACATCACACGCCGCAAGACGCAAGAGCACATCCGGGAACAAGAGCGTGAGTTTCTGGAGGCCCTGTTGGGCAATTTGCCGGTCAGTCTCTTTGTGCTGGACCCGGCGACCTTGAACGTGGTGGCCATCAACCGCTACACCGAAACAGAATTCAAGCTGCAGCGCGACCGCGTGGTGGGACAGTCGATCGAGCAAGCCTTGGGCCCCATCGTGTTGAGCGTGACCACGCCCTTCATGAAGCAGGCGATCACGACAGGGCAAACGGTCGAACACGACTTCGCCGTCAATCGTGACGGCCTCTCACGTGTGGTCAACGCCCGGCACTTTGCTTTGCTGCACGCCAACGGGCGCCCTCGCCTGCTGATCTCACTGGTGCGCGACATCACGACCTCACGTCAAGCGCAAGCCGACCTGGAAGAGTCAGAGCGCCGTTTCCGCGAGCTGGTCGAGTCCATGGACGACACCATTTATGTGGCCGATGGCGAACGTCAGCATTACCTCTACCTCAGCCCACAAAGCGAAGGCCTGCTGGGCCTGAGCATGGCTGAGTTGTGCGCATCCCCCGCTCGCTTGCGCGCGATGGTGCACGAAGATGATCAGGCGTTCCTCAGTCAGCAGGAAGCGCAGGAGCTGGCGCATCAGCCCACGGACATCCGCGTGCGGATGGACATCCCCGGCAAGGGCATCCGCTGGATCCGACACCGCACCCGCACCCGCACACTGCCCGATGGGCAACGGCGAATCTACGGCCTGGTATCGGATGTCACAGCCGAACAGACCCATGCCCTGGAACTGCAGCGCGCGCGGGACATGGCCGAGGCCGCCAGCCAGGCCAAGAGCCAGTTCATGGCCAACATGAGCCACGAGATCCGCACGCCCATGAATGGCATTCTGGGGATGACGGAGTTGCTGCTCGGCACCTCGCTGAACGACAAGCAGCGACGCTTTGCGCAAGCGGTCTACCGCTCGGGCGAGAGCCTGCTGGAGATCATCAACGACATCCTGGACTTCGCCAAGATCGAGGCCGGCAAGCTGGAGCTGGCCTCCAGTGACTTCGTGCTGCGAACCGTCGTGGAAGACACGCTGGAGTTGATGGCCCCCAGAGCACACGAAAAGGGCCTGGAGCTGAGTTTCAGAGAGCAACCTGGCTTGCCCTTGGTCATTCACGGTGACGCACTGCGCCTGCGCCAGATCCTGACCAACCTCGTTGCCAATGCCATCAAATTCACGGAGCACGGTGAAGTCGTGGTGGACATTCGCCGGGCGCTGGGCGGCAACCCAGTGGTCGCCACGCCCGGGGGACTTTCCCCCATTGAGTTGGAGTTCATGGTGCGCGACACCGGCATCGGCATTGCAGCCGACATGATGCCCCGCCTGTTTGCGGCCTTCAGCCAGGCCCAAGGCGGCATGGCCCGCCGCTATGGCGGGACTGGCTTGGGTCTGGCCATTTCCAAGCAGCTCGTCGAGATGATGGGTGGGCGCATCGAGGCCCACAGCGCACCGGGCGTGGGGTCGGAGTTTGTCTTCCGCATCCCTGTGAGCATTGGCGACACCCAGGCCGATCTGGCCATGGTGGAAGAGCCCGGCATGCCACATCTGCACGTGTTGGTCGTCGATGACAACGAAACCAATCGCACCGTCATCGAGAACATGCTGACCGCGTGGGGCATGCGGGTCACGCTGGCCGCCAACGGGCGCGAAGCGCTGGACCTTCTGTTCGCCGATGCGCAGCAAGATGCCGATTTCGAGCTGGCCCTGGTGGACATGCACATGCCCCACATGGATGGCATGGAGATGGCCGACGCCCTGCGGCGAAGTGGGCGCTATCCGGATCTCAAGCTGATCATGCTGTCGTCACTGTCGACACCTGACGACGTGCGCCGCGCACAGGACGTCGGATTTGATCGCTTTGTGGCCAAGCCGCTGCGCAAGGCGGAATTGCGACAAGCCATTCTGGGTGTGTCGGTGGATCGTCAGGGCGAAGAGACCGCGCCACAGCCTTTGATCAACCGTCAGGTGTTGGTCATTGAAGACAACACCGTCAACCAGGAAGTGTGCGGTCAGATGTTGCGTCGCATGGGTTGTGAGGTGGCTTTGGCCAGTTCCGCTCAGGAAGGTCTGCGCCGGCTCTGCGAAAAACGCTTCGATCTGATCCTGATGGACATTCAGATGCCGGGCATGGATGGCATCGAAGCCTTGAACTGGTTCCGCCGCGGAGCCGGCAAACGCTTCAACTTTGTGACACCATCGGACACTCCCGTGGTTGCCGTCACGGCCAACGCCCTGGAAGGCGACGAAGAACGATTTCTCGGCCTTGGCTTTGATGGCTACCTGTCCAAGCCTTTCCGTCAAAGCCAATTGCAGAAAATTTTGACCGAGCACACTGGTGTATCAGGCGCCAGCGAGCCACCTGAGGCCGTTCAACAACAAGAAGAAGTCATCGTGCCCGTGTCCCCGCCCCCCATCCCGGAAAACGTCGCCGCACCCGCGCTGGACGTCCTGGATCAGACCGCCATCAAGCGCCTGCGTGAGCTCGACCCCAAGGGTGAGAACCGATTGCTGGAGCGCGTAGCCCAAGCTTTTGAGACATCTGCAGCCCGCCTGTTGCCCCAACTGGAAGAAGGGTTCAAGATAGGCGATCTCTCCACCGTATTGACGGTAGCACATACCCTGAAGTCGTCTTCTGCAAGCATCGGTGCGCTCAAGTTGTCACAACTGTGCGCCGAAATTGAAGGCATCATCCGGCAAAAGACAGGAGAAGACTTGAGCTCTCGCATTCGCATGATCCCCGAACAAGCCGACCTCGCGCTGGAGGGGTTGCGCCTATTGCTGGAGGTTCGAGGATGAGCTTGCGGCAGACCTCGCACGGGGACTTGATCGAAGAACAGCCCAAGGTTCTCCTCGTCGATGACGACGAGGTCAATCTGCTGCTGACGTCGATCGCCTTGCGCGAACGAGGGTTTGCCATCACCGAGGCCAGCTCTGGCGAGCAGGCGCTCAAGATCATTTCCAACTGCGTGCCAGACATCGTGGTGCTGGACGCCGTGATGCCCGGCCTGGACGGCTTCATCACGTGTTCCGAACTGCGGCACATGCCAGGTTACGAATCGGTACCCGTGCTGATGTTGACGGGCCTGGATGACGAAGCATCCATCACACGTGCCTACGAAGTGGGTGCGACAGACTTTTTTGTCAAAAGCACGCAGTGGAGCTTGCTGGCGGGGCGTTTGCGATATTTGCTGCGCTCATCTCGCACCCGGCACGAACTGGAGCGAAGCAAAGCGAAACTCGCACGAGCTCAGGATCTCGCCCGCATGGGCAGCTTTGACTGGCGCAAGGGTTCTGGTGACATCGACTGGTCCTATGAAGGTCTGCGTGTGTTCGGCCTGGGCCCCATGGATCACCTGAGCGTGCGCAACGGCATCCGAATGATGTCACCGCAAGACCGCCCTGGTTTCCTGCGCATCCTGCGTGAGGTCATGCAGCACGGCACGGTGCTGTGCAACGACATCCAGATCAACCTGCCTGATGGGCGCCGCCGCATCCTGCACCTGGAAGCGGAGCCCGAATTCAATGAGCAGGCTTTGCTGGTGGGCTACACCGGCATCGTTCAGGACGTCACGGACCGACGCGTGGCAGAGGACCAGATCAAACACCTGGCCAACTTCGACACCCTCACCGGCCTGCCCAACCGCCGGCAGATTTTCTGGCGCAGTGAGCGGGCCATTGAGCATGCCAAGCGGCTGAACCATTGTGTGGCGCTGATTCAGGTGGGCCTGGATCGTTTCAAGATCATCAATGAAAATCTGGGGCACCACGCCGGCGACGAGTTGCTGATCGAGGTGTCTCGTCGCTTGCGCAACTGTGTGCGCCACTCCGAACAGATCATCGATGGTCACTTCGATGGCATGGGCCAACGCACACACCGCACGCTGGAGGCGGTGGGTCGACTGGGCGCCGATGAGTTCGTGGTCTTGCTGCCAGAGGTGGCGGATCAGGATGAGGCCATGGACACCGCGCGCCATATTCTGGCCGCTTTGCGCCAGCCCATGATGGCAGCGGGCCAGGAATGCTTCATCACCGCCAGCGTGGGCGTGGCCGTGTTCCCGGCACATGGTTTGAGTGTGGCCGACTTGCTGCGACATGCGGATGTGGCGATGGACATCGCCAAGAGCCAGGGGCGTAACACTGCCCTGCTCTACGACCCGCAACTGGCCAGCAAGAGCAAGGTTCGCCTGGACCTGGACACGGCACTGCACAAAGCCCTGGAGCGCAAGGAGTTGGTGCTCTATTACCAACCGAAAATCGACGTGTGCACCAGCCGCATGGTGGGCGTCGAGGCGCTGATGCGCTGGCAGCGCGATGGGCAACTGGTCCCGCCCAACGATTTCATCCCCTTGGCGGAAGCCACCGGCCTCATCACCGAAATGAGCCTGTGGGCCATTGAAGAAGCCGCGCGCCAGGCCAAGCGCTGGCAGCAAGAGTTCGGCTTCAGCGCCTCGATTGCAGTCAACCTCACCAGCCGCGTTTTTGAAATGCCCGATCTGGTCGAGAAGATCGAGCAGATCTTGCACCGCGAAGGCGTTTCTCCTCGCTCGCTGGAACTGGAAATCACCGAAACCGGCCTGATGAAGGATTTGCAAGGCGTCGTGCCTTCGTTGCACCGCCTCAACCAGCTCGGCACCGAAATCTCGATCGACGACTTCGGCACTGGCTATTCTTCACTGGCCTACCTCACCACCCTGCCCATCAGCGAGCTCAAGATTGACCGCTCGTTCGTGCGCGACCTGGGCGATACCCCGCAAAGCTCTGCTGTGGTGTCGGCCATCATCGCGTTGGCCCGGGCCTTGGGCCTTCGCGTGATTGCGGAGGGTGTAGAAACCACCACGCAAATGGAAGTGCTCTACAACCTCGGATGCCACATTTGCCAGGGCTTCCTGTTTGCTCGCCCCATGCCCGCAGATCAGGTCAGCACCTGGGTGTCTGATATTCAGGCTGGCAACGAGCTGCCCCAGGTGAGCAGCGCGTCGCCCAGCGGGCCGACCACCGTGTGGCCGGCAGACCCACATTGAGCCATGCCCTCTTCCAACGGACCGCAGTCTTCGTCCACCCCCTCTCCGGCTCAGCTGGCCAAAGCTGCGCTGCGCAGACTGGCTGAGCAGCGCCTTGAACCGACGCCTGACAACTACCGCAAGGCGTACGACGCCGAAGCGGGCATGTCGTCCAGCCCGCCGGCCAAAGAACCCGAGCCGACACCCGCTCCTTCTGACGATGGCGAGCGTTGGTCAACACTCATCACAAGACTCTTGCGGGGCGCTGAGCGCGGCGGTCGCCAATGGACAACGGCCCGCAAGAAGGACAGCCTGCAGCGCGTTCTGGAAGGCAGTAAAAGCTCGGCCACCCGCCTGCATCAGCGTCTGAGCCAACTGGTTCAAAGCTGGGACAGCGACACGCTCGACAGCACCTTACTGGAAGGTGGTAACGAGAACACTGTTGCAGAGGACAGTGCAGAGACCGCCGTGGCGCCCGCCATGTCCGTCGCCCCCAGCACAGACGCCGTTGCTACGGTCGATGCAACACCGGTGCAGAACGATGTCACGTGGCCCGGCATGGCTGTGCATTGCGTGACCTCGCTACAAGACACCGTCATGGTGGCTCTGCCGCCTGACCAAGCCCAATCTGATGAGGCCGGGCGAGCCCTGCAGGCTGCGCTCACCAAAGGGCAAGCGCTCAACCTGCCTGAAGCGGCGCATGAGCAAGTTCGACAAGAAATCACTCAAGCCTGCGATCAGGCTCGCCGTGTGATTGAGCACCGCCTGCATCTGGTCAGCCAGCTGACCGAACTGGTGCACTCGCTCACAGACAGCCTGGCTGATCTGGCCGAAGACGACAGCTGGGTGCAAGGCCAGACCCAGGCCATGCGCCACCAGTTGCAAGAGGGACTGCACAACCGTGGTGTGCGCCACATGCAGCAACTGCTGAGCGACACACGGGCGCGTCAGCTGGCGCTCAAGCGTGAGCGCGAAACCGCCCGACTGGCGCTCAAGCAACTGATTCACCAGATGCTTCAGCAAATCGCCGTGCTGGGCAACACGACCGACCGGTTCCAAAGCAAGTTGGGTGTGTACGCCGAAACCATCGGCGCCGCCGACTCGCTCGAAAGCCTGACCGGCATCGTGCGCGAAATGGTGGAAGAAAGCCGTGCCGTGCAATCGGTGGTGGCCGAAACCCAAACCCGTTTGCAAGACGAGCACACCCGCGCCAGCGAGCTGACCGAGCGTGTGCGTCATCTGGAAGACGAGATCCGCAAGCTGTCTGATGAGGTGTCCACCGACCCCCTCACCCAGATCGCCAACCGCCGTGGTCTGATGCGGGCCTTCGAAGCCGAACAGGCCCGCGTGGACCGCAACAGCGCCCCCTTGGCCGTGGGCTTGCTGGACGTCGACAACTTCAAACGCCTCAACGACCAACTGGGTCACCAGACGGGCGATGAAGCCTTGAAATTCCTGGCGCGACGCGTGACCGAGTGCCTGCGTCCGGTGGACGTGGTGGCCCGTTACGGTGGTGAAGAGTTTGTGGTGCTGCTGCCAGAAACGCCCATTGAAGAGGCGCAACAGGTTCTGACCCGTTTGCAGCGCACGCTCAGCGCCGAGTTCTTCACACACGATGACCGCAAGGTGTTCATCACCTTCTCAGCGGGTGTGACGCCCTATCGTCAGGGTGAGCCCATCGAGGCCACACTGGACCGTGCCGACGTGGCCCTTTACGAAGCCAAGCGCACGGGCAAAAACCGCACCTGTGTCAACTGAGGCTGACGTCGCCGGAATGGCGACTCAGCAGTGGCTGATCTGCTCGGCCAAGCGGCGCAACACCAGCGGAATCTGCTCGGGCAGGTCGTCGGCAATCAGGCCGGACCCGAACACATGGGCGGCATCGCCATGCAGCCAGACGGCAGCACAGGTGGCCTGCCAGGCCGGCATGCCCTGAGCCAGCAAGCCCACAATCAATCCGGCCAGCACATCGCCCGAACCAGCAGTGGCCAGGGTGGACGGCGCATGGGCGTTGATCATAGCGCGTCCATCGGGGGCAGCTATCACCGTGTCGGCGCCCTTGAGCAAGACGATGGCACCACTGAGTTGGGCCGCACGGCGGGTGCGCTCCAGCTTGCCCTCGACCGGGTCAATCACCGAGACCGGGAACAGGCGCGCAAACTCGCCTTCGTGCGGGGTCATCACCACCGGGCGACCGTGGCCCGCAATGGCCGCAAACAACAAGGCCGGATCGTCTCGGAACACCGACAAGGCATCCGCGTCGAGCACCACTGGCAGGCCACTGGCTAACATGGTCAACACCAGGGCTTTGACGCCGACCGGATGGGTACCACCTGCGGCCCCCGGCCCGATCAAGGCCGCCGTGAGTCGTGCGGTGTCAAGCAAGGTTTTCAGGCCCGACTGCCACTGCGTGGCGCCCTCGCCCGCCACTGGGTGCACCATGATGCTGGTCAGCGTGCTGGCGTACACCGGCCAGGCCGATTGCGGCACGCACACGGTCGTGAGCCCGGCGCCCACCCGCGCCGCTGCCCGAGCCGACAAGCGTGGCGCACCCGTCATGATGGGCCCGCCCCAGATCACGGCGTGTCCGCGGTGGTACTTGTGGCCGGCCTCTTCCCGATGAGGCCACACCGTCCGCCAGGCGCAGGGGCAGTTGTCCCACACGCGCACGTCCAGCGAGGTCAAGACTTCAGGCTGGATGCCAATGTCGGCCACAACCACCTTGCCGCACAGGGCACGGCCCGGCATGAGCAGGTGGCCCGGCTTTTTGCGAAAAAAGGTGACCGTCAATTCACACGGCACAGCACCGGTAGCTTCGCCGGTGTCGCCCCAGACGCCGCTGGGCACGTCCACCGCCACGATGGACAGGCCGCGCGCATGGGCTCGGCTCAAGACTTCAGCGGGCAGCCCCTCCAAGGGCTTGGACAGGCCGGCGCCAAACAAGGCATCCACGACCAACCCCACACCGTCCAGACTGGTCATGTCCAGCATCTGCCAGGCGGGCTGTTGAGGATCGTGCTGGGCGCATTCGGCCACCCAGGCATCGGCAGCCAGACGGGCATCTCCCTTGAGGGCATCCACTGGCACCATCGAGGCCACGCGCACAGGCCATCCCTGTTCACGCAGGGCAGAGGCCACCACCCAGCCATCGCCACCGTTGTTGCCGGGACCGCACAAGATCACCGTTTGCCGAGGCGCCCAGCGCGCCGTGATGGCCTGCGCCACCGCACGCCCCGCGTTGTGCATCAGGGTGATGCCGGGCGTGCCGCCCGCAATCGTGAGCGCATCGGCCTGCGCCATTTGCCCAACGGTCAAGAGTTCAAATGCCATGTCGAAAGAGCGCCACTGCCTGAGCGCCCTTGCCTGTCGTCAATGCGCCCAGTGTGCCGCCATATTCACCCCGGCAACAGCCCCAAGAAGCCGTGCGAGCCCAAAAATGACACACATGCATGTCACATGTGCAAGGTCAGTGGCACTGAACCAGGTCGGTCGTGACAAATGCCGTCTGATCTCCATCCTGGGCACTGGCGGCCACGCAATGGATGTTGTGCCCTTCCAGCACGTTGCGCTCACTGATGGCGCAGCGGTCGGTGCTGGGGCATGAGCGGGATTCCCGCTTGTCATACCAATCGTTGTGCCAGGTCAGGCGCAAATGGGGCACGGGGCGGGCCTCGGTGCCCTTGTCGGCACACTTGCCAGCGGTCACCCAAGCCTCGGCCTGGTTGGTGCTGTACGCCGCCCAAAACGTGTTGGCGTAACGCACATGCAGGCAAAACGGTGCGGCGGGCGGGCCCGAGACCGGGCCTTGCGTGGTCGAAATGCTGTCCACCATCTTCTCTTCCGAGCTGACGGGGGGGCGCACGGTGCAGGCGGCCAAAGCCACCACCGTGCTCAGGAGCAGACCAAGGCGCAGTGTCATGCCCCGCATGATCGCCTGAAAAGCCCCTCCGCAATCGCCGGGTCAAGCCAGCCAGCCGGGGGCTTTTCAGCGGTTTGACGACCGATCAACGGTAGACCAGCACCGGGATCTTCGAATGGGTGAGCACCTTGTTGGTCTCGCTGCCCAGCAGCAAGGCATCCATGCCTCGACGGCCGTGCGAAGCCATGAAGATCAGGTCGCAGCCCTGCTGCTCTGCCGCCTGGATGATGAGGACGTAAGGCTTATGCCCCTCCAGCACCACACGTTCGCAGGACACGCCGGCGTCTTGGGCCAGTTGCTGGGCCGCATCCAGAATGTGCTGGGCTGCGCCATCCAGCCGCTCACGCGCCTCTTGCAGCACATGGGGGGCGGCCACCGCGCCCACGCCCGCGTAAAAGCTGGGCGTGGGGGCCTCGGCGTAAAACAGCGTCACCCGCGCACCCGCCTCTTTGGCAAACGACACGGCACGGGCCACCGTGGCCAGCGACAGATCCGACCCGTCGGTCGGCACCAGAATGTGTTTGAACATAGGGGTTCCCTGATTCCGTCAATGACCGCCAGCACCCGGCGCCACCGTGTGCGCAGGCTTGGGTGCCAGCCAGATGATGGCTGCCGCCAAAATGAAGATCACGCCAATCACCGTCATGATCTGGTTGGTTGACAGCATGATGCTTTGCGAAAACAGCATGTAGTCGGTCACCTGATTGACCGCATCGGGCGTGGCACCGCCTTGCAGCAACAGGTTGCGCACGCTGCCGTCGCGGTCGGTCAGCCCCACCAGTTCGGCGTGGTTGCGCGTGGCCTGGTCGCTCCACACCGTGGTCACCACCGAGGTGGCAAACGCACCCGACAAGGTCCGCAAGAAGTTCATCAGACCCGCGGCCGAATCCATTTCATGCGGTTCCACACTGCCCAGCGCCAGGCCCGTGGTCGGGATGAAGAAGAACGGCAGGCCAAAGCCCATCACCGCCAGCGGCATGGCCACGTCCCAGAAGCCCATGTCGGTATTGGCCACGGTGCGCCACAGGGTGATCAGGCCCATCCACAACACACCCACAAACACCAGCATGCGCGGGTCTTTCTTCTCGGAGGCTTGCGCCACCACGGGGGCAATCAGAAAGGCGGTCACGCCGGTCCAGGCCGTGGCCAAGCCCGCATCGGTGGCGGTGTAGCCCATGAAGCTCTGCAGCCACAAGGGTGTCAGCACGCTCACGCCAAAGAAGGCCGCAAACGCCACGCTGATGGTCAGCACGCTGACCGAGAAGCCGCGATGCCGGAACACCCGCAGGTCCACGATGGGGTGGCGCTCATGCATCTCCCAGATCAGGAAGGCGGCAAACGCCACGGCCGCCACCCCGCTCAGGCCGATGATCTGGGTGGACGCAAACCAGTCCAGGTTCTTGCCCTCGTCGAGCACCAATTGCAGGGCCGCCACCCAAATGACCAGCAGGATCAGGCCCACCACGTCAAACGGGTTGCGCACCGACGCTTCCTGATAGCGTTGCAGCAGCTTCCACGCATACCAGCCAAAGCCCAGACCAATGGGCGCGTTGATGAGGAAGACCCATCGCCAGCTGTAGTCGTCACACAGCCAACCGCCCAGGATGGGGCCCACCACCGGCGCAATCAGCGTCGTCATGGACCACAGGCCAATGGCGGCGGCCACCTTCTCTTTCGGGAAGATGCGCATCAGCAGCGTTTGCGACAAGGGCATCAGCGGCCCACCGCACAGGCCTTGAAACACGCGGGCCACGACCAGCATGCCCAGGGAATTGGAGATGCCGCACAGCACCGAAAAAATGCCGAACAAGGTGAACGAGCCCACAAAGACCCGCACCGAGCCAAAGCGTGCCGCCAACCAACCCGTCAGCGGCACGGTGATGGCCTCACCCACCGCGTAGGACGTGATCACCCAGGTGCCCTGGCTGGTCGCCGCCCCCAGCGAGCCCGCAATGTTGGGCACCGCCACGTTGGCAATGGTCATGTTAAGCACGGCCACGAAATTCGCGGCGGCCAGGATCAGGGCAGCCACCCAAAGCATGCCGCCGGTCAGCGGCTGCACCGCACCCGGTGGGGCGGCGCCTGCGGTCGTTTGACTCATGGTCAACCTCGCTTCTTGGTTGGGGGATCAGTCGTGGCTGCGCGTATCGATCTCGGCGCTCATCGACAGGCCCACCTTCAGCGGATGGGCTTGCAGTTCCGCAGCATCGAGCTTCACGCGCACCGGCAGGCGTTGCACCACCTTGATCCAGTTGCCGGTGGCGTTTTGCGCCGGAATGGCCGAGAACGCTGCGCCCGAACCACCCGAGAAGCCTTCCACCACACCGTGGTAGGTCACGTCCTTGCCATACAGATCGGCATGCAACTTGACGGGCTGGCCCACGCGCACCTGGGTCAGTTGCACTTCCTTGAAGTTGGCATCCACGTACATGTCGGCCACGGGCACCACGGCCATCAGCGGCATGCCGGGCTGCACCTTCTGGCCCAGTTGCACCATGCGCTTGGCCACCACGCCATCCAGCGGGGCACGGATCACGGTGCGGTCCAGATCCACCTTGGCCTGCTCCAGCCGTGCACGGGCCAGCAGCACTTCGGGGTTGGTGTCGGGCGTGGTGTTGGCAATCAGCGAGGCATTGGCCTCTTGCGCCGCCTTGGCCGAGCGCAGGTTGGCAGCCGCTTGCGTGGCCGCGGCCTTGGCAGCATCCAGTTGGGCCGCGGCGGCGGCAAAGGCGTTCTTGGCGCGGGTCACTTCGTCACCCGATACCGAGCCCGACGCCAGCAAAGCCTCGCGGCGCTTGAGGTCGATGCTCGCGCGCTCATGGTCCGACTGGGCCGCAGCCAGCTGCGCGGCGGCGCGCTTTTCATCGGCCTCGCGGGCGGTGATCTGGGCACCGAGGTTGGCGTCGGTGGCCACATAGCTCTTCACACGGCGCAGGGCACGGTCCAGATCGGCCTGCGCTTGCGCCAGAGCCAGCTTGGCATCCGTGGGGTCGATGGTGACGAGCACATCGCCCTTCTTCACCACCTGCGTGTCCTTGGCCTTCACCTCGGCCACGATGCCGCCCACGGCGGGTGTGATCTGGGCCACTTCTGCGGCTGTGTAGGCGTTGTCGGTCGACACGAAGTGCGAGGCATACATCGTCCAGTAAGCCCCCCCGGCAATGGCGGTCAGGGCCACCACGCCCGCCAGGCCCATCAGGCGCTTGTTGCGGGTCTTGGCCAGGTTCACATCGGCGGCGTTGTTCTGAGTCATGGGTGTTCCTTGATCAAATGGGGGGCTTAGCGTTGGGCGACCTGGCTGCTGTCAGCCTGATAGCCGCCGCCGAGGGCGCGTTGCAGGCCAATGTCCAGCGTCACGGACAGGGCGCGCAAATTGGTTTGGGCGTTGAGCACTTGCAGCAAACCGTCTTCGGCCTGCAGCACATCGAGGTAGGTGGCCAGGCCGCCTTCGTAGCGGCTGCGCGCCACGCGGTGGGCTTCAGTGGCGGCGGTCACGGCTTCTTGCACCTTGTCCAGACGCTGCGTGAGCGACTGCATGCTCACGGCGCTGTCGGCCACGTCTTGCAGGGCGCGGGCCACGGTGGCGTTGTAGTTGGCCACGGCCGCTGCATGGGCGGCCTGAGCACCGCGCAATTCACCGCGCAAACGTCCCCCGGTGAAAATGGGCAGAGACAACGCCGGGCCCACACCGGCCACGCGCGACCCGCTGTTGCCCATCATGTCGATGCCCAGCGCGTGCACGCCGTAAAAGGCCGACAGGTTCACGTTCGGGTAGAACTCGGCCTTCTTCTGGTCGATGCGACTCTCTTGTGCCTCGGCCACCAGGCGGGCGGCCACGATGTCCGGGCGGCGCCCCAGCAAGTTGGCCGACAACTGCGCGGGCAGACCAAACTGACGGTCCAGCTTCAGACTGGGTCGGGCCAGTTTTTGGCTCCGGTCAGGGCCAGCCCCCAAAAAGGCGGCAAGGCGGTTGCGCTGCAAGGCAATTTGTTCGTCCACCGCCAGCAGGGCCTCTTCCGCGGCTGCGCGGCGGGCATCGGCCTGGCTCACGCTGCCACGGGTTTCCATGCCGTTGGCAAAGCGCTTGGCAAACAGCTCGGCGGTTTTGCTGCGCAGGGCCAAGCCCTTCTCGGCCGTGTCACGGTTGGCGTACAGGCGGCTCAGCTCGGCGTAGTGGGCGGCCACACCGGCGGCCAAGGCCAGACGGGCCTGCGCCAGCTCGGCCTTGCCGGCTTCCAACTCAGAGGTGGCAGCGGCCACGGCGGCGCGGTTGCGGCCCCAGAAGTCCAGCTCCCAGTGCAGGTCCAGCGTCACGCGGCCATAGTCGTGCATGCCCTTGGGCATGGCGTTGGGCGGGTACAAGAAGTTTTCGCTCAGACGCTCTTGCGACGCCATGGCGTTGGCCGACACCTGCGGCTTCAACGACGAGCCCACCAGCTCGCTCACGGCCTCGGCCCGGGCCAGTCGCGCCTGCGCGGCGGCCAAATCGGGCGAATCCTTCAAGGCCTCGTCCACCAGGGCATTGAGTTGGGCATCCCCATAGGCTTGCCACCACTGCTGCTGTGGCCACTGTGCCGAAGGCGCTTTCAGCGAGGCATCGGCCTCGAACTGACCTGCGGCTTTGAGCTGAGGGGCCGAACCCGACTCCGGCAACTGGGCGCAGCCCGCCATCAGGCAGACGGCGGCCACAGCTGTCAAAGGCAGGCCCAGGCGATGCAGGGCGCGCGAACGCAGCGTGCTACGTGAAGGCATCGTCACTCCATAAGTAAACTGTACGGTACAGTTTATGTTGTTGACGAACTTCGCGCAAGGTAAACTGAACCATCGGGTTCAAAAAAGTGGGACTTTGTGAGAACTAAGAGCGCCACACGGCGACAAGCCATCCTCGACAGCGCCGCCAAGGTGTTTCAGGAAACGGGCTACGAGCGCGCCTCCATGTCGGACATTTGCGACCAGCTTGGCTGCTCAAAAGCCACGCTGTACAGCTACTTCCCGTCCAAAGAGCAACTGTTTTTTGAAGTGGCGCTCAACGCCAGCGAAGACGAATTCCAGGCCACGCACAACGCGCTGGACCCGTCCATTGACGACATCACCGAGGCGCTGGAAACCTTTGGCCAACGCTTTCTGGACTTCATCTACTCACCCCGCGTGCAGGCCGTGCGCCGCCTGGTGATGTCGGAAGCTGGCCGGGGAGACCTGGGCCGCCGCTGCTACGACCAAGGCCCCCAACGCAGCGAGGCCGAGGTGACCCAGTTTCTGCAAGCGGCCATGTCAGCGGGCAAACTGCGCCAGGCCGACCCCAAACTGGCCGCCCTGCAACTGCGCGGCTTGCTGGAAGCCGAGTGGATTGACCGCTTCATGTTCCACCTGTTTGACAAACCTGCCGCCGACGAGGTGTCGCAAACCGTCAAACGTGCGGTGGCGTCTTTCATGGCAGCATATGGGCCCTCTCAACAAGGGGCCTGAACCCGCCAACGACCTGCCCACGCCCATGGACATCACCCTCGAAACCGCTCAACGCATCTTGCAGTCCCAGCCGTTCAGCGAACACATGGGCGCCCGGGTCACGCACTTCAGCCCCGACGGGGTGGAACTGCGCCTGCCCATCGACAGCAAACTGCACAACCAGCACGGTTTTGTGCACGGCGGCGCCTTGTCGTACATGGCCGATAACGCCCTGACCTTTGCGGGCTCGATTGCGCTGGGTACGGCCATCGTGACCTCGGAATTCAAGATCAACTACGTGCGCCCCGCCCAAGGCGCCGAACTGGTGGCCAAGGCCAAGGTTTTGCACGGTGGCACGCGGCAGGCTGTTTGCCAATGCGAGATTTTGAGCGTGAGCGATGGCAACGAACGCTTGTGCGCCATTGCGCAAGGCACCATTGCCTCACTCAGCAGTGCACGAAACACCTGACGACGTTCATCTGCACCGACACACGACGGAGGGCCCGATGGGCCCTCTTCTTTTTGCGCACGACGCGTGTCGGGTTTCCTGTCGCCTAACCTGGGCAGATTGGATACATGTGCGGCATTTCCGCTTTTCTGACGCCAACTTAGGTGATGGAACCTGTAACAGGTGTCGTGTTACAAGCAGGTTAGGCGTCAATGTAACGCGACATTTTTGTCGCCTAAAACAAAGTTAGGCTTTTATGCAAGAACTCACTTTTCGACCTCTAAGGTACCGCGACAGATGGTTTGCCTACCTGGACCTCCTCGGCTTTACAGCACTAGTTCAGTCGGGTGCGATGGAGCAAGTCCTCCCCGTTTATGCTGAAGCTCTTAAGCAAATGCATCGAGCCTGCAAATTAGGCAAGGACGAAGCAGGACTACTGTACTCATGGTTCTCTGACACGTTCATCATCTACTCGCGATCGGACAGTCTGGAAGACTTCGCCAGGGTGGAGAGCGCTGCAAGAATCTTCTTTCAACTTCTTGTGCTCAAGCGAATCCCAGTCCGCGGCTGCATCAGTCACGGAAAGCTCTATTCACAGGCCAGGTACAATATTTTTGTTGGTCCTGCATTGATTGAAGCTCACCAGTATGGAGAAGCACTTAACTGGGTTGGTTTCTGTTTAGCGCCAAGCGTCGAGAAAAAACTCGAATCAGAACTGCCACTGGATCAACGTCTCTGCTACAGAAAAATTGAAGACAGAGACGTCCTCAGAAAGGCCCCGGCCGAATACTTATACGCATTTGCCTTCAACAACGGAACGGCAAATGGGATGAGCCCCTATGAGAACGCTCTTGTAAAAATGAAGAACGCATCCCCCGAAACTGCGCGTGAAAAGTACGATTACGCCCTTACATTTCTTAGGCTTAATGCATGCGCGACATGAGCAGAAATAGTGATTTGCCTCCACCCAGGCGCTTAACGACGTGAGTGGGGCAACGTCCTTTGCACTGAAAATCAGCCTAACTGCAGGTCCAGCGCCGGCTCCACCACAAAAGGTATTTTTATGCTATTTGGCACCCTACCAATGCTCGGAATTTTTGCTCATATCTGGTGGTTCTTTGAGAGTCCAAATGCCGCTGCTTGGAGTTATCTATTTTTCTATGGCGCGCTGTACCACGCCACCTACTACACACAGCAAAGGGCCCGAGACAATGTGAACTGGGCCTCACTATCTGAGGCGTGTGACTTGAATCCACTAGAAGTTCACTCACTCCACAAGTACTATTTCTTTGCACACTATCCACGCGTAGCAAAGAATTTATCATCCGTCGCATCGCTAATGAACATCATCGCGGCTCTTGGTGCGCCATATCTCATTTACAAGGCGATGTATTTGCAAGGCGCGCTGCTCGCCATTACTATTTTCACTACTTGGCGAATTGCTCGAATGCTCAATCCGTTGTTTTTCCTAGCTAAGGACAGCTTCAACGAACAAGAGGCGGCTCAGGCCAACGAAGAGAGAATATTTCTACAAAGTGGACTATTGAAGACACACGGAAGAAGGGCCGCTTCAGCTCCGCAAACCCAAAGCGAAGGCTAGCGCATAGGGGGCAGACATGCGACGGCCAAACATCAACATCCAAGGCAAGGCGCTCCTGCTCTCAACGCCCTCTCCTTCGCGCACCAGCCTAACTGTAGGTTCAACACGGACAAAAATGCTCCGCATTTTTGCCGGTTAACCTGGGCGTTAGGCCACAAAGGAAACATCAGTGCGACTCTCAAAGGCTTTGTGCGCGGTAGTTGGTGATGTTCTGTCCTTCACCGGTTCTCACCCATCATTAGAAGCGCTCTTCATTTCTGCTGGAGCACCGGGCGAGCCACCGCCACTTGCACACCATTCCAAATGGAAGGAGTGGCTGTTTCGCGCTGGGCAAGACCCAAATACAGATAGCCTTGCAGTACTCGGTGCGGTACTAGAAGAGTTCATGGACTTGGCGCCTACGCCGAACACTGAGGCTTATGACACATGGCAGGAGCGACGACAGCGGGTTGTCAGCGCCTTGGAAGAGAACGGACTTCGCTATTACCGCTTCGGTCGCATCTTGCCGCAAGGCACTCCTGAACCAGAGCCCGGCAGCGCCGCACACCAGCCTCCGCCTCAATCGGCAACTCCTAGCAAGCCACGAACAGTCGAGGAACTACTAGAGGTTGTAGTTAAGGGTCTCCGTCGTGCTATGCACCCACTGACTCACCGAAGAAAAGGGGTTCAACCGCTTTCTTTTGGCAACGAGTACGACGTTCAAGACCTACTCCATGCGCTACTGCGCCCTTGGATTCAAGACATCAGGCCCGAGGAGTTTACGCCAAGCTATGCGGGATCAAGTACTCGCATGGACTTCTTGTTGCCAAGCCATGAGCTTGTCATTGAAACGAAAATAGTCCGAGATCGAACACATGCGAGAAAAATTGGCGATGAGTTAATCATTGACATCGAGCACTACCGAAAGCATCCCGATTGCAAGAGCCTTTGGTGCGTGGTCTACGATCCAGATCATCTAATAACAAATTCACCTGGCTTAAAGTCCGACCTCGAAGGCACCAGGACATCAAAAGATGGAGAGGTTCATGTCCGCGTCTTCGTTCTTTAGTCGAGCGGTTTGTGCCCTAACTGGTCGTTCAACGCGGACGCCAATACAGGCCATGCCTTCGGCATTTTCATGGCCTGTATTGGTACCCTCCGCACTTCGTGCTCCGGCGCCGGTTAACTAGGGCTACAAGGGCTTCCCCATCTGTCAAGCAAAAATATCCCCGGGTGATTCGCCG
>NZ_JBMOIR010000015.1:0-70453 GCF_049317225.1 Aquabacterium sp. | reverse complement strand
CGACGGTGACGGGCACCAGCACGATCAACGTGACGCCGGTCAACGATGCCCCGGTCAACACGTTGCCTAGTAACTTCACAACGACCGAAGATGTTGCTGTCAAGCTGACAGGTATTTCCGTTTCGGATGTGGATGTTAGTTCTGGTTCGGTGACGGTGACCCTGTCGGTAAACAGTGGCTCGCTGACTGCTGCCAGCGGCGCTTCTGTCGTGGTTGCTGGTTCCGGGACGGGTACCCTGACTCTCACCGGGACGCTGGCCAATATCAACAGCTATCTTGCATCCAGCACACTGGTACCGAGCTACACGCCAGCATCCAACGTCAATGGCACGGCGACGCTGACGCTCACGACCAACGACAACGGTAACACCGGGGCCGGTGGAGCCAAGACTGACACGGACACCAGCACAATCACGATCGGTGCGGTCAATGACGCCCCGGTGAACACGCTGCCAGCAAGCTTCACGACAAACGAAGACACGTCGGTCAAGCTGACGGGTCTCTCGGTGACGGACGTGGATGCCAACAGCGGCACGATCACAGTAACGCTGGCAGTCAATAGCGGCGCAATCACGGCAGCGAGCGCTGGTTCGGTGACCGTGGGCGGTTCGGGGACAGGCACGCTGACACTGACGGGCACGCTGGCTGACATCAACAGCTACCTGGCGTCGAGCACGACAGCCCCGGCCTACGTGCCAGTGGCCAACGCGAGCGGCACAGCCACGCTGACGATGACGACGAATGACGGTGGCAACACCGGCACGGGCGGCGCGCTGACCGACACGGATACCAGCACGATCACGATCAACGCAGTCAACGATGCGCCAGTGAACACGCTGCCAGCAAGCTTCACGACGAACGAAGACACATCGGTCAAGCTCACGGGTCTTTCTTTAGCGGACGTGGACGCCGGTACGGGCTCCATGACCGTCACACTTGCGGTGGCCAGCGGCACATTGGCCGCCACAAGTGGTGGCTCCGTGACCGTTGCAGGCTCGGGTACCGGTACGCTGACCTTGACCGGCACATTGGCCAACATCAACAGCTACCTGGCATCCAGTACGACGGCGCCCACTTATGCTCCCGCGGCGAATGCCAGCGGTGCGGTGACGCTCACGATGACCTCCAGTGACGGTGGCAACACAGGCTCCGGCGGGTCCATGACCGACACGGATACCACCACCATCAACATCACACCTGTGGCCGACACGCCGACCTTGACGGTCACGAATCGCAGCACCTCGCTGCTGTTCAACACCGGCTGGGAAACTGTGACCAACAGTGACACTACGTCCGAGCAGGTGAACGCGACAACCCTGGAAGGATGGACCCGTGTCGACTCTCCAGAAGTTGCAACGGGCGGCACCAACGCATTCGAGGTCTGGTCAAACGCCGACCAACAAGTGAACGCGACTGGTGGGACCAACACTGTCTATGCAGCACCTGGCAACGGCCGCAACTGGCTGGAGTTGAACGATGCGTCCAGCAACGTTCAGACCATCGGCATCAGTCGCTCCATCACGACGACGGCAGGCATGGCTTACGAGTTGTCATTGGACTATGCGGGACGCCCTGGCTACGCAGACACGTACACCACCATCTCCATCCAGCTGGATGGCGTGACGATTGCTAGCTATTCCAACACCAGCTCTTCGACTGCCATCGACTGGAAGCATCTGGGCGTATCGTTCATGGGCGACGGCGGCACGCACACCCTGTCCATCCTGACGACACCCACAGCCACCGATCCGAACGGTCGTGGCGCGATGATTGACAACATCAGCCTGATCGCGGTGAACGGGGTCACGGCTGGCAATGCCAGTTCTGGTGCTGCAACCGACATCGACCTTTCGAACTACATTGCTGCAGGCTTGACCGATACCGATGGGTCCGAATCACTCTCACTGACTTTGAGTGGCGTGCCCACTGGCGCACAAGTTGTGGCCGGCTCTCACGTCTACTCCGAATCTGGTGGGCTGATCACGTTTGCGGGCGCGGATCTCGATGCAGCCGTGCTGCGCTTGTCCAGCAGTTACCAGGGTGATTTGCATCTCTCCGTCGTTGCGACCGCGACCGAATCGGCCGGATCTTCCACTGCTAGCACGGTTTCGCAGACGGTTGACCTCCATGTGCTGCCAGTCAGCGGTGCGGTTTCCATGGTTGATGTGACCGATGCACCGGCCAGCCATATTTATGGCACGGCCAGCAACAACACCACGCTCAACGGCACCAGTGTTGCTGACGTGATTGATGGCTACGCCGGCAACGACACCATCAGCGCGGGCGGAGGTGCCGACTTCATCTTCGGCGGCGCAGGCAATGACACCATGACGGGGGGCTCTAGCTCCGATGTCTTCGGCTGGCGTTTCGCTGACGGCGGTACGGCGGGAACACCTGCACGGGACACGATCTCGGATTTCAGTCTGTCCTCGGTTGCCGCTGGTGGCGATGTATTGGATCTGCGTGACCTGCTCGTGGGCGAAAACACTGTGGGTGGCACAGGCAACCTGCAGAACTACATCGATTTCGATACCACGACGACTTCCGGGACGACGATCGTGCGCATCAGTTCGACCGGCGGTTTTGCGAACGGCGTCTACGACTCAACCCAGGAGACACAGCGCATTACCCTGACGGGGGTGGATGTGCGGACCGGTCTGGGCCTGACATCGACGGCAACCGACGCAGAGGTCATCGCCAAGCTCCTGACTGCCAACAAACTGATCGTCGATAACACCTGATTACCCGTTTCGCATAACGGCAAAAACAGAGGCCCCGATGTGATGAAGCACACATCGGGGCCTTCTTTTTGGGTTTTTACGCCCTCCAGACGGGGGGCTGTTTCACGACCCGTTCCATGATGCTTGGGCCTAAACTCGTTCCAGTTTCTCGAGCATCTAACGGACCCCACTATGCCCACACTCACCATGTCTGCAGGAACAGTCAAAGCTGTGTGGGGGCAGGCGTTCATCCGCATGCCGGACGGCAGCCTCCACCCACTGCATGTTGGTGACAAACTGAAGGGCGGGGAGCATGTGCTGACCAACGATGACAGCATCGTTGAGATCCAGCCGTTGGCTGTTCCGACCAAGGCCCCTGTCTTGGTTGAGGACGCCGACAAAGCCATTGACGCTTTGAATGCGGGTGTGGACGAGGCCGCACCTGAGGCAGGGCTGTTCGGTGGCGCCAACGGTGGGCTGTTGCCCGGCCTGCGCGTTGATCGCGTGATGGAAGGCGTGACACCGCTGAATTACGAGTTCGACACGGCTCGCACGCCGTCCGTCGTGCCACAAGCATCTGGGGCCGACCAACGTTTGCAGGGCGTTTCGTTGGACACGCCCATCGATACCCCCCAGCCCCCAGCGCCCGCCAAGCCCTATTTGGTGATTTACGGCGATGACGCAACGGAAGGCAGCCCGGTCGTGTTTCGCGTCACGCTCACCGAAGCACATACCGACGCCGTGTCGGTCACGCTGTCTCTCAAGCCCGGTATGGGCAGCGATGCCGATGCGCCGCCCGCCACACCGGGACTGGACACCAGCACACAACTTGAAGTGCTCAATCCAGCAACGAATGTGTGGGCGCCCCTGACATCAGCTCTGGTCTTTGCGCCGGGTGTGTCCGAGCTTCAGGTGCGGGTTGCCACCATCGACGACACGACTGTGGAGCCCGTGGAGTACATCCGAATGGAAGGCACCGTGACCGCCGGTGCCACGCAAAACACCGCTGCTGCGGCTGAGGCCGCGATCGCAGACAACGATCCTCCCTACCTGGTGGTCTATGGCGAGGACACCGTTGAAGGCGGTTTCGCCATGTTTTCGGTCCAACTGACACAGGCCAGCTACGAAGCGGTCACTGTCTCCCTCCGTTTGCAAGACGGCAGCAACCCATTGGAGTCGGCCACGGCAGGCATTGACACGACCGGATCGCTCGAATACCTCAACCCTCAGACAAACACCTGGGAAGCCGTCAACGGCAACTTGAGTTTTCAGCCTGGTCAGACTGAGATCCAGATTCGTGTCGCGACGGTGGACGACGTCAACGCCGAAGGCCTGGAATACATTCGCCTCCAGGCCGACGTGGTCGCCGGGCGCACCGCCAACACCACGGCCGCCAACGAAGCCGCCATCACCGACAACGATCCGCCTTATCTGGTGGTCTACGGCGAAGACACCGTGGAGGGTGGGTACGCCTCATTTTCCGTGCAGCTGACGCAGACCTCATCAGATGTGGTCACGGTCAATCTGCACCTGAAAGACGGCACCGATCCGTTGGAGTCCGCGACCGCTGGCGTCGACACCATTGGCCCGCTGGCGTACTACAACACCGCGACCCACGCCTGGGAGGCCGTGAGCGGCCCGCTGAGTTTCCAGCCAGGCGAGACCGAGATCCTGGTGCGCGTCGCCACCGTTGAGGACGCCTTGACAGAAGGCCTTGAATACATTGGCCTACAGGCTGATGTGATCGCCGGGACGACCGTGAACCCCACGGCCAGCAACCAGGCTGCGATCACCGACAACGAAGCCCCCATCGTGCTGCCCGACGTGGCCGCACACGTGTCTGCGCTGGATACCAATCTGCTCGTTGTGCTGGATGTTTCCAACAGCATGAACAACCCGAGCGGCATTGGCACCTTGACGCGCATGCAGGCTGCCATTCAGGCCATTGGCACCTTGCTCGACAAGTACGACGAATTCGGCAATGTGGCCGTACGCCTGGTCATCTTCTCGAATGATGCGGCCGCGCAGGGTGATCACTGGCTGACGGTGGCGGATGCCAAAGCCTTGCTGAGCACCATTACGACCGAAGATTCGACCAACTACGACCATGCATTGGCTCAGGCACAGGCGGCTTTTGCGACGGATGCCGACAAACTGAGCAATGCCCAGAACGTTGCTTACTTCCTGTCCGACGGCAACCCAACGCTGTCCTCAGATGCCCCGCTGAACAACACGTTCTACCCCGGCAAAGGATTCCAGAGCGGCAACATCACCCAGTCCACATTGGGTGATGGCATTGATGCCACAGAAGAGTCCGGCTGGATTGCCTTCCTGCAGGCCAATCACATCAAGAGCTACGCCATCGGCATGGGCACCGAGGTGTCTGACACCTACCTGAGCCCCATTGCCTACGACGCGCAGGCCTCCACCAACCTCGACGGTGTGGTCGTGACTGACTTTGCGCAACTCAGCAGCGTGTTGGCAGGCACCACGCAAGATACGGCTGGCGGCAACTTGTCGATTGCGGGCACGCTCAATCCTTCCAGCACCTTCGCCGCAGACCATGTGGCCAGCCTGACGATCGACGGTGTCACCTATGCGTACAACGCCAGCGTCCCGCAAGTCAGTGTCACCACGGCACTGGGTGGGGAGTTGGTGGTCAACATGCAATCGGGAGCCTACAGCTACCAGGCGCATGGCTCGGGCAGCGGTTTGGAGTCTGTCGCGTTCCAGCTCGCGGATGGCGCAGGAAATGTGGCGTCGTCCAGCCTGCAAATCACGGTGAGTCACACGCAAGTGCATGCCGGGACTGCTACCGCTGACACCCTGTCGGCCTCATCGTCGCCCGATGTTTTCATGGGCGGGGAGGGCAGCGATGTCTTCGCCTGGCACTTGTCCGACAGCAGCACGGCGGTCGACGTCATCAAGGACTTCAAGGTGGGCGTTGCCCCGACCATTGGGGACGTGCTCGACATGCGTGACCTCCTGCAGGGGGAGAACACGGCGGGTGGCGCAGGCAATTTGGCGCAATATCTGTCTTTCGCCGTGTCCGGCCATGACACCGTGATCTCAGTCAGCACCTCCGGGCAAGTGTCTACGGCGGTGGATCAGCAGATCGTTTTGCAAAATGTCGATCTGGCCAGCGAATTGGCCCTGGGCAGTTCGGCCAGCAACGGCGCCATCATTCAGGCACTGTTGAACAACAAGCAACTGCTCGTCGACCAAGCGTAAGCACACTCACCGGAACGCATGTTGAGCAGGTGACAATAGCCGGTGGTGCGAAAGCCCCGCCGGCCGCCCCGGATCTGCGGGCGCACCTATACTCAAACACAGTAACAACCCGGTTGAGTTTGCTCATGAAATTCCAAGGTACCGATCAGTACGTCGCTACAGAAGACCTGAAACTGGCCGTCAATGCGGCCCTCAAACTGCAACGTCCGCTGCTGGTCAAGGGTGAACCGGGAACCGGCAAGACCATGCTCGCCGAGCAAGTGTCCGAGGCCTTGGGCATGCCGCTGCTTCAGTGGCACATCAAGTCCACGACCAAGGCCCAACAGGGCCTCTACGAATACGATGCGGTCAGCCGCTTGCGCGACAGCCAGTTGGGTGACGAGAAAGTTCGCGACATCCACAACTACATCGTCAAGGGGACGCTGTGGCAAGCTTTTGATGCGGACCAGCAAGTGGCGCTCCTGATCGACGAAATCGACAAGGCTGACATCGAGTTTCCGAACGACCTGTTGCGCGAACTCGATCGCATGGAGTTCTACTGCTACGAGACGCGCCAGCTGATCAAGGCCAAGCATCGTCCGCTGGTGATCATCACCTCGAACAACGAGAAAGACCTGCCTGACGCCTTCCTGCGCCGCTGCTTCTTCCACTACATCCGCTTCCCCGATGCGGACACCATGAAGCAGATCGTGGAAGTTCACTTCCCCGGCATCAAGCAAGAGTTGCTGCAGGCGGCCATGCGCCAGTTCTACGAGGTGCGCAACCTGCCTGGCCTGAAGAAGAAACCCAGCACCTCGGAGCTGATCGACTGGCTCAAGCTGCTGGTTGCCGAAGACATCCCACTGGAAGTGCTGCAGTCCAAGGACGAAAAGACCACCGTGCCGCCGCTCGTAGGCGCGCTGCTCAAGAACGAACAAGACCTCAGCCTCTTCGAGAAGCTGGTCTACATGGCACGCCACAA
Organism: Aquabacterium sp.; assembly: GCF_049317225.1. Lineage (GTDB taxonomy): Bacteria > Pseudomonadota > Gammaproteobacteria > Burkholderiales > Burkholderiaceae_C > Aquabacterium. The sequence goes on along the minus strand of NZ_JBMOIR010000015.1, from coordinate 63,541 downwards.
CCGCTGATCCCCAGGGTCAGAGCACATCATGCTCATCGACTTTTTCTTTGCGCTGCGTAAGGCTCGGCTCCCGGTCACCATCCCGGAATACCTGAGCCTGATCGAAGCCATCAAGGACGGCGTGATCGGCCCCTCTGTGGACGAGTTCTATCACCTTGCCCGCATGACGCTGGTGAAAAACGAAGCGCATTTCGACAAGTTCGACCGTGTCTTCGGTCTGTACTTCAATGGCGTGACCGAAGCCCTCGATCTGAACCGCGAGTTGCCGGCCGAGTGGTTGCGCAAGCACTTCGAGCGTGAGCTCAGCCCCGAAGAAAAGGCCAAGATCGAGGCGCTTGGGGGATGGGACAAGCTCATGGACCGCCTCAAAGAGTTGCTGGAAGAGCAGAAAGAGCGTCACGAAGGCGGCAACAAGTGGATCGGTACCGGTGGCACGTCGCCTTTCGGTGCCTATGGCTACAACCCGGAAGGCATCCGCATCGGGCAGGACCGCTCGCGTCATCGTCGTGCCGTCAAGGTGTGGGACAAGCGCGAATTCAAGGATTACGACGACACCATCGAGCTCGACACCCGCAACATCAAGGTCGCGCTGCGTCGCTTGCGCAAGTTCGCTCGCCAAGGGGCGGCGGAGGTGCTGGATCTGGATGACACCATCCACAGCACGGCGGCCAACGCTGGCATGCTCGACATCAAGATGATTCCTGAGCGGCACAACACCGTGAAGGTCTTGCTTCTGATGGACGTGGGTGGTTCGATGGACGACCACGTGCACCGTGTCGAGGAGCTGTTTTCGGCGGCCAAGTCCGAGTTCAAGCACCTCGAGTTCTATTACTTCCACAACTGCGTCTATGACTTCATGTGGAAGAACAACCACCGGCGCTTCACCGAGAAGATTCCCACTTGGGACATCATCCGCAAGTACAACAAGGACTACAAGCTGATCTTTGTGGGCGATGCGACCATGAGCCCCTACGAGATCCTGCAGCCCGGCGGCAGTGTGGAGTACAACAACGAAGAGGCCGGCGCAGAGTGGATCGGCCGACTCACCCACGCGTTTCCCAACTTCGTGTGGATCAATCCTGAGCCACAAGGCGTGTGGTCCTATCGCCAAAGCGTGGCCATCATGCAGCAACTCATGGGCGGGCGCATGTTCCCCATGAGCCTGCAGGGGCTGGAAGGCGCGATGCGTTTGCTTAGCAAATGACCTGGATGCCTGGTTGGCTGAGCCAACTCGGACTCGGCGTCCTGTGCGCCGGTCTGGGGGGGGCAGCGCTGGGTCAAGCCGCGCCCAGCACCCACCCGCTGGACGCACAATTGGCGTCATTGGAGGTGGATGCCGCCAGCGATGAGGGTAGTGACGCTACCGCGCCGGGCGGTGTGGCCCCGTCGTTGCTCGTGTGGCGCTTGAATGTGGATGCGCCAGAGCCGCTCGACACCCTGCTCGAAACCTACCTGGACGTGGCGCGGTTCGAGCGCGAGCTGGCCAAAGATACGTCGCTGCAGATCAGCCGCAATGAACTGCGGCGCCTGGTGGTGTCGGCGCCCGAGCAGGCCCGAGCCTTGCTCGATGCGCAGGGCTATTTCAATGCCCGAATCAGCACCTTCGTGCGCGACGCCAAGGGCAATGAGCCCATTCTCATCACCCTGCATGTGACGCCGGGTGTGCGCACCAAAGTCAGCAAAGTGCAGTTTGTGTACGAAGGCGACCTCGACACGCGAGCGTCCGATGGCGACGCCCGTGCACAAGCCTTGATCGCTGCAGTCGACAAAGCATGGAGCTTGCCCGTGGGCGAGTTTTTCACGCAGGACGGTTGGTCGGGGGCGCGCAATGCGGCACTGGCCCGCTTGCGGGCGCAGGGCTACCCGATGGCGAGTTGGAGCGGGACGTCTGCCACGGTCGACGCAGCCCAGCAAACGGCCAAGCTGTTTTTGGTGGCCGACTCCGGGCCGACCTTCCGTTTTGGCGACATCCGGGTCGAAGGCTTGAAGCGTCAGCATGCGTCGGCGGTGACCAACCTGGCCCCGTTCAACAAGGGCGATCCTTATCAGGAAAAGCAACTGCTCGATTGGCAGGAGCGCATCCAGAAGCTCAATCTGTTTGACAACATCTTTGTCAGCACCGACCTGGACCCCACGCAGGCCGATGCCAGTCCCGTTGTGGTGCAGCTGCGTGAGTTGCCCATGCAGGCGGCCACTACCGGGGTGGGTGTGAGCAGTGACACCGGGCCCCGTGTGTCTGCCGAGTACCTGCATCGCAACATCTTTGATCTGGGCTGGCAGGCCAAGAGTACCGTCCAGCTGGGGCGCCTGGACTCGCACGGGCAAGTCGATTTCACCTCTCACCCCTGGGAGGGCGGCAAGCGTGGACTGGTGTCTGGACAGGCGTCTTATCTGCTCGACAGCGACAAGGCGGCGACCACCAGCCAGCGTTTGCGCGTGGGCCAACTGCGAGAAGGCGAACGGCTCGAACGCACCGATTACATCGAGTACCAGCGTGCCCAGGTGCAATCCGCTGCCAATGTGCTGGTGTCGGACGCGCGCTCGGTGAGTTACACCACGCAATTCATCTTTCGCAATGTCGACAACCAGGTCTTGCCCACTCGAGGTACGACCACGCTGGCGCAACTGTCTGGCGGGCGCAGCTACTCGGCCTCCAGTGAGACAGGTTATTTTGGGCGGTCGTATGCACGCGTGACCTGCTACCAGCCCTGGCCGTGGAATTGGCACATGAGTGCGCGTGCAGAGCTCGGGCAGGTGTTTGCGGCAGACACGGTCACGGTGCCGGACACCTTGCTGTTTCGCGCAGGCGGCGACGAATCCGTGCGCGGGTATGCCTACCGGTCTCTGGGTGTGATCAAAGACGGCGTGGTGACGGGCGGGCGCTCTCTGGCCACGGCCAGTCTGGAGTTGGGGCACCCGTTGCTTCAGCGCATGCCCAGCCTGTGGGGCGCCGTGTTTGTGGATGCAGGTGATGCCGCCGATCGCTTTGGTCACTTGCAAGCGAATGTTGGCTACGGCGCCGGCATTCGCTGGCGTAGCCCGGTCGGGCCGTTGCGATTGGACATGGCATACGGCACCAAAGTGCAGGACTGGCGTATCCATTTCAGCGTAGGGGTGAGCTTGTGAGTGAGGCTCATCGCATGGCCGGGTTGCGACGCGTGGGGTGGTTGCGCGCCCTGTTGCGTGGCGTGGCTGTGCTGTTGATGGCGCCGCTGCTGGCCATCTTGTTGCTGTGGGCCTTGGCGCACACCGAGTGGTTTACACAGTGGCTGGTGCCTCGCATTCCCGGCATTACCGTGACAGAGCCTCGAGGGGCACTGGTGGGGGACTTCTCGGCACAGCGGCTGGTGGTGCATTTGCCCCGGGGCGGGGCGTTGCTTCTGCAAAACACCGGATGGTCCGGCATGCAGATTTATCCCAGTTTGGACAACGCCTGGCATGTCGGGTTGACGATGTCCGAATTGAGGGCTCAAAAGCTGGACCTCCATTGGGTGACCGATACACAGGCACCCGCGTCATCAGGCCCCCCCCAAGATGTGGCGCTGCCTCTGTCCATTCACACAGATCGTTTGCGGGTGGACGTGGCACACAGCGACCTGTGGGGCGGCAAGTTGCAAGAAGTCGTAGGCGTGGTCTCTTTGCAGGCAGGTGTGTTGCCCGTTGAGCACCGCATTCAACTGCAGAGCCTGACATGGCATGGCTGGCGGCTTGCGGGGCAAGCGCAGATCGGCGTGAGTGGGCCAATGCCTGTCCAGCTTGCGCTGCGTGCGACATCGGTATGGCCGGATCGGGCCCAAGGGACGCTGAATGTGGCCCTGCGCGGTCCCTTGAGTGACTTGCGCATTCAGGCTTCGGGTGTGTTGCAGCCCGCACAACGGGTTAGCCAATCGCTGGATCTAGAAGGGCATTTACAGCCCTTTGCTGCGTGGCCGGTATCCGGATTGAAAGCGTCCGCCAAGGCACTCGATTTGAGTCAACTGTTGAGTAGCTTGCCACGCACGTCCTTGAGCGGCGTGGTGGAAGTGGCACCCGCGCAGACCTTGTCGCCCACGCAACATGCACCCGGCAAGCCCAGTTCGTTGGGTGTCAGCGATCTCGGCATGCGTATCAATGTGCGTAACGCCGATGCGCGGCCTTGGGATCAGCATGGTTTGCCTGTTCTGTGGCTCTCGGGTGGGGTGACGATGCACGATGTGTCGCGACTCCAAACCTGGCAGGACCTGTGGGCGGCGGCCTTGTGGGATCTGCACGCGGCCTTGCCCACCAACCAGGCGTCGCGCACGGCCACGTTGGCCCTGAGCGGTAGCCTCAATCGTGGCAACACCCTTCGCATTGCGCTGGATGGCGTGGAGCCGCAGGCCTTGCATGCGCGTGCACCCGCTTTGCAATTGCAGGGGCAAATCAAGTGGACGCCCGATGCCGTGGACTCATCCACCCCAGCCCTGTCGGTGGAGGATCCGCGAGGCACGATGGATGCCCAACTGAGTGGTCGCTATGGCGCGGCTTATGCCCAGCCTCAGCTCGCACGAACTATGCGTGCTGGGGCGCAGGACGTCAGCCTTGAGTTCAGTGCACACAAAGCGTCGCATGCCTTGAAAGTGACGGCCATGCGGATGGCCTCAGGGGCTGCGCAAGCGACCTTGCAGGACGCCGAGTTAAAGTGGGGCGAGAAAGTCGGCCCCACATGGACCGCTGCGGGCCTGTTGAAAGTAGCGCAATTCGACCCTCAGGTCTGGTTGCCATGGCCCGCAGGCATGGCAGGCAAAAATCACCTGTCGGGTGATGTGCAGTTCAATGTGGACGCCAACTGGCGAGGCGAACTCTCGGCGCACCTGCAGCCCAGCATGTTGGCTGGCGTGCTGGTGAGCGGTGAGGGGCATTGGTCCTCACCAGCAGGGCGTCAACGCATGCAGTCCTCGCTGACGTTGGATGTGGCCGGTAATGCCCTGCAAGGTGAACTGGAGTTGCCGTGGCGCCTGGGACCTCAGCAAACGCCTCAGATCATGCCGGGGATGCGGTGGAGCGCCAAAGTGCAGGCGCCGGCTTTGGGGGCGCTCCAGCCGCTGGCCCCGATGTTGGCGGCCCGGCGTCTGGCCGGGCAAGTGAACCTCTCTGCCAGTGGGGTGGGGCAGTGGCCTCGGCTGGTCACCAGTGGGCAGGGGACGGTATCCGGTTTGGAGTGGCAAGCCGATACGGGTGGCGCAGTGCTTTCGCTTCAGCAAGCCAAGGGTGAGTGGCAAGTCGACATGACCCAAGCCGATGCGCAGGTGCGTGCGGTCGTGGGGTTGAAACAGCTGCGCGCTGGTGCCATGCGTCTGAATCAAGCCGATGTCACATTGGGTGGTCGCACACAGGATCACCATGGTCAGGTCCAGGCCATCCTGACCCAGGCAGGGAGCGATTCGGCCTCCGCCTCCGCTATCAGAACCTTCAACATCAAGGCGGGTGTTCAGGGCAACCTGCTCTGGCGAGACGATGCCCAGGGCTGGCAAGGTGAGATCAAGGACGTGGCGGTGCAAGTGTTGCGGTCCGGCGAGAGCCTGCAGCGACAGGCCTTGCTCATGTCTCGTGCATCCCTCGACTGGCGCCAGGATGCAAAGGGTGAGCGCTTGCGCATCAGCCCCACAACGCTGCTGCTCATGGGTGCGGATCTGAAACTGAACAAGCTTGACTGGTTCTGGCCGGATCGCAACACGGACGTGGTCGGGCAAGCCGAGGCGTCACTCGAACTGGCGCCGTTCAACTTGCCTGCGCTGCTCAATCGGTGGCAGCCTGAGGCGGGATGGGGCGGCGACCTGATGCTGACCGGGCGGCTGAGTTTGAAACACAGCCAGCAGCAGCCATGGGTCATTGATGCAATGGTGATGCGACAGACGGGCGACGTGACCCTTTCTGAGGCGACGATTGATGGCAACACGGCGCAGCATCTGGGCATCCGTGAGGCGAAGGTGAGTTTGCAGTCTCGCAACGGCGTTTGGACGCTGGACGAGATATTGGATGGCCGGTTGCTGGGGACGCTGGTGGGCCATCAGGTGGTGCAAACGCAGGATGCACGACAGTTGCCGGGGCGCGAGGATGCACTCGTGGGCTCACTGGACTTCAAGATTGGCAACCTGCGGCCCTTGGGAACCTGGCTGCCAGCAGGTTGGCGGATGAGCGGGCAAATGCTGGCCCAAGCCAAACTGGCGGGCACGCTTGGCGCCCCGCAATATCAGGGACAGGTGTCCGGTGAGAGCCTGGGGCTGGCCCAAACCTTGATGGGGGTGAACCTCACTGACGGGCGTTTGCAAATGACGTTGCAAGGCAGTCAGCTCCAGCTCCAGACTCTGCAGATGCGGGCCGGCCAGCAAGGTGGCTGGCTGACCGCGCAAGGCGAAGCGACCTTGGGTGAACAGCCGCAGGCATCGGTGCGGATCAAGGCGGATCGCTTTCAGGCGTTGCAGCGGGTGGACCGGCGAGTCATGCTCTCAGGTGAGGTCGCAGCCTCGCTGACCGGTGACGACTGGCGCGCAGAGGGGCAGGTGCATGTCGATGAAGGGCTGATTGACATCAGCAAAGGCGACGCGCCTGTGGCGGGGGACGACGTTTACGTGCTCAATCGCCCTGGCAGTGACGAGGCAGCAGTGGAGGCTTCTGGCGGTGGACGAAGCAAGTCCCAGAGAAAGGCTTCCGTGGCGCTGGACGTTGACCTGGGCGAGCAGCTTCGCTTGAAGGGGCGGGGGCTGGATGCCTTGCTAACCGGGCACGTGAAGGTCACCACGCCTGCCAATCGGCCATCCTTGCAAGGCACCATCAAGGCTGAAAAGGGGACGTTTGCTGCCTATGGTCAAAAGTTGGTGATTGAGCGCGGCGCCATTTCATTCACGGGTGCCATTGAAAACCCGCGTCTCGATATTTTGGCGATGCGGCCACAGTCTGCCTCGGCCACAGCCAGTGATGTCAAGGTGGGCGTCACCATCACCGGGACGGCGCAGGATCCTCGCATTCGTTTGTACTCCGACCCCAGCATGTCCGAAACCGAAAAGCTGTCTTGGCTGGTGTTGGGGCGCGCGCCGACGGGACTGGGGGGCGCCGACATCGGCTTGCTGCAGTCTGCAGCGGTGGCCTTGTTGTCGGGTGAGGGCGCGTCGCCCACAGACAATCTGATCGGCTTGCTGGGGCTGGACGAGCTGTCCGTCAAGCAAACCGAAGGCACCGTTCGGGATACGGTGGTCAACGTCGGCAAGCAAGTGTCGAGATATTGGTATGTTGGCTACGAACGCAACCTCAACGCCACCGGGGGCAACTGGCAGTTGATCTATCGCCTGGCCCAGCGCTTCACCTTGCGAGCGCAAGCCGGTGTCGACAATGCGGTGGACCTGATCTGGTCGTGGCGGTGGGATTGACCACCGCGGCCCAGTCAGATCGCCTCGCGTTGTGTCAATGAGCGTCAGCGTGCAGTTTCTTGTGGATTTGCCGTGTGCCCCACCAGACACCCAGCAACACCAGCGGAATCAAGGCCCCAGCCAGCATTTCCGGATTGACCGGCAGCCCCGCGGCCTTGCCCGCCTTGCCAACATACAGAATCAGGCTCACCACATAGTAGGCAATGGCGGCAATCGACAAGCCTTCCACCGTGGTTTGCAAGCGCAGTTGCAACTCTTGGCCTTTGGTCAGTTTTGCCAGCAGCATCTGGTTCTGAGACTCGGTGGCGATGTCCACGCGTGTGCGCAACAAGGCACTGGCTCGCTCAATCCGTTGCGACAGCGAGGCCAGGCGTTGTGCCGTCGCTTGCACCGTTCCCATCGCAGGCGATAGACGGCGCAGCATGAACTCGCCAATCGTCTGGGTGCCGGGGATGGGCGTCTCTCTCAATTGCTCGATCCGTTGTTCAACCAGGTTGTGATAAGCCTGCGTTGCAGAGAAACGGTAGAGGTGCGTGGCCGTGGCGCGTTCCACCCGCGCTGCCAGACTGATCAGCGTGTTGAGCAAATCTTGATCAGACGCTTCCGTGTCTTCCATGCCGGCGGTAATTTCGGCCAATTGGGTCTCGGCTTCTCGCAGCACGCCGCTCAGATCCTTGGCAACGGGCAAGCCACGCAGGGCCATCAGGCGATAGGTTTCCAACTCCAGCAAGCGCTGGGAAATGCGGCCGGCACGCAGTTCAGACGTGTTCGAAGGGGACACCACCAGGATTCGCTCAAAGCCACTGGGGCGTAGGCGGAAGTCCGTCATGGCGCAGGAGCGCCGAATGCCTAACAGCGATGCCAGCGTTTCACGCCCTTGCAGCCACTGATCCGCCTGTTCGCGCATGGCATTGTGATCGTCCACGTCACCGTGAACCATCGCCATCATGATGGCGGCCACGGTGCGGCCAGGGATGGCCGCAAACCAGGCAGGGTCCACCACCAGCGACTGGATCAGTGCGTCTTCGTCATCGTTGGTGAGGGCGCCTTCCGGCAGCGCCTGCACGATCGAGTATCGCGTGAATTCGGTATGGCGCTCCCACTTCAACGTGTGGTTGTCAAAGCGCAGACGAGAAAAGTTGCCAGACAACTGTTCCTTCGGCAACTCTGCCTGACCGGGGAGCTTGCGCAAGTGCTCCCATTCCATCTCGCGCGTCACGCCCTCATTCAGGACAGCGACGTAAACCACCAACGCGGGCAGACGAATGCGGGCAGGCGGGCGGGCGTGGACTTCGTTGTGGACCAGGCGACGCTGTGCATCTTCGGGCGGCAGTGCCCACATGCTGGAGCGCTGGGTAGTGCTAGGAGAGGATTGCTCAGTAGACATGGATCGAAAACGCAGAGGCCGAGTCCGGAGAACACCATTGTGATGGCTGTACGTGCAAGATCAGCACATGCGTGAACCGTAGGCTACAAAGCCACGCGGGCCAGTATTGCTACTGACCCGCGCAGGTAACAAAAAGAAGCTCAAGCAACCCGGACGGGCGGGGCGCGGCTGCGTGCGTGGCGCATGTCGGGCGCACGAGGCACGGATGACTGTGTCATCCGATCTAGGATCTCGGCAGGGAAGACTGCGGCATACAACTCAGCGCTGTAACCGACGTGAATGCTTGGCGTACCACCCACCGCACAAACCGCGCAGTGAAGTGCCGAGCCCAATACCCCCGATGACGGTGCAGTCGGTGATCGCCTGGACTGCGGTTGCGTGGAGCAAATCTCAAACTGACCACCCAAACCCGCCAGGCGCTGGGCTGAGTGATATGCGCTGACCTGAGTCGCCGCCAACTGTGAGAACAGTGCAAGCAAACCAATCCACGCGGTCTGGCGAGCGCGCTGACGCATGGAGTGAATGGTGGTTTGCATGGAATGCATTCTACGTGGGTCGATGTCGTGGGGTTAGCGCCAGATCAAAGGTGCAGTGTGTTAAGTTCACATACGGTCCCAGGTATGTTGAACCTTCATTTTCATTTTTGCAATGAGCAACAGCGCACGTGATTTCTGGAATGCCAAGTTTTCGGGCGAAGGCTTCAAATACGGTGAACGTCCCAACCAGTTTTTGACTGAGCAAGTGCAACACTTGAAGCCCGGTGGCGCCGTGCTGGTGCCTGGTGATGGCGAGGGCCGAAACGGTGTGTGGCTGGCCGAGTCGGGTTTTCGGGTGACCTCTGTGGATTGTTCGGAGGTTGGGCTGGAGAAGGGACGTTTGCTTGCCGCCAAACGGCAGGTGGCGGTTCAATGGGTCCATGCCGATGTGACCGCATGGGCGCCAGCAGAAGCGAGCGTTGATGCGGTGGTGCTCTGTTATTTGCACCTGCCATCAGCCAGTCGTTCGCTGGTCATCGGGCGGTTGGCGAGGGCGCTGAAAGACGGCGGCGTGTTCATCCTGGAAGCATTCCATCCCAGCCAGTTGGGCCTCACCAGCGGGGGGCCGAAGGACGTGGACTTGCTCTACACCCTCGAGGCTTTGCGCTCTGATCTGCGTGCTGCCGGTATATCTGGAGATGAGTTGGTCGCAGACGAAGTCGAAACGAGCTTGGATGAGGGGCCCTTCCACCAAGGGGTGGCCCGAGTCACACGCCTGGTTTGGCAGCGTCAAATCTGAGTTTTGCGACAGCGCCTTACTTCAGTCGGTGCTGCGTCGCATCCCACACCTCCACAGCAATCGGGATGCCTTGCCCGACGCTTTGTGTGACGGTGCAATACGCCTCGAATTGGTCTAGCACGCGGTCGAGGTGTTCCAGTTGCCCAGCGGGGACACCCAGTCGCAACTGCGCGCGCATGTTCAGCACGCGCATGCGACCCTCGGGGTTGCGACCCACTTCTGCTTCGACGTCGCACTGAATCGGCTCAGGGCTCTGCTTGAATTTGCGCAGTGCAAAGAGCAGGGAATCTGAAAGACAGTTGCCCACCGCTGCGCACAGTATCTGAACCGGCGAGGGACCTTGCCCCGTGCCCAGCGGAGCGGGCTCATCACTGACCAGTACCGGCATCTGCTCATCGAACTGAATGTGGAACCGATAGTCCTGCGCTTGACGCAATGAGACATGGATCAACTTCTCAGGCATGTGCTCCTCCCTCAAAACACGTTGACGGGCAACTTCAGATAGTGCCGGCCGTCGGACTCTGCTGGGGGCAGTTGCCCAGCGCGGATGTTGACTTGAACAGACGGCAGGATGAGGTTGGGCATGGCCAAGCTTGCGTCGCGCGCCTGTCGCATGGTCACAAAGGCGTCTTCCGTCACACCATCACGCACATGGATGTTGTGGGCTCGCTGATCACCCACCGTGCTCATGGCCTGGGCTGAGCGCCCTTGCGGTGGATAGTCGTGACACATGAACAGCCGTGTCTCGGCAGGCAAAGACAAGATGCGTTGGATCGACCGATACAGTTGGTGCGCGTCGCCGCCAGGGAAGTCGCAACGTGCGGTGCCGACGTCCGGCATGAACAGGGTGTCTCCCACGAACACGGCGTCGCCGATCACAAAAGCCATGTCGGCAGGGGTGTGCCCGGGTACGTGCCACGCTTGGCCCTCGAGGGCGCCAAAAGAGAAGGCTTCACCATCGTCAAACAAGTGATCGAACTGCGATCCGTCGGTGGCGAAGTCCGCTTCAAGGTGAAAGAGTGTCTTGAACACGGACTGCACACGGGCGATGTCTTTGCCAATGGCAACTTTGCCGCCTACTTGTGCTCGCACGAAAGGGGCGGCCGACAGATGATCAGCGTGAGCGTGCGTTTCGATGATCCAGTCAATCGTCAGGCCTTTGGCTTTGACAAAGGCAATGACTTCTTCCGCGCGGGCCGTGGCAGTGCGGCCACTCTTTGCGTCGAAGTCCAGGACGGGATCCACGATGGCACCGTGACCACCGTCTCGGTCGTACGCCACATGGGTGTAGGTCCAGGTTTGTGGGTCAAAAAAGGACTGAACGTTAGCGGGGGTGCCGGTCATCACGAAATGCTGTGTGGGTGTTGTTCTCTTTACTTTATTGACAAACAATATGTCTGTCAACATAATGAAAAACATGAAAGTGTCTGAGCTTGAAACCCCTTGTGATCGCGTGACCCTGCCGCCGCCCGACTTGGTGGCGCTGCAGGCGTCTGCCGAAAAGGCGAGCGCGTTGCTCAAAGTCATGGCGCACACAGATCGCCTGGTCTTGTTGTGCCGACTGGCACAAGGTGAGTTTTGCGTGAGTGAGTTGGAGGCTCATCTCGGGATCCGCCAGCCGACGTTGTCGCAACAACTCGGTGTGTTGCGTCAAGAGGGCCTGGTTGGAACGCGCCGCGAGGGCAAGCACATTTACTACCGGCTGGTCAGCGAAGACGCGGCAGCGGTGATGCAAGTGCTTCACCACCGCGTGTGTGGTGCTGCCATGGGTGGCGCAGGTGCTTGCTGATCTTTAATCAAGTAAAGGAATGGAGATGACTTTGACCGTTCAACCCCGCCAGGTTTGCCCGGAATTTGCTGTGTGTGGTCAGATCGCCGTGGCAGACGTGGCCAAACTGGCGCAGCAGGGCTATCGCAGCATCATCAACAATCGCCCCGACGGGGAAGGTGGCCCGGCTCAACCTAGCAGTGCCGACATCGAGGCGGCGGCCAAGGCGGCAGGCATGGCGTACGTGCATTTCCCAGTGGCCAGCCTCATGATCACACCAGAACAAGTGTCGAAGTACCACGCCTTGTGTGCGGACTTGCCGCACCCCATCGTGGCATTTTGCGCTGCTGGTGGTCGAGCCAATGCACTGTTCCAGGCCACAGGCTGCCAGGTTGGTCGCTCTGCATGACCATGATCAGTAGGCAGCCTGTCAGGCTTCCGGTGCAAGCCGGGGCGCCATGGCGGTTGCCTCCGCCGTGGTGGCCTGCATGGCGCCGCCACGATCTGCCCGGCGATGTGTCCGCAGGGCTGGTTGTGGCAGTCATGCTGGTGCCCCAAAGCTTGGCTTACGCCATGCTGGCCGGTTTGCCGCCGCATGTGGGCTTGATGGCCAGTTTGCTGCCATTGCTGGCGTATGCGGTGTTTGGCAGCAGTGCGGTGTTATCGGTGGGCCCGGCTGCAATCACTTCTTTGATGGTGGCACAGTCGCTGTCACCGTTGGCCGATGTGGGCTCTTCTGCTTATATGGCGTTGTCTGCCCTGCTGGCGGCAGGGGTCGGCTTGTTGTTGATGCTCATGGGCGTGTTGCGCATGGGCTTTTTGTCGCAACTCATGAGCCGTCCCGTGGTGCAGGGCTTCACGGTGGCTTCGGCGTTGTTGATCATGGCCGGACAGTTGGCCCCCATCCTGGGTTGGTCCCGCTTTGGGTATAACCTGCCACAAATGCTCCAGTCCGTGGCGCAGCATGTGCAATGGGCATCAGATCGCCCTTGGATGGATGTCCGCTTTGGCGACTTTGCCGTGGGGACTTCTGCATTGTTGTTGCTGTGGCTTGGTCCCAGGTTGCTGACCGTCTTGTGGCGGGGCGCAGGTGGCTCAGCCGCGGCATTGCAAATCGCCGTTCGCATGTGGCCTTTGGCGGTGTTGGTGACCAGCACGGCCATCGCGGGCTTGATCCATCGGCACACCACATGGTCGGTGACGCAGGTTGGCGAAGTCCACATGACGCTCGACGCGATGGGGCGAACCTTTGCGGGCCTGGGGGACTTGCCCCATCTGCCGGTGATCAGTCTGTTGGTGCCGGTCGTGCTGGTGAGCTTGGTGACCTTTGTCAGTAGCATGTCGGTTGCCCAAACTTATGCCATCAAGTCAGGCGCGCGGGTGGATGCCGATCGTGAGTTGCTCGGCTTGGGGCTAGCCAATCTGGGGAGCACCTTGATGGGCGGCATGGCCGTGGCCGGCGGCTTGTCGCGAACCGTCGTCAACGAGGCAGCCGGTGCGAAGAGCCCATTGGCCGGCGTCATCACCACAGGCGTGCTGGCATTGATGTTGTGCGTGTTGATGCCTTGGTTGGCTTGGTTGCCGCGTGCGGCGTTGAGCGCCGTGGTCATCATGGCGGTGGTGGGCTTGGTCGAGTTCGGCGGCTTGCGTCGGGCATGGCGCTATGACCGCGCAGAGGCTTGGTCCTTTGTCACCACGGCATTGGGTGTCCTGTTGATCGGATTCGATGTCGGCATCCTGATGGGCATTGCCTGGTCCTTGGGGACCTTGATCTGGCGGCACAGCCAGCCTCACATGGCGGAGGTGGGGCGTCTGCCCGGAACCCATCACTTCCGTAATGTGGCCCGCCATGAGGTCGAGCGCTTGCCCGGCGTCCTGATGGTGCGTGTGGACGAGAGCCTTGATTTCACGAACATTCAGCAAGTGGAGCAGCGTTTGTGTGAGCTCGTCCATGGCAGTGACCCGATCCGGTCTGTGGTGTTGTTGCTGTCTGCCGTCAATCACATCGATCACTCGGCGATGACGGCACTGATTGAACTCGACGATGCGCTGCAAGCACAAGGCATGAGTTTGATGCTTGCCGAGATGAAGGGGCCGGTCATGGACCGCATGCAGCGGGGTGATCTGGACCAGCGATTCAAGGGCCGCATTTATTTGAGTGCACAACATGCGTGGGAAGACCTCGTTGTGCGATGAGTTTTTTTGGCGGGGCGAGTCCCCAGTTTTGAGGAGAAGAGCATGAAAGCAAATGTTGGTGGTATCGATCGCATTGCTCGCATTGGTGCGGGTGTGGTGCTGGTGGCTCTGGCCGCAACGGGCACCGTGGGCGTATGGGGCTGGATCGGCGTCGTGCCTTTGGCAACGGGTTTGACCGGCTGGTGCCCGGCCTATCTGCCTTTCGGTCTGAACACCTGCAAGACCAAGTGAGTGCGCGCGGTGGGTCCCACCGCGAAGCCATCCGCAAAGGGCTCCATGAGGGGCCTTTTCAACACGCTGAATTCAAACCATGAGCACTTTTGATCACACCGGTCTGATGCAAGACATCAATGCCTGCCTGGCACCGTTCCGCAAGTCGCAGAGCGAGGCCATGAAGGGGTTCTCGCAGCTGGCACAGGCGTCCATGGCAGAAGGCGCCATCAGTGCCAAGCACAAAGAGCTGATCGCACTGGCGATTGGTGTCAGCCAGCATTGCTCCGGGTGCATTGGCTTTCACGTCAAAGCGCTTCACAAGCTGGGCGGCACGCGTGCCGAGCTAGAGGAAATGCTCACGGTGGCGGTCTACATGGGCGGCGGTCCGTCCTTGATGTACGCCGCAGAGGCCCTCAAGGCATGGGATGTGATGACTGGCGCGACGGCCTAATAACAGGAGCGACAGCATGAGCGAGCCGCTGATCCATGACGAGTTGGACGTGTTCATGGCCTTGGTGCCATGTCGAAACCAATCCATCATCGAGCTGGGGTGCGGCAGCGCACGCATGGCACGTCAACTCTTGCTGAAAGAACCCTCCGTGACATATGTCGGGATGGAGGTGGATCGCATTCAGCATGACAAGAATCTGGCACAGCCCCAAGCGGGGATGACCTTTTTGTATGGCGCAGCCAATGCCATTCCGTTTGATCCTGCGACATTTGATGCGGCGGTCATGCTGAAGTCTCTGCACCATGTCCCGCTCGATGAGCTGGATGCCTCGCTGCAGGAGATTGCGCGCGTCCTCAAGCCGGAGGGGCTGCTGTACGTCTCAGAGCCTGTTTACGCAGGTGATCTCAATGAGATTGTCAAAGTGTTCAACGATGAGGGCGCGGTGCGTGCCGAGGCTCAGTGTGCGTTGGACCGCGCCTTGGTGTCAGGGCAGTGGACGCTCGTTGCGGAGCGACGCTTCAATATGCCAGTTTGTTTTGCGAACTTTGAGCAGTTTGAGCAACGCATGATGCGGCCGACTTTCAAAGATCATCGCCTCACGGCAGACCTCATTGAGCGCACGCGAGCCGTGTTTGAGCGATATGCCGAAGCAAGCGGCCTGACCTCAACACGACCCATGCATGTGCGCTGCTTGCGCCGCGCCTGAGTCGGTCATCGGAATCGACGGAATCAGCGGATCTTGCCGAGCAGCGTTTCGATTTCTTCCAGCATGGCGTCCATGTTTTCAGGCTCCTGGCCTGCACAGGACAACTTCTCTTCCATCTGCTGCTGCATGAAACACATGGTCATGCGCACATAGGTGCTGTCCAGCGCCTTGCGCACCGCTGCCATTTGCGTGGCGATGGGCAGACATGGTTCACCCTCTTCAATCATGCGCTGAATGCCGCGCAACTGCCCCTCCGCCCGTTTCAGACGATTGAGGATGTCGTTGCGGCTTTTGTCGTTGTGAAGGGCTGCCATGGCGCAAAGATCCGGCTCGTCAGGAGAAGGTGAAGGACTACCCTGCATTTTGCAACGCCTTTCAACGCAAAGCACAAACCGGATCAAGGCAGATCACAGCGTTTCCTGCTATTTCTTCCCGCAAATTGAGCTTCAGCAACAGTTGCTGGCGTCTTTGAATCCGAGTTTGCGCAACAGGATGGCCATGGGGCAGAAGTTCGTGAATCCGAACTGGAACAGGTTGGCGCCCACGAAAGCCGTGAAAGCCAATGCCCATTTCGAAATGAACAGTGGGCTGCCCTCTACGCCGAGTGCGAGCGACAGCATGATGAACATGCCGGCCACAATGCGAATCATCCGTTCAACAGTCATGTGAGTACTCCTCTTTGAAATTGATGCGACGGCGTCAGGCCGCCTCAAGGCGGCGACGGTATGCCGCGTAATACAGCACTGGGATCACGATCAGCGTCAGCAGCGTTGACACCAGAATCCCGAAAATCAAGGACACCGCCAGGCCGTTGAAGATCGGGTCGTCCAGGATGAAGAAGGCACCGACCATCGCCGCAATGCCAGTCAGGGCAATCGGCTGCGCACGCACCGCAGCCGAGTTCACCACCGCGTCCTTGAATGCCATCCCTTGCTTGACCTGCAACTCGATGAAGTCCACCAACAAGATGGAGTTGCGAACGATGATGCCCGCAAGCGCAATCATCCCGATCATGGACGTTGCGGTGAACTGGGCGCCCAGCAGTGCGTGACCAGGCATCACGCCAATGATCGTCAGGGGGATCGGCGCCATGATGATCAATGGTGTGCGGTAGGACTTGAATTGCGCCACCACCAACAAGTAGATCAGGATCAGGCCCACGCCATACGCAGCGCCCATGTCTCGGAATGTCTCATAGGTGATTTGCCACTCGCCGTCCCACTTCAGGCTGTAGCTTCTGAATGGATCGCTGGGTTGCTTGATCCAGTACTCATCGATGCCGCCCGTGTTAGGCAAAGCGGCGTCGCTCAACTTGTCGCGGATGGCAAAGAGACCGTACAGGGGCGAATCCAGCTTGCCTGCCATGTCGCCAAACACGTAGCTGACAGGCAGCAGGTCTTTGGTGAAAAGCGGCTTGTCAATCACGCCTTGTTCCACCCGTACCAACTCTGACAGCGGAACCAATTGACCATTGGCGGCGCGCAGCGGCACATTCAACAGGGCATCCAGCCCCACTTGTGACTCGCGCGGCAATTGAATGCGAACGGGCACCGGCATCTTGGACTGGCCATCGTGCAGGTACGCCGCATCCGCGCCAGACAAGGCTGCTTGCACCGCCTGGGCCACTGCGGCAACCGGAATGCCCAGGGATTCCGCACGCTGACGCTTCACACGCAGGAACACACGCGCGGCGTCTTCCTTCAGGCTGGTGTCAATGCCGACGATGTCGGCCGTGTCAGCAAAGCGCTTCGCTACGCGTTGAGCCAATGCCTGGCGGCCCGACTCGTCAGGGCCATAGACCTCCGCGACCAGCGGCGACATCACAGGAGGGCCAGGAGGCACTTCCACGACCTTGATGCGTGCGCCGTGCCGTGCCGCAATCTTCTCCAGATCGGGGCGCAGACGTTGGGCGATCGGGTGGCTTTGTTGCTTGCGGTGATGCTTGTCCACCAGATTGACTTGCAGATCACCTTGCTCCGCATCGGCGCGCAGGTAGTATTGGCGCACCAAACCATTGAAGGTGATGGGCGATGCCGTCCCAGCATAGCCCTGGATGTTCAGCACCTCGGGTTGCTTGGACAAAAACGCGCCCATGTCCTGCAGGACCGCAGCGGTGTCTTCCAGTGGTGTGCCCGCGGGCATCTCCACAATGACCTGGAACTCGCTCTTGTTATCAAAAGGCAGCATCTTCAGGATGACGCCCAAGCCGGACGAGGGGATGGTGGCCAGCCCCACCGACATCATCACTGCGGCCACGATGCCAAGGCCCATGGCCCAACGCTTGCCGCGATGCACCAGCAGCGGCATCAAGACCCGGTCGAAAATGCGATGCAGTTTGCCCGCCAGGCCTGTCGGGGCGACAGGTTGCGCATGGGCATCGTCGCTGTGGACGGTGTGCGATCGCATCAGCTTGAGCGCCAGCCACGGGGTCACGGTGAACGCAATGCCCAGCGAGATGGCCATCCCCAGGCTGGAGTTGATCGGGATGGGGCTCATGTAAGGCCCCATCAGGCCGCTGACAAAGGCCATCGGCAGCAGCGCTGCAATCACGGTCAGCGTGGCCAGAATGGTGGGGCCACCGACCTCATCAACGGCCAAGGGGATGATCTCGCTCAGTGGCTTGCCCGGTGTCAACTGCTGATGACGATGGATGTTTTCCACCACCACGATTGCGTCATCCACCAAGATGCCGATCGAGAAGATGAGGGCAAACAAGGACACCCGGTTCAAGGTGAATCCCCACGCCCACGACGCAAACAAGGTGGCCGTCAGCGTCAGGATCACGGCAGCGCCCACAATCACGGCCTCGCGGCGCCCCAGGGCCAAGCCCACCAGCAAAATCACCGAGCCGGTGGCAAAGGCCAGCTTCTGAATCAGCTTGTTGGCCTTTTCGGCAGCGGTTTCACCGTAATCGCGTGTGATCTCAAACTCGATGTCTGCCGGAACGACCGTGTTGCGCAACTCCTGAAGGCGTTGGCGCGCAGCGTGGGCCACATCGACGGCGTTTTGCCCAGGCTTCTTGGTCACCGTGAGCGTGACGGCGGGGAACGAACGGCCAGCCGTGTCAGGTGCACCGGCGCTGTTTTCGTGTTGAGCGCTCGCGCCAGGGGTGTACCAAACGTGGCGTGTCGGCTGTTGTGCACCAGCCAAGACATCGGCCACTTCCTTCAGATAGACAGGTCGCCCCTTGCTGACCCCCACGACGAGCTCGGCCACGTCGTCGGCCGAACGCAAGAACTCACCCGTTTCCACCGTCAGCAACTGACCGCGCCCGTCGGGTGTGGGCGACAGCACGCTGCCTGAAGGCAGACTCAGGTTGGCGGCAGCCAGAGATTGCTGGAGTGAGCTCAAGTCCACGCCGCGTTCCCGCAAGCGGCTGGGGTCTACCTGAACCATGACAGCCTGGCCTGGTCCACCGATGGTTTGAACCTCTCGGGTGCCAGGCACACGCTTGAGTTCGGCCTCCATCGTTCTGGCAATGCGTTCCAGCGTCACGGACGGCTCGGTTTGCTTGCTCCACAAGGTCACGGCCAGCACAGGCACATCGTCAATGCCCTTGGGCTTCACGATCGGCGGCAATGCGCCCAAGTTGCGCGGCAACCAATCCTGATTGGCATTCAGAACGTCATACAAGCGCACCAAGGCATCGGTCCGGGGGACGCCAACCTTGAATTGCACAGTGAGGATGGCGACACCGGGGCGCGCGACCGAGTAGGTGTGCTCGATGTCGGCAATCTGTGACAAAACCTGTTCGGCAGGACGGGCCACCATGTTTTGAACATCTGCGCTGGAAGCACCCGGAAAGGGGATCAGCACATTGGCCATCGTCACGTTGATCTGAGGCTCTTCTTCTCTGGGCGTCACCAAGACGGCAAACAAGCCAAGCAGCATCGCCACAATCGCCAACAATGGCGTCATGGCGTTGCTCTGAAAAGCACGGGCCAGTCGCCCGGCAACCCCCAGGCTGGTCACGGATGAGTCGTCGTGGTTCATCATGGCTTGGCGGGGAGAGCGTTGAGCAAACCGGCCTTGAGTGCATCGGTTGCGATGACATCACCGCTGCGGATGCCGCTCAACACGGTGACCGGGCCATTGGCGTTGGCGGGGGTGCCGGTGCGGATAGCCTGCAGCGCAAAGCGTCCGTCACGCACCACGTACACGCCTGTGAGTTCACCGCGACGCAACACCGCTGCGCCTGGAACAGTTAACAACTGCGTGGCCGCTGGGGCGCTGCCTTGTGCCTGAACGCTGCCAGCAAAACGGATCCGGACGGTCTGCCCGGGCAACACATTGACATCAGGCAGGTCCAGTCGCCATTCGACGGTTTGTGACACGGGGTCGGCACCCGGGAGCGCGATCACGTGCGTTGGCTTGATCCATGGCCCCGGGCTACTCAGGTTCGGTCCGGGCAGCTGGACCATGGCCGAACTGCTCTGGCGCACGCCATCCGCTTGAGATGCCGGCACTTGCACCACGGCCCGCAAAGGCTTGGGGGCGTAGATTGTCAAGATCGGTCGACCCGGCGCGGCCAGATCACCCACTTGTGCCTGAGTGGACAAAACCTTGCCGTCAAACGGGGCTGTGATCGTGCTGAAATCACGTGCCAAAGCGGCCTGCGTCCGTCCTGCTTTGGCCGCAGCTGCAGCGGCTTGCGCCGCTTTCCACTGTGCGTTGGCACTGTCCAGTGCGGCTGAACTGATGAATCCCTGCGCGTGCAGCGACTGGCTACGTTGCCATTGCAGTCGGGCGTTTTCAAGCTGTGCTTCGGCCTGCGCCACGTCGGCTTGACTGCGGCTCACGCCTGCTTGTACTTCTCGGTCGTCAATGCGTGCCAGCGGCTGCCCGGCCTTCACGCTGTCACCCGCCTTGACCAGCAACGCGGTGATGTTGCCTGGGACTTGTGCTGCGACTGTGCTCTGACGCACAGGTTCGATCACACCGTCCCATTCGTATTGCATGGCCACTTGCTGGGCCTGTACCTTCAGCGTGGGCACAGACACGGACGTTTGCCCGTGTGCAGCCAACTGAAAACACCCAAGCAAGCCGATCAATGTGGCTACAGGCAGGGCTTGTCTTGGTGTTCGGATCATGGATCGCTCCTAGTCTTCTTATACCTGGCGGAGTATACGCATACCATAGGGGGTATGCAAGCAAGGGTATGCGCTAGCCCGAAATCAGGACCGAGGACTTGGGGTTCGCTGGGTCGTAGTAAACCGGCACAGTGGCCCCGGCAGGGAAGGGCTGGAGTTCAGCCTGTGCAGATTCTTCGGTGAAGTGCCTCGCGCCAAAAGCGCGGATGCGGTTCCCTGTGTAGGTCGCACCGTTGACCTGGTACTGGTATTGGACCTCCGTCATCCAGTCGTGGCCCAGAACCTGTTCATTGCCGCCCACGCCATGTGGCTGGAAAACGCGGGCCTTCATGATGATTCCGTCTACATGCGGCCACCGCGGGCTGGCTTGCCGAATCTCCCATGCCCGCCAGATCAGGATGGCAAACAGCAGCAGGAGTCCTCCGGCGATATAGCGTCCAATGTCGTCGCTCATGTTCATGGATTGTGTTTTGCGCTGAGCCCATTGTGTGCCGAATGCGCAGCGGCCTCATATTTCGTTTGTCCGGGCAAACACAACCGGGGGAGTTCGGTGTTTTGCGCGAAGATGCTGACTTGGCTCTTCATTCGTGCTCATGTCGTCCAGCAACACCGTTCCCCGCAGCCCGTTCTACGCCCACCTGTCGCGCCTGCGTTTCATCAGAAGATGGGGGTTGATGCGCAATGCAGTCGAAGAGGACGTTGCGCAACACAGTTGGGAAGTGGCCGTGTTGGCGCACGCGCTGGCGGTGATCGCGCGCGACGTGTTCGGCCAGTCGGTTGACCCCAATGCAGTCGCCACCCGTGCGCTGTTCCATGACGCCACAGAAGCCATCACCGGAGATCTCCCAACGCCGGTCAAATACTCGCCGGCCATGCGCCACGCTACGTCCCACCTCGAAGATGAAGTGTGCGCAGAATTGGTCCATCAGATACCGGAAGTCATCCGCCCCTCGATGGCTACCGTGATGGATCATGCGCAGTGGCCAGATCTGGATGCGCGCTTGGTCAAGTCTGCCGACCGCCTGTCCGCCTGGTTGAAGTGCCGGGCAGAGTTGCGATATGGCAACCGAGAGTTCGAGCAAGCGGAGGCGCAGGTACGCCGCAAGTTGGATGAAACGATGACGCCAGAACTCCAGTATTTCCTTGACACCTTTGGTCCGGCGTACGACATGACGCTCGACTCCATGATGAAGGGGGAGTGATCCAGCATGGCGCGCCACCCCCAAAACAATCCCACCCCATTGCTGGATGCCAGTTTCGGCGAGCCGGAAGCCATGGCGCAGGTTCTGGATGCGCATCCCGACTACCGCGTGCTGCGACGGCTTCAGCCCAAACGAGAGTTCGGCCTCAAGCGCACAGGCGATGTGATGAAGGTGCTCATTCTGGATACCGAAACCACGGGTTTGGATCCAGCAAAGGACCGCATCATTGAGTTGGCCATGCTGTCGGTCGATGTGGATGTGGATGTGGCCAGCGGGCGCCCGATTCAGGTTCAAGACGTCTTTGATGAGTTGGAGGATCCTGGTATTCCCATTCCGGCTGAAGCAACCCGTGTGACCGGCATCACCGACAGCATGGTGGCAGGCAAGCGTCTGGATGAGGCTCGAGTTGCTGAGGTGATGCGTGGTGCGGGGTTGGTCATTGCCCACAACGCGCGCTTTGATCGCGGTTTTGTCGAGCGCCGATTGCCGGCATTCTCCGAGCTGCCTTGGGCCTGTTCGGTGGCCGAGATCGACTGGCAGTCTCTGGGACGCGGGTCAGCCAAGCTGGAATTTCTGGCCCACGAGTTGGGATGGTTCTACGACGCACATCGGGCCGAGATGGATTGCCATGCTTTGCTGGCCGTGTTGTCGGCACCTTTGCCCAACTATCCTGATGAGACGGCTTTGGGGCGCCTGCTTCAGGCCGCGCAAACGACCAGTTATCGCGTGTGTGCGACGGGGGCGCCATTTGAGTCCAAAGACCTGCTGCGGGCCAGAGGCTATCGATGGGATGCCGAGCGTAAGGTGTGGCACACCCAATTATCGTCCGCTGCGGCACTCGAGTTGGAGGGCGGCTGGCTGAAAGCTGAGGTCTATAAAGGTCGCACCGTGCGCATCGAGATCGAACGCATGACGGCGCGCGAGCGATTCTCGGTGCGAGGTGGTGATGTGCAGCACATGACCTTGTGAGGTGCAGCATGATTCGCATCCTCCGCCAATGGATTCCCGGCCAACCTGCGTGGCGTGATTTGATCGCTGGTCTGTCGGTCGCCGGGGTCTTGTTGCCAGAGGCCGTGGCTTACGCAGGCATCGGAAACCTGCCACCCCAAGCGGGTGTCATGGCCCTGCTGGCTGGTTTGTTGGCCTATGGACTGCTTGGCAGCAGTCGGTTCGCCATCGTGTCGGCCACATCGTCATCGGCGGCGGTGCTGCTGGCTGCAACCACCAGCATGGCAGGCACCGACATTGCCTTGCGGATGTCACTGGCTGTCGGGCTGGTTTTGCTCACGGGGCTTTATTTCGTCATCGGTAGCATGGCGAAGTTGGGCGCCGTGTCGGCCTTCATCGCCCGACCGGTCTTGCGAGGCTTCGCATTTGGCCTGGCGGTCATCATCATCATCAAGCAAGGGCCCAAGTTGGTGGGCTTGCTGCCGAATGGGCATGGTGCTGGACAGGTCGCCTGGCATCTCCTGGAACAATTTCAGTCCTGGCATGTCCCCAGTTTGCTGGTCGGGGGCGTGGCGCTGGTCACCTTGTTTGTGTTGCAACGCGTCAAACGGCGCTGGCCAGGTGCACTGCTGGTCATGGTTGCAGGCATTGCGGCCCAACATCTGGGCTTGCTGGAGCATTGGGGGGTGCTGCGAGTCGGCGACTTCAGCGTTCACCTGCAAGCACCTGATTTGCCCGCCTTGGCCCGCGAACACTGGCTCAGACTGGGTGAACTGGCGTTGGCCATGGTGTTGATTTTGTATGCTGAGTCGTATGGATCCATTCGAACCTTGGCTTTGCGTCATGGCGACGTGATCTCGCCTAACCGAGACCTGTTTGCGCTCGGCGTTGCAAACCTGTTCAGCAGCCTTTTGCACGGCATGCCGGTGGGGGCTGGCTACTCGGCCAGCGTGGTCAACGAGGCCAGTGGGGCCAAGTCGAAGTGGTCTGGTTTGTTCGCCGCGTTGCTGGTCCTGATTGTGATTGCGACCTTGCTACCCTTGCTGGCAGACATGCCCGAGCCTGTTTTGGGGGCGATCGTGATTCATGCTGTGAGTCATACCTTGAATCCTCAGGTGTTTCAGCCGTACTTCCAATGGCGACGCGATCGTCTGCTGGTGTTGGGTGCGATCGCCGCGGTGCTGTGGTTGGGGGTCTTGGACGGACTGCTGGTGTCGATCGGTGCAAGCCTGTTCCTCACGCTGCGTGGTTTGGCGCAGGCACGTGTGGTGGAGTTGGGTCGCGTGGGCGATACGCATGACTTCATCGACATCGACTTGTCTCCCCGGGTTCATCGCGTGCCGGATGTGCTGATCCTGCGACCTGAGGCGCCGCTGTTCTTCGGTAATGTCGAGCGTATGCTGGGTCAGGTTCGCCACGTCTTGGATGCGCAAGTCGGCGTCAAAACCTTGGTGCTGAGTCTGGAAGAGTCGCCTGATCTCGATGGCAGTTGCGTCGAGGCCCTGCGCGATCTCAGCTTTGAGTTGGCGAGGAGTGGCCGTCGCCTGGTCTTGGGGCGACTGAAGGCGCCTGCGTACGGTGTGTTGTTGCGCGCAGCGCTGACGGATACGCAACTCACCATGCTCAGCATGGAAGAGGCCGTCAGCATGGCGAGCACGCCGCCAGTAACGTAAGCATGAAAAAGAAAAGGCCCGAACGCATATGCGTACGGGCCTTATTTTTGGCTCCCCGACCTGGGCTCGAACCAGGGACCTACGGATTAACAGTCCGGCGCTCTACCGACTGAGCTATCGGGGATCAAACGATGTCGGGCTTTGCAAATCGGCAAGCAAAGCCGTCTTGAGTTTTGGCTCCCCGACCTGGGCTCGAACCAGGGACCTACGGATTAACAGTCCGGCGCTCTACCGACTGAGCTATCGGGGAACAGTTTTTTCGCTGTCGCGATCAACTGAGAGCGTGACTATAGCATGGTTTAAATGCAGTCCTCAAGTTGTTGCCGATTTCCATCATTTCCCATGATCAAAATTCGATCTGAGCCGACGCCGCGATGGTGCGCTCGGCCATCGGGAACAGGTAGATGTGATCAAAACTGTTTGGCGCTTCACGCCATGCGCGGGTATCCAGCACGTTGTTCACGGCCAAACGCCAGGTCACGGTGCGTGTGTCCAACGTCTGTGTCGCGCGCAAACTCAGATCAAGGCGGTTCCAGGCGGGGATGCGAGTGGTATTGGCCACGTCCACCCATCTGCGACCCTCGTGAATCAGGTCTGCCTGCAATGTCACGGGGGTGGGGTGCTTGAAGGTGTACGAGCCGCTCACCTTGAGCAACTGGTCCGGGACGTTCACGGGTGACTTGTTCGCCGCAAATTGACTGTTCTCTCGCTTGGCATCCAGCACCATGGCGCTGCTGCCCCATCCCCATGCGCCTGCGCGCCCTTGCCACGAGCCCTCAATGCCAATGTGTTTGGACTGGCCATCGATCAGATAGACATCATCGGCATTTGTTGCCCCTTCAGGTCGGGCAATGTGGAAGACGTTGACGCTCCACTGCTGGGTGCTGTGTGGGGTGTTGACCTGGCCTTTCACGCCCAATTCTGTCTGACGGCTCTTCAGCAGCGGCATGGGGGCGCCAGCGTTGGCTGTGTTGCGTGGGGCGTACTTGATCTCAACGCCTTCCCCCCAACTCACGTAGGCTTGTGTCTGAGGCGCCACGTTGTAGCCGATGGCAGCCCAAGGCGTATTGACCGCCTTGTGAATGACGCCCGTGGCAAAGCTGTTGTCTTCGCGAATGGCTTGGCGGCGGATCTGGCTATGTCGCAAGCCGATCCAAGCGCGCCAGTCACCGAATTGCAAAGCGTCGCGTAGAGACAACTCGGAGCTGCGCTCGTGTCGATCGGTATTGGGATAGCCGGGGTAGGGGTCCTGCGGCAGAGCTGGAAAACTGCCGCTGACATTGCCTTGTCCAACCGGCGGATAGTTGAACGATGCCATGTGCAGGTCGCTATTGAACACGCTGCGCAGGAATGACGCACCCATATCGTGCTTTACCGCGCCAGTGGTGACAGAGCCTTCTACTTGGGCCTGAAGTGATCGGGTCGTGCGACTTTCGTTGTTGGAGCGGAAGTCGTAGATGTCAAACGTGCCGTCTGAGCAGTAGCGGTCGTAAATGCCTTCGCTATCGCAACCGGAAGGGAACGCGGCACGGTCATGGGACTTCAGGTATTGGGCGCCGTAGGTCACGCTGCTGCGCCAGCCTTGGCCCAGGTCGCTCTTAATGCGAATCGTGCCAGTGGTGCCCCGGAACTGGCTGGGTTGCGTCCATGGCTGATGGTTCAAATTGACGCCGGGATCGATGTCTTTGGCCGATGGCAGGGTGTCGCCCAGCATGCTGAACCCAGGAATGCTGGGTTGGCTGGCATAACTGTGCTCGACTTCTGCTTCCAGAACGTGTCCGGGCGCCAGAACGTGGTCCATGGCGACGGCTGCCAGCCGGCGGTGCCCGTCGGTAGCATCGATGTGGGATTTCAGCTTTTCAATCGCTGCATTGACGCGCAGCCCCCACTCTTTGCGCTCGCCAAACCGGTCGCCCAAGTCCACCGACGTGCTGACATCACCTGCATCATCGATTGAGAGCGTCGCGGTTCGGACGCGACTCTCTGGCCGTTTCACCAAATAATTCACCAAGCCACCAGGAGAGCTGACGCCTGCCTGGATGCCACTTGTGCCCTTGAATAACTCAATCCCGGCTTTGTTGTCGAGCGCAATGCGCGTCTCTGCGCTGATCGGGAGACCTTCTCGGCGATAGTTGTAGGCGTTGTCGAGCGCAAAGCCGCGCACGGTCAGGTAGTCCCAGTAGCCGACCGTGTTGTAAGCATCGCTGGTGCTGGCATCCAGTTTGGTCAGGTCAGCCAGGCGCGTGACTTGCGCATCCCTCAGCGCATCTTGCGAGAAGGTCAGTGCTTGTACGGGCTGTTGCCAGGATGGCGCATCGCCCAAGCCGCTGATGCTTGCTTTTTGTTGGCGCTTGGCCGTTGCGGTCACGCCAATGCTCGGCAACGTTGTGTCGCCGACTTCTTGTGCGGCAACCGGCAAACTGAGGCTCAGTGCTGCAACGGCCAGCGGCGTGAGCAAATATGGGGCGCGCAATGAGCGGCGCGGCAGGGAAGGTCGGTGCATGTTGCATGTCTCCATACGGGTCTTGCAATGGGCATCGACGCGGCAGGAGCATGCGGGCAATCCATGGCCTGAAATGGCCTAGGCTTGCTGAAACTTGCTTCCCTACGCGAGGATGACCTCGTTCAGGTTCAAAGGGACTCTCTCAGCAACAAGCGCGTGAATCAGGCTTGGTGCACCCCTAGCAGGACGGTATTTTAAGCGCGTCGTGTGGCGATGCGCCTCATGAAGAACGCTTGACCCCCAAACGCTCGTGGAGAAGCGGGCTGGTGGTGGTATAGAGCAAGTGCTGCGGTGCCTCGGGTCTCACGATCGTGGACGCGGCATGGGCTGCCAGCGTGGCCTCGTGGAAGCCGCAAAGGAGCAGGCGTTTTTTGCCCGGATAGCTGTTGATGTCACCCACGGCAAAAATCCGGGGCACATTGCTCTCGAACGTGGCCGTGGAAACCGGGACTTGCTTGCGGTCCAGTTGCAGCCCCCAATTGGCCAAAGGGCCCAGCTTTGGGCTCATGCCTTGGCGCACGAGCAGGTGATCCAACGGGAGTTCGACTGTGGTGCTGTCTGGCGTCAACAGCGCGAGTGAGTGGATGACACCGTCAGCGCGATGGCAATCGGTAGGCATGCCGACCGTGACCTTGATGTCACCAGCCTGAATCAGCGCGTTTAAGCGCTCGGCCAAATCTGCATCGACCTGAAATTGATCCCGACGATGAAGCAGTGTGATGCGCGCAGCCCTGTGCGCTGCGTCAATTGACGCCAGCTCAATGGCGGCGCCGACCGCCTCTTCGCCACCACCTGAAATCACCACGTGTTGCCCAGCGAGCCTGGCCAACAGATCGTCATCCAGGTGGTGGTGAAGGTTGCTGGCACCCTCGAGTCCGGGCAGGTTGAGTGTGCGAGGCACAAACGCACCCGCCCCAGCGGCGACCATCACCGCCTTGCAGTTGAACGTCAACTGTCGGTGTGTGGTCAGGGTGAAACCGGGCTCGATGCCCGCATGAGGGGTCACCGATTCGACTTGATGCCCAAGGTGCAGCCGAGGGCTGTCTTCGTTGAGCGTGTCGATGCTCAGAAACGGCGATGCTTGCTTCAGCAGCAGCGAAGCAAGCTCACGTCCGGTGCAATGTGGGATGCCCGGCACATCATAAATTGGCTTGTCGGGGTAGAGTGCGATGCACTGCCCCCCGGCCTCAGGTAGCACATCGACCACATGGGCATCGATGCCCAGCAGTCCCAATTGGAACACTTGGAACAGCCCGACTGGGCCTGCTCCAATCACCACCACATCGGTGTGAATCATGTGTGCGGCGTGCACCGTCAGGCAGACAGAATCAGCGGATCAGCTGATCCAGCTTGCCCGTCTTGTCCTTCCATTCGTCGGCATCAGGCAGCGCATCCTTGCGCTTGGTGATGCTGGGCCACTTCTTGGCCAGATCTGCGTTGATCTGAATAAATTGCTGCTGGTTGCCGGGCACATCTTCTTCAGGGAGGATGGCGTTGGCAGGACATTCCGGGATGCAGACGGCGCAGTCAATGCACTCGTCAGGGTCGATCACCAGGAAGTTGGGGCCTTCGCGGAAGCAGTCCACCGGGCACACGTCCACACAGTCCGTGTATTTGCATTTGATGCAGGCTTCGGTGACGACGTGGGTCATGTCAGGTCTCTTGAAACAGTTGAAGTGAATTGAGAATTTTACCGGGCTGTGACAGCCCGATGCGATCAACCTTCGCCACACAGGGCGATATGGGTCAAAGGTTGGTCAGGAATATCTGTCGCGCCGGCGCCCACAATCACCAAAGTAGGTCGTCCGGCGTGAATGGTGCTGGCTTCATCGAGGCTGCCAACGGTGTGCAGAGAGTGACGCATGTCAGGCCAACCGGCGCGTGACACCACACTGACAGGGGCGTCCGCCGGCCAACCCGCATCCGAGAGGCCTTTGGCCAGCGGTGCCAGTTGCCGACCAGCCATGTAAAACACCTCTGTATCCGCACGCTGCCCCGGGCCCATACCGCACTGGAGGTCGCCTGTGCGGGTCATGGCTGTGGTGAAACTGACACTGCGCCCGCTTCCCCGACGGGTCAATGGGCGTTGGGTGGCCGCCGCAGCGGCCAATGCCGATGTCACGCCGGGCACGATTTCGCAGGGGATGCCCGCATCGCGCACGGCATGCAACTCTTCTTCCAGTCGGCCAAACAGGCTCGGATCGCCCCCTTTGAGACGCGCGACCAAGCCTTGCTCGCCATACGCCTGGCCGACGGCCAACGCGTGCTCAACCAGCAAACGATTGATGCGCGTCTGACCATTGAAGTCGCTGCCTTCCTTGCCGGAAAAGCCGCGTTTGCCCACGTCGATCCAGTGGGCATCCGGAGCCAGGTTGCGCAGGCTCTCATCTGCCAAGGCGTCAAACAGCACCACTTGTGCTTGGCTGAGCAGGCGGCTACCACGCACGGTGATGAGATCAGCTTCACCCGGGCCGGCCCCAATGAAAACAATGCGGGCCGGTTGGGTGCGAGGGGTGGATGTGTGATCGGTCATGCCGTCAGCTTATGAGCGCAACGTGGCTGCACACCTTAATGTTGGTCAATTACGTCAGGCGGTTTTGACCAACAGTGCACCGCTGGTGCGGTTCGTGGTGGGGTCCACCACGATCAGTGCACCACCCACGCGGTTGTCCACGTAGGCTTCCACCGGCAGCGGCTGCTGGGTCTGGATTTGAACGGTGCCAATTTCGTTGACGGCCAACTCGTGTGCATCGGTGTCGGCCAGCGTATGGATGTCCAGACGATTGTCGATCGAGGTGATGCGCGCTTGCACCCAACGGTTGCCGTGGCGAACCCAGTACTTGCGTCCGACCACAGCGGGCTCGGTGTCCAGCCACGCCAGGGTAGCGCAGAACTCGGCCTTCGGCTTGATGCTGCCAGGGGTATGGATCCAGTCACCGCGTGAGATGTCGACCTGGCGGTCCAGCACGATGCCGGCCGACTGGCCTGCTTCGCATTGGTCCACCACCAGCGCCGAGTGACGCACTTCGGCCACGATGGCGGTTTCGCCTGATGGGAAGATTTGCACTTCGTCGCCGGCCTTGACGCTGCCGTGTGCGATGCGACCCCAGAAAGCGCGGTATTGGTGGCCGGTGCCCGAGGCGGTGGCTTCACCTTCGCCCACGCTGTCGCGGGTCACGTATTGCACCGGGTGCAGCAGAGTGCCGTCATGACGCTCGTCGCTGGCCGGCAGTTGTTCCAGCACTTGCAGCAAGGTCGGGCCTTGATACCAGGGCCAGTTGGCGCTTGGCGTGGTCACATTGTCTCCGCGTAGGGCTGATACCGGGATCACGCCCTTCACGGAGATACCAGCTTGAGCGGCAAAACCTTCCAGAGAAGCCTTCACAGCGTTGAACGCCGCTTCGGTGTCTTGGTCGATCGCATCCAGCTTGTTCACAGCAAAGACGATGGAAGGCACGCGCAGCAAATGCGCCAGCAGGCTGTGGCGACGGGTTTGCGCCAGCAAGGGCACGGGCGACGCTTTCCAGTCGATCTTGGTGATGTCAACCAGGACCACAGCGGCGTCCGAGCCGGCAGCAGCGGTCACCATGTTGCGGGTGTACTGCTCGTGGCCTGGGGCGTCAGCGATGATGAACTTGCGGGTCTTGGTCGCAAAGTAGCGGTAGGCCACGTCAATCGTGATGCCTTGCTCGCGCTCGGCTTCCAGACCGTCGGTCAGCAGTGACAGATCAATCGGGGCACCTGCGGCACGCTTTTCAAGCGCATCCAGTTGGTCGGCCAAAATGGCGCGGCTGTCAAACAACAGTCGACCAATCAGGGTGCTCTTGCCATCATCCACGCTGCCAGCTGTCAGGAAGCGCAGTGCCTTGTGAGCCAGTTCATTGCTGGCTTCGTTGTGGGTCACGGTAGTCATCAGAAATAACCTTCCTTCTTGCGACGCTCCATCGATGCTTCCGAGGTGCGATCGTCCATGCGGGTGGCGCCACGTTCGCTCACGGTCACGTGCAGGGTTTCGGCAACGATGTCGGCCGCGCTGGTTGCGGTCGACTCAACCGGGCAGGTGCAGGTCATGTCGCCCACGGTGCGGAAGCGCACGTCGACGGTTTCAATGGTTTCGCCGTCCAGTGCGGGGGTCACATCGGTCAGCGGCACCAGCAAGCCCTTGCGACGGATCACCTGGCGTGCGTGCTTGTAGTAAATATTGGGCAGCGGGATGCCTTCGCGGGCGATGTAGAGCCACACATCCAACTCGGTCCAGTTCGAGATGGGGAAGGCTCGGAAGTGTTCACCCGGCTTGATGCGAGTATTGAACAGGTTCCACAACTCAGGGCGCTGTTCCTTGGGTTGCCATTGGCCGAAGCTGTCGCGGTGCGAGAAGATGCGCTCCTTGGCACGGGCCTTCTCTTCGTCGCGACGGGCGCCGCCGATCAGACAGTCGAAGCGGTTGTCTTCGATGGCTTCCAGCAGGGTCACGGTCTGGTGGCCGTTGCGCGATTCCAGCGGGTGAGCCAGACGCACGGTGCCGCGTTGGATGGAATCTTCCATGTGCGCGACGATCAGGCGCTCGCCAATCTCGGCCACACGGCTTTCACGGAATTCGATCACTTCAGGGAAGTTGTGGCCGGTGTCGACGTGCAGCAGCGGGAAGGGGAGTTTGCCTTCCAGCTTGCCCGTTTCCGGGTTCTTCATCTTGAAGGCCTTTTCGGCCAGGTGCAGCACCACGCAGGAGTCTTTGCCGCTGGAGAACAGCAGGCCAGGACGCTCGAAGCTGGCGGCCACTTCACGCAAGATGAAGATGGCCTCTTCTTCCAGCGCATCCAGATGGCGGTGATCCACTTCCGCCAGCAATTGGTTCACATCAGTCATAGCTTCTTGTACCGTTAATCTTGTTCGGTCCGGTCACTTTTGGTGAACGTGCAGGCCACATTCCTTGGCCTTCTCATCTTCCCACCACCAGCGGCCAGCGCGGAAATCCTCGCCCACTGCGATCGCCCGCGTACAGGGGGCACACCCAATGCTGGGCATGAACTGATCGTGCAGCGGGTTGTAGGGCACGTGGTTGACCGACACGTAGTGCCAGATGTCGCCCCATGTCCATTCGATCAAAGGGTTGAATTTTGCACGTCCCTTGTCATCTTGTTCGCGCGCAGCCATGTCGCCGCGGTTGTTGGACTGTTCGCGGCGCAAACCAGTGATCCAGGCCGACCGCTCTGCCAGCATGCGGCTCAGGGGCTCCAGTTTACGGACGCCGCAGCAGGCTTTGCGGAGCTCAATGCTCTCGTACATGGCCTTGTCGCCGTTCTTGCGCACGAACTCGATCACCGCTTCCGCCGCGGGCTTGTACACCTCCACATGCACGCCTGCATCGGCATAGTGCGTCTCGATGGTGCCGATCAGTGAGGCCGTTTCCGGGTGCAGGGCGCCCGTTTCCAACGTGCCGATCGCGATGGGCAGGCGGTGGCGGGCGATCAAGTCGGTCAACACCATGTCTTCCACACCCAGGCTGGTGGCTTGCACCACCTTGTCAGGATGCTCAACAGCAGCGGCCTTCAGCAACTCGATGGTGGAATGGACCTTGTCAGCGTAGTCGGTGCTGGGCTTGTTGTAGAGCGTGATCGCGGAGCCTGCGGGCGCGGCGGCCCCCATCAAGGACGACACGCCACCAATTGGAGAAGAGTCACTCATGAGTTTGCTCCAGCGTTGTCATGCCGCACGACCAAATACGGGCTTTGTGACCTGCACATCACCTTGGTAGTGACCTCGGGCGGCAAAGAAGCCCAAGGCACGTTCTGCGTCTGCACGATCTTGGTCATGACGCAGCACCACGGCATCAAAGCCTGTGCGTGCCAGCAACGGCATCATGTCGACCAGTACTTCACCGGTCGCACGAATTTCGCCGGCGAAGCGGAAGCGCGTGCGCAGGATATGAGCTTGACTGTAAGCACGACCATCGACCCACTTCGGGAAGTTCAGTACCACCAAGGCGAGCTTGGGTAGGTCAGCTTCAATCGTTTCGATGTCGGTGTCGTTGCTGATCAGTACGCCCGCAGGCTTGTAGTCAGGCGATGTCTGCGAAGGCCATTGCTCGCGCACGGCATGCCACTGGGCCAGCGTCAGCAGGCTGTTACTCTTGACGGGGGGGTGAGAAACCGGGCCATCTTCCCCGCCGACGGTGTGCCACTGGTCGTGGTGAATATCGATGAATTTCATGGTGTCGTTCCTTCTGCGGGGCGATCAGGCTGCTTTGGCTGTGGTGCGACGCACCGCGTTTGCTGCGGCTTTGAACGGGTCGATGCCGACACGCTTGACGGTGTCAATGAACTTTTCGTTGGCGGCACGCTGCGTACGGTAGGTTGCAATCACAGCCTCAATCACGTCCGCCACTTCGTCGGCGGAGAACGATGGGCCGATCACCTTGCCAGCCACGCTGGTGGGGGCGTGGTCGGAGCCGTCCGAGCCACCCAGCGTAACCTGGTACCACTCGGACCCGTCCTTGTCGACGCCCAGAATACCAATGTGACCGCTGTGGTGGTGACCGCAAGAGTTGATGCAGCCCGAGATGTGCAGATCGATGTCGCCGATGTCGTACAACTCGTCGAGGTCTTGATAACGCTCGATCAACTCGTTGGCGATCGGAATGGACCGCGCATTGGCCAGCGCGCAGAAGTCGCCGCCGGGGCAGGCAATCATGTCGCTGAGCAAGCCGATGTTGGCCGAAGCCAGGGTCGAGGCTTTGGCTGCTTGCCACACCGCGAACAGATCCTCTTCGCGCACGAATGGCAGCAAAGCGTTCTGGTCATGCGTCACGCGTAACTCACCGAAACTGAAGCGATCGGCCATGTCAGCGATGGCATCGAGTTGCGCATCGGTGACGTCGCCCGGGGCTTGTCCGGGGCGTTTCACAGACAGCGTCACACACTTATAGCCGTCGACCTTGTGGCCGCGGACATTGCGCTCCAGCCACTTGAGGAACTGCTTCTTGTCGCTCTCCGAGGCATCATCAGGCAAACCGTTACCTGTTGCCTGATGAGCCTGCACGCCAGCAGGGAATACAAAGCTGGCTGCCACACGGTCAAACTCGGCTTGAGGAATGATGTGCGCAGCACCATCAATGTCGCGCTTCAAGATCTGCTCGAATTCAGCATTCACCTGATCAAAGAACTTTTGCCCCTCGGCCTTCACCAGAATCTTGATGCGGGCCTTGTACATGTTGTCGCGACGACCATAGCGGTTGTAGACCCGCACGATCGCTTCGATGAAGACAAGGATTTGTTGCCAAGGCACAAAGGCGTTGATCTCGCTGGCCGTGATCGGCGTGCGGCCCATCCCGCCGCCGACCAGAACGCGGAAGCCGACTTCACCCGCGTCGTTTTGGATCAGATGCAGGCCGATGTCATGCCAGTACGTGGCGGCGCGATCTTCCTTGGCGCCACTGACGGCGATCTTGAACTTGCGTGGCAAGAACGCAAACTCCGGGTGCAAGGTCGACCATTGGCGCAACACCTCGCAGTAAGGGCGGGCGTCAATCACTTCATCATCTGCCACGCCAACCATGGCGTCGGCCGTGATGTTGCGGATGCAGTTGCCCGACGTTTGGATGCCGTGCATGTTGACATCCGCCAGCAAGTCCATCACATCAGCGCTTTTCGTCAGTGGAATCCAGTTGAACTGAACGTTCTGACGGGTGGTGAAGTGCGCATAGCCGCGATCGTACTCGCGAGCAATGCGTGCCAACTGGCGAACCTGGGTTGAAGAAATTTCACCGTATGGCACCGCAATGCGCAGCATGGGTGCATGGCGCTGAACGTACCACCCGTTCTGCAGACGCAGTGGGCGGAATTCGTCATCACCCAATTTGCCCGCCAGGTTGCGTTCAAGTTGATCGCGGAACTGGGCGGCACGCTGGTGCACAAACTGTTTGTCAAAGTCGGTGTATTGATACATGGCATCAATCCGGTCGGAAGCCGGCTGTCACGGTGTCAAAAAACGGGTCGGTGGGGGCATGGCCGTCGCCACCACGAAAAGAAGGCGTCAGGCAGTCATGAGAATCTTCTTGGCTGCCAACACCAGGCAGATGCACAGCGCGATCCGCGTGATTGTCTCAGGAAGGTGCTTGGTCAGCTTCGCGCCAACCCAGATGCCTGGGATGGAGCCCATCAGCAATTCAACCAACAGCACCCAGTTCACGTTTCCCAGTGAAGCGTGCCCAATGCCGGCCACGATGGTCAATGGCACGGCGTGGGCGATGTCGCTGCCGACCAGGCGTTTCATGTCCAGACGTGGATAGAGCAGGAGAATCATCGTCGCACCCAGCGCGCCAGCACCAATGGAGCTCAGCGATACCAGTACGCCCAAGATGGCGCCGCACAACACAGTCAAAGCTGGGCGAGTCTCACGTGTGATCCAGCGCTCCAGCCAGATGCCAACGCGATACCACACAGGGCGGAAAGCAACAGTCACCGCCGTCAGCAGCAGCGCAATACCAAGCGCATAAGCCAACATGTTGTCCCCGCTTTTCTTGATGCCTTCCACGTGCATGAACACCATGGTTGCGATGGTCGCGGGAATGCTGCCGATCAGCAATTTTTTTGTAATGTGATAGTCGACGTGATCTTCCCGGTGATGGGCGATCGAGCCAGACACTTTAGTCAGTCCGGCAAACCAGAGGTCCGTACCAATTGCGATGGCCTTGTCAAGACCAAACACGGAAATCAACAAAGGTGTCATCAGCGAGCCGCCGCCAACGCCGGTTACTCCGACAATGAGGCCTACGCCTGCTCCGGCGGCGACAGCAATCCAGTCAAAACTCATGACGACACTTCAGCTTTCTGGGCGGACTGCTTGAACAGCATCCTTTTTGTAAGAAGCTGAAATGTAGAAAATCTCTTTATAAATGAGAAGAACATTTTTGAAAGTTGTTTATTCCTACGTGGAATATAAGGGGCGCCTTGTGCGCGTCGGCGTGGCGACAATGCTCCCCGCGTTTTTAAGTGCATGTGCTGTTCTGAGCCCGCAACCTGATGCCGTGCCCAGCAAGCCGGCGACGCCACCCGTGGTTATCAAGCCTGCGCCCAAGCCTCCGCGGATCGGTTTGGCGCTTGGGGGGGGCGCGGCGCGCGGGTTTGCGCACATCGGCGTGCTTCAGGTTCTGGAAGAGCAGGGGATCAAGCCGGACATCGTTGTGGGGACGTCTGCTGGCAGCGTGGTGGCAACACTCTACGCTTCAGGCAAGACGCCCACAGAATTGGGTCAAATGGCCATGAGTCTGGATGAGTCCAGCATCACCGATTGGGTGTTTCCCGGCCGGTCGATTCTCAAAGGGGAGGCCTTGGCCAAGTTTGTGCGCACTGCAACCAACGGGCGCCAGATCGAAAACATGAGGGTGCCGTTGGGCATCGTTTCTGCCGATCTTCAAAATGGACAACCCATTTTGTTCCGACGAGGCGATCCAGGTGTCGCGGTGCGTGCATCCAGCGCAGTCCCGGGTGTCTTTGAGCCCGTGAAAATCGCTGGCAGGGAATACATCGATGGTGGCGTGGTGTCGCCTGTGCCCGTCCGCTTTGCAAAGCAAATGGGAGCAGATGTCATCATTGCCGTGGATATCTCCGCGATTCCGGAGGGGCAGCCGACCAAAGGGGCCCTCGACATCCTGATGCAGACGTTCAACATCATGGGGCACTCGATCAGCCAGTTCGAGTTGGCGGACGCTGACGTGGTGATGCGGCCCAAGTTGGAGGGGGTTGGCAGCGCCGAGTTCAGTGCCCGGCGTTTGTCGATCCTTGCCGGGCGTGAGGCAGCATTGACGGTTTTGCCCCAACTCAAGGAGCGCATCGCGCAAAAGACGCGCTAAAAACGCATCAAGAGATGCTTAACGAGGGGTGCCGAACGGTATCCCTGTCAGCTTGAACCCCGATTTGATGCCGCGC
This sequence comes from Aquabacterium sp., assembly GCF_049317225.1. GTDB lineage: Bacteria > Pseudomonadota > Gammaproteobacteria > Burkholderiales > Burkholderiaceae_C > Aquabacterium. Next base: position 26,818 of record NZ_JBMOIR010000015.1, on the reverse strand, counting down.
TTGCTGAACCAGCCCTTGTTCATTTCCAGCACGAAACGAACGGGTTTGGTCGAGCAATGGTTGTCCAGGGTTTGCGGCAGCATCTCATCTACGTTGACCACCGTACCATCGTCGGCAACAAAGGCAACGGCCAGCGGGATCAGTGTGTTTTTCATCCAGAAGCACTGTTGGGCAGGCTGCTCGAACACGAACAGCATGCCTTCGTTGCTTCCCATCGACGTGCGGTGCATCAATCCGATTTGATGCTCTTGAGGTGTCAAGGCCACTTCCGCCGTGATGTTGTGCATGCCTGCACCCAGTTGGACGACGGTCTCAAGACGTTGTGCGTGACTTTGCGCCAAAGCCTGCGTTGGCGCAAACAAGCCCAAAGTAGACAGGCAAGCTGCGACAAAAGCCAGCTTCAGCGATAGGGCGTACTGTTCTTGAAACACAATTCGGGTCATTGATCTAATTCCTTGTGCGGGATGCCTTTGACTATTTGCAAGATAGTTTGCCTTGGCATGGCCCTGCCGCACTGTATCAGCGCGATCCATGAGCAATCCAGTCACGCCCTCCCAAAATGCGCCCTTGCCGCCACTGACACAGGCGCAGGCCGATGGCCTGAATGATCCTGACTTGCTGATGCAGTGCGTGGTCGAGGCCCCGCTGGGCAGCAGTTTGCGGCGCGTGGGCTTGGGTTTGTCGGGGATGTATTGCGCGGCGTGCTCGATCACGATTGAAGACGCTCTGCTCAAGGTGCCCGGGGTGTCAGAGGTGCAGGTGCAGGCGACCAGTCAGCGTGCACGCATCTTGCTCGATCCCGGCAAGACCAAAATGGCTGATCTGGTAGATGCCGTTCAGCGCGTGGGCTACAAAGCGTGGCCGGATGCTTCGGCTCGTGCGGGACACGAGCGCCTGAAAGAGCGGCGGCAGCTCTTGTGGCGTTTGTCGGTCGCAGCGTTTTGCATGATGCAGGTCATGATGATCACCACGCCGCAATACGTGGCGGGGCCTCATGAGATCCCCATGGATCTTTGGAACCTGATGAATTGGGCCTGCTGGGTGCTGAGTCTGCCCGTCATGCTGTTTTCTTGCGGGCCGTTCTTCACAGGTGCCTGGCGGGCGGCGAGGCAAGGCCGTATCTCGATGGATACCCCTGTGGCGCTAGGGATCGCTGCCACATTCATTGTGAGTTCTGGCGTGACGCTGGGCGCTCAGGATGTCTTCGGCACCGAAGCGTATTTTGACTCGCTGACCATGTTTGTGACCTTTCTGCTGGGCGGTCGATGGCTGGAGAGCAGGGCGCGCGAAAAAGTGACGCAGTCCCTGGAGTCTCTGTGCGTCCGATTGCCTGAAGCAGTGGAGCGCGCCATCGATGCTGATGCTGACCTCTCTCAAGTTCGGGTGGAGTCGGCGCCGTTGTCTTCCTTGCGACACGGAGATCGGGTGCGCGTCTTGGTCGGTCAGGCTTTTCCGGCGGATGGCCTGTTGCTGGACGGGGTCACAGATGTGGATGAGGCGCTCCTGACTGGAGAGTCCAGGGCGGTGCCAAAGGTGGCAGGGCAGGTGGTTGTGGCAGGGAGTCTCAATCTGACTGCGCCTGTTTGGATGTGCATCGAGCGCCTGGGGCCTGATACCCGCTATCAGCAAATTGTGTCCTTGGTTCACCAGGCGCTGACAGAAAAGCCTGGTTGGATGCGTGCGGCAGACCGTATTGCTGGCCCATTTTTGTGGGGGGTTGTGGCCTTGGCATTTCTGGGGTGGTTAGGGTGGCATTGGATTGACCCATCTCGTGCCATATGGGTCGCCGTCTCTGTTCTGGTCGTCACATGCCCATGTGCGCTTTCGTTGTCCGCGCCAGCAGCCCTGCTTGCAGCCGCTGGTGCCATGGCCAAACAAGGGTTGTTGGTACGGCGTTTGGATGCGCTGGAGGCCTTGGCCGTGGTTGACCAGGTTTACTTTGACAAAACCGGCACCTTGACTGAGGGTGAGCTCAAGCTGGTCTCACTCGTTCATTCCGAAGGTCTGGTTGATGTCCGTGGCGGATTGCCTGCGGCACTTTCGTCAAAGTGGGGGCTGGCGGCCTCATTGGCCTCATATTCTCAACATCCCTTGTCTCGTTCGCTGGTGCAGGCAGCGCAGTCCGTGGGTGGATGGCCTGCTCAATCGTGGCTTGATGTGCGTGAACTCGCGGGCAAAGGTGTGCAGGCGACGGACTCCCACGGCTCGACTTGGCGACTGGGTTCCGCGTCCTGGGTGCTCGGTGATGCGCAGAGCGCATTAGCGCTGACCGGCGCAAATTATCAAGATGCGCGTGTCTGGCTGGCGGTGCAAGGCCATGACGGCTCAGTGGATGTGTCAACCGCCTGTGGTTTCGTCTACGACGAAGTGTTCCGTGACGAGGCCATGCCGACCGTGCGACGCCTGAGGGAGTTGGGGTGCAAGACATCCTTGCTGTCTGGAGACCATGAGGCGCGGGTGTTTGCTGCCGCAGCACAACTGGGTCAGGGCGAAAATATGCACGTTGCGGGCGCTCAGGTGACGCCCGAGCAAAAGCTCCAAGTTATTGCAGATGCGCAGTCTGCCGGGCGCCATGTTGCCGTTGTCGGAGATGGCATCAATGACGCGCCGGTCTTGGCGAAGGCCAGTGTGTCGATTGCATTGGACCAGGGGGCTGCGCTGGCTCAGTCGCAGGCCGATTTGATCATCCTTGGGGGACGTCTGTTGGGCTTGTCGGACGCCGTGCAAATCAGTCGACGGGCCATGCGCACCGTCCGTCAAAACCTGGTGTGGTCGGTTTTCTACAACATGGCTTGCATTCCCCTTGCGTTGGCCGGCTTGCTGCCGCCGTGGTTGGCAGGCTTGGGGATGGCGTTCAGTTCCCTGGGTGTTGTATTAAATGCACTTAGACTCGGCGCCAATCGTCATTAAGAACGGCTACTCATGGAAATACTCTACGTCCTTATTCCAGTGTCTGTCTTGCTGGTGCTTCTCATCCTGGCAGTCCTGGGGTGGGCCGTTCATCGCGGGCAATTTGAGGATATCGAACAAGAGGGTTTGCGAATCCTCCAGTCGGACGATGTGAACGACCCCGACGAACGTTGAGCCTCATCAAAATTAGATATGGATTTGCACGCACAATCCACCCTGTAACAATAGGAGAACAAGAGATGGCAACCACCCACTCTGCCACGTACAACGATGGGGTTGTCCGGGCCTTCGCCATTGCCGCCGTGGTCTACGGCGTCGTTGGCATGGCTGTCGGCGTCCTTATCGCGTCCCAGCTGGCATGGCCGGAACTCAACTTCGGCATTCCATGGCTGACCTATGGTCGGCTGCGTCCACTGCATACCAATGCGGTGATTTTTGCGTTTGGGGGGTGCACCCTCTTTGCGACGTCTTACCACGTCGTGCAACGCACGTGTCAAACACGCCTGTTCGCAGGCCCGCTTGCCACGTTCACCTTCATCGGCTGGAACCTCGTGATTCTGGCGGCAGTGGTCACGCTGCCTCTGGGTATGACCACCGGTAAGGAATATGCCGAACTGGAATGGCCAATTGACATCCTGATCACACTGGTCTGGGTGGCTTACGCTGTCGTGTTCTTTGGCACGGTCGGTACCCGCAAGGTTCGTCACATTTATGTGGCGAACTGGTTTTATGGGGCTTTCATCATTGCCGTTGCTCTGCTGCACATCGTCAACAGCGCTGAAGTCCCTGTGTCTCTGTTCAAGAGCTACTCGGCTTACGCTGGTGTGCAAGACGCCATGATCCAATGGTGGTACGGTCACAATGCCGTGGGCTTCTTCCTGACCGCCGCCTTCTTGGGCATGATGTACTACTACATCCCCAAGCAAGCCGGTATGCCCGTGTACTCGTATCGTCTGTCGATCGTGCACTTCTGGGCGCTGATCTTCACTTACATGTGGGCGGGTCCTCACCACCTGCACTACACCGCGCTGCCTGACTGGACTCAGTCCATTGGTATGGTGTTCTCGCTGATCCTGTTGGCTCCTTCTTGGGGCGGCATGATCAACGGCATCATGACCCTGTCGGGTGCTTGGTACAAGCTGCGTGATGACGCTATCCTGAAGTTCCTGATCGTGGCTCTGTCGTTCTACGGCATGTCGACGTTCGAAGGTCCGATGATGTCCATCAAGACCGTGAACTCGCTGTCTCACTACACCGACTGGACCGTTGGTCACGTGCACTCTGGCGCTCTGGGCTGGGTGGGCATGATCTCGATCGGTTCGCTGTACTACCTGATCCCTCGTCTGTTCGGTCGTACCCAGATGTACGCTCAGTCGGCCATCGCGCTGCACTTCTGGGCTGCCACCATCGGTATCGTGCTGTACATCGCTGCAATGTGGATTGCCGGTGTGATGCAAGGTCTGATGTGGCGTGCTGTCAACCCTGACGGTACCCTGGTTTACACCTTCGTCGAAAGCGTGAAGGCAACCTATCCGTTCTACGTGATCCGTGTCGCAGGTGGCTTGCTCTACCTGGGCGGCATGATCCTGATGCTGTGGAACGTTGTGATGACTGTGCTGGCTGGCCGTGCCGTTCAAACGCCCGTGCCTGCACCAGCTCACGCTTGAGGAGGAGAACAACATGGCTAACAATCACAACCCCTCCCTTTTCTCGCACGAAAAGATTGAGACCAGCAACTTCCTCATGATCGTTCTGATCCTGTTGGCAGTGGTGTTCGGTGCTCTGGTTGAAATCGTGCCGCTGTTCTTCCAACGCAGCACCACTCAGCCTGTGGAAGGCCTCAAGCCCTACACCGCACTGCAACTGGCTGGTCGTGACGTGTACATCCGCGAAGGCTGCTACAACTGCCACTCGCAGATGATTCGTCCATTCCGTGCTGAGACTCTGCGCTATGGTCACTACTCCATGGCTGGTGAGTTCGTGTACGACCACCCCTTCCAGTGGGGTTCCAAGCGTACAGGTCCTGACCTGCATCGTGTCGGCGGCAAGTATTCGGATGAGTGGCATGCCGCTCACCTGAACAATCCCCGTGACGTGGTGCCTGAGTCGAATATGCCTGCCTATCCATGGTTGGCCAAGGCCAAGCTGGAAGAGGCTGCCCCGATTGCTCCTCGCATGAAGGCGCTGCGTATGGTCGGTGTGCCGTACACCGACGACGAGATCAAGGCCGCTGACGCTGACGTCAAGGGCAAGACTGAACTCGACGCAGTGATCGCTTACCTGCAGGTGCTGGGTACAGCCGTCAAGTAAGGAGTGACGCACATGGACATCAACCTCGTACGAAGCATTTTCACCGTGGTGTGTCTGTGCGTTTTCGTGGGCATTGGTGTGTGGGCTTTCTCCCGCAGCAACAAGGCCCAGTTCGAAGAGGCAGCTCGCCTGCCTCTTTCAGAAGATTGATTGGAGGCTCATAAATGAGCGACTTCATTTCCAGTGGATGGTCGTGGTACGTCATCGCGATCGTCGTGTTCGGCCTGGTGTACTGTGCGTTCGTGCTGATCGGCGCAGCAAAGCACAAGGTCATCTATGACGCCGACGGCAACGTCGACAAGACCACCGGTCACGTGTGGGATGGCGACTTGCGTGAGTTGAACAATCCGCTGCCTCGCTGGTGGTTGATGCTGTTCATCATCACTTTGGTGTTCGGTGTGGCTTACTTTGCGCTGTACCCCGGTCTGGGTGACGCCGCAGGCAAGCTGAACTGGTCTTCCAAGGGCCAGCTGGATGCCGAAATTGCCAAGGCACAAGCGGAAGAAGCCAAGGTGTATGCCAAGTTCAAGACAATGTCTGTTGAAGACATGGCTCGCGATCCTCAGGCTCACGCCATTGGTCAGCGACTGTTCCTGAACAACTGCGCGGCTTGCCACGGGTCTGACGCCAAGGGTGCGAAGAGCTTCCCGAACCTGACCGATACCGACTGGCTGCACGGCGGTTCTCCTGACAAGATTCTGGAAACCATCACGCATGGTCGTCGCGGTCAGATGCCTGTCATGGCCGCTGCCGTCGGTGGCCCTGAAGAGGTTCGCCAGGTTGCCAACTATGTTCTGAGCTTGTCCGGTAGCGGTCACAACTCCATCCTGGCTGAACTTGGCAAGGAGAAGTTCAAGGCTGTTTGCGCAGCCTGCCACGGTGCTGACGGCAAGGGTAATCAAGCCATCGGTGCGCCTAACCTGACTGACAAGATCTGGTTGCACGGTTTTGGCGAGCAGGCCATCATGGACATGGTCAACAACGGTAAGACTAACGTCATGCCGGCTCAAGAAGCCCGTTTGACGTCTGATCAGATCAAGGTTGTTGCTTCCTACATCTGGGGTCTGTCCAACGTCACCCAGGCAGCAGAAGCTAAGTGATGAGGGTTGCCCCTGATTGCGTCGAGCGAGATCGCTTGATGTCAATCAAAGGGGTGACTTATTTCAAGCGGTAGCAGTGTGAGCGTGATACCCTACTGGGTATCGTCACCTGCACCGCTTTTTTCATTTGTGTCATGACTGACTCGACCAATACACCAGAAAGCAAGACTGCAGAGACGGCCAACCAAGCCGCCCCACAGTCCCCCGGCCAGCAAACTGCTCACGTTCATGAGCAAGTTGTTTCGCTCTATAAAAAGTCCGAGAAGATTTATGCCCGCGAGGTAGAGGGGTGGTTCACGCGATGGCGCTGGGTCATGGTGTGGGTCACGCAGTTGGTGTTCTATGTCACCCCCTGGTTGACGTGGAATGGTCGCCAGGCGGTTCTGTATGACTTGACCGCGCGACGCTTCTACATGGGCGGGTTGGTGCTCTATCCCCAGGACTTCATCTTCCTGACGGCACTGCTCGTGATTTCAGCGTATGGCTTGTTTCTGTTCACGGCAGTGGCGGGGCGGCTCTGGTGTGGATACGCATGTCCGCAATCGGTCTACACAGAAATCTTCATGTGGATCGAGAACAAGATCGAAGGCAGTCGCGTCAAACGCATGAAAATGGACAAGGGTCCTTGGAATGCGGAAAAGCTGGCCCGTAAGACGGCAAAGCAGACAGCGTGGATCGCTTTTGCTTTGTGGACGGGTTTCACATTCGTGGGCTACTTCACGCCGATTCGCGTGTTGGCACAAGAAGTGGTCACCCTGGGCATGGGCCCGTGGGAGATTTTCTGGGTGCTGTTTTATGGCTTTGCCACTTACGGGAATGCCGGCTACATGCGCGAGCAAGTCTGTAAGTACATGTGCCCCTACGCACGTTTCCAAAGTGCGATGTTTGACCGGGATACGCTCATCATCAGCTACGACGTCAAGCGTGGTGAGCCGCGCGGCAAGGGCAAGAAGTCGGCTGACGGTGCTCCACAGGGTGATTGCGTCGATTGTTCGTTGTGCGTGCAAGTGTGTCCAACCGGCATCGACATCCGCAAGGGTTTGCAATACGAGTGCATCGGTTGCGCAGCCTGCATTGATGTTTGTGATGGCGTGATGGATAAGATCGGCAAGCCGCGCGGACTGATCCGCTATGCAACGCTGAACTCCATGGACAACGGGTGGGGCCGCAAAGAGATGTGGGCGCGTGTGGCACGTCCCCGCGTCATGATTTACACGGCCATCTTGTTCGCAGTTGTCGCGGTGTTCTTGTACAGCTTGTATAGCCGTGTACCCTTCCGGGTCGACATTGTTCGAGATCGTGGGGCCTTGGCCCGCGTGGTGGACGAAGGTTTCGTTGAAAACGTCTATCGAGTTCAGGTCATGAATGCGAGCGAAAGCAAGCAGAAGTACCGCATCGGTGTGGAACAATTGATGCAGGCTCAGGTCTCCGGTGGCGAAGAAATTGTTCTTGGCCCCGCAGAAGCGCGATGGGTGCCAATTGCGGTGCGTGTTCCGCCTGATGTCAGTAGCCGTATGGGCTCGGGCGCTTTTGCAATGACGCTGGTGGTCGAGCAGTTGCGCCAAGGTGATCAGCCTCAGTTGGATGTTCGTGAAAAGACTACGTTCATGGTGCCGCGTTAAGGCGCAGCCCGAACAGGAGTAGATATGTCTGAAGTTAACGATCAAGATGTCAAGCCACAGGACAATCCACCTTGGTGGAAGTTGCCCATCGTGTGGATGGTGATTGCCGGCCCTGCACTGGTGGTTGTCGCCTCGCTGTTCACGGTTGGTATCGCTGTGCGCCACGTTGATCCCGTGCTGGATACCTCGGCATCCAAGGCTGGCGCCATCAAGGACATGCCGGCCATGCAGGGGCGCAACAAGGCTGCTGAAGGGTCGCGTGAGGCCGCCGATCAGTAATTGGTGTGTTTGACCTGGCGTGTACGGTCAGGTCTCCAACAAAAAAGCCCGCATGAAGCGGGCTTTTTTAATGAGGCGTGCAACTTGGTGCTGGATGCTGTTCAGGCTCTCACGTTGTTGACCAACGCGCGCAGGCCAGCCTCATTGGTGATGCGAATGTCGCGCTGTTTGACCTCCAGAAGGCCTTCTTCCTGGAACTTCGAGAAGGTGCGGCTCACCGTTTCAAGCTTCAGGCCGAGGTAGCTGCCGATTTCTTCGCGAGTCATGCGCAAGACTAGTGCTGAGGCAGAGAAGCCTCGTGCATGCAAACGCTGAGTCAGGTTCAACAGAAAAGCCGCCAGGCGCTCTTCTGCGCGCATGCTACCCAGCAGGAGCATCACGCCATGGTCGCGAACGATTTCGCGGCTCATGATCTTATGGAACTGATGTTGCAGATCCGAAAACTCTCGGGACAGGTCTTCCAGTTGTGCGTAGGGAATCACGCACACTTGAGAATCCTCCAGAGCGATGGCATCACAGGCGTGGCGGTCCGTGCTGATGCCATCCAAACCAAGCAGCTCGCCGGCCATTTGAAAACCAGTCACCTGGTCTCGGCCGTCTTCAGATGACACGCGAGTCTTGAAAAAGCCAGTGCGGACCGCATAAACAGACCGGAACGGATCGCCTGTATGAAACAGCGCGTCGCCGCGTTTGACTGTCTTGCGGGTGGCGACCAGCGAGTCCAGGTGATTCAGTTGTGGTTGGCTCAAACCAACTGGCAAGCAAAGCTCACGCAGGTTGCAGCTAGAGCAGGCAACCTTGAAGTTGTCCAGTTTCACTCCGCCACACGATGCTTGCCCGTGATCACATTGGTGTGCTTTGTCTGTAGCGTTGGCGTCGGCGATCGGAAATGTACTGTTCAACATGAGAAACCTCAAAACGTGCCCGATTGTTCCCAGAACACCGTTCCGGAGCTTGAGTTGGATCAACCCTGCAAGCCGTGAGTTTGGCACAGTCGCCGGCATGAGTGAATCCGCCTTGATTTCAAACGGTCCGGTTGGCCCCGTCGTGACGACAGACATGCTCGCACGACTGGATGTCAACGGGCCTCGATACACCTCGTATCCTACCGCGGATCGATTTGTGGAAGCCTATGGCCCCACGCACTACATCCAGGCGTTGCAGCAGCGCGCAGACGGAGCGGGTGCTGTTGGTGGCGGTGTCGCGCCGTTGTCGGTTTATGTGCACATTCCCTTTTGTGAATCGGTTTGCTATTACTGCGCCTGCAACAAGGTCATTACAAAACATCATGACCGTGCTGTCGAGTATCTGTCCGCGTTGAGAACAGAGATTGACCTGACGGTCGAGCACCTTGGCCGTGGGCAGACACTGTCCCAGTTGCATTTTGGTGGCGGAAGTCCAACATTTTTGAGCGACGACGAGTTGGAGGGACTGATCTCGACACTGCAGGATGCCTTCAGGTTCGTGCCTGGTGGGGAGTACTCCATCGAGGTCGATCCCCGTACGATTGATGTGGGTCGATTGAAGCGATTGGCTGCGATGGGTTTCAATCGCTTGAGCTTTGGCGTGCAGGATTTTGATCCGCACGTGCAGCAGGCTGTCCATCGTGTTCAGCCTTACGAGCAGGTTGCTCAGCTGGTGGAGGCCGCCAGGGCAGAGGGATTTGGGTCCATCAACATGGATCTCATTTACGGACTGCCGAAGCAGACGCCGGAGAGCTTCGAGCGGACTCTGGCGCAGGTGGCAGGCCTCAAGCCGGATCGCATTGCGCTGTATGCATACGCGCACTTGCCGCAGCGGTTCAAGCCGCAGCGTCGCATTGATGCGGCCGCGCTTCCAAAGGCCAATGACAAGATTGGCATGTTGTCCATGGCCATTGAAAAGTTCGGGGCTGCTGGGTACGACTACATTGGCATGGACCACTTTGCCTTGCACCACGATAGCTTGGCCGTTGCGAAGCGCCAAGGACGGCTGCATCGCAATTTCCAAGGTTACAGCACGCATCCTGACAGCGATCTGATTGGCTTGGGCGTGTCTGCCATTGGCAAGGTGGGGGCGCATTACTGCCAAAACGCCAAGACCCTGGAGGACTACTACGACTCCCTTGAGCGTCGTGAGTTGCCGATCGTGCGCGGATTGGCTCTGTCAAGAGACGATTTGGTGCGTCGTGCCGTGATCATGGCGGTGATGTGTCAGGGGCGTGTCGACATTGAGTCGATCGAACTCGCATACTTGATCAATTTCCGGCAATACTTCGAGACTGAGTTGCGCCTGTTGGAGCCGCTCGTCGAGTCGGGGCTGGTGCAAATGGAGTCGGATGGTGTTCGGGTTACGCCGCTGGGTTGGTATTTCGTGCGAGCGGTTGCCATGGTCTTCGACCGCTACATCCAAGCCGACAAGACGCTCGAAAAGTTTTCTCGCATCATTTGATCAGATGATGTTTGGCGGAGGTCGGTCATGCTGACCGGCCTGATGTTTACCGCCTTCCTGATGGGGTTGGGCGGTATCCCGCATTGCGTCGCGATGTGCGGCACGGCCTGTGCGGCTGCATTCCCGCGGGGTATCTCGCCTTTGGCGATGGCGGGGCGGTGCATTGGGTACGCTGTTCTCGGGGCTGTTGCGGCTTCAGCAGCCGGGCTGGCATCGCAATTCGGTCGTTCAATGACCATCTTGCAGCCCTTCTGGGTGATGCTGCAGGTCGGCGCCGTATTTGTGGGCTTGTGGTTACTGTGGTATGGCGTTATGCCGCGCCAACTCGACATGTTCGGTGTGCGCGTTTATCACTGGGTGCGCAGCAAGTTTGGTGTGCCTGCGCCGGTAACTCGCTCCCCGTTCATGCGGGCGCTTGTGCCGCTGCTGTCCGGTTGCCTTTGGGCTGTGCTGCCTTGCGGTTTGCTGTATGCGGCCGTCGTCGTCGCAGCGTTGGCGCCCAATTCGTTGGGGGGGGCGCTGGTGATGCTCGCGTTTGCGCTCCCTGGCGCGGCGGGTATCTGGTTTACGCCGCAGTTGCTGCGCAAGCTTTCCGGGCAGAGCGCAGGAGCAGCGCCTTCGCCAGCGGGCGCTGGTGGAGCGGTGGTGCCCATCCTCTGGCACGGATCGACGCCCAAGGGTGAGTCTTCTGTGCCTGCTGCAGGTGTGGCTGTGGGTGGTGATGCGCGATGGGCCGTCCGGCTCTCTGGCTTGTGCTTGTCCTTGATGGCTGCGTGGGCTGTGTGGCACCAGTTGGTGGCACAGTGGCAAGCGTGGTGCGCCTGATTTGGCGCAATTAGTCGCAGCTAATCAGCAACCCTTCAGGGGATTCCCGATGTAGAAGTGCTGGTACTGTGGAAAGCGTCGCGTAGAATCAAAACACGCAATGCCGATATCCATGGCATTGCTTTTCACGGATACGCCAAACGCGGAGACCACAACTATGTATCAGCACATCAAGGTGCCCGAAGGTGGGCAGAAGATCACGGTGAACCCGGACTTCTCGCTCAACGTACCTCACAACCCCATCATCCCCTATATCGAAGGGGACGGCACTGGCTTCGATATCACGCCAGTGATGATCAAGGTGGTGGACGCCGCAGTTGAGAAGGCTTATGGCGGTCAGCGCAAGATCCACTGGATGGAAATCTACGCTGGCGAAAAGTCAACGCGCGTGTACGGCCCGGATGTGTGGCTGCCTGAAGAAACTCTGCAAGTCTTGAAGGACTACGTTGTGTCCATCAAGGGACCTCTGACGACACCCGTTGGTGGTGGCATTCGTTCGCTGAACGTGGCCTTGCGTCAGGAGTTGGATCTCTACGTTTGTCTGCGCCCAGTCACGTACTTCAAGGGTGTACCTTCGCCTGTGAAGGAGCCCGAAAAGATCGACATGGTGATCTTCCGTGAAAACTCGGAAGACATCTATGCCGGCATTGAGTTCGAAGCACAAAGCGACAAGGCCAAGAAACTGATCAGCTTCCTGCAGACCGAATTCGGTGTGAAGAAGATCCGTTTCCCAGAAACCTCAGGCATCGGCATCAAGCCAGTGTCCAAGGAGGGGACCGAGCGTCTGGTGCGCAAGGCCCTGCAATACGCCATCGACAATGACAAGCCCAGTGTGACCATCGTTCACAAGGGCAACATCATGAAGTACACCGAGGGTGGCTTCCGCGACTGGGGTTATGCACTGGCTCAAAACGAGTTCGGCGCCGAGCTGATTGATGGCGGTCCATGGTGCAAGTTCAAGAACCCCAAGACTGGCAAGGACATCATCGTCAAGGATGCGATTGCTGACGCCTTCTTGCAGCAAATCCTGTTGCGTCCAGCTGAGTACAGCGTGATTGCCACCTTGAACCTGAACGGCGACTACATCTCTGATGCGCTGGCTGCGCAGGTCGGTGGTATCGGTATCGCTCCAGGTGCAAACCTGTCGGATTCGGTTGCCATGTTCGAGGCGACCCACGGTACAGCGCCGAAGTACGCAGGCAAGGACTATGTGAACCCCGGTTCCGAGATCCTGTCCGCAGAAATGATGCTGCGTCACATGGGCTGGTTTGAAGCCGCCGACCTGATCATCAGCTCGATGAACGGTGCGATTCAGAGCAAGAAAGTGACATATGACTTTGCTCGTCTGATGGACGGTGCGACCCAAGTGTCGTGTTCTGCCTTTGGTCAGGTCATGATCGATCACATGTGATCGATGGCAGGCTCGTGTGCCTGTCAAAAAAAGCCCGCCTTGAGAGGCGGGCTTTTTTGTTTGCCGTACGACGGACTCAGTAAAGCCCGTGTACCTGGGATATCAATGCGGGCGCAGGCCGCTTTGTGTGCTCATGTCACGGAAGTGCAGGTCGCTCAACGGGTCGGTCACCGTTCCGACTGGCGTGCTGCTGTCAATCGGCTGGATGTTCTGTGCCAACATGCCCTTGGGGCCGGCAATCAGTTCGTACTGAACTTTGGATCCTTGCTTGAGGGTTCTGAAGCCATCCATTTGAATGGCCGAGAAGTGGGCGAATACGTCGCCTCCACCTTGATCGGGTTCAATGAAACCAAATCCCTTGGCATCGTTGAACCACTTAACGGTACCAGTAGCCATACCACATCCTCCTTGTTAATTTGTTCACATTCTGGGATTCTGCGGACGGGGGTGTCAAGCGCATAAATTAGGGGATTCGGTCAGTGGATTCCCTGAGGTGATGCCGGTCTTTTTGGCAGGTCGCAGGTGAGGTTCGGTACGTTCGTTCAATATGTCGGTAATCTGATGCGGCTTTTCTTCGCTTGAACGTTGGGCTTCAGCCCCAAGATGGGAACTGTGGCTGAGGGTGTCCCGTAGAATCTTTTTCATGACCTTTCCGTTACTGATCCAGTCATCGACGACGCCAGAGGGACCGGCCGACGAAGGGCTTGGTGCGGCTGTTGTCGAGAAAGAGAAGCTCGCACTTCAGCCGCCGAACCTGTTCAAGGTTGTGATGCTCAACGATGACTTCACCCCAATGGAATTTGTGGTGTTTGTGTTGCAAGAGCATTTCCGTCACGATATCGAGACGGCGACTCAGATCATGCTGAAAATCCACCACGAAGGTCGTGGTGTGTGCGGTGTCTACACCAAAGATGTCGCGGCCACCAAGGTCGAACTCGTTCTTGCCGCCGCCCGCGAAGCCGGGCATCCCCTGCAGTGCATTCTGGAGACCGCATGATTGCGCAAGAGTTGGAAGTGAGTCTGCATCTGGCCTTCGTCGAGGCTCGTCAGCAACGCCATGAGTTCATCACGGTTGAACACTTGCTGCTGGCCTTGGTCGACAACCCCTCTGCTTCCGAGGTGTTGAAAGCCTGCGCGGCCAACCTGGAAGAGTTGCGCAAGAACCTCGACCAGTTCATTCGTGACAACACACCCACGGTTGGTGGGACGGACGAGGTGGATACGCAGCCCACGCTGGGTTTCCAGCGCGTGATCCAGCGTGCCATCATGCATGTCCAGTCGTCTGGCAATGGCAAGAAGGAAGTGACCGGTGCCAATGTGCTGGTGGCCATTTTCGGCGAGAAGGATTCCCATGCGGTGTACTACCTGCATCAGCAAGGTGTGACGCGCCTGGATGTGGTGAACTTTATTGCGCATGGCATTCGCAAAGTCGATCCTCCCGATGCCGGCAAGACCCCTCAGGATGCTGGCCCCGTAGAGGGCGAAAAGGAAGAGGTAGAGAGCAAGGCCTCGCCGCTGGAGCAATACACCCAGAACCTCAACCAACTGGCTCGCGATGGCAAGATCGATCCGCTGATCGGGCGCGACGTGGAAGTCGAGCGCGTCATTCAGGTTTTGTGTCGTCGCCGCAAGAACAACCCGCTGCTGGTTGGCGAGGCGGGCGTCGGCAAGACCGCCATCGCGGAAGGCTTGGCTTGGCGCATCACCCAAGGTGACGTGCCGGATGTCCTGGCGGACGCGGAGGTGTTCGCGCTGGACATGGGCGCGCTGCTGGCTGGTACCAAGTATCGCGGCGACTTTGAGCAGCGTCTGAAAGCTGTGATCAAGCAACTGAAGGAGCAACAGGGTGCTGTGCTCTTCATCGACGAAATTCACACGCTGATTGGCGCAGGGGCGGCCTCGGGCGGCACGCTGGATGCCAGCAACCTGCTCAAGCCTGCCTTGAGTTCGGGGCAACTCAAGTGCATCGGTGCGACCACTTTCACCGAGTTCCGTGGCATTTTCGAGAAGGATGCTGCCTTGTCTCGTCGCTTCCAGAAGGTGGAAGTGGCCGAGCCGACGGTGGAGCAAACGATCGAGATCCTGAAGGGCTTGAAGTCTCGCTTTGAAGAGCATCACAGCGTCAAGTATTCGCTCAATGCGCTACAAGCGGCGGCAGAGTTGTCTGCCAAGTTCATCAATGACCGACACCTGCCGGATAAGGCGATCGATGTCATTGACGAAGCCGGGGCCGCGCAGCGTATCCTGCCCAAGAGCAAACAGAAGAAGACCATCACCCGTGCAGAGGTCGAGGAAATCGTGGCCAAGATCGCCCGCGTGCCGTCGACCAGCGTCTCCAGTGATGATCGCTCCAAGCTTAAGAATCTGGATCGCGACCTG
The DNA here is from genome assembly GCF_049317225.1 of Aquabacterium sp. Lineage (GTDB taxonomy): Bacteria > Pseudomonadota > Gammaproteobacteria > Burkholderiales > Burkholderiaceae_C > Aquabacterium. The sequence continues at coordinate 11,552 of NZ_JBMOIR010000015.1, read as the reverse complement.
AAGAGCGTGGTGTTCGGGCAAGACGCCGCGATCGACGCTTTGGCATCGGCCATTAAGATGGCGCGCTCAGGCCTGGGCAAGCCGGATAAGCCGATTGGTTCGTTCCTTTTCAGCGGACCCACGGGCGTGGGCAAAACCGAAGTGGCCAAGCAACTCGCTTACATCCTCGGGATTGAGTTGATCCGCTTTGACATGTCTGAGTACATGGAGCGGCATGCGGTCAGTCGCTTGATCGGTGCGCCTCCCGGCTATGTGGGGTTCGACCAAGGTGGTTTGTTAACCGAGGCGGTGACGAAGAAGCCGCATGCCGTGTTGCTGCTCGACGAAATCGAGAAGGCCCACCCCGATGTGTTCAACATCCTGCTTCAGGTGATGGACCACGGCACGCTGACGGACAACAACGGTCGCAAGGCAGACTTCCGCAACGTGTTGATCATCATGACCACCAACGCGGGTGCGGAAACGCTACAGAAGTCGACCATCGGTTTCACCACTCAGCGTGAGCAGGGCGATGAAATGGCCGACATCAAGCGCCAATTCACCCCCGAGTTCCGCAACCGTCTGGATGCGATCGTGGGCTTCAAGCCCTTGGATGAGGAAGTCATCCTGCGCGTGGTGGACAAGTTTCTGCTGCAACTGGAAAGCCAGCTGGCAGAGAAGAAGGTGGATGTCACGTTCACCGACACCTTGCGCCGTTATCTGGCCAAACGAGGATTCGATCCGCTCATGGGTGCTCGCCCGATGCAGCGGCTCATCCAGGACACCATCCGTCGCGCCTTGGCCGACGAGTTGCTGTTCGGTCGTTTGGTCGATGGTGGGCGTCTGACGGTGGATATCGATGAGAAGTCGGGGGGCGACGCTGAAGTCAAACTCGATATCCAGCCGCTAAAGAAGTCAGACAAGGCCAAGCCTGAGGCCGCAACAGCGGTGTGACGCCAGAGCGAAGGGTCGGAAATTTCCGACCCTTTGTTTTTTGCGCGCCCCCGGTGGTGACGGACGTTTTCTACCGCCAGATCAAGCGTGAAAAGCCGTCGGGAGTCCAGCGCAGCACTTCTGCGCGGGGATGCTCGTGATCCAGGTCCCAGTCTGACAGCACGTGACGGACGCCGTGAGCGATCTGTGCGCTGCCGAACGGCTGGGTTTGGGGATGGTGGGTGTGCCCGTGGATCAGGATGGGGGCCTGCGCGGCGGCCATCCACTGCCCCGCAATGGTTTCGTCCACATCTGCCCACTGTTCGGGCATCTGCGACTTCTGGTGCATCTGGCTGGCGTTGCGCATTTGCTGGGCCTGGGCCAAGCGTGCGGTCAATGGTGCCCCCAGGAAAGCCTGTTGCCACGTAGATTGACGGACCTGAGCTCGGAAGCGAAGGTAAGCCTCGTCCGCTAGGCACAGTTCATCCCCATGCATCAACAAGGCACGTTGGCCAAATGCACTGAGCACGGTGGGGTCGGGTAGGTGTTGCGCGCCGCAAGCGTCCAGCATGCCGGCGCCCAGCAAGAAGTCACGATTGCCCACCATCATGAACAGGCGGGTGCGCCGGCTCGCGTGGGCGAACATGTCGGCGCATTGCTGTTCATAGGGTTGGGTGCGCATGTCGTCACCGACCCAAGCCTCAAAGATGTCTCCCAGCAAAAACACGGCATCGGCGGGCGTGGTGTCGAGGTAGCGAGCCAGGGCAGCAGTGGTCCTGGGCAGGTCCGCGTGCAGGTGCAGGTCGGAGATGAAATCAATGCACCGCCACGAGGGCGGTGCATTCAGTGTTTCCGACGTGGGGAAGGGAGGCTTCCCCATCACATCAGACTTCAACAGCCTGGGTGATCACAATGTCTTCCAGCGGCACGTCGTCATGGAAGCCCTTGCGACCGGTGCGAACCTTCTCGATGGCGTCAATGACTTCGGTGCCTGCCACGACCTTGCCGAACACGGCGTAGCCCCAGCCTTGCATGGACTCCGACTTGAAGTTCAGGAAGTCGTTGTTGGCACTGTTGATGAAGAACTGTGCGCTGGCCGAGTGCGGTGCGCTGGTACGGGCCATGGCAATGGTGTACTTGTCGTTCTTCAGGCCATTGTTGGCTTCGTTCTGGATCTCGGCCTTGGTTGCCTTTTGCTTCATGCCGACTTCAAAGCCGCCGCCTTGAATCATGAAGCCCTTGATCACACGGTGAAAAACCGTGCCGTTGTAGTGGCCGGCGTTCACGTAGTCCAGAAAGTTGGCCACGGTGATGGGGGCCTTGGCGTCATCCAGTTCCAGACGGATCACGCCAGCGGTGGTTTGCAGTTCAACGGTTTTGGTCATGTTTACTTCTCGATGGAGGCTTGTTTGATGATGACGGGTTGAGCGGGAACGTCGCCGTACATGCCGCGCTGCGTGGTCTCAACCTTGCGAATTTTGTCGACGACATCCATGCCCTGCACGACTTTGCCGAAGACGGCGTAGCCGTTGCCATCGGGCGAGCGGGCCGCGTCAAGGAACAGATTGTCCTTCACGTTGATGAAGAATTGCGATGTGGCCGAATCCGGCACATTGGTGCGCGCCATGGCGATGGAGCCGCGAACGTTGCTCAGTCCGTTGCGGCTTTCCAGCGGGATGGGGGCGCGTGTGGGCTTTTCACGCAGATCGGGCGTCATGCCACCGCCCTGAATCATGAAGCTTTCGATCACACGATGGAACACAGTGCCGTTGTAGTGGCCCGCCTTCACGTATTGCACAAAGTTGTCGACCGTCTTGGGGGCCTTGGCGGCGTCCAGCTGCACGACGATGTCTCCCATGCTGGTGCTCAGTCGAACGTTTTGGGCCTGTGTGGCCAAAGCGGTGAGGCCGATCACGCCAGCCAGAATCAGTTTACGGATCATCCGATCACTCCTTCATAGAAGATTTTCCAGAGGCCACCCTCTTTGCCCCAATATTGACGCTTGAGGGCGCCTGTGCGTTGACCGTCAGAGACTTCGCCAAAGGTGACGACCAGAACGTCACTCTTGTCTCGCCAACCCAGGATGGCGAGATCTTTCAACTGGAGCGAGTGTCCCCGCAGTTGATTGATATCACGCTGCAGCAACTGGCGCCATTGATTCACGTCCTTGCCACTGCTCACGAACTGCGGCGAGTAAAAGGACATCAGCCTCGTGACGTCACCGCTGGCTCGGGCGACGCGCCAGCCCTCAATCAGGTTTTGCAGGTTGCGGCGCTCGGGTTCTGCCTTGGATGGGGGGATCCATTGCAGAGATTTGGCGATCACCACGGGTGTGGTGCGGGGCTGTACCCGGTTCAGGATGGTTTGCAACTCTGGGTTGGCCAAGGCGACGCAGCCGTCGGTGCTGTTGGGGCTGCGTGCGTAGCTGTCGCTGGGCACGCCATGCAACCAAATGCCACGCCCGGTTCGTCCTAATCGCCGGTCGTATTCGTTAGGGTAATTCAAGGGCAGGGCGCCTGCTCCATAGAAGTCGGTCAGCTGGCTGGCATCGAGTCGGCTGGTGATGTAGTAAACGCCAAGCGGTGTGCGCTGGTCGCCCTCGAAGCTCTTGTCTGATCCCAGGCGACCGATTGAGGCGTAGTGGTCCGCGACCAGTTGAAGGCCATTGGGGCCGTTCTCGAACAAATAAAGCCGAGATCGACTGGCATCCACAGCAATCGCGTGTTTGGTCGTGGGTGGCACAGCAATGAACTGCGCGGGCAGTGCGCCAGCAGGGGGCTTCTCGGTCAGCGCTGAGAGGCGTCGCCGAGCTTCTTCGCGCAGTTGTTCTAGTCGCGCCTGCGACGTTGCCGCGATGTTGGCGGGAGCGTTGCCCATGGTGGGCAATACCTTGGTACGCGAAAGCAAAAGATCGCCGTAGACCAACTGCGCCAACTGGAAATTGGGTACGTCGCGAATAAGCTGCTCTGCTTTTTGCAGAGCATTGCCACCTTTGCCGTCACCAATCAGTCGGTAGACCTCCAGAAGTCGAGCCTCGGCAGAAAACGATTGCTGCGGGATGCGCGGCTCACTGTTCTCTGTTGGCTTTTGTTGAGGCCTTGGCAGTGCATGCTTGGCTGTCTGGGGCTTGTCCTTGTGAGGGCTAGCGCAAGCTTCGTCCGACAAGGGAGCGAAAAGGCAGAAAGCGAAAATGGCCCCCAGAGCCATTCCGTTGACCAGTTTCAGTTCGGGTAGCAAACGGCGCACGACGCGGAGCTCCCAGCGCGTCAACGAACGAATCACGATCCCGCGCTTTCCTTCACGATGACCCAGCCACCACCAGAGCGAACGAGGTCAAGGCGCTTGCTGCTGCTGACATTCAGGTTGTCAGCTTTGTATTCTTGACGGAAGCGGGCCACGGCCTTGCTACCGTTGACATCGACCTGCATACCGCTGATCTTGACGGAAATGTTGCGCTTGCCGTTGATGCGGTCACGACGCTCGGTTTCCCACGCCTTACGGGTTTTGCCACCGTCGAAGTCACGGCTGTAAGACGCGAAGTACCCCTTGAGATCCTTCTTGCTCCAAGCCGCAGCCCAGTCACGCACGGCATTTTCGACGTCACGCTCGGATTTCGCGCCGCTGTCTTTGCGAGCTTCTGTGCGTGGCTCAGGTGCTGTTGTTGACGCAGTTGCCACTGGCTTGGCGGCAGGGACGACTGTGGCTACAGGCGCCTTTGCAACCGGTGCCGGTGCGGGCTGTACAGAGGCTGGTGTCGGTGCGGGCGTTGGCTTGGCTGCTGGAGCCGCTACGGGTGCTGGAACAGGTGCTTGAACAGGTTGTGCTGCAGCAAGGATCGAGTTGCGTTCTTTGGGGAACAGGTCTCGGATCATGGCCAGCTTGGGGGCAACCGCCGAGCGCGTGTCGATTTGCAGCGCCTTGGAGTAGGCCTGGCTGGCCAACTTTGCGTACACATCTCCCAAGTTCTCATAAGCCGTTGCATAGCTTGGGTTGGTCCGGATGGCCATTTCCAGTGCGTTGCGAGCCTTGTCATATTGACCTTGCTGCGCGTAAAGCACGGCCAGGTTGTTGAACGGTTCGGGCAACTCTGGGAAGTCTTCTGTCAGCTTGGTGAAGGCTGTGATGGCTTCGGGTGTGCGACCGGCTTGCGATAGGCTGATGCCGCGCAAGAAGCGCATCATGGGGTCACGCGGCTTGTTGGCCAGGAATTGGTCCGCGCGTTGCAGTGCCTCGATGTTTTTGCCGGCTGCCAGCAATTTCTGGACATCACCGACATCGTCGGCGAGTGCGCTGAACATGGTCAGCGAGAGGGCTGCGGCAGTCAGGCACTTGGCGGCCAGGGCGGTCAGTCGGAGTCCGTTGGAAGGCACGGCGTCGAAGAAAGGCATGAGCAATCGTGGTTGTCGGACGCGCACGGGGCGCAGAAAGCCGCAGGCGCCAAGACGGTTGCATTTCGCGCCATCTTCAGCCCGCAATAAAGCAGTAAGAATAACAGTCCTGACTTGTCCGCCGGGGCTTGTCACCCCCTGATCACAGGTGGACCGCTATACTCGCCGGATTGTATCTGAGCGGGGCGAGCGCTTAACGGCCAGCATCCTGTCCGTGTGTCGTGCATGTGGCACACCCCGACCTCGCCGAAGATCCCCGATATTTCTCATGAGTTTGCGTCTTTTCAATAGTCTGTCGCGTCAGATCGAGGTGTTTCACCCCCTGACTCCTGGTCAGGTTCGCATGTATGTGTGCGGGATGACCATCTACGATTACTGCCACGTAGGGCACGCCCGCATGATGATGGCGTTCGACGTCGTGCAGCGTTGGCTCAAGGCTTCTGGCTACGACGTGACCTATGTCCGCAACATCACTGACATTGACGACAAGATCATCCGTCGCGCCGTTGAGCGTGGCATCACGATTCGTCAGCTGACCGATGAGATGACGCAGGCGATGCACGATGACATCGCTGCGCTCGGTATCGAGCCGCCGACGCACGAGCCGCGGGCGACCGAATACGTCGGCCAGATGTTGGACCTGATTGGTAAGCTGGAGGCCAACGGACTGGCCTATCGCGCCAGCAATGGCGATGTGAACTACGCTGTGCGCAAGTTTCCGGGCTACGGCAAGCTTTCGGGCAAGAGTCTGGATCAGTTGCGTGCTGGCGAACGTGTCGCTGTGGATGATGGCAAGCAGGACCCTCTTGACTTCGTCTTGTGGAAGTCGGCTAAACCTGAAGAGCCTGCTGATGCCAAGTACGAGTCGCCTTATGGCGCGGGGCGTCCGGGTTGGCACATCGAGTGTTCGGCCATGAGCTGCTCCTTGCTGGGCGAGCACTTTGATATCCACGGTGGTGGGTTGGACCTGCAGTTCCCTCATCACGAGAACGAGATCGCGCAGAGCGAAGGTGCGTCCGGAAAGTCGTTTGTTAATTACTGGTTGCACAACGGGTTTGTGAACGTTGACAACGTGAAGATGTCGAAGTCGCTCGGCAACTTCTTCACCATCCGTGATGTGTTGAAGCACTTTGATGGCGAAACCCTGCGTTTCTTCATGCTGCGCACTCAATATCGCAGCCCCTTCAATTTCAGTGATGCGGGTCTGGAGGACGCGCGCAGTGGTTTGCGTCGCCTGTACACCACTCTGGATTCTGTGGCAGCAGTAGATGCCTTCGACATCGATTGGGCTCACCCGCAGGCGGCGCGTTTCAGGGCTGCAATGGATGAAGATCTCAATACGCCGATTGCGATCGCGGTGTTGTTTGATCTGGCGACCGAAGTGAATCGCTCCGGGGCAGGAGAGTCCGCTTCGTTGCTGAAAGCGTTGGCGGGTCTGTTGGGGCTGTTGCAGCAAGAGCCCAAGGCTTATCTGCAAGGTGGTGTCGGTGCTGATGCTGACGTGTCGGCCATCGATGCGTTGATTGCAGCGCGCGCGGAAGCGAAGAAGGCCAAGAATTTCGCGGAGTCGGATCGTATTCGCGATGAATTGGCTGCCCAAGGCATCGTCCTCAAAGACGGCCCGCAGGGGACGACGTGGGTGAAGGCCTGATGACTGCTGCTGCGACACCTGTTTCCGACGTTACTGCCGAAGCCGTGCTGGACGCGCAGCTGGTCACGCCGCATTACTGGGATGAGGCGTGCAAGCACCTGTCCAAGCGTGACCGTGTGATGCGCAAGTTGATTGTGGATCACGGCCATGCGCGTTTGTATAGTCGTGGTGATGCGTTCACGACGCTGGCGAGGTCCATCGTTGGTCAGCAGATTTCTGTGAAAGCGGCGCAGTCTGTTTGGGATCGCTTCTTGACCCTTTTGGGACGTGACATCAGTGAGTCACGTGCGCCGATTCCTGTTGCTGACGTGTTGCGGCAGGCGCCCGACGCCTTGCGCCAAGCTGGTTTGTCTGCGCGCAAGGTGGAGTATTTGCGCGACTTGGCCTGTCACTTTGATGAGGGGCGTGTGCATGTCGAGCAGTGGCAGCAGATGGACGATGAATCCATCATTGATGAGCTGACCGACATCCGTGGGATCGGCCGCTGGACAGCCGAAATGTTCTTGATCTTTTATTTGATGCGCCCGAATGTGCTGCCCCTGGACGACCTGGGGTTGATCAAGGGCATCAGTCAGAGTTATTTCAGTGGTGAGCCAGTGTCCCGAGCTGAAGCGCGGGACGTGGCCGAAGCCTGGGCGCCCTACCGTACAGTGGGGACCTGGTATCTGTGGCGCAGCCTCGACCCGCTGCCCGTGGAGTATTGACGCCAACCCGGCGTGATGAAGGAATTTGCCATGAGCAAACGACACTTCCTTGAGTTCGAGCAACCGATTGCCGAGCTGGAATCCAAGATTGAAGAGCTGCGTTATGTGCAGAGCGAGTCAGCGGTGGACATCTCTGAGGAGATTGACCGACTGAGCAAAAAGAGCATGCAGCTCACCAAGGACATCTACTCGACGCTGTCGCCGTGGCAGGTCACCCAGATTGCCCGTCATCCCCAGCGTCCTTACACGCTGGATTACGTGAACGAGTTGTTCACCGACTTCCAGGAAATGCATGGCGACCGCCACTTTGCGGATGACTTGTCAATCGTCGGGGGGCTTGCGCGTTTCAACGGGCAGCCTTGCATGGTACTGGGGCATCAAAAGGGCCGCGATACGAAGGAGCGTGCAGCGCGTAACTTCGGCATGTCCCGTCCAGAGGGTTACCGCAAAGCTTTGCGTCTGATGCAGACGGCGGAGAAGTTTGGGTTGCCCGTGTTCACCTTTGTGGATACGCCTGGTGCTTATCCTGGCATTGGTGCGGAAGAACGCAATCAGTCAGAGGCCATCGGGCGCAACATCTTCGAGATGGCTCGCCTGGAAGTGCCCATCATCACCACCATCATTGGTGAAGGTGGCTCGGGCGGCGCTTTGGCGATCAGTGTGGCCGATCAGGTTTTGATGCTGCAGTATTCCGTGTACTCCGTCATCTCGCCTGAGGGCTGCGCGTCGATCTTGTGGAAGACGTCTGACAAGGCTTCGGATGCTGCGGAGGCGCTGGGCATCACGGCTCACAGACTCAAGGCTTTGGGTCTGATTGACAAGATCGTCAGCGAGCCCGTGGGTGGCGCACATCGTGATCACAAGCAAATTTGTGCCAACTTGAAGCGCGCGCTGAATGACGCGTTCCGCCAAGTGAGCGACTTGAAGGTCAAGGATTTGCTGCAACAGCGTTATGACCGACTGCAAAGCTACGGTCGATTCACTGATACCAAAGAGCATTGATCTCTGTTGCTTCAGGCATGCTGTCTGACCACGTGCGTGAGCAGGTCATCGCTGTGGCTTACAGCGGTGGACGCGACTCCACGGCGTTGTTGCATGCATGTGCTGTGGCGGCAAAAAGTGAGCCTGCGCTTCGCGTGGTAGCTTTGCACGTTCACCACGGACTGAGTGCGCTGGCCGACGACTGGCTGGCGCACGCCCAGATGACATGTGATGAATGGGCTCGGGCCGGCTTGCCTGTCAGTTTGGTGGTGCGCCGGGTGTCAGTGGATGTGTCTGGCGGTGCCAGCGTGGAGGCCCGAGCAAGGGCCGCCCGCTATGCTGCGTTGTCGGACATGGTGACGATGGTCGGCGGAGATTTGTTGCTGCTCGCGCATCACCGAAGAGACCAGGCTGAAACCTTTTTGCTTCAGGCATTACGAGGCGCGGGCGTCGCAGGATTGGCCTGTATGCCCAAAGATGAATGGCGTGATGGCATTCGTTGGGTCAGACCATGGCTTGATCATCCTCGAGAGGCCATTGAAGCTTATGTTGCGGCGCACCGATTGCAGTACGTCGAGGACGATAGCAATTCAGATGTGAGATTTGCCCGCAATCGATTGCGGGCGAGTGTCTGGCCAGCCCTGCTGGAAGCATTTCCTGACGCGGAGCGTGCGTTGGCATCGTCTGGCAGCAAGGTTGCCGATGCTTTGCCCGCCATGGCATCGTGGCATCAGCAGCTTTTGCAAAGCGCAACCGTACCGAGCGATGTCGGTACAACGTCGATGGCGTATCCAGATCTGAATGCCATTCAATGGGCTGTATGGGCGGTTGGTGCGCGGCGGGAGGCATTGCGTGCTTGGTACCAGCAAGTCGCTGGCCGGAGTCTGACCGCCAGTTGGGTCTATCGCCTGGCCGATGAGGTGCCTGGCATGATTGAGCGTCAGTCCTCGTCCAACTGGGATGAGATTGGTGTTTCGCTGTACCGGGGGCTGTTGAGCTATTCGTCGCGGCGCTCCCCGCGGTGTGCCAGTGGTGTGTCCGAAGTATCAGCGGTCACGCTCGGGCCGTTGACGGAAGGGGTGCACCGCGTAGCGTCCTGGTTGGGCTGCTTGCATGTCCGTCGGGTGGAGATTGGGGGGGTGTCGGCCCAATCGCTGGAGGATGTTGCTTTGCGGCCGCGCGTTGGTGGTGAGCAATTCCAGTCTGCGCCAGGGCGTCCTCTGCGCGCGCTCAGGAAACAGTTTCAGTGTGCGGGCGTTCCATCGTGGTTGCGCCAGGGCCCTTTGGTCTACGGAGGGGGGCGCTTGTTGTGGGTGCCGGGGCTGGGTGTGGATGCACGTGCTGTTGCACCTGATGGCGATCCCCAATATGCCTTTGAGTGGCATCCCGATTCGTCAAGTGCGACTTGATGCCCATTGTTTAAGACCCGACCGAGTGGGTTCCGGGTCTGGCTCAGGCTAAAATCAAGGGTTTGATCGCGTGCGTGCATCCAGGATGAGGTGCACTGTGTGTGTTTGGCACGCGATTGTTTCCAACAACATCTGACATGGCACTGATCGTTCACAAATACGGCGGCACGTCGATGGGCTCGACCGAGCGCATCCGTAACGTGGCCAAGCGTGTGGCCAAGTGGGTGCGGGCAGGTCATCAGCTTGTGGTCGTTCCTTCGGCCATGAGCGGCGAGACCAACCGTCTCCTGGGCCTGGCCAAAGAACTCTCCGACCGCCCTAGCGAGCGCGAACTGGACATGATCGCCTCGACCGGCGAGCAAGTTTCTGTTGGTTTGCTGGCGATTGCTCTGCAAGCCGAAGGCTTGGAATCAGTCAGCTACGCTGGCTGGCAAGTGCCCATCAAGACGGACTCGGCCTTTACCAAGGCACGGATTGAGAGCATTGATGATGCGCGCGTTCGTGCAGATCTGGCCGCCGGTAAGGTTGTCGTGATCACTGGTTTCCAGGGCGTGGATCCGAACGGCAATATCACGACGCTGGGTCGCGGTGGTTCCGACACCTCCGCTGTGGCTGTGGCAGCAGCGATGAAGGCCGATGAATGCCTGATTTATACCGACGTGGATGGCGTGTACACGACCGATCCTCGCGTGGTGCCCGAAGCCCGTCGCCTCAACAGCATCAGCTTTGAAGAGATGCTGGAAATGGCGTCGCTGGGCTCCAAGGTTCTGCAGATTCGCTCTGTGGAATTTGCCGGCAAATATCGCGTTCCCCTGCGTGTGCTGTCCAGCTTCACACCGTGGGACATCGACCTGGCAGAAGAAGCCAAGTCGGGCACGCTCATCAGTTTTGAGGAAGACGAGAAAATGGAACAAGCCGTTGTTTCGGGCATCGCATTCACCCGCGACGAAGCCAAGATCACCGTGGTCGGCGTGCCCGACACCCCTGGCATTGCCTACCAGATCCTGGGTAAAGTTGCCGATGCCAACATTGATGTGGACGTGATCATTCAGAACGTTTCGCACGATGGCAAGACCGACTTTTCGTTCACCGTGCCTCGCGGTGACTATGCGCGCACCGTTGAGTTGCTGAAGGCCAATGTGCTGCCGGCGCTGGGGGCCCGTGATGTTGTGGGCGACGCCAAGATCGCCAAGGTGTCGATCGTGGGCATCGGCATGCGCAGCCACGTTGGCATTGCCAGCACGATGTTCAAGACGCTGTCTGACGAAGGCATCAACATCCAGATGATCACGACCAGTGAAATCAAGACATCGGTTGTGATCGATGAGAAGTACCTGGAATTGGCCGTGCGCGCGCTGCACAAGGCATTCGGTCTGGACGAAGCCAAAGCCTGATGTTGTTTTGAGCGCAACAGGCCGAAAGCTCAAATTTCTGGGCTAGAATGCTTGCTGTTGCTGGAGTCGTGACCGAGAGGCCGAAGGTGCTCCCCTGCTAAGGGAGTATGCGG
>NZ_JBMOIR010000014.1:0-75103 GCF_049317225.1 Aquabacterium sp. | reverse complement strand
GGTTAGAGCAGCGGACTCATAATCCGTTGGTGCCGGGTTCGACTCCCGGGGGGCCTACCAGCTTCACCAAAGAAAAAGCCTCACTCGGCGAGTGAGGCTTTTTGTATTCAGGCGTGCATTGCAGCCGGCCTTAAAAAGCGCAACAGCCGCCCTCGATAGGGCAGCCCATCGGCTTCAGGGGTGTCCAGCGTTGATTCGGTGAGGGAAAAACCCAGGGCTGACATGCGCTTGATGAACGGTGACCGATTGCCCCGATTGGGGTCGACGATCAGCACTTCGGCGCAGGGCATGGCGTGTCGCGCGATGAAGCCTGCGAGGTGTCCGTCCACATCACGTTCGTACAGCACGTCGCTGCCCATGATGAGATCGAAGCGGCCTTGAACAGCGGGATGTCGGTTGTGAACCGGTTCGCTGATGTCTGCAGCCCAGTCACCATGTCGATAGGTGAGGGGCGGGAGTTCGTTGAGCGCCACGTTGTCCATCAGGAAATGCAGCGCCAAAGGGTGTGCGTCAGAAGCAGTGATATCCATGCCACGACGGTGGCAAACGAGGCTGGCCAAAGCCAGTCCGCAGCCAATTTCCAAGACGCGCTCGCCAGAGACGAGCAGTCGGGATGCCATGTGGGCGGCCAATTGCAGCCCAGATGGCCAGAGGACGCCAAAAAGCGGCCAGTTGGCTTCAGAGAAGCCGGCGGCAGTCGCCTCCCCGTGAGGGTCGGCGTACTGCTGCCTGTCCAGCAGCGAGCGAATCAGCAGATTGTCTGTGCCTCGTATGGCAACCTGAGTTTGTTTGGTCTGGTAGCCGGGCTCTGCTGATCGCATCACTTGGACCGATCGGGATCAGTAGCGACGACCGCCGCCACCGAAACCGCCGCGACCGCCGCCGCCGAAACCGCCGGCAGGGCGCTCTTCACGAGGACGGGCCTCGTTCACCACCAACGCGCGGTTTTCGAACGACTGGCCGTTCAAGCCGCGGATGGCAGCTTGTGCTTCGTCGCGCGAACCCATCTCCACAAAGCCGAAGCCCTTGGAGCGGCCCGTGTCGCGGTCAACCATGACCTTGGCGGAGTTGACGCTGCCAAATTGAGCGAATTGCTGTTGGAGGTCATCGTCGCGCATCGAGTAGGGCAGGTTGCCGACGTAAAGCTTGTTGTCCATTGTGGACCCTTTCAGAACATGCTGCGGAGAGTCGAAGGCCTGCCGCAGCGTCAGGCCGAATGTCTGAATTGACTCAGAAGCGACGGCGTGGGGGCGCAGAAGGCGCACCGTTTGCACGAGGCTCCAGATGACGGAAGGTGATGCGACCCTTGGTCAGATCGTAGGGCGACAGTTCCAGCGACACCTTGTCACCCGCCAGGATGCGGATGCGGTGTTTGCGCATCTTGCCGCCGGTGTACGCCACCAGGCTGTGGCCGTTTTCCAGCGTGACGCGGAAACGGGAGTCGGGCAGCACTTCGTCGACCTGTCCACGCATTTCAATGAGTTCTTCTTTGGCCATGGATGAATCCTTATTCGAAAAGCAATGAGCAGCCTGTGTCGCCGTCAAGCGGGCAAGGCAGGCTGACGGAGGTAGCTCAAGCCTTGATCCAGCGCGAAGCGCGCGGCGGCTTGTGCAGTGGGAAACAGCGGGGTGAAGCGATACACGCGATCGTGTGTGCCAGAGCCGCGGCCACTGCGAATGGAGAGCGAAGCGGCGTACTGGCCGTCTTCGGTTTGCCGGGTGAGGGGGGACAGCGCAAAGCGACCCACCGTTTGGGCTTGGGGAGAGAGATGATTCAAAAAGTTGTGGGCTGCGAGATGGCGCAGCCAATAAGCGGGTCAAGCGACATCACGACCGGGTTGGTGTCGGATGTGAACTGACGAATGGAGAGGATTCTTGTCCTGCCTGACAGCGAACCACCGCAAGGGATGGATCTCAGACTGAGCGGGAGCGATGAACCAGACGAAGCTTGCCTGGGAGGGCATCGCACGAGGCCAAATGCTGGCTCAGGTCAGATGCTGAAGGTGCAACGCGTACGTAATGCGTGCAGAACGTCATGTGCTGCGGAGGAAAGCGAAACGGCAGCAAACGCAAACACTATAACAGCGAACAGAAAATTGTGCTGGCTTTTTTATTGCGTCGAATGTGACTGGCCGGGCTCACGGGTGACGACGGCCACCCGAAGGCCGTTCAGCGTGGTGGAGCGTTGGGCCACCAGTTGGCTGCCGTGCACCGTGGCAATGCGTGTGGCGATGAACCAGCCCAGGCCGCTGCCGGAGGCCGCGTGGCCCGATGCACGGAAAAAACGCTCGCCCAGGCGATGCAGATCGGCTTCGCTCATCCCCGGTCCGCTGTCATCGACGGTCAGCCACGTGGGACCCGTGGCCGGGATGTGAGCGACGATGTGCGCGTGCTCGGGGCAGTAGCGAATGGCGTTGTCGACCAGGTTGCGGATGAGGGCCATCAGCAAGGGCTCGTTGCCCATGGCTTCCCGCTGAGGCGGTGCGTCGAGCTCAATGGTTTGGGCTTTGTCCAGGGCTTTGTCGGCCAGGTCGGCGATCACGGTGCGTGTCAGGCGCACCCAGTCGGTGGGCTGAAGGGGGGGGGCATCGCCGGCTTCCAGTCGTGCCAGCATCAGCAACTGGTCGATCAGGCGGGCCGCGCGGTCACAGCCGGCCATGGTGGCCTGAAGCGCATGCTGGCGCTGGGCGTCGGTGGTGGACATTTGGGCCACCTGTGCCTGCGTGCGGATGGCCGACACGGGGGTGCGCAGTTCATGCGCGGCGTCGGCGGTGAAGCGCCGCTCTGATGCCAGTAAGCCTTCGATGCGCACGAACAGTGCATTCAAGGCCTCGATGGCTGGGGTCATTTCGGTGGGAGCGTGGGCCAGTTCGATGGGGGCCAACTCTTCGGCATGTCGGCCTTTGAGGGTGCGCGCCAGCTCGGCGAGGGGCGTCATGCCGCGTCGCACCGCCCACCAGATCAACAGCGCGAGCATGGGTAAGGCCAAACCCAGTGCAGTGAGCATGCTGCGCATGGCCGAGGTCAGGATGTGTGTGCGGGCGGAGACGCTTTCGCCCACATGCACGACCACATCGCTGGCGTCACCTCGGGTTGAAAACACTCGCCATCGCTGACCGTCGATCACCTGCGCGCTGTAGCCATGGTCGTGATCGGCCAAGGGAGTGAGGGGGGCTTGTGCCGAACGCCGCACCAGCACACCCTCATGCCAGACTTGGAATACCACCTTTGGCGCATAGCGGTGCAGGGTGGGCGCATCTGGGGTCGAATCGTGCTCAATCGACTCCCCGCTTTGCTGCACCACCAGCAGTGCGGCCGCTTGGGCCAGGTGGCCATCCAGCAGTTCATCGAGTTCGTGTTGCACCTCTCGCCACACGATCACGGCGGTGACGAGCCAGACCGCCGTGACGGCGCCCAGCACCATCCACAGCACGCGTCGTTGCAATGACTGTCGGGATGCCATGGGTTCAGCTCCCGGCCTTGGGGATGCGGTAGCCCACGCCACGCACGGTCTGAATCACGGCGGGGCCCAGTTTGCGACGCAGGTGATGGATGTGGACCTCGATGGCGTTGCTCTCGATTTCTTGTCCCCAGCTGTAGAGATGCTGCTCCAGTTGCTCGCGCGACAGCACGCGACCGGCATTGAGCATCAGTGCGTGAAGCAGGTCGAACTCGCGGGTGTTCAGGCTCACGTCGCCTGCTGCGGTGCGGACGGTGCGTGCTGCGGGGTTGAGCTCGATCCCTTGGGCAAGCAACAGGTCTTGCGGTTGCCCATGAGCCCGTCGAACGATGGCCCGCAAGCGTGCGGCCAGTTCATGCAGGTCCACAGGTTTGACGACATAGTCGTCCGCGCCGATGTCGAGGCCCCGAACGCGGTCGGGCACGGCATCGCGGGCAGTCAGCACCAGGATCGGGGTGTGGATGCCTTTCTGGCGGACGCTGGCCAGCACATCCAGCCCATCTTTGCGGGGCAGCCCCAAGTCCAGAACGGCCGCAGCGTGTGCTTGTTGCACCAGTTCATGTTCGGCGGCCACACCATCGCGCACCCAGTCCACCTGAAAGCCCGAGGCGCGCAGACCGGCTTGCAAACCGTCGCCGAGCAGGGGATCGTCTTCGATCAGCAGGATGCGCATGGGGGCACCGGTCGATGTGTGGGGCGCAAAAAAGGGATCGTTTCAGTTTACGTCAGTCATCGTCATCGGTGTGATGGCCGTGCTGGGCGTGTGTGGTGTGATGGTCGGTGGGCGCGGGGCGGGTTTGCCACTGCCAGGCCCAGAAGACCAGTACACACATCCAGATCAATGCACCCAGCCATACCCGGTTGTGATGCACCAGGTCAGGTCCCTTGCCGGGGATGCGGCCGGTGACCATGGACATCACCTGCGTCGTGCCTTGTCGCTTGAATCCCATCACCAGCAAGCCGAGGTGTGCGATCACCAGCATCAAGGTGCCGTTGCCGGCAAACTCGTGGAACTCCTCCAGCGCGTCTTCCATGAAGGCGGCGTTGAACCATTCCTGATCCAGGGAGATGCCGCTCAACACCCCGCCCGTGGCCATGAGCAGGATGCCCACCACCGCCAGCATGTTGAGCGAAGGCCGCAGGGACGTGATGCGTGACAGCAAATTGCTGGGGCGCAGGGTCCACAACGGGCGCAGACGAGCACCCCAGCTGCTCAGTCGTGCCGGCCGTGGCCCGATCAGCCCCCACACGACCCGCGCCACGATCAGGCCAGCCATGGTGTAGCCCAGCGTGGTGTGAAGCAGGCGCAGGGACTCGGATTCAGCCGTGGCATAGGCGCCGGCAAAGCTGAGAGCGAGCAACCAGTGGAGGGTGCGCGTCGGCGCATCCACCGTGCGGCGGCGTATGGGCGGCAGGGACTGTGCGGAGGCGGTCGGGCGGTTGCCCGCTGTGTCAGCGAGGAATTTGGATGTCGTGTTCATGGAAGCGTCCTTGATCAGCTTGTGGGTGGCAGGCCATGCAGTTGGCAGGACTGCCAATGGCCTTGCGACGCCAGATCCCGGCAGGCAGTTCGTCGTGTTCATGGACAAACCGGGCCGATTGGGTGATGCGGTTGGGGGCAGGGCCGTCTTGCGTGCGGCGTGCTGGGCGTGCGTTGGCTTCGAGCCATTGCGTGAGTTGCGCCACCGTTTGGGCGTCCAGTGAAGCGTCACTGCCAAAGTGTTGAGGCAGCTCACGCATCACACGGCGCCATGACGCGGCGGGCAACAGACTCGGGGCATAGGCCAGATGGCAGGCACTGCACTCTTGTTGATAGGTGGGCAGCAGTGGCACGCGGGCGAGTCGGTGCTCGTCGCCATCGGCCCATGCGGGGGCGACCAGCCTCTTGGCTGTACGCAGCAAGCAGATCCGCCGGTCGGCTGGCTTGCGCCCCGGCTTGGCTGGCGGGCAGCATGCTCAGGGCCAAGGCCTGGCCGGTCATCCAGTGTGGTGTGGGCATCATCGTGCACCTCCTTGATGAGGATGATGGCCATGCATCCTTAGCGCAGTCTTAAGGTTCAGGCACCGGAGGCCTTGCCGCACAATGCGCTGGTGTCGACTGCCCCGCTGAGATTGATGTGAGCGACCCCAACGTACCTTCTCCCCCAACCGGACTGGACGCACAAACCGTGGCACAACGGCGTGCAGCATGCGGCTTCAATGACATGGCCGATCGGGAAACGCACGGCTTCTGGCGCACGATCCAGAACGTGGCAACCGAGCCCATGTTTCTGCTCCTGATCGTGGCGGCGGCCATCTACCTGGTCATTGGGGACCTGGGAGAGGGCTTGCTGCTGGCGTTCTTTGCGGTGGTCACCGTCGGCTTGGTGATTTTTCAGGAACGCCGCAGCGAGCGTGCGCTGGATGCCTTGCGGGAGTTGGCAGCCCCCCAGGTTCGGGTGCTGCGTGAGGGACAGACTCTGCGCATTCCTGCGCGCGAGTTGGTGCCGGGCGATTGGTTCTGGCTGGCCGAAGGTGAGCGCGTGGCGGCCGACGCCGTTTTGCGTCAGGCCAGCAGCATGTCGGTGGATGAGTCCCTGCTGACTGGCGAGTCGGTGCCGGTCCGCAAGGCCCATCTGACAGGCCCTGCGCCTGCCGGTACCCAGCCGCCTGGAGGCGATGACAGCCCTTTCGTATATGCCAGCACGCTGGTGGTGGACGGGCATGGCCTGGCCGAGGTGCTGCAAATTGGTCGGGCCACGCGTGTGGGGCAGATTGGCGCCTCGCTGGCCACCATCGAAATGGCGCCCACGCCACTGGAGCAACACCTGCGCAAACTGGTGCGCGTGTTTGGCGTGATGGCATTGGTGTTCAGCGTGTCGCTGGTGCTGTGGTACGGCCTGCTGCGGGGGCAGTGGGTGCAAGGCACGCTGTCAGGGATTGCGCTGGGCATGGCCATGCTGCCCGAAGAGTTTCCGATGGCCCTGGCGGTGTTTTTGGCCATGGGGGCCTGGCGATTGGCGCGCATTCAAGTCTTGGCCAAGCGCCCGGCGGTGATCGAGGCCTTGGGGGCGGCCACCGTGCTGTGCGTCGACAAGACGGGAACGCTGACGGAAAACCGCATGCGCCTGAGCCGTCTGGTGTGTGCAACGGGCGAGCCGGCCGACGTGGGCGAGTCGGACTTGCCCGAGTTTGCGCACCGCTTGCTGGAGACGGCCATGTTGGCCTCCCGACGTGGCAGCGTGGACCCGATGGATCGCGCCGTGCTGGCGGCTGGCGACCGGGCCCTGGCCGAGTCCGAGCACCTGCACCCCGACTGGCAACTGCAACGTGAATACCCGCTCAGCCCGGCCTTGCTCGCCATGTCTCACGCGTGGACCATGCCGGACGGGCGCTGCCGAGTGGCCGCCAAAGGTGCCCCCGAGGCCATTGCCGATTTGTGCCACTTCCCCTCCGAAGCCACACAGGTTTTCATGCACCAGGCCCATGCCTTGGCCGAACAGGGCTTTCGGGTGTTGGCGGTGGCCGAGGGCGTGTCCCGTGATGGTGCGGTACTAGGCGGTCAGCACGACTATGACTTCGAAGCGCTGGGCTTTCTGGCCTTTGAAGACCCCTTGCGCGCCAGCGTGCCCGTGGCGGTGGCTGACGCCCGCCAGGCCGGGATTCAGGTAGCCATGATCACCGGTGACCATGCGGCCACTGCCCTGGCCATTGCCCGCCAGGCCGGCATCGATACCATCCACGGGGCACTCAGCGGTGAACAGATGGCGCAGATGGACGATGCGGCCCTGGCTTTGGCCGTGGGGCAGGTGCGTGTTTTTGCGCGAGTGATGCCGGAACAAAAGCTGCGATTGGTGCAGGCCTTCCAGGCTCGCGGCGAGGTCGTGGCCATGACGGGCGATGGGGTCAACGACGCCCCCGCGCTCAAGGCAGCCCACATTGGCATTGCCATGGGCGCGCGCGGCACCGATGTGGCCCGCGAAGCCGCAGGACTGGTGCTGTTGGACGAGGACTTTGGCCGCATCGTGGGCGGTGTGCGCATGGGGCGACGGATTTTCGACAACCTGCGCAAGGTGATGACCTATATCACCGCCATCCATGTGCCGATTGCTGGACTGGCGTTGTTGCCGGTGCTGATGGGTTTGCCACCCCTCATGTTGCCGGTGCACGTGGTGCTGACCGAAATGGTGATTGACCCCGTTTGCTCACTGGCGTTTGAGGGGGCTCCCGAAGACCCGCGCAGCATGCAACGACCGCCACGTAAGGGAGATGAAAGCATCGTCGGCTGGCCGATGTTGCTGCAAGGTTTGTGGCAAGGTGGTCTGCTGTTGGCGGTGACCCTCGCCATTTACGGGGTGGCCCTGCATCAGGCCATGCCCGAAGACGTGGCCCGCACGCTGGCGATCGTGAGTCTGACCTTGGGTAACCTGCTGCTGGTGGGCACCAATGCCTCCGCAGGTTTGGGCTGGCGCGCTTTGCTGGGGCCTGGCTTTGGCGCATTTTGGGTGGTGAGCGGCATCACCCTCACCACTTTATGCCTGGGTGTGTTGGCCCCTTCCGTGCGGCAACTGCTGCACTTTGGTCAACCGACGTGGGCGGCGATGGCTGCGGCCGTCTCCTTGGTGGCACTGGCCGTTGCGGTGGGGGCATGGGGCACGCCTCGGCTGCGGCTTCAGGGAAGGATCTGAGTAGGGCGCAGTCAGAAATGCGCACAAATTGGCACCTGCCCCAGTAAGGAAATCGGACGTGCGTGCAAGTTCTTCGGGTTTTCCCTATACTGCGCGCCATTCATTGCTCTCTATTCCATCATGAACAACCCGCAAGCCGGTTTGAACCTCATGTTGGGGCTGGGCCTGGCGCCACTCAATGCCGCTTCGGCCTACTGCTCACAACTTGAGCGAGGTTCTCCCAACTCGCTGCAGACGCACGAGCGTGCGTTCGCACGAGCCCTCAACACGATGAACTCTCAGCTGTTCAGCCTGGGACTGGATGCGCTGAACGCTTCACGCGATGCGGTGCGCAGCGCGGGTGAGGCAGGTGTACCCGAGGCCGTGGTCAGTGCGACCGACTCGGTGTTGGCGCAGCAAGAAGCGTCTCTGCGTGAAACCGCACGCAAAGTGGTGCGCATGGCGTACGCCTACTGAGCGGCGCTCGGAAATGAAAAAGGGCGCAGGCTTTGCGCCCGCGCCCTGATTTTGAGACCGCTGCGAGATTACAGGCCGGCGTTCTTCAGGCGGTTGGCCTGCTGACGATAGACCTCGACCGGGCTGGTCTCGAAGATGTTGACCAGACCGAAGAACTGGTTCACTTCATCCAGGTGGTTCATCTTGTAGTCGGTGCGGATGACCTGACCCAAGTTCATCGAGCAACTGGACACCAGGCCATCGTTGGCCTTGCCATTGAAGAAGGCGCCGGTGAGGCCCAGGGCAGCATCACCCACATCCAGCAAGTTGGTGAATTGCTTGTTACCACCCCACGAGTAGTAGCGCACACCGTTCACAACGTAAGCACCCTCACCGCAAGCGGTGGTCGGGATGCCAGCTGGGAACTTCTTGTTGAAAGCATTGGAGCCAGCGGTGGTCAAGGACACCAGCGCGGCTTCCGCATTGGCTGGCAGTTGACCGTTCCCCGACAGTGTCTGAATCAGAGCGACCAGTGTGGAGTCAACGATCGTCTTGGCTGCGGCAGTCAATGGGCTGCCATCAGGCAGAACGCCACGAACGGCATCAGCAAAGTCAGAGCCACGGTTCACGCCCCCGACGCTGGTCACCGAAGCCACCAAGTTCGGCGCCACGCCAGCCACATAGCGTGCGGTGGGGCCGCCATGGCTGTGACCCACGAGGTTCACTTTGGATGCGCCGGTGATGGCCAGAATCTGCTTGACTTGTGACAGCAGTTGTTCGCCACGGACCTCGGTGGAGTTGGCGGCAGACACCTGGGTCACATAGACCTTGGCGCCATCTGCGCGCAGCGCGTCAGGAATCTTGTACCAGTAGTCCACGGTGCCAGCGATGGTGTCCCAGCCAAACAGGCCATGAACCAGCACGATCGGGTACTTGGTCTGGGTGTAGCCAGCCGCCTGGGCGTTGGCAGAGGGCAGCAGACCCACGAATGTGGCTGCGGCAGCGATCAGGAAGGAAGCAAAGCGTGTCTTCATGAAGGTCTCCATTTATTGATACGCCGTCAGGCGCAATTTTTCGTTCTCTCTGAAATTCGCTTCTTTGTAGGCTTCTGCTGCCGCTTCGTTGGCTTTGCGCAGGTTCAGGTATTGCTGAACGCGTGCTTGCCATGCGGCTTCTTCTTCATCCAGTTTTGCCAGGCGTTGGGCGGCGTCGGCCCCAACCAGGCGAGTGCGGATGGCCTGCACCTCTTGAGCAGAGGCTCCGCGTTCGCGAGCTTCGGCAACGGCCTGGCTCACGGTCAAATGCAGGACAGGTTCATTGCGATTGGCCTGCATGTCCGGGGGAAGCTGCGCGGTCAGATCGCGCAACTTGTTTTCCTTGTCTGTGGGGCTCAGGGTGCTGTCTTGAGCGATGCGCAGTCGGGCCAGTGCATCGTCATCCCTGGCGTCGTCCGGTCCGAAGAGCTGGGCAATTTCGACGCTGGAAAAATGGCGGGCCCGCACCTCGCGGATGGCGCGCAGTTGATGGCCCAGTGCATCTGCATCGGTGGTGCCGGATGCAACAGGCGTCAAACGAGCGAGTTCAGTCTTGAACGACAGGTAAGCGTCCAGCAGCTTTGTTGCACGGGCGAGTGCCGCGTCATTGAGCTCTTTGCGCAGATCCTTCAGGATGTCTGCTTTGATGGCCGTCAGGGGCTTCTCGCCAAAGGTCGTGAGCCAGTAGTCAAAGCGGCGCAGCAGATCGGGGCTGACAATCAGCTCGCCGTTGCCGTCATGCAGCGCACCGTCTGGGACCGTCCCTTTCAGCGAAGGGGCCGGGAGTGCTTGAATGATGCCGGCGGGCGATGTGGACTGCTGAGCGACGTCAGACGGCTGGTCGGCTTGAAACAGGCGATAGCCATATACGCTCAGCGCTGCCACCAAGGCAGACGTGGACAGCCAGAGCAGGCGGCCAGAGCGGTTGGCAGTGATCGTGATCCCGTTGTGCATGAGGCGGTCTGTTGCGATTCATGTAACGCCAACCCATCGACCAGGATGCGGCCCGATAAAGATGTGACGTTGCGTGGAATATGTTGCGGTGAGCCGTCATTTGAGCGCTTAGGTTCAATGTGTGACATTGGTGCATCCCCCAGTTAGGGGATACCCGCTCAGGCAAGGGGGCGCGGCCTTGAAAGGTTTTTGAAATTTTTGTCATCCAGGCTTCGATGTCGCGCGTTAGAGGGTCATGTCCATTTTGTGAGCAGGTCCATGAACCGCTACACCGAACAACAACTCTTGAATTTCTGCGTGGCTCAGCACGGTCGGTTCGACCCTGCTGCTTGGCAGCATGTCGAGGGCGTGACGCCCGAGCAGAAGGCTTGCGCAATGTTGTTGTTGTCTAACGCTCGCTGGTATGGCCGTTTGCAGGAAATGCGCGATCTGGTGGGGCAATCCATCCCCAACCAAACGGGGCGTTTGACGGAACTGGCCAGCCGGGTTGGTTTCAACACAGGCCTGTTTGTGCAGCGTCTGCAGTCGCAACTCTGGTTGAGCACCGAACCCAAGCGCTGACTTATCCCCGTTTCCTGTGGATAAGTATGTTGGCAAACTTTGGGGAACCGCGCGTTCCCCTAAGGAAGAGGCTAGGGTGCCTATAAATTAGGCAGCGGATGCCCGTCTCAGGGCATCAGGATCATTTCATCAAACATCACATGTTTGATGCGTGTCTTGAGGTGCTGCTCCCTCAAATAGTCATTGACACCGCTCTCAATGGCTTCCCCCAGATTCACCATGCCGTCCGGTCCGGTGATGTCGTCTTCGTTCATGTCTGCAGCCACCTGTTCCACCACGGTTTTCAGTGCCGTGGCGTGAGGCTCCAGAATGCTCTGATCGTCTTTGTTCTTGAGCTGCAGATTGACTTTGACGCTCAACATTCGTCCGTCGGTCATCTGGGCTGCAACCTTGCTGATGCCGAGCCAGATGGGCACGGGGCGATTGCTGGTCTGAGGCTTGGCGTAGGTGTTGAAAAGCCAAGCCCCGACGCCCAGAATGAGAATGCCCAGGCCGATGGAGATTTCCATCACCCAATCACTGCGGTTCTCAGAAGAAGCGGTCGAAGTGGCCATGCAAGAGATCCTCTTTTGTTGGATAAGTGGAACCTTACTATGACACCCCTCATGTGAGGGGTATCCCACAAAAAGCATGGCGGAATCTTTTCACACAAGACGCTGCCGTAACGGATCAGTCCATCCACATGGGGCGATCGGTCTCCATGTTTTGCATCAGATCGATTTGTTGTCGCAACAGGTCGGTCTGCTGTTGCCAGTAACTGGGACTGGCGAACCAGGGAAAGGCTGTGGGGACGGCCGGGTCGTTCCAGCGGCGGGCCAGCCAGGCACTGTGGTGAATGAGTCGGAGCGTGCGCAAGGGCTCGATCAGTTTGAGTTCTCGCCAGTCAAACTCGGCCACCGATTCGTAACCGTCCAGAAGTGCATTCAGTTGTTGTTGGCGCTCTCGTGACTCCCCGCTCAGCAGCATCCAGAAATCTTGGACGGCGGGCCCCATGCAGGCGTCGTCCAGATCCACAAAATGCGGGCCTTCAGGCGTCCACAGGACGTTTCCGGGGTGGCAGTCGCCATGGAGGCGACGGTATCGCAGGTCATCCATGCCCTCAAACGCTGCCTGGGCCAGATCAATGGCTTGATCGGACATGGCGGACCAATTGGCTCGCTGCTCAATGGGGATGATGTCTTGCTCCAGCAGCCATTGGCGGGGGGCTCGCCCCATGGTGTGGGCGTCCAGTCGCAGGCGGTGCGCAAAGGGGTGCTTTGATCCGACAACGTGAAGCCGGGCCAGAAAGCGTCCCAGCCAACTGAGAACGTCCGGGTCTTCGAGTTCGGGGGCGCGGCCGCCGCGTCGGGGGCTGATGGACACACGATGCCCGCTCACGCATCCCAAGGTCTGATGGGGGCCCAGGATGTGACTGGGCGTGGACAGGCGAGGGTGATCGACGGCGGTGAGCGTCAGCGGCGGGACGGCGGGTACTTCGCCTTCGAGCAGTTCTTGGGCGAACGCGTGCTCTTCCAGAATTTGCTCGTCACGCCAACGACCAGGTCGGTAAAACTTGGCGACGACAAAGCCGCCGTCTTCCAGCCCCACCTGAAAGACTCGGTTTTCGTAAGAGTTCAGTTGCAGGAGCCGACCGTCCACCCTTTGCCCCAAAGACTCGATGATGTCGAGCGCGAGGTCGGGTGTGAGGTCGGCGTAGGGCGTGTCGGTCGCAGATGCAGGCATGCCGCATCTTAGCTGCGACGACGGCTCACTCCAGTTGGGCCGCGTTGGCCATGGCCTTGAGCAGGCAGGAGTTGATGTCCTTGAAATCGATCATCAGTCGCTCGGCGGCATCCTTGATGTCGAACACGTTGTTGCCTTCCACGGCTTTCACCAGCTGGAAGTAAGGCTCGTAGGGACCGCTTTCGTCTGCCAGCGCCTGGTACACCCGCTCCGGAACCGGGATGGTCTTGAGCAGGACGTTGAAGGGTTGACGGAACATCCGGTCGAGCAGAGAGAACACGCCACAGATGAAGAGTTCGTTGCGCATCTCGTCGTCGCCGCTGATGCGAGCCAGCTCTTCCATCAGCAGACCACGTCGCACCGCGGCAAACATGACTGGGCGCATGTTGGGGTCCTTGCTGGCGGTGGCCAACAACAGAGCCAGCCAGCGCTTCAGGCGCTGGTAGCCCAGGATCATGATGGCGTGACGGAAGGAGCTGATTTCAACCGACAGACCGAAGGCCGGCGAGTTGATGTAACGCATCAACTTGAAGGCCAGAGGGGGATCACGCTTGAGGGTGTTCTCCAGCACTTCAATGTCTTCACCGCGGTGCACCTGGTCAATCAATTGCACGATGACTTGCAGGGCGGGTTGATCCGCGGGCTTGCTGCCTTCCTGGATCACGTCGTCAATGGGCCAGCCCAGCACGGCCATCGCCCCCTTGCGGAAGGCGGTTTCCATGTCTGCCACATTGGTGACGCCGGCTTGAACGTGACTGATGGTGCGCACGGTGCCGGCCGGGGCTGTGCTCGGGGCTTGCGCACCACTGCCACTGTGAATGCGGCGGTCTTCTTCAAAGTCGATGATGGAGTGCTTGAAGCAAGGCAGCACCTCTTTGGGCAACTCCTGCAACGGGCGCCCCTTGAGCAACAAGGTGTTGCCGTTGGACGCCAGTGTCTGGATCGGGGTGATGTTGACCGCGTCGCCAGCCATGAAGGCCGGGACTTCCATCAGGATGTGGGTGGCAGGCTGGGCGACCATCAGGTCGTGCAGCAGCGTCTCACTGGTGACGTTGAGCCAAAGTTGTGTGCCGCCCACGGGCCAGGCTTCGCTGATGGCTTCAAGCAGGGCGCCTGCATCGAGCGGTGCGCCAGGGACCAGGGGTAGAACCGTGAGCCGTGTGGCAATCACCGCACGATTGCGGTCAATGACAGGGCTGTAAGCCAGAGCAGTCTGGCCAAGGATGGGGTGATCCATGAAAGGTGAATCCGGGTGGTAAACAGGTCAGCAGTTGCTGTTAGCCAATATATTGGAACAGCGACAACTTCTGTATGGAAGCATAGCTTTGTAACGCCGCTTGGTAACCACTTTGCCGATTCGTGAATTCTGAAATGGCCTCGGTCATATCAAGGTCTTCAGCGTTGGATTTTTCCGTCTTTGCAGCCAACTTGAGAGCGCTGTTGCGACTTTCGATGCCGTCCATGCGGTTGAGCGTTTCGCCAACGGCCGAGCGACTGCCTTGCATGTTGCCGAGGACGCTGTCGAGTTCGGTCACCCCTGTGTTGACGGCCTGCATGACCTGACCATTGTTGATGCCAGCCGTTTTGAGTGTGGAGATGGCTTTGTCGAGGCTGTCGAAAATGCTCAAATCGGGCTCGGACTGTCCTACTGTGAACTTGTCACCGTTGCCGGGCCCCCCACTGATGGTGACCGACATGCCCAAACCGGGGATGTCGATGGCTTTGCCGGCCTTGTAAGCCTGGCCACTGACAAGCGTGGTACCGCTGTCGTCCAGAATGTCGTAGGTCGTGGTGGAGCCAGAGACGTTGAACACCACCGAGTAACTTGGGGGCGTTGCTGCGCTGCTGGGGTACGGCAGTTGTGACGGGTTGGTCACGGCACCGGAGGTGACCCAGGCGCTGCCACTGTTTCCGCTGTCGGGCGTAGCAGTGAAAACGCCGTTTCCAGACTTGGCTTGCAGCCATGCTTTGCGGCCATCGATGGTGAGATTCAAGGCTTCGCCAGAGGAAGCCATGATTTCGCCACTCTGACCTTGAAATTCCACGCCGGTAGGCGTGTCCACAAAGGGGGGCGAAGACGAGCCTTGGCCGCCGAACACATAGCCGCCGCCGCCGTCGGGCCGGTTGGCGACGTTCAGGAGTTGCTTGCGGATTTCTGCCAGCTTGTTGGCCAGAGCCGAGCGCTCACTGTCGGTGTAGCTGCCGTTACCGATGGCCACGAGTGTTTCACGCGCTGACTGCATCAGGTCAATCGAATCAGCCATGGCAGATTCGGCAATGTTCATCACATTGCGGCTGGCGTCGATGGCGCGTTGGTTGGCTTCGGTCCGAGCAATCGAGGTCAGGGCGCGCTCGGCGCGTGCCGCGGCAGTCGGATCGTCGCTCGCCTTGTTGACGCGCTTGCCCGAGGTCAGTTGCACCTGCGAGTTGCTCAGCTCTTGCTGGCGCTTTTGCAAGTTGACAATCGACTGTTCATAACTGAGGGATGTGGTGACGCGCATGGTCATGCTCCTGATCAGGCGGTGGTGTTGAGCAGGGTCTCGAAGACTTTCTGGGCCACCTGGAGAACTTTGGCAGCGGCTTGATAGGCCTGTTGAAACTGGATGAGTCGGGAGGCCTCTTCATCCAGATTCACGCCTGAGGTACTGGCGAGTGTCTGGTTAGCGCTGGTTTCCAGCGTGCTGGAGATACTGGCTTCGGTTTTGCCACTCTGAACCAGAACGCCCAGGTCACCAATCATCTGCGAGTAGGTGTCGGTCACCGACGCGTAGGTGGACCCGCCGTCCAGCGTGATCATGTTGGTGTTGTCACGCAAGGCCAGCATGGCTTGGGCGTTGCCGTTGTTGTTGGCAGGGAACGTGGTACTGGAGATGGTGATGCTGTCACCAGAGTACACGCCATCGGTAGCCAGCTCTTCGCCCTTGGGCACGCCGGTGAGCAGCATCTTGAAGCTGGCCGTGTCCACAGCCGGGTCAGGATCGCCGTCCGTGATGGGCTGCCCCGGGGTCCAGCCCGCTGTCCAGTAGGGCGTTGAGGCCCCGTCAGAATAGATTTCGTAGCGCAAGCCGCTGGCGTAACTGCTGTCCTCATAGAACTGCACAGTGACGGGCGGGGTGACACCGGACGGCAGGCTGGCGTGCAGCATCGTCATGGACGAGATGTCTGCCGTACCCTTGTTTTTGTTCTGCACGACAGAGGTGAACGGATCGCGTGCCCCCAGCGCAGCCACGTAGGGCGATGCAGCGGCAATGCCTTTGGGCGCGCTCAGTCCCAGCGTGATGTCGATCGCACTGGTGGTGTTGTTGAACATGGGCGTACCGGGGACACCATCTTGGTCAATGCCCAGGGACTGCTGCTTGTTGACCGCATCCGCGAACTGGGAGACAAACGCGTTCAGATTGGC
The DNA here is from genome assembly GCF_049317225.1 of Aquabacterium sp. Lineage (GTDB taxonomy): Bacteria > Pseudomonadota > Gammaproteobacteria > Burkholderiales > Burkholderiaceae_C > Aquabacterium. The sequence goes on along the minus strand of NZ_JBMOIR010000014.1, from coordinate 58,867 downwards.
ACGTGTTTGTGTCAGGTCGGTATCCTGGAAGGTCAACAAGCCTTCCAGCGCACCGCCCGTGATCTGGTCGGAGTCCAGGATGCGGGAAGTGCCATTGGTGAGCAGTGCCACGCGGCCTTTGGATGAGTCAGTCGGGTCTCGGACGAGGGCAAGCGTTTCGGACTGGTTGCTCAGCACCAGCAACTGACCACTGCTCATGAACACGCTGAGCGAGCCGTCATCTGCTTCGACGGTATTGACCTGCACCAGTTTGTTGAGCTTGTTGACGAGCAGATCCCGCTGGTCCAGAAGGTCGTTGGCGCTATGGCCGATGCCGGTGTATTTGGCGATGTCCTGGTTCAGTGAGGCAATTTGCTTGGTGTAGGCGTTGATCTGGTCGACCGAGCTGCCCATGTCGGAGAGCACACCCGATTGCAGTTCTTCAATTTGCTGCGCAGCCGTGTTCACGCGGCTGACCCACTCTTTGGCGCGAGACAGCACCACCTGGCGTGCCGAGACATCCTGAGGCTGGTTGGATACGTCCACAAACGCATTGAGCATTTGGGATGCGGCGTAGCCCAGTCCGTTTTCACCGGTTGGCAGCACTTCCTCCAGTTGGGTCAGCTTGTTGAGTCGTGTCTGATCTGCTGCCGAACTGGCCGTGTTGATGTTGGCCTCACGGACCAGAAATTGATTGGTCGCGCGCGTGATGGTTGCCACGCGGACGCCCCGGCCAAAGAAGCCTGAGCCTGTGTAGAGGCCGCCTTCCGTGGCCAATTCCACTTGCTGGCGAGAGTAGCCGGGCGTGTTGGCGTTACTGATGTTGTGCGACGTGGTGTCGAGCATGGCCTGCGCGGCCAACATCGCGCTGGTGCCAAGAGAGTAGATGCCGGATCCCATCGTGTGCTCCTGTCAGCCTCAGGTGGCCGTGCGTTGCAGACGCAGGGTGGTGTTGATCACCTTGGTCAGCTTGTCGGCATAAGCCGGATCAGTGGCGTAGCCAGCCTTCTGCAGCCCTTGCGCATAGCCACGCGCCGTGTCAGCTTGAGCGACGGTTTGACTGTAGCGTGGGCTCTGACTCAGCAGGCGGGCGTGATCCTTGAAGGCCTCTTCATAAGAGTCATACGCACGGAATTTGGCGGTGACTTTGCGTGCCACGCCGCCGATGTATTCGGTGGTGGTGACCTCGGCGACTTTGCCCTTCCAGCTCGACGTGGCCTTGATGCCGAACAGGTTGTGGCTCGGGCTGCCATCTTTCATCTTGATTTCGTGCTTGCCCCAGCCAGATTCCAATGCGGCTTGCCCCAGGATGTTGGAGGCAGAAATGCCCGTGGCTTGTTCTGCAGCATCGGCGGCTGCCTTGTGTTTGCGAACGAATTGTTCGGAACTGGACAGCTTGCGTCCATCGGGCGAGATGCTGTTATCGGCGGCGGCGGTGGTCGATGGGGCTGGCGGGCTCATCTGGTAGCGGGACAAATCGCCCACACTCTTCAAGGCGTTGTTGCTGCCATCGTCGTCGGTCTTCACGCCCATCTGGCGCGCCAGCTGGCGTGCGATCACGTCGCTCAGACCGCCTGGCAAGCCCGTCATCTGGTTGGCCAACTGGGTATCGAGCATGCTGGTGCCCATGTCAGTGCCCGAGTTGTCCATCATGCCGGAGTTCATGGTGGTGGCGCGCATGCTCTTCATGAGCTCCTGCATGAACAGGCCTTCGAGCTGCTTGGCTGTTTCCTTGATGCCGGCTTTTGGGTCCTTGCCCGCCGTGGACTTCAGTTGCTCCAGCGAGCGCAAATCCATCGTGAGGCCATTTCGACCCTGGCCAGAGGTGCCTTGGATGCTCATCAGATGACCTCCAATTCAGCTTTGAGGGCGCCGGCGGATTTCATCGCTTGCAAAATCGCGATCAAATCCTGCGGGTTGGCGCCCAGCGCGTTCAGGGCTTTGACCACATCGGTCAGGCGCGTGCCTGCTGGCATCTGGATCAGGGAGCCAGGCTCCTGATTGATCTTGATGTCTGCCTTTTCGGTGACCACGGTCTGTCCCTGCGACAGCGGCGAGGGCTGGCTGATGACCGGCGTGGAGTTGATGGTGACCGACAGGTTGCCGTGCGCCACCGCACACGGCCCGATGGTGACCGCCTGATTCAACACGATGGAGCCGGTGCGGGCATTGATGATCACGCGGGCGGCCGGGATGGCTTGCTCGATCGAGAGGTTTTCCAGGTCGGCCATGAAGGCCACCCGCTCCCCGGGTTGGGTCGGAAGGCTTACACGGATGCTGCGGCCGCTGATGGCTTCTGCGGTGTTGGCACCCTTGGCACGGTTGATGGCGTTGGCCACCTCGCGGGCGGTGTTGAAGTCGTCGGATTGCAGGTCGTACTGGATGACGCTGCCTTGCAGCCAGGGCGTGGGGACGCCGCGTTCCACAGTGGCGCCTTCCGGAATGCGACCTGCACTCAGGTGGTTGATTTGCACTTTGGAGCCGCCTGCCGAAGCACCGGCGCCGCCAATGATCAGGTTGCCTTGGGCCAATGCGTAGACCTGGCCGTCAGCGCCCTTCAGCGGGGTGGCGATCAGTGTGCCGCCACGCAGAGATTTGGCATTGCCCATGGACGATACGTTGACGTCAATGGCCTGGCCGGGTTGCGCGAAGGGGGGCAGGGTGGCCGTAACCAGCACTGCAGCCACGTTTTTGAGTTGCATGGCCGTGCCGGTGGGCACAGTGATGCCCATTTGCTGGAGCATCGCATTGACGCTCTGGGCCGTGAACGGGGTCTGGGTGGTTTGGTCGCCGGTGCCATCCAGACCGACCACCAAGCCGTATCCCATCAATTGGTTGTTTCGCACGCCTTGAACGGCGGCGATTTCCTTGAGTCGGACAGCCTGGGCTGGCGCTGACCACCACATGGACGCCGAAGCGGCCAGGAATGCCAGGGCAATCAGTGGCTTGAAGGGGCGTTGGGTGGTGTTCATGGGGCCGAATCCTTTGAGGGGTCGGCTCCATTCTGGAGATCTTTAGAACGGCGAAATGCTCAAAAAGAAGCGGGCAAGCCAGCCTATTCCCTGCACATCATGCTTGGCGCCTCGTCCTGTTTGCTCCACTCTGACGTTGGCGACCTGGGTAGAGGTGACCGAATTGCCGGGTTGAATGGTGTTGGGGTCGACCTGCCCGGAGAACCTCAGGATGTCGACGTTCTGCCCGACGCCAATCTGTTTTTCGCCCGACACAATCAGGTGCCCGTTGGGCAGTACTTCGACCACGGTGGTGGTGATCGTGCCGGTGAAGGTATTGGTGGCTGAGGTCTTGCCGGTGCCGTCGAATTTGTTGTTGTTCGAGCCCGTGGCACCCAGCTTGGCCAACTGCGTGGCGTTCATCAGCGGCAGGGCCGAGATGGACGCATCCAGCGAGGCCTTTTTCTCGATGGTGCTGGTGTTTTCTTGTTTGGCGGAAATCGACTCGCTGATCACGATGGTGATCACATCGCCTACCATTCGGGCGCGCGGGTTTTCGTACAGGGGGCGATAGCCTGAACCCTGAAAGATGGCGCCGTTGTTGGCGGGTACATAAGCTTGGGGCGACGGGCGGGCCTGAGTGGGTTCGACCACGTCGACCTTGGGGGCGATGGTGGCTGCGCAGCCGCTCAGAACGATGCAGGCGGCCAGCGACGATCCGAGCAGCTTGTTCATCACAGTTGTCCCAGCTTTTGCAGCATCTGATCCGAGGTCTGGATAGCCTTGGAGTTGAGTTCGTAGGCGCGCTGAGTTTGAATCATGGTGACCAGCTCTTGCACGACGTTCACGTTGGAGCTTTCAACGTAGCCTTGGGACAGCGAGCCCAGATTGGACGTCGTTGGCGCACCGGTTTGCGGCGCCCCCGATGCCGCCGTTTCGGCAAACAAATTTTGCCCCTTGGGATCCAGGCCGGCCGGGTTGATGAAGGTCGCTAACTGGATCTGCCCCAAGGTCTGCAGGGCGGTTTGCCCTGGCAGGGTGTAGGTGATGGTGCCGTCGTTGCCTATCGTCAGATTGCTGGCTTCGCGTGGCACGGTGAAGCCGGGGGCCAACGGGTAGCCATTGTTGGTGACGATCTGGCCAGTCGAGTCCAGCTTGAACGAGCCGTCACGCGTGTACTGCGTGGTGCCATCCGGCATTGAGATCTGGAAGAAGCCTTGGCCCTGGATGGCCACGTCCAATGTGTTCGATGTCTGTTGCAGCGTGCCTTGTGTGAACTCGCGCGCCGTGGCCACCGGGCGCACACCCAAGCCGACCTGCAAACCCGTGGGCAGCTGCGTTTGCTCCGAGCTGTTGGCGCCGCTTTGCCGCAAGTTCTGGTACATCAGGTCTTCAAAGACCGCATGAGACTGCTTGTAGCCGTTGGTCGAGCTGTTGGCAAGGTTGTGAGAGATGTGGTCCAGCTGGGTTTGCTGGGCTTCCATGCCTGACTTTGAGACCCACAGGGAACGCATCATGGCCGTACTCCTTTGACTTCAATCGAGTCGATTGGCTGCATCATGGGGCGGATCAGCCGCCGGCACTCAGTAATTGAGCGGCAGCTTTCTCGTCCTGTTCTGCGGTCTGAATCATCTTCATCTGCGTTTCGAACTGTCGCGCAGCCGCGATCATGGACACCATGGTTTCGATCGGGTTGACGTTGGAGCCTTCCAGCGCCCCGTCTTGCACCCGGGCCGTGGCATCCGCGGGCAGCTCAGTACCATCTGCCGATCGGAAAAGACTGTCTTCGCCCCGAACCAGCTTGGCTTCCGGTGTGACCAGTTTCAGCTTGCCCACGCCCACGACTTTGCCGTTGGTTTGGCGGGCACTCACTGTGCCGTCGGGGGCGATGGAAGGGGTGGTGTTGGCTGGAATGTTGATGGGGCCACCATCGCCGATCACCGTCAGGCCGCTTTGTGTGACCAGGTTGCCTTCGGCATTCACCTGAAAAGAGCCGGCGCGTGTGTAGGCCTCTGTGCCGTCCAGACCTTGAACGGTCAACCAAGACTTGCCTTGCGGTGCCACATCCAGCGCTCGGCCTGTGAAGGTCAGGGGGCCCGAGGTGTCGTCGTAGCCCACGGTGGTTTCCAGTCCGTACACGCGGGTGCTGGCCCCATCGCCACGGACGGGCACCGCGCGCATGGCTTGCAGTTCGGCGCGGAAGCCGGTGGTGCTGACGTTGGCCAGATTGTTGGACAGCACGTCCTGGCGCTGCATGTTCATCTTGGCGCCAGCCATGCTGAGGTAAATCATGCGGTCCATGATGTCTGTCCTTTACTTCGTCGAAGCGCGCCTCAAGATCAGCGCAGGTTCACCAGGGTCTGCAGCACCTGGTCCTCGGTCTTGATCGTCTGCGCATTGGCTTGATACGTACGCTGGGCCACGATCATGTTGACCAACTCACCGGTCAGGTCCACGTTGGATTCTTCCAGTGCGCCCGCTTGCAGCAGACCGTACACGCCAGAACCTGGGGCACCCAGCGGCAGTGGCTCACCCGAGGAATTGGTGGGCTTCCATTCGTTGTTGCCAACGGGCTGCAGACCGTTCAGGTTCTTGAAGTCAGCCAGTTGCACACGGGCGATCGACTTGGACTGACCATTGGTGTAGCGCGCCTTCACGGTGCCGTCGGTTTCAATGATGAAATCCGACAGGTTGCCCTCTGCATAGCCACCACCACTCAAATCGGTCACGGCGTAGCTGCCAGCGTATTCCGTGACGCTGGTGAGGTCCAGCCCCAGCGTTGGGAAGTTGGCGCCGTTATCTCCACCGGGGAAGTCCGTGATGGTGAACGTGCCGCCGCTGATGACTTGGCCGCTGGAGTTGAATTCCAACGTGGTCACAGGCAGCGGGTATCCGGTGGTCGCATCCTTGGCCACCGATGCAGCATTGGTGTTGCCGTCGGCGCTCATGTATACCTCCCACTGGGCGTTGGTCACCGGGGTTGTGGATGGGTCGGCGTCTTGCGTCTTGCGGAAATAGTAGTTGACCGCGACGGGCGCACCTTTCGTCCCATAAATGGTTTGGGAGGTCACGAAGTTGTACGACTTAGAGTCATCCAGGCTGATGCCACCTGTGGTCGCATTGTTGCTGGGCAATGACGCGCTCGCGTTCAGGTTTGCCGTCATGTTGATGTTGGTGGCGGCCTGAGGGGGGGAGCTGTCGTTCGTCAGCTGAATGGGGTAGCCTGCTGGGCCGGCAGGTGCGCCGGTTTCGTCCAGAGCTTGCCCCAGCAACTGGTGCTTTTCGTTGTTGATGATGTAGCCTTCTGCGTCGCGTTTGAACTGACCGTTACGCGAATAGACCGTTTCACCCTGAGCTGTTTTGAGCGCAAAGAAGCCGCGGCCGTTGATGGCCAAGTCGAGGTTGTTCGCCGTGGTGGTGATGTTGCCTTGCGTGAACTGCTGCGCAACCGCACCAATCCGGGCGCCAATACCGATGTTGTTGCTGCCACCGCCACTCAGCGACGCCGCATACATGTCCGAAAACTCGGCGCGAGATGCCTTGGCACCATAGGTATTGGCGTTGGCCACGTTGTTGCCGATCACCTCCAGACTCTTGCTGGAAATGTTCAAGCCGGAAAGACCTTGCTGGAAGCCCATGATGATGTCCTTTCAGGGTGACTGCGCTGTATAGGGTGATGACCGATGAGCGATCAGGAGATGGCCTTGACCTTGCTGTAGGCGGTGCTGCCGCTGTTGCTCAGCTCGAGCGTCAGGTTCCCGTCAGTGGTGTTCACGGCTTCAACCAGGTCCGTCATCAGCGGCGTGGACTTCACGGCCGTGTTGTTGCTGGTGGCGGTGATCTTGAATTTCAGGTTGCTGGTGTCGGTGCCGGAAGGCGGCGTCCAGTCGAAACTTTGGCGACCGGCAGCCTTGCCTGTCTGCGTGATGCTGTCCACGACCGTGCCCGCCGAGTTGACGATGTCGATCTGCACTTTGGTCGCGGCTGATGCCAGTTCATACCCGCCGCCGGCTTTACCTGTGGTGCTGTTGTAGGCCAGTTGATTGCCTTCCAGCAGCACCGCATGCCCGACCAGGCTGGCACCTTGCAGCAACTGCATCTGAGTCAGATTGCTGCTCAGCGTTGTGACAGTGGTGTTCAGCTTGTCGATGCCGGTGACCGTGTTGATCTGCGCCATCTGGCTGGTCACCTGGGCGTTGTCCATCGGGTTGAGCGGATCCTGGTTCTGCATCTGCGTCACCAGCAACTTCAAAAAGCGATCCGAAGCATCTGTGGCTGACGTCGTGCTGGTCTTGGTGCTGCTGGTGGTGGCGGCGCTGGCGCCGGAAACTGCGGTCGTGCTCATGGCGATTCCTTATTCAGATGGGGCTGATGACAGGGAAGGGCTTAGCTGCCCTGGCCCATCTGCAAGGTTTTGCTCAGCAGTGTTTTGGCGGTATTCATCACCTCAATGTTGTTCTGGTAGGAACGCGAGGCGGCGATCATGTTGACCATCTCTTCCACAGCGTTGACGTTGCTGTAGGTCACGTAGCCCTCGGCATCGGCCTGAGGGTGCTTGGGGTCGTAGGTCCGGCGACCGGGCGTGTTGTCTTCGGTGACTTTGCTGACGGTGACACCTGCGGTGCCCACTTCGCCCATGGGGGTCGTGGTGAAAACCACCTGCCGAGCCTTGTACGCAGAGCCGTCAGGACCGGCCACGGTGTCCGCATTCGCCAGGTTGGATGCGACGACATTGAGCCGTTGCGACTGCGCGCTGACGGCGCTGCCGGAGACGTTGAAGATTTTGAACATCGACATGGGGCTCTCCTCCTGTCACTGTCTTATTGACCAGTGATGGCCGTGTTGAGCGTTCGCACCGTCGAGTTGATGAAGCGCAGCGTGGCTTCGTAGTGCACGGTGTTGTCTGCAAAGTTGGCGCGCTCGCGATCCATGTCCACCGAGTTGCTGTCGAGGTTGGTTTGCGCGGGTGCAGCGTAATTCATGTCGGGTGTGCCGCGGCTGCCTGCAGGCAGGCCATCCCGGGTCAGGTGACCGGTGCCGCTGGTTGCCATTTGAAGTTTGGTGGTGCTCAAAGCATTGCTGCCACTGGATGCTTGTCCTGTGGCCTGACGCAGGGCCTGGGCAAAATCGAAATCTCGTGCGACGTAGCCGGGGGTGTCCGCGTTGGCAATGTTGCTGGCGATCAGGCGCTGACGCTCGGAGCGCAGGTTGAGCGCTTCGGCCTGGAAATTCAGCGAGTCAGTGAGTCGGTTCAGCATGGTATGGCCCTCCGCGGTGGGCTGGTCTATCGAGCGTTGGCTGGCACCTCAATGCAGCCTGACCCCGATGGTGATCGTCTGGAGCGAAAACATGAGCCGGAATAAACAGTCTTTCAGGCTGTATTTCTTTGTCTATGTGCGGGGCGTGGCTCCGTACATTGGATGCACCATGAAAAAGCTGCTCATTCATTGGCTGATGTTCTGCGTGGCCAGCGCCCTGTCGCTGACGGTCGCAGCGCAGCCTGTGGGCGGTGATGCTCCAGGGGTGGATGCCCTTGGTGCCTACGTGCAAGATTTGCTGGCCAAGCAGCAGACCACATTGAAAGCGCCAGTGGGGCAGAAGCCTTGGCGGATTGAAGTGGTGTTGGGCCAGTTGGATCCGCGACTCAAATTGGCACCTTGCAGCAAGGTGCAGCCTTTCATGCCTGCTGGCTCGCCCATGTGGGGGCGCACCCGTGTCGGACTGCGCTGCGAGCAAGGGCCGGTTCGGTGGAACGTGTTTTGGCCAGTGACCGTGAAAGTTTGGGGCGAAGCGTTGGTCCCCGTGACGCCGTTGCGTCCTGGTGTGCCGGTGGTTGCAGCTGATTTCCGCCTGGCCGAGGTGGATCTCGCCGAGAAAACGTCGCCAGCCGTGATGCAACTCAGCGAGGTGGTTGGACGGACGGTGCTGCGGCAAGTTGAGCCTGGTCAGAGCATCCGGCAAGATGACTTCAAGGCCCGGCGATGGTTTGCGGCCGGGGATCCCGTGCAACTGAAGGTGCGCGGCGCTGGCTTTGCCGTCGGGGCCGAAGGCACAGCCCTTACCCACGGAGACGAAGGTCAGTGCGCCCGTATCCGCATGGATAATGGTCGCATCGTGTGCGCCCAACCTGTTGCAGAACGTGTCGCTGAACTCATATTGTGATACCGTTGTCCCGCATCCCGGAAAATCCCCCGTACCTGCGGGGTATGTCCATTTGGGCATTAAAGTCTGGTTCTTGCTCGCCGATAAGGCCTGTGTGAGCACCTGGAACTTACCGGGGCAAGGAGTACATCATGAAGATTGGCAACCCATTAGATAAGGCGTTAGGCGGCATCGCGCCCCGCACCGAGGGTGCCACCACGACGACCTCGTCCAGCAAGGCGAAGTCATCGGATGGGGGTATTGGCCAGAGTGCAACCGTCACACTCTCTGCTGCAGCCGCTGGGCTGATGGCTGGTCAGGCAGGCGATTTTGATGCGGGCAAGGTGTCCAGCGTCAAGCAGTCCATTGACGACGGCACGTACGAAGTCAATGCAGAAGTGATCGCTGACAAGCTGATCAGCAACGCACGCGATCTGCTGCAACCACGCCAGACCGCTTGAGCCTGATTTGAAAGAAAGCTGGCATGGATTGTCATTCTGTGCATGACCGGGTATCGGCACGTGTTGCTGATATTCAGTCATGCCTTGACGCTTTGGAAGCGGCTTTCGTTTCTGCAGATCCAGCCCAAATCGAGGCGCAAAGTCTTCGGTTTCAGCAAAGTTTGTCCGAATCACTGGATGTTTTTGGCGAAGCTGCGCGGGCCGGTGTTGCCCCGCTGTCGCCAGAGTTGCGGCAGCGCCTGATTCAAGTGCAGGCACGCATACAGGGGCAGCAAGCCGCTGTGCATCAGGCCACGGGTTCATTGGGGCGTACCTTGGGGGCTTTGTTCCCTGACCAATCCTCCGACACCTATGGCGCTCTTGGGCAGTCGCCTGCCGCTCGCGCGCTGAACAACGCCTATCGTTGAGCCTGCCTGAGCCTTGCTCAGGCTCAGTCGGCGGCGCCTTCCACCACCATTTGCACCCGCTGTCGTCCCTGGAACTCATCCAGATTGAGGCGGAAAGCCAGTTGCGCTTGGGCGGGCAGGGGCTCCGTGCGACCAAACCAGATGCCGTCTCGGACTTGGCCTTGAACGCGCAAACTGAGTTTCAGGTGTCGTTCTCCCACCAGACGTTGCCCCAGCACTTCCACGTGGTCACTGAACACGGGCGCATCAAAGCCCGGGCCCCACACGGCGGCATCCAGTTGGGCCACGGTTTCTGGCGTAAACCATTGCGCGTCCAGTGGGCCGTCGGTGGCCAGTTGTCGTGCCAGCAAGCTGGCATCCAGGCCGTCATGCGCAATGCGAGCCAAAGCCTCTTCAAAGGTGTCGATGTCTTCTTCGGCAATCGTGCATCCTGCGGCCGCTGCATGCCCCCCAAATTTGCGCAGCAAGCCTGGGTGGCGCTTGCTGATCAAGTCCAGCGCGTCTCGCAGGTGAAAGCCCGGAATGGATCGACCGGATCCTTTCAGAAAGCCATCCTGGCCCAGTGCAAACACAAAGGTCGGGCGGTGCAAGCGGTCTTTCAAACGTGATGCGACGATGCCCACGACCCCTTCGTGAAAGTCGGGATCGAACAGGGTCAGGGCAGGGGGCGGATCGCCCTCCGGCATCAAAGACTCCAGCAGAGACTCTGCGTGTTCACGCATGCCGGATTCCAGGTCCCGACGTTCCCGATTGATGGCATCGAGTTGTTGCGCCAGCGTTTGCGCCCGTACGGGATCATCGGTCAGCAAGCATTCGATGCCCAAGCCCATTTCAGCGAGGCGTCCTGCTGCGTTGACGCGCGGACCGATGGCAAAGCCAAAGTCCTGACTGGTGGCGCGCGATGGGTCTCGGCCTGCCGCCGCATACAGCGCAGCCATGCCGGCTTGCATGCGGCCAGCCCGAATGCGTTTGAGCCCCTGCGCAACCAGTCGCCGATTGTTGGTGTCGAGTCGCCCGACGTCGGCGATGGTACCCAGTGCCACCAAGTCCAGCAGCGCATCAATGCGGGGCTGGTTGCTGGCGTCAAACGCGCCACGTTGGCGAAGCTCAGCTCGCATGGCCAGCAAGATGTAGAACATCACGCCCACGCCCACCAAGGCCTTGCTGGCGAAGGGGCAGCCTGGCTGGTTCGGATTCACGATCACATCGGCTTCGGGCAGGCTCACCTCACCGTTGTCCAGCACGACCGGCAAATGGTGGTCGGTGATGACCACACGCATGCCCCGGCTGCGGGCCAGGCGAACGGCTTCGTGGCTGGCCATGCCGTTGTCCACCGTGATGAGCACATCGGCCCGCTGAGCCTGAACCAAATCCACGATGGGGGGCGTCAGCCCATATCCATGCACCGCACGATCGGGCACCACGTAGCTCAGCTGATGCGGTTGCGCCCCCAGCATGCGCAAGCCTCGCAGACCCACGGCACAGGCGGTTGCGCCATCGCAGTCGTAGTCCGCCACGATGCACAGACGCTGGCCTTGCGAGATGGCGTCCGCCAGCAGGGTGGCCGCTTCCTTGGCTCCTAGCAGATCGCTAGGGGGGAGCAGGCGGGCAGGGCTGTCATCCAGCTCATCCATGGCTTGAATGCCGCGTGCTGCAAACAGGCGAGCCATAAGAGGGTGTACGCCAGCTTGTTCCAGCGACCAGGCGGTACGTGGCGGCACGTCGCGTGCGGTGAGTTTCATGACGTCCTTGTCAGGCGGTGATCTGTAACGGATGAGGGCGGGGCGGCATGCTCAAAGCACACGCAAATGGCTGCTAAGTGGCCGTGTCTTGGGCCGCCACAGCCGCTGGATGCCTTGCCAGCACGAGCGAACCCAGCTTTCTGCAGGCACCGTGGCGAGTGTGACGGCTTGACGCTCGCCGCACAGCGTGAGTTGAAATGGCTCCCCTCGGTTCAGCCGCTCACAAAGCGGCCCCAGGATGTCACGGTCCAGTTGCGCCCAAGCCTCCAGCCAACCGTGCATGTCGTCCGTCAACATGGCTGTGCGGAGGTGGGGGCATACGTGGATGTGCTCTGGTATCGCCTGTATCTGAGGGGGGCGACCCACGCCCGATAGCCAAAATGAATTCACAGAGGGTAGCCCCGAGGCTTCTCGTTCATCGTTGATGGGGTGTTGATACAACAGCATTTGCACCTCACTTTGCAGTCGGCGCAGGGGGCGTGCCTGGGGGTGATCGGTCAGCCAGACGTCGGGGTTCCGTCCTACAACACGGTCCAGCGAGGCCGTGGGCAACCCCTCCAGCGATGGGTGTGCGGCGTACCAGCGGGTGGGCGCACCCCACAGCAGGGTCCAGCCGTCTTCTTCAAACAGCGGACGAATGGCCTCCATCAGCGCCTGGGACTCTGTCGCACTCAAGTCGAGCGACTCGGGATCCAGCAGCGTCAGATGGTCGCGCCCCATCAACCAATGCCCTGGGCTCAGCAGGCCCCAAACCTTGCCCGGCTCCAGTGTCACGCCATCTTGCCGGGCCCACCAACTGGCCCAAGGCTGATGACCGTCATCCAGGGGCCAGGCCATGGCAGCAGCCAGCACGCACTCGTGCGGCATGGACAGGGCGTATTCGTCGCCGGTCTGCGTTGAAAGGGGGCGCAGTTGTTCTAAAAGACGATGCAGGTGCGGCAGCGGCAATTGATCCAGATGAGGCAGGGCCTGCACGCAGGGTTCGGACAGACTGGCCGCATACGGGATGACCCAGTGTTGTGGGGGGGCAGAAGACGACAAAGAAGACGCAGGCATAGGACGGGATTATCGAATGAGTACACTTCCCACACCATGAACTTGCCTTATGAATGGCGCGTGGGCTGGCGATACACGCGCGCCAGCCGCTCTGCACGCCGCAACGGTTTCATTTCTTTCATCTCCGGGGTGTCCATTTTGGGCATCACTTTGGGGGTGGCGGCCCTCATCATCGTGCTGTCGGTGATGAATGGCTTCCAAAAAGAAGTGCGTGATCGCATGCTCTCCGTCGTGGCTCACATTGAGGTGTACGACGCCTACGGAAGCCAGTTGCTGGACTGGAAGGCGGTTGCCAACCAGGCGCGCCAGAACCCTGCCGTCATCGGTGCAGCGCCTTTCGTGCCTGCTCAGGCTCTGATCGCTCGCGGCGAAGACATGCGCGGCGTGATGGTGCGCGGCATCGTTCCGGCCGAAGAAGCCTCGGTGACGCCCCTCGCTGCGGCCATGCAAAGCACCTTTGCCCGCTTGCAAAGCGGGCAGTGGGGGGTGGTCATTGGTGAAGAGCTGGCGCGATCTCTGGGGGTGCGGGAAGGCGATCCGCTCACCGTGGTGGCGCCCAGCGGGCAGGTGACACCGGCCGGTGTGGTGCCCCGGCTCAAGCAGGTCACGGTGGTGGGCGTATTCAACGCCGGTCACTACGAATACGACAGCAGCTTGGTGCTCATGCATGCCGACGATGCGGCGCGTTTGTTCCGCACCGGAGGCCCGACGGGCGTGCAGCTCAAGCTCAAAGACGCTCAGCAGGCCCGCGCCGTGGCCAACGAACTGGCCCAGTCACTGGGGGCGCAGTACATCGTGCGCGATTGGACGCACACCAACCGAAACTGGTTTGATGCCGTTCAGGTCGAAAAGCGCATGATGTTCATCATCCTCACGCTGATCGTGGCCGTGGCTGCCTTCAATCTGGTTTCCACGCTGGTGATGACCGTGACCGACAAACGCGCGGACATCGCCATCTTGCGCACCTTGGGGGCCAGCCCCCGTTCCATCATGGGCATTTTCATGGTGCAGGGGGCCATGTCGGGCATTTTGGGTACGCTGGGCGGACTCGGTCTGGGTTTGCTGGTGGCCTTCAACATCGACGTGATCGTGCCGGCCATCGAACACATGCTGGGTGTGAGTTTTCTGCCTGGCAGCATCTACCTGATCAGCAAGATGCCCTCTGATCCGCAGTGGTCAGACATCGTCCCGATCGGGTTGATTTCGCTGGTGCTGTCTCTGGCGGCCACCTTGTACCCGAGTTGGCGCGCCAGTCGCGTTCAGCCCGCCGAAGCACTGCGTTACGAATGAACGGTTAGATATGTTTGGTTTGACGGAAGAGCAAATTGCGCATTGGGGCATGACGATTGGCGTGAGCGCCTTCATCCTCTACATGATGTTCATCATCTTGCAGCTGGCGCGTGAGTCCAAAGCGGGCAAGTTCGGCACCTTTGTCCTGTTCCTGGTGCTGGGCTTCGGTGTGCTCGGTTTTGTGGCCAAGAACATCATTGCCTGGTTGCTGAACATCTGATGAACACGGACACCCCCATCCTGCTCGCTCAGGGCCTGGTCAAGCGCTTTCACGAGGGCGCACTGGATGTCACGATCCTGCAAGGCGTTGATCTCAAGGTGCAACGCGGACAAACGGTCGCGATTGTCGGTGCCTCGGGTTCAGGCAAGAGCACGCTGTTGCATTTGCTGGGCGGACTGGATGCTCCCTCCAGCGGAAGCGTCGCGTTGATGGGCCGGGACCTGTCGGGCATGAGTGCGGCCGAACAGGGCGTGTGGCGCAACCAGCACCTCGGCTTCATCTACCAGTTTCACCACCTCTTGCCCGAGTTCAGTGCGCTCGACAATGTGGCCATGCCGCTGCTCATCCGTCGTCAATCGCTGGCACAGGCCCGCGAGCAGGCGCACCTGTGGCTGGACCGGGTCGGGCTGGGGCACCGCGTCGAGCATCGTCCGTCTGAGCTGTCGGGCGGCGAGCGGCAACGTGTGGCCGTGGCCCGAGCGCTGGTGACGCAACCCGCTTGCGTCCTGGCTGACGAACCTACCGGCAACCTCGATCGCGTCACGGCTGACGCCGTGTTCGACTTGATGCTCCAGTTGGCCGCCGATCAAGGCACATCCGTGGTCATGGTGACCCACGACCCGAGTCTGGCGGCACGTTGCGCGGTGCGCCACCAGTTGGTCAGCGGCCGCTTCTCAGACTGAACCCGGCACGGCAGGGCGGCCCCATGTGGATCGACAGCCATTGCCACCTTGACGCGCCGGAGTTCGACGCAGACCGTGCTGCGGTGGTGTCCCGGGCCGTTGCTGCAGGCGTCGGCATGGTGGTCATTCCGGCAGTGTCAACTCGGACCTTTGACTCGGCGCGTGAGGTGGCCGTCCAGTCGCAGGGCGCGTATGCCCTGGGTATTCATCCCCTGTATGTGGATCACGAACCGGACGACGCTTTGCACCAGCTGCGTGTGGCCTTGGCAGCCTCGGTGGATGACCCGCGTCTGGTTGCCGTGGGCGAGATCGGTCTGGATGCGTTCATCCCTGCTTGGCAAGATGCGGCGCACCGTGCACGCCAGGAGCATTTCTATGCGGAACAGTTGATCCTGGCGGCTGAACATGACCTGCCCGTCATCTTGCATGTCCGTCGCAGCGCCGACATCTTGCTCAAGCATTTGCGACGTTGTCGAGAGGCGGGGCGGCCCGTTGCGGGCGGTATTGCACACGCATTCAATGGCAGCTTGCAACAGGCGCAAGCCTTCATCGAGTTGGGCTTCAAGCTTGGATTTGGCGGGGCCGTGACTTACGACCGTGCGCTGCAGATCCGGCGCTTGGCAGCAGATGTGCCCGCAGAGGCCATCGTCTTGGAGACCGATGCCCCGGACATCCCGCCGCATTGGTTGTACAAAACCGCAGCGCAGCGCGCGGCAGGGCAGCACAGTCGTAATGAGCCTGCCGAGCTACCCCGCATGGCTGAAACCTTGGCTTTGCTACGCTGTTGGAGCCTGGCGCACACCGAACAGCAAACCGAAGCCAACACACTGGCCGCACTGCCCAAATTGCAGCGGCTTGTTCAGCGACTGTCTTCCTGACCAATCTGCAGCCAGTGGGCAATTGCCCACACCAACAACGCCCAGGCCACACCGGCCATCCAGCCCGCTACCACGTCAGATGCCCAGTGGACACCCAGATAGACTCTGGACATGCCCACCAGCCCGCTCAGCAAGGTGGCCACGCCCATGGCGTACAGGCGCAGGCGAGTGCGTGGCGCCAATCGCGCGATCAACATCGCCAGTGTCAGAAACACGATGGCCGACATCATGGCGTGACCGCTGGGGAAGCTGTAGCCGCCCGCCAGCGTGCCGTGAAAGCTGAACTCGGGTCGCTCACGCATGAAGACCCCTTTCAGGGCCGTGCTGGTGGCCCACCCTCCCAAGCAAGATAGTGCAGACAGCCATGCCATCCGGGTCTGCCTGGCCAACAGCAAATATGCCCACACCGCCGTGCCCACCAGGATCAGCACCGTGGGGCTGCCCAGCGCGGTGATGTCGCGCATGACGTCCGGCAGCCAGGCGGGGCCCCATGCGCCGCCATGGGCTCCTGCTGACCGGCACCATTGAAGAATCCATGCGTCAGCAGCACGCGTGGCGCCGCTGGTCATGCCGTTGGCCAGAGCCAGAAACCCCCATAAGGTGCCGGTTGCCAGCCCCAGAGGCCATAGCAGTTGGGCTTCGACGTTGTGGCGAAGACGGTGCAAAACTCTTTTCATGACGCCACGCCTGCCTGAATGAACACCTCTCGCCATGCCTGGAGTTTGCGCTCGAAAGACCACGAGGCGTTCGCAGGGCTGGTTGATGGCAGCTTGAAAACCGGCAGGCCCAGAGACCGAGTGATCTTCATGTGCCGAGCGGACTCGCCACCGTTGTGGGCAATGGCGCGCAAATGCGGTGATCGTGCCATCCATCCGGGCAGGTCATTCAGCTCGGCGGCCTCGATGGCGCTGTCGAGACTGCCCTCGCGCAGGCATCCGGCATACACATCCCAAATGGCCACCCCATGGGCCTGAACGATCGGAAGACGGTTGGCATAGGGGAGTGATGACAGTGCAGCCACCCCATGCAGCCCCCAAATGGCCGACAGCAGGGGCCAGAAATGGTTGCGCGGATGCGCGTAGTACTGCTGTGACGCCAAAGAAGCCACGCTCGGGAAGCTGCCCAGAATCAAAAGCTTGGCGTCGGCGCGCCAGATCGGTGCCAGTCCTTGCAGGCGTGGCGATGACGCTGTTCGGGATGAGGTGCAAACCATGCCCGCGACTGTGCCACACTCGCCGGCGTGAAACGGAAACCTACCTTGCCCGAAGCCACGATCTCCGAAGAGCGGGGCGTGCGCTATCTCCACCTTGAAACGCCCTGGATTCAAGGCGCCATGCGCATCCGACAGCCGCAAAAGCTGGAGTTGGAGTACATCCAGCGCATGATGTCCTGGCTGTTGCTGCGTGACCCTGCCGAGTTGTCTGAAACGCGGTGCCTGCAATTGGGCCTGGGCGCATCGGCCATCACCAAGTACTGCCACAGCGTCTTGCGACTCCCGACCACTGCGGTTGAGATCAATCCGCAAGTCATCTCGGTGTGCCGCAACTGGTTTCATTTGCCCGACGACGATGAGCGACTGAGTGTCATTCAGGCAGATGCCGCGCGCTATGTCATCCACAATGACCATGTCGCCAGTGCCGACGCCCTGTGTGTGGACTTGTACGACCACGAGGCCGCCAGCCCGGTGCTGGACGACGAGGACTTCTATCGCGCGTGCTGGCGCGTGCTCGATGACGGGGGCGTCATGACCGTCAACCTGTTCGGGCGAGATGCCAGTTTCGAGCGCAGTGCAGCGCGCATTCAGGCGGCGTTTGGCGAACACCGGGTTGCCAAGCTCAAGCCCACCACGGACGGCAACACCATCGTGTTGGCATGGAAAGGGTTCGACTTGCCAGACCGTGACACCTTGGTGCAACGTGCAGAAACTTTACAAGCACGCTATCAGTTGCCTGCGCCAAAATGGGTCAAGCTTCTGTCTACGTTTCAGACCTCACCGCGCCCTGCCAAGACATGACCGCTGCCGCCTCGTCTTCTGCCGTTTCAGCCCCATCTGCTGCGCGAGCGGCCATTCCACACAAAGGCTTGCTGGATTGGCGGTTGCTGCTCAACTGGCTGACCGAAGACAAGGTGCTGTCACCACAGGATGCCCAGACGGTGGCGCAGCGTTTTGCTGCAGGCGACAGTGCGCAGCATCCCTTGGTGCGGATTGCCGGACTGGGCCTCAAGCGCGCCGACACGTCGGGCACGCTGGACCTGGAACCCTTGACCGAATGGCTGGCACGCCGAGTGGGGCTACCCTACCTGCGCATTGACCCACTCAAGGTCGAAGTCTCCCGTGTGGGGGACATCATGTCCATCAACTATGCCGAGCGCCGCCGTGCCTTGCCGGTGCAGTTCGGGCTGCACGACATCACGATTGCCACCTGCGAGCCGCTGGATACCGCCTGGGTCGAGGAAATCGAGGCGCACACCCGCAAGACCGTCAAGCTGGTGGTGGCCAGCCCGCTGGACCTTCAGCGCTATCGCACCGAGTTCTACACCTTGGCGCGTTCCGTCAAGGACGCCAACAAAAAGTCCGGTGACTCGGTGGCGCACAATTTCGAGCAGTTGGTCGAGTTGGGCAAGTCCAACCGGCAACTAGACGCCAACGATCAAGGCATCATTCAGGTCGTGGACTGGTTGTGGCAGTACGCGTTTGACCAGCGTGCTTCCGACATCCACCTCGAGCCTCGTCGGGAAATGGGAGCCATGCGCTTCCGCATTGATGGCGTGTTGCATACCGTTTATCAGGTGCCTCTGTCGGTGATGCAGGCCATGGTCGCGCGGATCAAACTGCTGGGCCGCATGGACGTGGTGGAGAAGCGCCGCCCGCTCGACGGCCGCATCAAGACGCGCAACCCGGGTGGTGATGAAGTTGAAATGCGTTTGTCCACCATGCCGACGGCTTTTGGCGAAAAGCTGGTGATGCGGATCTTTGATCCTGACAACACCATCAAGTCATTTGATGCGCTGGGCTTTGCCCAGGCCGAGGTCCAGACGTGGGAACAACTCGTGGGTCGCTCGCACGGCATCATTTTGGTGACCGGTCCGACGGGCTCGGGTAAAACCACGACGCTGTACTCCACGCTCAAGCGCGTGGCGACCGATGAGGTCAACGTCTGCACCATCGAAGACCCGATCGAAATGATCGAGCCTGCGTTCAATCAGACGCAGGTTCAGTCCACCATTGACCTGAACTTCGCTGACGGCTTGCGGGCGCTGATGCGTCAGGACCCCGACATCATCATGGTTGGTGAAATCCGTGACCTGGAGACCGCTGAAATGGCGACGCAGGCCGCGCTCACCGGGCATCTGGTCTTCTCGACCCTGCACACGAATGATGCAGCCTCGGCCATCACACGGATGACCGATCTGGGCGTTCCCAGCTACCTCATCAGTGCCACGGTCATTGGCGTGCTCGCGCAGCGTTTGGTGCGCACACTTTGCCCGGCGTGCAAACAGCCAGACGATCAACTCGATGCAGAGGACTTGGCCGACGCGATCAAGCCTTGGCGGCTCAATGGCAAGCTGCAACCGTACAAGCCAGTCGGATGCCTGGACTGCCGCATGACCGGCTTCAAAGGACGGGTGGGCTTGTACGAGTTGCTGCCCGTCACCGAGGGCGTTCGCGCAGCGATGCACCCCGAAATCGACATGCGCAAGATCAGGCAGACGGCAGCGCGAGAAGGGCTGCGGCCCCTGCGCCTGTCCGGGATCATGAAGGTGGCAGAGGGCCTCACCACACTCGATGAGGTGTTGCGCAACACCCCTCAGTGGGAAGCCTGATCACGCCTGCTGGCTTGAAACGTACAGTTTTTTGTAGACGGCCTTGATGTGGTCGTTGACGGTGAACCATTTGAGCCCCATCAGCGACGCAATCTCTTTGACCGTGAAGCCTTTGCTCAGGTAAGTCAGCACATCGGCTTCACGTTGTGTCAGCGATTCTGCTTCCGGCAGTGCGGGCCCACTGTGGCTGCCTTGTTCGCCTGCGCGGAAATGGGTCAGCAAACGGCGGGCGATCGCAGGCGACAGCGGGGGATGACCTCGCACGATCTTTTGCAACTCTTCCACCAGAATCTCAAAGCGGTCTTCCTTGAGCAGGTAACCATGAGCGCCCATCTGCAGTGCAGGGTAGAGATGCTCGTCGTCCGCATACAGCGTGGTGACGATGCGCGTGGCAGGGTAGGCCGACAACTCACGCAGCATTTCCAGGCCGCTGCCGTCCGGTAGTTCCAGGTCAACCAGAATCAGTTGATAAGGCTCTGGGCCGACCGGTGCACGGTTGCCTGCGGCATAGCCCAATTCGCGACGTGCGGATTCCAGGTCTGCGACCTCGGTGATCTCGCTGACATCGCTGAGACTTTCGTGAACCACCTTGCACAAGAAGCCTCGTGCAACGGGGTTGTCTTCCAGAATCAATACCTTGACGGTCATGGCGGTCCTGCCGACGCAGCCTTTGTGAAAACTGCTGTGGTTGTGCTGATCACCTCTTGGGGATCAGTGCGTTGGAGTTGGCCCTGCTGGGGTGCTGTTGCGCGACATTATCAGACGATGGCCCCATCCCGCTACGGCCGAAACCCGAGACTGGGGTGTTTTGTCACTGTGACGACACGACGCTTCTACAATCACCGCATGCGAATTCTGATTGCCAACGACGACGGGTATCTGGCCCCGGGGATTGCCGCCTTGGTCGAGGCGTGCCAAGGCCTTGGCACGATTGATGTGTTTGCGCCTGAGCGCAACGCCAGCGGAACGTCCAATGCGCTGACCCTGCATCAGCCATTGAGTTTGCACACGGCGCCCAACGGCTTTCGCTATGTGAGTGGCACGCCATCTGACAGTGTTCATTTGGCGCTGACGGCCGGCCTGATTCCCAAGCCTGATCTGGTGCTGTCCGGCATCAACAACGGCGCCAACATGGGCGACGACACCTTGTACTCCGGCACCGTGGCTGCAGCGACCGAAGGGTATCTGTTCGGGATTCCTGCCATCGCCTTTTCGCTGGTTGACAAAGGCTGGGGCCATCTGGATGTGGCAGCGCGTGTGGCGCGCCGGGTGATTGACCACGTGTTGGCACATCCGCCCGCCAAGGCGCCGTGGTTGCTCAACGTCAACATTCCAGCCATGGCCACAGCCGATCAGGCGCCTTGGGCGATCACCCGACTGGGCCGTCGCCATGCCAGTTTCCCAGCCGTCGCGCAAGCCAACCCCCGCGGCGATCTGTTCTACTGGATTGGCCCAGCCGGTGAAGCACGCGAAGACGGTGAGGGAACGGACTTCCATGCCGTACGCAGCGGTCAGGTCTCCATCACCCCGCTGCAAGTCGACATGACCGATCATCAGCGTCTGCCCGCCTGGCAGACTTGGTTGGAGCCCAGATGAGTCAAAGCCCATCGGACCGCAAGCCACGACGCTTTCCGCTGCAACTGGATCAGCTTGCAGCCAGCCGGTCTCATGGGCCTCGTCCTTCGTCCTCATCCGGGGTGCGCGTTCCGCCCAAAGCGCCTGAACTGTTGAGGCCCCAGGCACATCTGCAAGCCGTCGAGCGCGAACGCCGCCGGCAACACGCACCACAAGGCCTCGGTCTGGATTCGGTGCACGTGCGCCGACGCATGGTGGAGCGCTTGATGGCCGATGGCATCAGTCACGCGGGTGTGCTGGAAGCGTTTGCTGCCGTGCCGCGACACATGTTCGTGGACACCGCCTTGGTCAATCAGGCTTATGAAGACACCAGCCTGCCGATCGGCTTGGGCCAAACGATCTCCAAACCCTCCGTGGTCGCTGCCATGATGCAATTGCTGTGTGTGCGCCCCGGTTTGAATGGCGCCGAGATGGGCGTAACGCCCGTGCGGCCACCTCTCGGGCGCTGCCTGGAGATTGGCACGGGCTGCGGGTACCAGGCTGCTTTGCTGGCCTACTTGTCCAGCAGAGTGGTGTCGATCGAGCGTTTGCATGATTTGCATGCCAAGGCTCGCACCAACCTGGAGCAAATGCGATCGGTCCTGCCACAATGGCCAGAAATCCGTCTGATTTACGGGGATGGCATGGTGGGGCACACCCCTCACGCGCCCTATGACACCATCATTGCGGCTGCGGGTGGATCGGCTTTGCCTCAGGCTTGGGTGGACCAACTGGCGCCTGGTGGTCGGTTGGTGGCGCCCACTCAAGAGGGGGCCGGGCAGGTATTGACCGTGCTGGATCGCTTGCCGGATGGTTCTTTGCAATACAGTCGTGCCGGCGCGGTCTTGTTCGTCCCCCTAAAATCTGGCACCACGTGATCTTGAATGACGCCACTTTCTGGTGGCGTCAATCGAACCTCTACATGTCCATGACCTCTATCTGTCGTCTGGCCTCCGCTCTGGCCGTTGTGGCTGTGCTGGCCGGTTGTGCATCTCCCAACCATCGTGCGCCGGTGGATGATCGGGTTCGCACGGGCTCTACGCCTGCTGCGCCCATCACTTCGTCGCAGCCCGTGCGTCTGCCGCCTGGTGCTGAAAATGCTGGCAAGCCCGGTTACTACACCGTCAAGCCCGGTGACACGCTCATCCGAATTGGTTTGGAAACAGGCCAGACGTGGCGGGACATCGCTACCTGGAACAGTGTCACCAACCCCAATTTGATCGAAGTGGGGCAGGTGCTGCGTGTGGTGCCGCCGGTCGCTGAGGCTGGTGCTGCTGCGGCCCCGGTCGTTGCGGCCAAACCGATTACGTCGTCTCGCATCGAGGCGCGTCCGTTGGAGGCCGGAAAGCCTGCGTCGGCTGCCTCCGCCGGTGCCAAGCCGACCCCACCCGTGGCATCGTCCAATGCTGCGTCGTCGTCGGCCGCCTCTGCCTCCGATGCCCGTGACACATCCAAAGATGCCAAGGACAGCAAGGACGCTGACGAACCTGCCTGGATCTGGCCCGCTAATGGCGCCATCATTGGCCAGTTTGAAGAGGGCAAGCGCAAAGGCGTGGCCATTGCAGGCAAGGCTGGGGACCCTGTGGTGGCCGCCGGTGACGGGCGCGTGGTGTATGCCGGCTCCGGCTTGCGCGGCTACGGCAACCTGGTCATCATCAAACACACCGGTGACTACCTGACCGCCTACGCGCACAACCAGACCTTGCTGGTCAAGGAAGATCAGGTGGTGCGCAAGGGCCAGAAGATCGCCGAGATGGGCGCCACCGACGCGGATCGCGTGCAACTGCACTTTGAAATCCGCAAGCAGGGCAAGCCGATTGACCCGGTCAGGCAACTGCCTGCTCGTTAAGTCGTTTCATGCCGGTTTTCGGATCGGCCCAGAGTCCTGAGACAATCGGGGGATGAGCGAATCATCCCCCGTTTCTGTTTCTGCCGCCCCTGCTGAAGCCGAGGTGGCATCCGTTCCGCCGCACCTGGAGTGGCTGAAGGTTGAATCCCTGGATCTCGAAGCCCAGGGCGTGGCCCACCGTGCCGATGGCAAGGTGGTCTTCATTGAAGATGCCTTGCCCGGCGAAGAGGTGCGTGTCAGCGTGACCCGCCGCAAGAACAACTGGGAGCAGGCCACGATGACCGACCGTCGTCGTGACAGCTCGCAGCGTGTGACTCCGAAGTGTGAATTCTTCGGCTTGTGCGGCGGCTGCAAGATGCAGCATTTCCATGCCAGCGCCCAAGTGGCTGTCAAGCAGCGTGTGCTGGAAGACAACCTGTGGCATCTGGGCAAGGTCAAGGCCGAAACCCTGCTGCGTCCCATCGAAGGGCCCGCCTGGGGCTACCGCTACCGCGGTCGCCTGTCGGTGCGTTACGTGGCCAAGAAAGGCACGGTGCTGGTGGGCTTCCACGAGCGCAAATCGCGCTACGTGGCCGACATGCGCTCCTGCGAAATCCTGCCCCCACACGTCAGTCGTCTGTTGGTGCCGCTGCGCGAGCTGATCGGCAGCATGGACCAGCGCGATCGCCTACCCCAGATCGAGGTGGCGGTGGGCACGCAGGTGACCGTGCTGGTGCTGCGTCATCTGGAGCCCCTGACTGCCGCGGACACGCAGCGTCTGCTGGACTTTGCCGCGCACCACAGTCCCGCTGAAGGCGGTCAGGAAACGCTGTCCTGGTGGTTGCAGCCCAAGGGGCCGGATACCGTTCACCCGCTGGACGAATCGGCGCCCAAGCTCGATTACACCTTGCCCGAGTTCGGCATCACCATGCCGTTCAAACCGACCGACTTCACGCAGGTCAATCACGCCATCAATCAAGTGTTGGTGGGGCGTGCGCTGCGCCTGCTGCAGGTGCAAAAGAGCGAGCGCGTCATCGACTGGTTCTGCGGTCTGGGTAACTTCACGTTGCCCTTGGCCACCCAGGCGCGCGAGGTGTTGGGCATCGAAGGCAGCGAAACCCTGGTGGCGCGTTCGCGCGAAAACGCCCGTCACAACGGCGTGGCCGACAACACCAGTTTCGTGGCGCGCAACCTGTTTGAAATCACGCCGCAAGAGCTGGCGGGCTATGGCCATGCCGACAAGTGGCTGATCGATCCACCTCGTGAAGGGGCCTTCGCCTTGGCCAAGGCCCTGGCCGACTTGCATCAGGACCCGACGTTGGTGCCGGACTGGGTGCCGCCCAAGCGCATCGTGTACGTCAGCTGCAGCCCCAGCACCCTGGCGCGTGACGCTGGCTTGTTGGTGCACCAGGCGGGCTACCGTTGTGTGTCTGCGGGTGCGGTCAACATGTTCCCGCACACGGCGCACGTGGAAAGCATGGCCGTGTTCGAGTGCGCCTGATCGTTCGCCACATCACCATGAAAAAAGCCGAGGCGTTGACCTCGGCTTTTTGTTGGGAGAAGGGCTGCGACTTACAGCACTTCAGAGGCAAAGTCCGCCAGACGCGAGCGTTCGCCGCGTGCCAGGGTCACGTGACCACTGTGTGGCCAGCCCTTGAACTTGTCGACCGCATAAGTCAGACCGGATGAGCCCTCGGTCAGGTAGGGGGTGTCAATCTGGGCCAGGTTGCCCAGGCAGACGATCTTGGTGCCGGGGCCTGCACGGGTGATCAAGGTCTTCATCTGCTTGGGCGTCAGGTTCTGCGCCTCGTCGATGATGAGGAACTTGTTCAGGAAGGTGCGTCCCCGCATGAAGTTCATGCTCTTGATCTTGATCTTGCTGCGCACCAGTTCATTGGTGGCTGCACGGCCCCATTCGCCTGCGCTGGTGTCGCCGCGGGCGAGCACTTCCAGGTTGTCATCCAGCGCGCCCATCCAGGGCGACATCTTTTCTTCTTCCGTGCCGGGCAGGAAGCCGATGTCCTCACCCACAGGCACGGTCACACGGGTCACGATGATCTCGGTGTAGCGGCGCTCGTCCAGCACCTGCGACAGGGCCGATGCCAGGGTCATCAGCGTCTTGCCAGTGCCTGCCGACCCAGTCAGCGTCACGAAGTCGCACTCTGGATCCATCAGCAGGTTCAGCGCGAAGTTTTGTTCGCGGTTGCGAGCGGCCACGCCCCACACGGCATTCTTCTGGTGCGCGTAGTCCTTCAGCGTCCGCAACACGGCCGATTTGCCTGTGACTTCCGCGACCTTGCCGTACCAAGGCGTGGCGCCAGGGCTTTCGAGATAAACAAACTGGTTGACCATGAAGGCCGGCACCATGGGGCCGCTGACGCGGTAGTAAGTGGCGCCGCCTTGCTGCCAGCTTTCCATGCCTTTGCCGTGCCGCTCCCAGAAGTCCGAGGGCAGGGCGAGCACGCCGGTGTACAGCAGGTCGCCGTCTTCCAGCGTCTTGTCGTTGAAGTAGTCTTCGGCAGGCAGGCCCAGGGCACGGGCCTTGATGCGCATGTTGATGTCTTTGGACACCAGCACCACATCGCGACCAGGGTGGCGGTGGCGCAGTGCTTGCACCACGCCCAGAATCTGGTTGTCAGCTTTGCCTTGAGGCAAACCCATGGGCAACTCGACCGCCAGACCCGTCGTCTGGAAGTACAGCTTGCCACCCGCTTCGGTGTGCCCAGTCTTGGCGAGGTCAATGCCCGCAGCGGGATCGGCTTGCAGGCGATTGCTCAAGTCGGCAGCCAAAGCATCCAGGTCCCGACTGACTTGGCGAGCATTGCGCGCCACTTCGGTCATGCCTTTCTTGTGCCCGTCCAACTCTTCCAACGTGATCATGGGCAGGTAGATGTCGTGTTCGTCAAAGCGGAACAGCGACATCGGGTCGTGCAGCAACACGTTGGTGTCCAGTACAAACAGCTTGGGCGGGCCGTCGCTGGTGCGAATGCGTCGTGTGCCACTGGTCTGGGGCTTTGCTTTCGGGGGCTTGGTGCTTGTGCTTTCGGTGGCGGCTGGCGACGTATCGGTGCGCTCTGCGACCACAGGCGCGACGTCGGATTTACCTTTCTTTGCCAAGTTCTTGCGAGGCACTTTGGCAACGCTCGGGGCCGCAGCATCCACCACGGGTGCCGCTGGTGGTGGCGTCACCAATTCCAGCGAGGGACTCAGTGCGGGTTCATTGGCAGCTTTGGCTTTGTGGGCGTTTTGAGGCGCCTTGGAGGACCGGGCCGGCTTGGCTTGCGCGGAATACGCGTCATCCGGCAGCATGTCAGCACGTTTGGTGGGCGGCTTGGGCAGAGGCATAGGCAGGTCCGCAAGTGGATGAATCAGAAACAAAAAAGGCCGCACAGGCAAGGTGCGGCCTTTGGCTGAGTCGTCTTGGTGCTGCCGGTGGCGCAGCAAGACAACGTGAGGGCAAGTGGTGAACCGAGTTGGAAAAAGCTCAGGTGCATGCAAACCATTATGCACACTCCATGCCTGCTGCACGTTGTCAGCGTCATGGCGTTGCCGGGTGTCTGCATGGCGCGACATCTGCGGGCATGAAAAAGGCGCCACATGGGCGCCTTGATTCAGACAGCGAGCGAGTTGGCTCAGGCTGCTTCTTGCTTCATGCCTTGAACAGACTTCAGCACTTCTTCTACGTGGCCGGCGACCTTGATGCCGCGCCATTCTTCACGCAGTACGCCATCGGGGCCGATCAGGAAGGTCGAGCGCTCGATGCCCTTGACCTTCTTGCCGTACATGATCTTGTTCTTGACCACGCCGAACATGTGACACAGCTTTTCTTCCGTGTCAGCGATCAGTTCAAAAGGCAACTCCAAGGTTTCCTTGAACTTGTCGTGGGACGCCAGGTTGTCGCGCGAGACGCCGAACACCACGGCACCAGCCTGGACGAATTCCTTGTGCATGTCGCGGAATTGCATGGCTTCAGTGGTGCAGCCTGGGGTGTGGTCCTTCGGATAGAAGTACAGCACCACGGTTCGACCGATATAGCCTTGGGGCGTGAATTTCACGCCGCCAGTCGCGACGGCCTCGAATTCCGGCAAAGGTTTGTTGAGGGCGGGTGTCATGTTCTAGAGATCAGCTACCTGCTTGAATAGCCTTCCATTATAAGCGGTTCGCGGGGGCTCCTGAGCACTGGGGGCGGACACCGAGTAGAGGGGGCTGCTCACTCGCTCGATTCGATCAAGAGCGCTGCCAGAACTCGGCGGCCTTCTGCTGCGAGCACGTTGTAGGTGCGGCATGCGGCCGTGGTGTCCATGGTCTCAACGCCGATGCGGGCTTGCAGCAGGGCGGCCATCAGGCGTGGGTGCAGGAATTGCTGACGTTGGCCTGTGCCGAGGATGACCACTTCGGGCTGGAGTGCTGCCAATGCCTCCAAGTCTGCCGCCTGCAGATCGGTTGCACTGGCGGGAGTCCAGCGCTGAATGTCCCCGGTGTGGGGGATGAGGATGCTGTGGGCGTAGCGGGTTCCGTTGACGGAAACCGATTGAACGTCACAGGCATGGATGACATTGACGCCTTCGGCGCGGTCGGCATGCAGTTTCATGGTGCATAAAAAGGCAAAAAGCCCGCCCCATCGTCGTGCCCAGGTGCATCGTGCGGGGAGCGGGTGTGGTTAAATTCTAGCTTTCCCTCCTTTCGTCCGTCCTGGAGTCCGTCTTGAAACCCGTTACCAAGTCCAGCAAACTCGCCAACGTCTGTTATGACATCCGTGGGCCCGTGCTGGAGAAGGCGCGCCAGATGGAAGAAGACGGGCACAAGATCATCAAGCTCAACATTGGCAATCTGGCCGTGTTCGGGCTGGAGCCGCCAGACGAGATCGTGCAGGACATGATCCGTAATCTGTCGGGCGCGGCGGGTTACACCGATTCCAAGGGGCTCTTTGCCCCGCGCAAATCGGTGGTGCATTACTGCCAGGAAAAGGGCATTCAGGGCGTCACAGTCGATGACGTGTACCTGGGCAACGGCGCGTCCGAGTTGATCGTGATGGCCCTCAATGCCATGCTCAATGAGGGCGATGAGGTGCTACTGCCGTCGCCGGATTACCCGCTCTACACCGCTGCGGTGTCGCTGTCGGGGGGGCGTCCCGTGCACTATGTGTGCGACGAAGCCGACGACTGGAATCCGGATATCGCAGACATCCGCGCCAAGATCACGCCTCGTACCAAGGCCATCGTCGTCATCAATCCCAACAACCCGACGGGTGCGCTGTACCCCGAGAGCCTGTTGAAGGAAATTATCCAGGTGGCCCGTGAGCATCAGCTCATCGTGCTGGCCGATGAGATCTACGACAAGACCCTGTTCGATGGCAACACCCACACGTCCATGGCCTCGCTGGCCGATGATGTGTTGTTCCTGACCTTCAATGGTCTGTCGAAGAACTATCGTTCGTGCGGTTACCGTGCCGGCTGGATGGTGGTGTCGGGTGAGAAGCGCCACGCCAAGGACTACATCGAGGGGCTGAACATGCTGGCGTCGATGCGCCTGTGTGCCAACACCCCGGGTCAGCTGGCGATCCAGACGGCGCTGGGTGGCTACCAAAGCATCAAGGATCTGGTGGCACCGAGCGGGCGCCTGTGCAAGCAGCGCGACCTGGCGTTCGAGATGCTCAACAAGATCCCCGGTGTGAGCGTGGTCAAGCCCAAGGGCGCGCTGTACATGTTCCCGCGTCTGGACCCCAAGATCTACCCGATCGCTGACGATCAGCAGTTCGCCTACGAGTTGCTGGCCGAAGAGAAGGTGCTGATCGTGCAAGGTACGGGCTTCAACTGGGCGCACCCCGACCACTTCCGTCTGGTCTTCTTGCCCAACAGTGACGATCTGGCTGAGGCCATCAACCGCATTGCCCGCTTCCTGGAGGGGTATCGCAAGCGTCACGGCACATCCACGGTGTGATGCCACGCTGCGCGCCCTGATTACCCATTTTTGAATTTGTTGCGCCGCCCACGAGGCGGCGCGCTGCGAGAGAAGAGAACCATATGAGCCAAGAACAACTGCGTCCCGTCAAAGTCGGTCTGCTGGGTATCGGTACGGTCGGTGGCGGCACCTTCACAGTGTTGAGCCGCAACCAGGAAGAAATTCGTCGTCGCGCCGGTCGTGGCATCGAAATCGCCATGGTCGCTGACCTGAACGTCGATCGCGCCAAGGAGATCGTGGGCGACGCAGCTCAGGTGGTCAATGACGCACGCGCCGTGATCGCCAACCCCGACATCGACGTGGTGGTTGAGCTGATCGGTGGCTATGGCATCGCCAAGGCCCTGGTGCTCGAAGCCATTGCCGCCGGCAAACATGTGGTCACCGCCAACAAGGCGCTGCTGGCCGTGCATGGCACTGAAATCTTTGCCGCAGCCCGTGACAAGGGCGTGATGGTGGCGTTTGAAGCGGCTGTGGCCGGTGGCATTCCCATCATCAAGGCCCTGCGTGAAGGCCTGACCGCCAACCAAATCCAATGGGTGGCCGGCATCATCAACGGCACCACCAACTTCATCCTGTCCGAAATGCGTGACAAGGGCCTGGACTTCGATGTGGTGCTGAAAGAAGCCCAACGTCTGGGTTACGCCGAAGCCGATCCCACCTTTGACATCGAAGGCGTGGATGCGGCACACAAGGCCACGCTGCTGAGCGCCATCGCGTTCGGTATCCCCGTGCAGTTCGACAAGGCTCACGTGGAGGGCATCACCAAGCTGTCCGCCACCGACATCAAGTACGCCGAGCAACTGGGCTACCGCATCAAGTTGCTGGGCATCGCCCGTCGCCGCGACAACGGCGTGGAACTGCGTACCCATCCCACGCTGGTGCCGATGAAGCGCCTGATCGCCAATGTGGAAGGCGCCATGAACGCCGTGCTGGTGCAAGGCGATGCCGTGGGCACCACCATGTATTACGGCAAGGGCGCTGGCTCTGAACCCACCGCTTCGGCGGTGGTGGCTGACCTGGTGGACATTGCTCGCCAGATCGCCGCACCGGCCGCTTCGCGCGTGCCCGCGTTGGCCTTCCAGCCCGACGCGCTGTCGACCCTGCCCATCCTGTCGATCGAAGAAGTGGTCACGTCCTTCTACCTGCGCCTGCGCGTGGCCGACAAGGCCGGCGTGCTGGCCAAGATCACCGGCATCCTGGCTGAACAAGGCATCAGCATCGACGCCGTGATCCAGCGCGAAGCCGATGAGGTGAGCGGTGAGGGCGGCAACCAGACCGACCTGATCATCCTGACGCACGACACCAAGGAAGGTGCCATGAACACGGCCCTGGCCGCGATGCAGGCCCTGCCCACCGTGCTGGCCCCCATCGTCAAGCTGCGCAAGGAAGAGCTGGCCTGATCGCCGCTGCTGGAGTGACCATGAAATACATCAGTACCCGCGGTGACAAGACCGAACGCCACTTCTGCGAAATCTTGCTTGAAGGTCTGGCACCCGATGGTGGCTTGTACCTGCCTGTGGCTTACCCGAAGGTGGACGACGCCACGCTCACCAAGTGGCGCGGCCTGAGCTATGCCGAGCTGGCGTTTGAAGTGCTGTCGCTCTACATCGACGACATCCCGGCCGCCGACCTGAAGGACATCACGGCCCGCACCTACAACAAGTCGGTGTATGGCTTTGACGAGATCACGCCCTTGAAGCCACTGGAGCCCGGTCTGGCACTGGAAGCCCTGTCCAATGGCCCCACGCTGGCCTTCAAGGACATGGCCATGCAACTGCTGGGCAACCTGTTCGAGTACGAACTGGGTCGCCGTGGTGAGCAACTCAACATCCTGGGCGCCACCTCGGGGGATACCGGCAGCGCGGCCGAATACGCCATGCGCGGCAAAAAGGGCGTGCGTGTGTTCATGCTCTCGCCCAATGGCCGCATGAGCCCCTTCCAGCAGGCGCAGATGTTCAGCCTGCAGGACCCCAACATTCACAACCTGGCCGTGGAAGGCGTGTTCGACGATGCACAAGACATCGTCAAGGCCGTTTCCAACGACCTGGAGTTCAAGCGCAAGTACAAGATCGGCACGGTCAACTCGATCAACTGGGCTCGTTTGCTGGCCCAGGTCGTGTACTACTTCGCTGGCTACTTCTACGCCACCAAGTCGAACGCCGAGAAGGTCAGCTTCACGGTGCCGTCGGGCAACTTCGGCAACGTCTGCGCCGGCCACGTGGCCCGCATGATGGGCCTGCCCGTTGACCAACTGGTCGTGGCCACCAACGAGAACAACGTGCTCGACGAGTTCTTCCGCACCGGCAGTTACCGCGTGCGTGGCAGCGCCGAAACGTACGAAACCTCGTCGCCCTCGATGGACATCTCCAAAGCATCCAATTTCGAGCGCTTCGTGTTCGACCTGCTGGGGCGTGACGGTGCGCGCGTGAAGGCGTTGTTCAAGGACGCCATCGAGCAGCAAGGCGAGTTCCACCTGTCTGCCGACGAGTTCGCCAAGGTGCCGGGCTACGGTTTCGTGTCGGGCACCAGCAAGCACAGCGACCGCCTGGCCACCATCAAGGACACCTTCGAGCGTTTTGGCGTGATGATCGACACCCACACGGCCGACGGACTGAAGGTGGCGCGCGAGCACGTCAAGCCCGGCGTGACCATGCTGGTGTTGGAAACCGCCTTGCCTGCCAAGTTTGCCGAAACCATCGTCGAAGCCACGGGTCGTCAGCCCGAGCGTCCTCACTGGATCAAGGGCCTCGATGGTCTGGAGTCGCTGCCCAAGCGTTTCGTGGTGGTGCCCAACAGCGCCCAAACGGTCAAGGACTACATCACCCAGCACTGCAACGACTGATCGGGTCGGAGCGCAGTTGGCGTAGCCACAAGGAGTGTCGCGATGGCGGCCGCTTTCAAGCCTTTGATGCCCTTGGACGAGGCTTGGTCTCGTCTGTCGGCAGCCGTGGTCGACCACTTGGGGCAGCAGCCCCTGTTGACCGAACCGGTGGATAGCTTTGACGCCCTCGGGCGGGTACTGGCAGAGAGTCTGGTGTCCCCGGTGGACGTGCCGCCGTTGGACAACAGCGCCATGGACGGGTACGCCGTGCGGGCTGCCGATCTGGCTCAGGCCGGTCAGGCTGGAGTGCCGGCTACTGCGGTGACGCTGCCCAAGGCGCAACGCATTGCAGCAGGGCAGGTGGGGGTGACCTTGCAGCCTGGCACCTGTGCGCGCATTTTCACGGGCGCACCCGTTCCGGACGGGGCCGATGCCGTGGTGATGCAGGAGCACACCACCGCCGATGCCGCATCGGACACCGTCCGCTTCAACGAAGTCGTCAAGCTGGGTCAGAACATCCGTCGCCGAGGCGAAGACATTGCGCAAGGACAGACGGTGCTACACGCAGGTGTGCGACTCAGCGCGGCGGCCATGGGTGTGGCCGCATCGGTGGGGGCTGCGCAACTGAACGTGTTCAGGCGTCCCCGAGTGGGTGTGTTGACCACTGGCAACGAGTTGGTGATGCCGGGCGCGTCCTTGCCACCCGGTGCCATCTACAACAGCAACCGACACACCTTACGGGGGCTGGTGCAGGCCACGGGGGCCATGGCGAACGATCTGGGCGTGGTGCCCGACGATCTGGATGCCACCCGCTCAGCCTTGCGTGCAGCCGCCGAACAAAGCGACCTCATCATCAGCAGTGGTGGCGTCTCGGTGGGCGAGGAGGATCATCTTCGCAACGCCGTGCTGGACGAGGGCGGGCTGGATTTCTGGGCCCTGGCTATCAAACCGGGCAAGCCGTTTGTGTTCGGCTGGATCCGTCGCGCCGATGGCAGTCGCGCCCTGTACATGGGGCTGCCCGGGAATCCGGTGGCCAGCTTCGTGACTTTCCTCTTGCTGGTGCGGCCGGTCCTGGGCGTGTTGGCAGGCGAGGGATGGCACCTGCCGCGTGCCACTTCGCTGGTTGCCGATTTCCACTGGCCCAAGCCCGACAAGCGCCGGGAGTTTTTGCGCGCTCGCCTGCAGGCCGATGGCCAAGTGGTTCTTCATCCCCATCAGGGGTCAGGCGTGCTGAGTTCGGCAGCCTGGTCCGAGGGGGTGGTGGACCTGTCGCCCAACACTATGGTTGCACCCGGTGATGTGGTGTCCTTCATTCCCATGTCTGAGTTGCTGCAACCCGGCAGCGCGGCACTCCAGCCCTGAGTCTCAACATGACAGTCACGGTTCGTTATTTCGCCGCGGTGCGTGAGCAATTGGGTGGATCGGAGACCATCGATTGGTCCGTTACGCCCGCCCGCACTGTGGGTGCCTTGCGTGAGTGGTTGCAAAGCCGATCGCCTTCGCATGCCGCAGCACTGGATGGGGCCAAGGGCTTGCGCATGGCGCGCAACCAGACCCTGTGCACGGCCGACGAACCCTTGTCCGATGGTGACGAGGTGGCGTTCTTCCCGCCCGTGACGGGAGGTTGACATGGGTGCTCCCTTGTCATCTGAACTGCAGGCCGCTTTGGCCTGTGTGATCGTCGGTCCGGATGATTTCGATCTGGGGGCCGAAGTGGCCGCTTTGCGTGCCGGTGACGGGCGCGTCGGGGCCGTGGTGAGTTTTGTGGGTACGGTGCGCGAATGGCGAGAAGCGGGTGCCCCGGCGTCGGCCGCAGACGCATCTGTCATGGAGTTGGAGCATTACCCCGGCATGACCGAGCGCAGCATTGCCGAGATCATCGTCGAGGCACGCCGCCGGTTTGACGTCTTGGGCGTGAAGGTGATCCACCGCGTGGGTCCGCTGGCCGTCTGCGACCAGATCGTGCTGGTGGCGGTGAGTTCGGCCCACCGTGGTGAGGCCTTCCACTGTGCAGAATTCCTGATGGATTGGCTCAAGACCCAGGCGCCTTTCTGGAAAAAAGAAAGCAGCGGAGGCGAGAGCAGGTGGGTGGACGCCCGAGTCAGTGACGATGAGGCCGCCGCACGCTGGGGCGGATTAGCCACACCGAAAAACGCTCACATCGTGGCAGACTGACAGCCATGCAGTCGACAGACATCTTCACCTGTTATTCCATCTCTGGTGGGGGCTCCTTGGTGGGGCTGGGTCTGATGTCTCTGCTGCGTACGCGCCAACCTCGGGTCCGCGAGGCGGTCAGCCTCTATCGGCTGGCTTTCGCTTGTTTGTCTGCCTTGTTGCTGATTCAGTTTTGCCCAGAGGAATGGCAGCGACCCATCAGCCAGTTTGCGATTGGTTTGGCCGTCTCCGGCGTGACCTTGTTGGCGTGGGCGTTCCGTCAGTTGAACGGGCGGCAGACCACCCCGTTGGCAGGCTGGGGCATCACCGGTTTGTTGACGCTGGGCCTCTGGTTGGCCGCTTGGACGGGTTCTGACGGTCTGTTCACGCAGGCCATTGCCTTGGCGTTTGCGTTCATCAGCCTGTGGTTGTTGTTCGATCAAGGCTGGTTGATTTTGCGCAGCCCCCGGGTTGCACGCAGTGAAATGAGCCTGCTCATCGTGGCGGCGGCATTTGCGGCGAACTGGTTGATTTCGCTCTGGTACGCCACCAACCGTGAAGGGCCATATCCGGAGCACTGGCTCTATGCACCGACATGGTTGCTGCCTTTCACCGGCTTGAGTTTTGCACTGTTGCCCTTGGCAGTGGCGGCGTTGGTGTTTGCGATCATCAATGAGCGCTTGAATCAGCAGTTGAGAGCCCGCTCTTTGTCCGATGACCTGACTGGCGCATTGTCTCGGCGTGGGCTGCGAGAATTGGGGCAACGAATGTTGTCCATGCTGCCTGCCGAGGGCAATCCGGTGGCGGTGATGATGATCGACATCGATCGTTTTCGCGCCATCAATCACCAATACGGGCATGAGGTTGGCGACGAGGTGCTGCGTGAGGTGACGCAGATCGTGCGAGATACCCTGCGGTTTGATGCCTTGTTGGCCAGGTATGGTGGCGAAGAACTGACTGCCATGTTGTCCGTGAAAAGCCGGCTGGAAGGGCGCAGTCTGGCCGAATCGGTGCGGCAAGCGATCGAGAACACACCGTGTCGCACGGCTGGCGGGCCCATCAAAGTGACCGCCAGCATCGGCCTGAGCTTTCTGCGTGCCGATGGATCACTGGAGGACGCACTGGCGCGCGCGGATGTGCGCATGCACGAAGCCAAGCGTGATGGCCGCAATCGTGTCGGTGCCAGCGAGTTGACCATGGGCGTGCCTGCACCCACTACCATCATTTGACCTGTCTCAAGCGCACGCTGCAGGCGTGAGGTTGGGGGGCTTGAAAAGCGCAGTCGCTGCCCTATCTTCATGAGCAATCGGCCCCGATGCACGGGGCAACAGGAGTGCTCATGCGACTCGACAAACTCACAAGCAAATTTCAGGAAGCGTTGACCGAGGCCCAAAGCCTGGCGGTCACCCGCGACAATCCCTACATCGAACCGGCTCACATCCTGCTGGCCATGCTGCAGCAGGAAGACGGCCCCAAAGCATTGCTGGAACGCGCTGGCGTGAAGGTGGGCGCACTGGCCGCAGCCGTTTCCAAACAGATGGACCGCCTGCCTCAGGTGCAGGGTGCCGAACAGGTGCAAGCCGGGCGCGACACCATCAGCCTGCTGCAAGGCGCTGAGAAAGAAGCCTACAAGGTGGGCGACCAGTACATTGCCAGCGAGATGTTCTTGCTGGCGCTGGCCGACCATAAAGGCGAAACCGGCGAGTTGGCCCGCGACCATGGCCTGACCCGCAAAGCCCTGGAAGCGGCCGTCAAGGCTGTGCGTGGAGATCAGAACGTGGACAACCCCGAAGCCGAAGGTCAGCGTGAAGCGCTGAAAAAGTACACCCTGGACCTGACCGAACGTGCGCG
Source organism: Aquabacterium sp. (assembly GCF_049317225.1). Taxonomy (GTDB): domain Bacteria; phylum Pseudomonadota; class Gammaproteobacteria; order Burkholderiales; family Burkholderiaceae_C; genus Aquabacterium. The sequence continues at coordinate 23,005 of NZ_JBMOIR010000014.1, read as the reverse complement.
CTCCGGCAAGCTCGACCCGGTGATTGGCCGCGACGAGGAAATCCGTCGCGCCATTCAAGTGCTGCAACGCCGCTCGAAGAACAACCCCGTGCTGATCGGTGAGCCCGGCGTGGGCAAGACCGCCATCGTCGAAGGCCTGGCGCAGCGCATCGTCGCTGGCGAAGTGCCGGATTCACTCAAGAACAAGCGTGTGCTGGTGCTGGACATGGCGCTGCTGCTGGCAGGGGCCAAGTACCGCGGTGACTTCGAGGAACGGCTGAAGAACGTCCTCAAGGAAGTGGCCAAGGACGAAGGCCAGACCATCATGTTCATCGACGAGATCCACACCATGGTCGGTGCGGGCAAGGCCGATGGCGCGATGGACGCCGGCAACATGCTCAAGCCCGCGCTGGCGCGTGGCGAACTGCATTGCATCGGCGCGACCACGCTGGATGAATACCGCAAGTACATTGAAAAGGATGCCGCGCTGGAGCGTCGCTTCCAGAAGATCCTCGTGGACGAGCCGACCGTCGAGGCCACCATTGCCATCCTGCGTGGTCTGCAGGAAAAGTACGAGGTGCACCACGGGGTCGACATCACCGACCCGGCCATCGTGGCGGCCGCCGAACTGTCCCACCGCTACATCACCGACCGCTTCCTGCCTGACAAGGCGATTGACCTGATCGACGAGGCTGCGGCCAAGATCAAGATCGAGCTGGATTCCAAGCCCGAGGTGATGGACCGCCTGGACCGTCGCATGATCCAGCTGCAGATCGAGCGTGAGGCCGTCAAGCGCGAGAAGGACGAGGCATCGGTCAAGCGGTTCGAGCTGATCAACGAAGAGATCGCCGCGCTGCAAAAGGAAATCGCCGATCTGGACGAGATCTGGAAGGCCGAGAAGGCGCAAGCCCAAGGCAGCCAAAGCGTGCGCGAAGAGATCGACAAGCTGCGCCAGAAGATCGAGGAGTTGACCCGCAAGGGCGACTTCAACAAGGTGGCCGAACTTCAATACGGCAAGCTGCCCGAGCTGGAAAAGCGCCTGCAAGAAGCGCAGGCCAAGGAAAACGCCAAGAAGGGTGGGGAATCCGGCCGTCCGACCTTGCTGCGCACGCAAGTGGGGGCGGAAGAAATTGCCGAAGTCGTGGCCCGCGCCACAGGCATCCCTGTGTCCAAGCTGATGCAAGGTGAGCGCGACAAGCTGCTCACGATGGAAGACAAGCTGCACGAACGTGTGGTGGGTCAGCAAGAGGCCATCGTGGCGGTGTCGGATGCCATCCGTCGTTCGCGTGCAGGCTTGTCGGACCCCAACCGTCCCTACGGTTCCTTCCTGTTCCTGGGCCCCACCGGCGTGGGCAAGACCGAGCTGTGCAAGGCCTTGGCTGGATTCCTGTTTGACGGCGAAGAGCACCTGATCCGCATCGACATGAGCGAGTTCATGGAGAAGCATTCGGTGAGTCGCCTGATCGGGGCGCCTCCCGGCTATGTGGGTTACGAAGAGGGGGGCACGCTGACCGAAGCCGTGCGTCGCAAGCCGTACAGCGTGGTCTTGCTGGACGAGGTCGAAAAGGCGCATCCGGACGTGTTCAACGTCTTGCTGCAGGTGCTGGACGATGGCCGCCTGACCGATGGTCAAGGCCGCACTGTGGACTTCAAGAACACGGTCATCGTGATGACGTCGAATCTGGGCTCACATCACATCATGCAGATGGCCGGTGAGCCTGCCGAAACCATCAAGGATGTGGTGTGGGGCGAGGTCAAGCAGCACTTCCGTCCGGAGTTCTTGAACCGCATTGACGAGGTGGTGGTGTTCCACGCACTGGATCAGCAGCACATCGAGTCGATCGCCAAGATTCAACTCAAGGGCTTGGAAGCACGTCTACTCCAGATGGACATGGGGCTGGATGTGTCACCCGAGGCCTTGGCCGAACTGGCTAAGGTGGGCTTCGATCCGGTGTTTGGTGCACGTCCGCTCAAGCGGGCCATCCAGCAGCGCATCGAAAACCCGGTGGCCAAGCTGATCTTGCAAGGCAAGTTCGGGCCGAAGGACGTCATCCCGGTGCAGGTGAATGCCGAGGGCGACTTCACCTTCGAGCGCACGGTGCACTGACGCTCAACGCTGGCGGGCGGGCAAGCGCCAGGTTTGTCCAATCGCCAGCACCCTGAAATCGTCCGGGCTGATGCCTTGACGATGCAAAGCCGAGGCGAGGGCTCTGGGTGGTTCGTCCAGAGCCTCGTCCGTCAACTGAAACGTGCCCCAGTGCACGGCCATGGCACGTTTGCAGCCCAGGTCCTGAAAGATCTGCACCGACTCCTCGGGGTTCACGTGTTGGTCTTTCATGAACCAGCGTGGCTCATAAGCGCCGATGGGTAACAGTGCCAGGTCAAAGCCGCCACCTTGCTCCGGTGTGTGCTGACGCGCAAAGTGCTGGCGGATGTCCACGAAATCCCTGGAATAGGCCGTGTCCCCCGCGAAGAACACGTGGCTGTCTGGCGAGCACACGGCAAAACCACCCCACAGGCTGCGCAGCGCATCGGTGGCGGTGCGTGCGGACCAGTGCTGCGCTGGTGTGAGGGTCACGGACATGGGATGTGACTGCTCGGTGGCGGCCAGTTCGTGCCGGTCCCACCAGTCCAGTTCGACCACGCGGTGGATGCCGCGGCGTGCAAACCACTGTTTGTGACCCAAGGGCGTGATGAACAGAGGCGTGCCGTGCGCTTGCTGCGAAAGGTGCCGCAGCGAAGCCTCATCCATGTGGTCGTAATGATTGTGAGACAGCAGCACCACGTCAATGCGCGGCAGTTGTGCCAAGGTCAGCCCCGGAGGTGTTTGACGTTGAGGCCCCGCCCATTGCACTGGAAAGCACCGATCTGAAAACACCGGATCCGTGAGGATGTTCAGCCCGCCGATCTGCAGCAACACGGTGATGTGACCAATCCAGGTCGCTGCCGGCTGCATGGCCAAGCCCGCTTTGGCATTGGTGTGGATGAAGTCCAGATCCGGCGCGATCACTGTGATGGGTGTTTGCAGCGGGCGAGGGTGCCCGGCGCGCCATGCCTGCCAACGCCAGCGCAAGACTTCGTGCCAGCGCTTGCCTCGGAACGACTGGTAATTGTTCTGAAAACCATCCGGCCGGTGATGCGTCTTGGCTGGGTTGTAGTAGGGGTTCTTCATGGTGGGCATTGAAGGGGCAAAACAAAGCCCCGACAGGCTTGACGCTTGACGGGGCTTGTGGGATCCGGTTCAGGTGACCGGGTTCCGTGTGGGCGCAGATCAGACCACCGACACAGGAATCTTGCCAATCTTGGCTTGCCAGACCTTCGGTCCTTCGATGTGAGCGCTGGTGCCGCCGGCGTCCACGGCCACGGTCACAGGCATGTCAACCACGTCGAACTCATAAATGGCTTCCATGCCCAGGTCTTCAAAGCCCACCACCTTGGCGGCCTTGATGGCCTTGGACACGAGGTAGGCTGAGCCGCCCACGGCCATCAGGTAAGCCGACTTGTGCTTCTTGATGGCTTCGATGGCTGCGGGACCACGCTCGGCCTTGCCGATCATCGAGATCAAGCCGGTTTTCTCCAGCATCATGTCGGTGAACTTGTCCATGCGCGTGGCGGTGGTCGGGCCAGCGGGGCCGACCACTTCGTCGCGCACGGGGTCCACGGGGCCCACGTAGTAGATGACACGATTGGTGAAGTCCACGGGCAGCTTCTCACCCTTGGCCAGCATGTCCTGAATGCGCTTGTGCGCGGCGTCGCGGCCGGTCAGCATCTTGCCGTTCAGCAGCAGGGTGTCACCGGGCTTCCAGCTGGCCACTTCTTCCTTGGTCAAGGTGTTCAGGTCCACACGCTTGGACTTGTTGTAGTCCGGCGCCCAGTGCACGTTGGGCCACAGGTCCAGGCTGGGAGGATCCAGATAAACCGGGCCCGAGCCGTCCATCACGAAGTGCGCATGGCGGGTGGCCGCGCAGTTCGGGATCATGGCGATGGGCTTGGATGCCGCGTGCGTGGGGTAGGTCTTGATCTTGACATCCAGCACGGTGGTCAGGCCACCCAGGCCTTGCGCGCCAATACCCAGAGCGTTGACCTTTTCGTACAGCTCAATGCGCAGCTCTTCCAGCTTGTTCTGGGGGCCGCGCTCGAGCAGTTCGTACATGTCGATGTCGTCCATCAGGGCTTCCTTGGCCAGCAAGGCAGCCTTTTCGGCCGTGCCACCCACGCCAATGCCCAGCATGCCGGGCGGGCACCAGCCCGCGCCCATGGTTGGCACGGTCTTCAGCACCCAGTCGACGATGTTGTCAGACGGGTTCAGCATGTAGACCTTGGACTTGTTTTCCGAGCCACCGCCCTTGGCAGCCACGGTCACGTCCAGCTTGTCGCCCGGCACCAGATCCATGAACACCACCGCGGGGGTGTTGTCCTTGGTGTTCTTGCGTTCGAAGATGGGGTCGGAGAGCACCGACGCACGCAGCTTGTTGTCCGGGTTGTTGTAGCCACGGCGCACGCCTTCATCGATGGCGTCTTGAATGCTGCGGGTGCCGAAGCCTTCCCACTTCACGCTCATGCCGACCTTCAGGAACACGTTGACGATGCCGGTGTCCTGGCAGATGGGGCGCTTGCCTTCGGCGCACATGCGCGAGTTGGTCAGGATCTGCGCAATGGCGTCCTTGGCTGCAGGGCTCTCTTCACGGTCGTAAGCACGAGCCAGATGAGCGATGTAATCGGCAGGGTGGTAGTAGCTGATGTATTGCAGCGCGGCAGAGACGCTTTCAACGAGGTCGTCGTAACGAATGGTCGTCATGGCAGATGGCCTTTGTGGGGCTTGTGGGGAAGAAACCGACATTGTGCCAAGGACCGGGCGTCCTGAGCACCTGTCATCCATGTGCAGGGGTCAGTGATTATCCGAGCCCACATTGTGTGTGGGGTGCAGGATGCGATCTGCTGCTGCAATCGCCATTGCAGACAACAAGAAGGCAATGTGAATGACCGTTTGAGAAATCAGTACTTTGTCGGAGTAGTTCTCGGCGTTGATGAACGTCTTGAGCAGGTGGATGGATGAGATGCCAATGATGGCCGTGCCCAACTTGACCTTGAGGACCGAGGCGTTCACGTGATCGAGCCACTCAGGCTGATCAGGATGATCTTCGAGGTTCATGCGCGAAACGAAGGTTTCGTACCCGCCCACGATGACCATGATCAGCAGGTTGGAGATCATCACGACGTCAATCAGACCGAGTACCACCAACATGATGGTGGTTTCGGTGAGGTGCGTCGGGATGGTGTCGCTGTGTTGGCCTGTGGCGGTAAAGATCGCTCGCAAGGCATCTTGGTTGCCCATGGCCGCTTCGATCAAGTGAATCAATTCCACCCAGAAATGGAACACGTATACGGCTTGCGCGAGGATCAGGCCGAGGTAAAGCGGTAGTTGCAACCATCGACTTGCAAAGATGAAAGCAGCGAGTCCGCCGGTTTTGCGCGTGGGATTGGTCTTGCTCATGCTGGTTAGGAGGGCTGGAGTTGGCCGCTATTTTGACGTGTTGCGGACGCCGTTGCGTGACGCGGGTTTCTGAGCCAGGGCTGTATCGGATGGCGACTGCCCTGGCTGCCAAAGGAATAGTGGGCGTCAAATCATGTAAGGTGATGTAACTGGACGGAATCTGTTGGGGCGACGTTTGGTTGGTTGGAATGATGTTGGTTAAATGAAAGCTATATCTTCAGGGGCGACGCGCGTTTTCTACGAGCGCGTATGGGTTGGGCGTTCTGCGTGGCGACAGCAGTTATGGCCGTTTTTGGCAGGCTGGGTGGCTTGTTCTGCGGCGTTTTCTGCCTGCATGGTTCCACGGTGGGCGGCCAAGCAATTCGGCAAAGTAGGGTTCGATCAGTTTCTGTTTACCTTGTGGGATAGCCATGGTGCATGGGTGGGGGCCGACCAGCGCATGGTCCGCGCCTTTGTGCGTGTCTGCCTGATCAATCCAAGCCTGCTGGCCTTGCTGCTCCTGTTGGCCCTGACGTGGTGGCGACACGGGGTGCGACGCTATGTCCTTGTACTGGCTTGGCTGATGGCGGCCATCTCCGTCGTACGGGATTTTGACGTTCCCAAATATCTGGCTGCTCAATTTGGTCAGGATCAGTTTGCTTCGGAGTATGTGGATCCGGCAACGGTTGCGATTCATGCGCCGCAAATGAAGCCTAATCTTCTTTTGATATATGTTGAGAGCCTGGAGAAGGCTTACGGTAATAAAGAAGTTTTTGGCGAAGATTTGTTGGCCACCATGCGGCCCTTTGAAGCAAAAGGCTTTCAGTTTTCGCAAATCAAACAAACCCCAGGGACTGGATGGACCATTGCGGGCATCATTTCATCGCAGTGCGGCATCCCGCTCAAGATATTGGGTTTGTGGGATGCGAATTCGCAAGATCGAGCATTTCCTTCTTTTTTGCCCAATGCCTCATGTTTGGGTGATGTGCTCGCCGCCCATGGGTACCTGAACGTGTTTTTCAATGGCCCCGATCTTCAGTTTTCAGGGATGGGGAAGTTCATGCATACCCATGGGTATCACGAGGTGTTGGGTAAGCAGGAGTGGCTGGCGCGAGGCGTGTCCCCGGATGATGTCCACGACTGGGGCGTGGCCGATGATCAATTGTTGAAGCAGGCGCGGCAAAAACTGGACGACTTGATGCAGCAAACGCAGCCTTTCAACCTGACTTTGCTGACGATCGACACCCACGGTCCGGATGGGTTCGAGAACCGCTCGTGCGGACCAGCGCATGGTTTCAATGGATTCCAAGGGGTTGTTCGCTGTTCAGTCACGGCTGTTTCTCGCCTGCTGCAGCACATCGAAGAGCGCGGCTGGCAGTCGCGCATCAAGGTGGTGGTTTTGGGCGATCATCTGGCAATGAAGAACCCCGTAGAAGTCAAGTTGGAGAAAGTGTCAGAGCGCACCCCCTATAACTTGTTCTATCCCTCGGACCGACTTGGCCTGATTCAACAGCGCATGGCTTACTTTGATTTCTATCCCACCATCCTGTCATTCATGGGTTTCGACATTGAAGGCGAAAAATTGGGTTTGGGAAGAAATGCTTTGCGAGCCTCCGGGATGGATGATCCGCAACGCTGGGAGAAATTGGAAGGGATGCTTCACCCTAGTACGAGGTATGCAAGGTTGTGGGGTGAGCGGTAATGTTCTGAATGGTGCGGTTGCACGTCGCCTGGGTTATATCGATCAGGGTTATTGCTAGGTTTTGGAAGTGTGGGCTGCGTCCGACAGAGTTCTCAGTGTTATCGCCAATGTCCAACTGGGGGATTGCGCATTTTTCAGAGATGCCTTTGCATTTTTTCGTGCTTTGTCGGGAAAGTCCGAGGTAACAAATTTCGGAGTTGGGGGCATTGTGTAGGCCTGTAAGGGTCAACATGCAAGATGTGATGGCTCTTTCAGATTGACACTAGGCGCCACAAGCGCCGACTCCAGGAGCTACAGACATGACTGGTTCTAACCAGACCAACCTCTATCCCGTACCCGAGGCCTTTGCACGTTCCGCTCACATCGGTAGCCGTGCAGCCTATGACGAACTTTGCGCGGAGGCTCAAAAAGACCACGCCGCTTACTGGGCCCGTTTGGCCCGCGAGTTCTTGACATGGCAAAAGCCGTTCACCAAGGCGCTTGATGAGAGTCAAGCCCCGTTCTACAAGTGGTTTGACGATGGCCTGTTGAATGCCTCGTACAACTGCCTGGACCGCCATGTTGAGGCAGGTCATGGTGACAAGGTTGCCATCATCTTCGAAGCTGATGATGGCAAGGTTACGCAAGTCACGTACAAGGATTTGTTGAGCCGCGTTTCCCGCTTGGCCAATGCCCTGAAGGCTCAGGGTGTCAAGAAGGGCGATCGCGTCGTGTTGTATCTCCCCATGTCCGTGGATGGCGTCGTCGCCATGCAGGCATGCGCTCGCATTGGTGCCACCCACTCTGTAGTGTTTGGCGGCTTCTCTGCTCAAAGTCTGCGTGACCGCATCGAAGATGCGGGTGCCGTCATGGTCATTACGGCCGATGAGCAGGTCCGTGGTGGCAAGACATTGCCCCTGAAGTCGATTGTTGACGAAGCCATTTCGCTGGGTGGTTGCGACTCCATCCGTCAGGTTCTGGTCGTCAAGCGCACAGGCGGCAACGTTGCCATGACCGCAGGTCGCGACCTGTGGGTGGATGAGCTGCTGGCAACCCAGTCCGACGAATGTGCGCCAGAGTGGGTCGAAGCAGAGCACCCTCTGTTTCTGCTCTATACATCCGGCTCCACCGGCAAGCCCAAGGGTGTGCAGCACAGCACCGGTGGCTACCTGCTGCACGCTGCCCTGACCACCAAGTGGACCTTCGATCTGAAGTCCGATGATGTGTTCTGGTGCACCGCCGACATTGGCTGGGTCACTGGTCACACCTATGTGGCGTACGGCCCTCTGGCCAACTGCGGTACGCAGGTGGTCTTTGAAGGTGTGCCGACATTCCCCGATGCCTCTCGCTTCTGGCGCATGATCCAGTCGCACAAGGTCTCCATCTTCTACACCGCGCCCACAGCCATTCGTGCGCTGATCAAGGCGGCCGAGTCGAATGCCGAAGTGCATCCTCGCAACTTTGACCTCAGCTCTCTGCGCTTGCTGGGTACCGTGGGCGAGCCCATCAACCCCGCTGCATGGGAGTGGTACCACCGCGAAATCGGTGGCGGCCGTTGCCCGATCGTTGACACCTTCTGGCAGACCGAAACGGGTGGTCACATGATCACGCCTCTGCCTGGCGCTCACGCCTTGACTCCCGGCTCCTGCTCGCTGCCATTCCCTGGCATCGATGCGGCTGTGGTCGATGAAACTGGCAAGGAAGTGCCATGGGGTCAGGGCGGTGTGCTGGTGGTGCGCAAGCCTTGGCCTTCCATGATCCGCACCATCTGGGGCGACGCTGAGCGCTTCAAGAAGAGCTACTACCCCGCTGACTTTGGTGGCAAGTACTACTTGGCCGGTGACGGTGCCATCCGTGACGAGAAGACGGGTTACTTCACCATCACAGGCCGGATCGACGACGTGTTGAACGTCTCCGGTCACCGCATGGGCACGATGGAAATCGAGTCTGCGCTGGTGTCGCATCCCCTGGTGGCTGAAGCCGCTGTGGTGGGGCGTCCGGACGACCTGACCGGTGAAGCCATCTGTGCTTTCGTGGTGCTCAAGCGGCCTCGCCCCGAGGGTGAAGAAGCCAAGCAACTTGCCGCCGAACTGCGCAATCACGTGGGTCAGGAAATTGGCCCGATCGCCAAGCCCAAAGACATCCGTTTCGGTGACAACCTGCCTAAGACCCGCTCGGGCAAGATCATGCGCCGCCTGCTGCGCGTCATCGCCAAGGGTGAGGTGGTCACGCAAGACACCAGCACTTTGGAAAACCCCGCCATTCTGGACCAGTTGGCACAAAGCAACTGATGGTCTGACGGGCATCGACCTACCCGGCTGATGCCCGCCTAGACCCCTCTCCAAGCGCCTCGCAGCCAGGTTTTATGACCTGGCTTGGGATGGTGTTGCCTGAAACAGGCAATTCAATCCCGGGGACATGCCGTTTGGTCAGGCCAGCTCAATTGCGAGACCCCCGCATGTCCCTCTGCGGTCCAGCATTCGTCAAACGAGTCGACACGATCGACCAGGAGTGTGCAATGACAGATTCGGCAATCGCCCGTATCGGAAAGAACCCGAAATACCAAGAGTTGAAGGCCAAACGTAGCTCGTTTGGATGGACCTTGGCCATCGTGATGTTGATCGTCTATTACGGCTTCATCGCTTTGATCGCTTTCAACAAACCTTTCTTGGCACAGCGCTTGGGCGCCGGTGTCACCACCCTAGGCGTGCCCTTGGGGATGGGTGTCATCGTGTTCACGGTGCTGATTACCGGCTTTTATGTGCGCCGTGCGAACAATGAGTTCGACGCACTGACGGCTGAAATCCTGAAAGAGGAGTCCAAGTGATGTTCGGAAATAAAAAAGCACTCCTCGCGCTGGCCGGCCTGATGGCTGCTGGTGGGGCGATGGCAGCGGGTGGTGACCTGGGTCAGACGACCAAGCAGGCCACCAACTACACCGCCATCATCATGTTTGCCTTGTTCGTGGCAGCAACGCTGTGGATCACGAAATGGGCTGCTGCCAAGACGCGTTCTGCAGCTGACTTTTACACGGGCGGCGGCGGCATCACCGGCTTCCAGAACGGTCTGGCCATTGCTGGTGACTATATGTCGGCGGCATCGTTCCTGGGTATCACCGCCGCGGTGATGGCCAACGGCTTCGACGGTCTGCTGTACTCCATCGGCTTCCTGGTGGGCTGGCCCATCATCACATTCCTGATGGCGGAGCGTCTGCGTAACCTCGGCAAGTTCACCTTTGCTGACGTGGCTGGCTATCGCTTCAAGCAAGGCCCTATCCGTGCCTTCGCGGCCTCGGGTACCTTGGTGGTGGTGGCTTTCTACCTGATCGCGCAAATGGTGGGCGCAGGTTCGCTGATCAAACTGCTGTTCGGCCTGGATTACTGGGTTGCAGTGGTGCTGGTGGGCGTGCTGATGATGGTGTACGTGTTGTTCGGTGGCATGACCGCGACGACCTGGGTGCAGATCATCAAGGCTTGCTTGCTGTTGTCTGGTGTGACCTTCATGGCCTTCATGGTGCTGAGCCAGTTCGGGTTCTCGCCTGAGGCACTGTTTGCCAAGGGTGTTGAGGTCAAGGCGATGTTGTCCGCAAAGGGCAAGGATGTGGCTTTGGCTGCAGCAGCTTCTGCCGCAGCGGCAGCCTCGTCGCCAGAGGCGGTCGCCAGTGCGGCATCTGCGCTGGAAGCCGCACAGAAGATCGATCCGGCCAAGGTGGGCCAAGCCATCATGGGCCCTGGTGGCTTCATCAAGGATCCCATTTCCGCCATCAGCTTCGGCATGGCCCTGATGTTCGGTACCGCTGGTTTGCCTCACATTCTGATGCGCTTCTTCACGGTGCCTGACGCCAAGGAAGCTCGCAAGTCGGTGTTCTGGGCGACCACTTGGATCGGCTACTTCTACATCCTGATCTTCATCATTGGCTTCGGCGCGATCACGCTGGTTCTGACGAACCCCGAGTTCCTTGATGCCAAGGGTGGATTGAAGGGCGGCGCCAACATGGCGGCGGTGCTGGTCGCCAAGGTCGTCGGTGGTGACGTGTTCTTCGGCTTCATCTCGGCTGTGGCTTTCGCAACCATCCTCGCGGTGGTGGCGGGTCTGACACTGTCCGGTGCCTCGGCGGTGTCGCACGACATCTACGCCGTGGTGCTGAAGAAGGGTAAGGCTGACAGCGCGTCCGAACTGAAGGTATCCCGTCTGACGACTGCTGCGTTGGGTGTGATCGCTGTGGCTCTGGGTATCGCGTTCGAGAAGCAGAACATTGCCTTCATGGTGTCGCTGGCCTTCGCGGTTGCCGCATCGGCCAACTTCCCAGTGCTCTTCCTGTCCATGATGTGGAAGGGTTGCACGACCAAAGGCGCCGTGATCGGTGGCTTCCTGGGCTTGATCAGCTCGGTTGGCCTGACCATCGTGTCGCCAGCCGTGTGGGAGGCAACGCTTGGCTATGCCAAGGGCTCTGCATGGTTCCAGTACAGCTCGCCTGCACTGTTCTCCATGACGATTGGCTTTGTGGGCGTCTGGTTGTTCTCCATCCTGGACAACAGCGACCAAGCCAAGAAGGAGCGTGCTGATTTCGAGGCGCAGCAAATTCGCTCCGAAACCGGTATGGGTGCAGAAGGTCCTTCCGGCCACTGATCCCCGGACTGTGTCCCAGTCACAGAAAGGCCGACGAAAGTCGGCCTTTTTCATTGGACGGATGCCCCAAAAGAAAAAGCCCGCAACGTCAGTTGCGGGCTTTGTGCTCCAGAAGCGAGTCCCGAAGAATTACTTCAGAGACAGAACCCAAGAAACCAGTTGCTTGGCTTCGGCTTCGGTCACGTTGTTGGCAGGCATCGGCACGGGGCCCCAAGTACCAGCGCCACCCTTGATCACTTTCTGAACCAGCATGGCGTCAGCGCCTTTTTGGCCCTTGTACTTCTTGGCCACATCTTTGTACGAAGGGCCGACGATCTTGTTGTCGACGCCGTGGCATGCCAGGCAGCCCTTCTTTTGGGCCAGATCTTGGTTGGCCAGAGCGGGGGCGGCTGTGATGGCGGTCAAAGCCAGTGCAGTCAGGGCGGGGGCGAGGACTTTCATGGTGATTCCTTCTGCTTCAGTCAATTACAGTTGAGGGGTGTTTCTTTAACGCCGAAACAACGGGGCCGTTGACATATTACGCCGGTCCTGAATTGTGTTTCAAACGTAAAGGGTAAATCATGTGGCTTGTCGTCGTGGGCGTCTTGATGTTGATCATGAATTTCGCTGGTATCGGGCCGATTGGTGCCTGGACCTGGGGTGATCACTGGTGGGCCATGCTGTTGCCCTTTCTGCTGGCCGTGTTGTGGTGGTCTTGGTCAGATTGGTCTGGGCTGACGCGTCAGCGTGAGATGGACAAGATCGACGCCAAGCGTGAGGCGCGACGCCAGAAAAGCATTGACGCTTTGGGCTTACAAGACAAGAACAAGCGCCGTTGATGCTCAACAGATAAAATCAGTCTTTTACCGAATCCAGTCCGGAGTCATTTCATGCCTCAGTATCGTTCCCGTACCTCAACCGCCGGTCGCAATATGGCTGGCGCCCGTGCCTTGTGGCGTGCCACAGGCATGAAGGACGGTGACTTCGAGAAGCCGATCATCGCCATCGCCAACAGCTTCACGCAGTTCGTGCCAGGTCACGTCCACCTCAAGGACTTGGGCCAACTGGTCGCGCGCGAGATCGAGGCAGCCGGTGGTGTGGCCAAAGAGTTCAACACCATCGCGGTGGATGACGGCATTGCCATGGGTCATGGCGGCATGTTGTACTCGCTGCCTTCGCGTGACCTGATCGCTGACAGCGTCGAGTACATGTGCAATGCCCACACCGCCGACGCGCTGGTGTGCATTTCCAACTGCGACAAGATCACGCCCGGCATGTTGATGGCCGCGCTGCGACTGAACATCCCTGTGATCTTCGTGTCCGGTGGTCCGATGGAGGCCGGCAAGGCCAAGATCGAAGGCAAGGTCATCGCGCTGGACTTGGTGGACGCCATGGTCAAGGCCGCGGACAAGAACTGTTCCGATGAAGAAGTGAATGTGGTCGAGCGCTCTGCCTGCCCGACCTGCGGTTCGTGCTCTGGCATGTTCACGGCCAACTCGATGAACTGCCTGACCGAGGCGCTGGGCTTGTCTTTGCCCGGTAACGGCACCATCGTGGCCACCCATGCGGACCGCGAAAAGCTGTTCCGCCAAGCCGGTCGAACCATTGTGGAACTGGCCAAGCGCTACTACGAACAGGACGACGAGTCCGCGTTGCCTCGCAACATCGCGACGTTCAAGGCCTTTGAAAACGCCGTGGCTCTGGATGTGGCCATGGGCGGTTCGACCAACACCGTGTTGCACCTGCTAGCCGCCGCGCGTGAAGCCGGTGTCAACTTCACGATGGCCGACATTGATCGCATGTCCCGCAAGGTGCCTTGCCTGAGCAAGGTGGCCCCTGCAGTGCCCGACGTGCACATCGAAGACGTGCACCGCGCTGGCGGCATCATGGCCATCTTGGGCGAACTGGCCCGTGGTGGTCTTCTGCATACCGATGTGCCCACCGTTCACAGCCCCACCATGGCTGACGCCATCGCCAAGTGGGACGTGTCGGTCACGACCGACGAAGCCGTTCACACCTTCTACAAGGCTGCGCCGGGAGGTATCCCCACGCAGGTGGCTTTCTCGCAAGACAGTCGCTGGAAGGCATTGGACTTGGATCGCGAAAAGGGCGTGATCCGCTCCAAGACCCATGCCTTCACCGCTGATGGTGGCCTGGCGGTCCTGTACGGCAACATCGCTGAAAAGGGTTGTATTGTCAAAACTGCTGGTGTGGACGAGTCCATCTGGAAGTTCACCGGCAAGGCGCGCGTGTACGAAAGCCAGGATGACGCCGTGGCCGGCATCCTGGGTGAAGAGGTGCAAGCCGGTGACGTGGTCATCATTCGCTACGAAGGCCCCAAGGGTGGTCCGGGCATGCAGGAAATGCTGTACCCCACCTCGTACCTGAAGAGTCGCGGCTTGGGCAAGGCTTGCGCCTTGCTGACCGATGGCCGCTTCTCGGGTGGTACATCGGGGCTGTCGATCGGTCATGCCTCACCTGAGGCTGCTTGTGGTGGTGCCATCGCCCTGGTGGAAGATGGCGACACCATCGAAATTGACATCCCCAATCGTCGCATCCATCTGGCCATCAGCGATGCCGACATGGCCGTGCGCCGTGCCAACATGGAAGCCAAGGGTGCCTTGGCCTGGAAGCCGGCCAACCGTGAGCGCGTGGTGTCCGCAGCCCTGCAGGCTTATGCCTTGCTGACCACCTCGGCCGATACCGGCGCGGTGCGTGACTTGACGCAGTTGAAGCGCTGAGTCGCTCGGGCACACGTCCCCCGTGTGTCCCGCTGAGCGCAATCAGGCCCGTCTTGGACGGGCCTTTTTTCTTTTGACACACAACATCGGTTATCGTTCGCGCCATGCTGATTCATCCCCAATTTGATCCGATCGCCATCGCCCTGGGGCCCCTCAAGGTGCATTGGTATGGCCTAACCTATCTCATGGCGTTCGCCGGCTTTTATGTCTTGGCTGCACTGCGTATTCGGCAGCCTGCATTTGTGCAGCGTGGATGGACGCGTCACATGGTCGAGGACATGCTCTTTTTTGGCGTGATGGGGGTGGTACTGGGTGGCCGACTGGGCTATGTCCTGTTCTACAAGCCGGATTACTACTTGGCGCATCCGGGCGAGATTTTGGCTGTTTGGCAAGGTGGAATGGCGTTTCATGGTGGCCTGCTGGGTGTGATCGGGGCCATGGCCTTCTACGCTTGGCGCCAGGGGAAGCACTTTTTTGAAGTGGCGGATTTGGTCGCCCCTTGCGTTCCTGTGGGCTTGGCTGCCGGGCGCATTGGCAACTTCATCAATGGTGAGTTGTGGGGCAGGGCGGCCGACCCGTCCTTGCCGTGGGCCATGATCTTTCCGCAGTCGGGTACCGACACGCCACGCCATCCTTCTCAGTTGTATCAGTTCAGCCTGGAAGGCATGCTGCTGTTTGTGTTGCTCTGGTGGTATGCCCGTTCACAGCGTCCGCAAGGTGCGGTGGCTGGCATGTTCTTGATGGGCTATGGCACGTTCCGTTTTGTGGCGGAGTACTTCCGGGAGCCAGACAGTTTCCTGGGCTTGCTGGCGCTCAACATGAGCATGGGCCAGTGGCTGTGCGTTCCCATGATTGTGTTAGGTGCACTGTTTTGGGGAATGGCACAAAAAAATGCCTTCCAGTCCGAGTGAACTGGAAGGCCTAAAGAGGTCTGTGGCGTTTCGCGGACCCACTGACCCCCGCTGAGGAAGACGGGCTGGCTCTGGCGAATCAACCCGTCCCATTCACTCAAGCAAGGGGTGTGCCAGCATTTGATATGTGCAAATTTTGATGGGGTCAGGCCGCCTGTTTGTGTGACACGCCGTGGCGCGTGTACAAAAAGTCCAGGACTGCTTTGCGGCAGGCCATGTAAGTTGGATCTTCGGCCAAGGTCACTCGATTGCGCGGGCGCGCCAGTGGAACTTCCAAGATCTCACCGATGGTGGCGGCCGGGCCATTCGTCATCATCACGATGCGATCGGACAGCAGAACCGCCTCATCCACATCGTGGGTCACCATCACGACTGTGCTCTTGGTTCGTGCCACGATTTTGAGCAACTCGTCTTGAAGGTGCGCGCGGGTGAGGGCGTCCAGTGCACCAAATGGCTCGTCCATCAGCAACACTTTGGGCTCCATGGCCAGCGCACGGGCAATGCCAACACGCTGCTTCATGCCCCCCGAGATTTCATTCGGGCGCTTGTGGGTTGCGTGGGCCATGTTGACCAGTTCGAGTGCCTCTTGGGTGCGTTTTTTCAGTTGGTCCTTGCTCTCCTTGCCGCCAAACACACGTTCAACAGCCAGGTAGACGTTGTCGAAGCATGTCAGCCAAGGCAGAAGCGAGTGGTTTTGAAACACCATGGCTCGCTCTGGTCCTGGCCCTGCAATTTCCTTGTTGTCACAGATGAGTCCGCCGTCGGTAGGCAGCAGCAACCCGGCAATCAGGTTCAGCAGCGTCGACTTGCCGCATCCTGAATGCCCGATCAAGGCGATGAACTCACCCTTATCGATGCCCAGATGGATGTCGCGCAGGGCATGGAATCGCCCCTTTTTGGTGTTGAACACCATTTCGGCGCCTTGAATGTCAATGAACTTGCTCATGTCTGACTCCTTGGTGGGGTGCTGATTCACTCAAAGCTGAAACGCTTGGCCAGGCTGACGAGCGCTTGCTCCAGCAGCAGGCCGACGATGCCGATCACAAAGATCGCGATGATGATGTGCTGAACGTTGAGGTTGTTCCACTCGTCCCACACCCAGAAGCCGATACCGACGCCACCAGTCAGCATTTCGGCCGCGACGATCACCAGCCAGGCCGTGCCCACCGACAAACGAACGCCGGTCAGCATGTAGGGCAGCACCGAGGGAAAGAGGATCTTGGTGGTGATCTTCCATTCCGACAGGTTCAGGACCTTGGCTACGTTCAGGTAGTCCTCGGGGACGCTTTGCACGCCCACGGCGGTGTTGATGATCATCGGCCAGATCGAGCAGATGAAAATCGTCCAGATGGCAGCGGGATCAGCTGACTTGAAGACCATCAGGCCGATGGGCAGCCAGGCGAGCGGCGAGACGGGGCGCAGCAGGCTGATGATCGGGTTGAGCATGCTGCTGGCGATCTTTGATCGGCCGATCAGAAAGCCCATCGGGATGCCGACCAGGGCCGCCAAACCAAAGCCCATGGCCACACGCTTGAGTGAGAACAGGATGTTCCAGCCAATGCCTTGGTCATTGGGGCCGTTGCTGTAAAACGGGTCAGAGAACAGTGTGACAGCAGCGTCCCATGTTGCCGCTGGGGTTGGGAAGGCGCTGCCTTCCTTCATGGTGAGAAGTCCCCAAATGGCGATGAGCAGGGCGATGCCGGCCAAAGGGGGCAGCAGGCGCAAGGCCCAGCCGCTCCAGTCGATGGCGGGTTGGGTGCTGGCTTGATTTGCTTGGGTGGGCGAGGTGGTCATGACGGGTGTCGCGTTGGGCTTGATGCTGACGGCATCTGCGCGCAAGGCATCGCTGGCTTCGGTGGGGCTGTGAAATACGGCGCTGACCATGGTGGGCTCCTGGCGTCAACAAAAGGAAATCAAGGGTGGGCAGGGCCTGCCCGTTCGTTGATCGGTAAAAGTGGCTTGCGGGGCCATCCTGATCGGATGACCTGGTCTGGTGCGTGTATCGCACCGCCGGTGCCTTCGAGGGCGCCCCGGCAGGCCGGTCTCAGCGGGACTCAGTGAACAATGCGAAACGAACGAATCGGACTGCTTGCAACCAGAAGTGGGGTCAGGCTTTCAGCTTGAAGCTGTCGGCGTATTTCTTCGGGTCCTTGCCATCCCAAACGGTGCCGTCAATGAGCTTGCTGGTGCGCATCACGTCCTTGGGGATGGCTGCGCCAACTGCTGATGCAGCCTGCTTGTACAGATCGATCTTGTTGACTTGCTTGGCGATGGCCTGGTAGTCCGGGTGGTCCTTCAGCAGGCCCCAACGCTTATGCTGGGTCATGAACCACATGCCGTCGCTCAGGTACGGGAAGTTGACCTTGCCGTCATTGAAGAACTTCATGTGGTTCGGGTCGTCCCATGTCTTGCCGAGGCCATTTTGGTAGCGGCCGAGGATGCGTTGGTTGATCGCGTCGACACCGGTGTTCACATAGGATTTCGCGGCAATGGTTTCGGCCATCTTCAGCTTGTTTTGCAGGCCTGCATCAATCCACTTGCTGGCTTCCAGGATCGCCATGATCACGGCGCGAGCCGTGTTGGGGTACTTCTTGGTGAACTCGTCGGTGCAGCCGAGCACCTTTTCGGGGTGGTCTTGCCAGATGTCCTGGGTGGTGGCTGCCGTGATGCCAATGCCATCCATGATGGCGCGGTGGTTCCAGGGCTCGCCGACGCAGAAGCCATCCATGTTGCCAACGCGCATGTTGGCCACCATCTGGGGTGGTGGCACCGTGATCACCTTGGCATCCTTCATCGGGTTGATGCCATAAGTGGCCAGCCAGTAATACAGCCACATGGCATGGGTGCCGGTCGGGAAGGTCTGCGCAAAGGTGTATTCACGCTTTTCCGTGTTCATCAACTTGGCCAGCGATGCACCGTCAACGGCTTTCTTGTCTGCGAGCGCCTTGGACAGCGTGATGGCTTGCCCGTTGTTGTTCAGGGTCATGAGCACAGCCATGTCCTTCTTGGGGCCGCCGATGCCCATCTGAACGCCGTACACCAGACCATACAGAACATGTGCCATGTGCAGGTCGCCATTGACCAGCTTGTCGCGCACGCCGGCCCAGGAGGCCTCTTTGGAGGGAATGATCTTGATGCCGTACTTCTTGTCGAGCCCCAAGACAGACGCCATGACGACCGAGGCGCAGTCCGTCAAAGGGATGAAGCCAATCTTCACCTCCTCCAACTCAGGCTTGTCCGAGCCTGCGGCCCAAACAGCACTCTGCAGTCCTGGCACAGCGCCCACGGCGCCCGCTGCAGCGGCAGTTTTCAAAATGGTGCGGCGAGAGAGGTTCAGATCCTGCGAGTTCATGGTGCAAGGCTTTCCGGGTTTGAAAAACAAAAAAGGTGTCCCCGTCGGCCCCTCGAATCTCGAAATGAGACACGAAGGCCCGTCGATGACACCTTTGTCAATGCTTGGGACCCATCTTTGGGCGCCCAAGACTCGCAAAATCGCCGTTGACTTTGCTTGGTTTGTATTAAGCAATACCTGTGCCAGATTTTGTGTGTGTTTCTCCGGTCTACACTTCAGGTATGTCTGAAGCACCTGCAAGCAAGTCTGAATTCATGCCCGCAACGGGGCGGCCCTGCCTGATTTTGGGCGTGGAGTCGTCGTGCGATGAAACCGGGTTGGCCTTGGTCTCGTTGCCAGAGCGTGGTGCGCCTCAGTTGTTGGCGCACGCTCTGCACAGTCAGATCGACATGCACCAAGCTTATGGTGGTGTGGTGCCGGAATTGGCTTCGCGGGATCACATCCGACGCGTCGTTCCGTTGGCGCGGCAAGTTCTGGCGGATGCCAACAAGTCCATGGCGGACATTGACGTGGTGGCTTACACGCGTGGCCCCGGACTGGCTGGCGCGCTGTTGGTCGGGGCAGGGGTTGCGTGTGCGCTGGGGGCCGCGTTGGGTAAGCCCTTGCTGGGTGTGCACCACCTGGAGGGGCATCTGCTTTCTCCCTTCTTGTCGGTGGATCCGCCTGAATTTCCGTTCATTGCGCTGCTGGTTTCAGGTGGGCACACGCAGATCATGCGTGTTGACGGGGTCGGGCAATACGAGTTGCTGGGTGAAACGGTCGACGATGCAGCCGGCGAAGCCTTCGACAAGTCAGCTAAATTGATGGGGTTGCCATATCCGGGTGGCCCCCATCTGTCCAAATTGGCGGTGGGGGGTGACGCTCAGGCGTTCGATTTGCCTCGACCCATGCTGCACAGCGGCAATCTGGACTTCTCCTTTGCGGGCCTGAAAACGGCCGTCCGCACGCATTTGGTGCGCTTGGGGTGGCTGGATCGGCCCGACTTGTTGGCGGCACAAGAGGCGCAGCCGGTTTTGGCCAATCTCGCCGCATCCACGCAAGCCGCCATTGTGGAAGTCTTGGTCAAGAAGGTGTTGGCAGCGCTGAAGAGCACAGGACTCAAGCGCGTGGTGGTTGCTGGCGGGGTGGGGGCCAACCGGTCCCTGCGCGAGCAACTGGATCGCGCATGCGCGCGCCGCCAGATCCGGGTGCATTACCCTGAGCTGCATTTGTGCACCGACAACGGTGCCATGATTGCGCTGGCTGCGGCCATGCGTCTGCAAGCCGGCAAAGCGACTCTGGTTATCGAGCCGAGTTTCGATGTGAGGCCTCGCTGGGATTTGGCCGCAATCTAACTTCTTGCTATACTCAAAGGCTTGACGCTCTTAAAGTGTCATGTTCTCGCACGACCGGGGTCGGTTTCACCTCGTGTCGCAAGTTCAACGCAGAAGCCTCGTTGCCTCTTTTTTTAGAAGGCGGCAGGCCTGCACTGTTTTTCAGGAAACAAACATGTCCGTCGCAGACATCAACACCGCAGCCATCATCAAGGACAACGCCCGTGCCACTAACGACACCGGTTCTCCTGAAGTGCAAGTGGCCCTGCTGACTGCTCGCATCAACGAACTGACCCCTCACTTCAAGGCCAACAAGAAGGACCACCACGGTCGTCGCGGTCTGCTGCGTATGGTCAGCCGTCGTCGCAAGCTGCTGGACTACCTCAAGTCCAAGGATGCTAGCCGCTACGTCGCTCTGATCCAGAAGCTGGGCCTGCGTAAGTAAGCACCATATGACGACAAAAAGCCTGTCTGGACCCTTCCAGCACAGGCTTTTTGTTTTTTAACGCCAGCCACTCGACTCCTGCGAACGCTGTGTCATTCCAACGAGGCTGAGGCCTCAACCTCGCTGGAATGGCATCGCGATTGAGTGTTGGCCAAACAAGGAGGGCGGGGAACTGCCCTCATTCAATCGGAGACTCATCCATGACCATGTTCAACAAAGTCACCAAGACCTTCCAATGGGGCAAGCACACTGTCACCATGGAAACCGGTGAAATCGCACGTCAAGCCACTGGCGCCGTGCTGGTCGATATCGAAGGCACCACCGTGCTGGCCACCGTCGTGTGTGCCAAGAGTGCCAAGCCTGGCCAGGACTTCTTCCCCCTGACCGTTGACTACATCGAGAAGACCTACGCAGCCGGCAAGATCCCTGGCAGCTTCTTCAAGCGCGAAGCCAAGCCTTCCGAGCTCGAAACCCTGACCTCGCGTCTGATCGACCGTCCGATCCGCCCCCTGTTCCCCGAAGGCTTCTACAACGAAGTGCAACTGGTCATCCATGTTGTCTCGCTGAACCCTGAAGTGCAGGCTGACATTGCCGCCATGATCGCCTCCAGCGCTGCGCTGTCGATCTCTGGTATCCCCTTCAACGGCCCGATTGGCGCCGCCCGCGTTGCCTATCTCAACGGCGAATACGTGCTGAACCCCAGCCTGGCCGAAGTGGCTCAGTCCAAGATGGACTTGGTCGTTGCCGGCACCGAAACCGCTGTGCTGATGGTGGAATCCGAAGCCGACCAGCTGTCGGAAGACGTGATGCTGGGCGCCGTGGTGTTCGGTCACGAGCAAGGCAATGTGGCCATCCAGGCCATCCACGACTTCGTTCGTGAAGCTGGCAAGCCCGAGTGGGACTGGCAGCCTCCCGCCAAGGATGAGGCCTTCATCGCCAAGGTCAACAGCCTGGCCGAAGGTCCTCTGCGCGCCGCTTACCAAATCCGCTCCAAGCAAGCTCGTACCCAGGCATGCCGCACCGCCTACGCTGAAGTGAAGGCTGCTCTGGCTGCTGAAGGCGTCGAATTCGATGCGGTCAAGGTCGAAGGCCTGCTGTTCGACATCGAAGCCAAGATCGTCCGTAGCCAGATCCTGGCCGGCGAGCCACGCATCGACGGTCGCGACACACGTACCGTGCGTCCCATCGAGATCCGCACGGGTGTGCTGCCTCGCGTTCACGGCTCCGCTCTGTTCACCCGTGGTGAAACCCAGGCTCTGGTGATTGCCACCCTCGGTACCGAGCAAGACGCTCAGCGCATCGACGCACTGGCTGGCGAGTTCAAGGACACCTTCCTGTTTCACTACAACATGCCTCCGTTCGCCACCGGCGAAACCGGTCGCGTGGGCTCGCCCAAGCGCCGCGAAATCGGCCACGGTCGTCTGGCCAAGCGCGCCTTGGTGCCGCTGCTGCCTGCCAAGGACGACTTCGCCTACACCGTTCGCGTGGTCTCTGAAATCACCGAGTCCAACGGCTCCTCGTCCATGGCTTCCGTCTGCGGTGGCTGTTTGGCCATGATGGACGCCGGCGTGCCCATGAAGGCGCACGTGGCTGGTATCGCCATGGGTCTGATCAAGGAGGGCAACAAGTTCGCCGTCCTGACTGACATCCTGGGCGACGAAGATCACCTCGGCGACATGGACTTCAAGGTGGCCGGTACCACCGCTGGTGTGACCGCTCTGCAGATGGACATCAAGATCCAGGGCATCACCAAGGAAATCATGCAAGTCGCGCTGGCGCAAGCCAAGGAAGCCCGTCTGCACATCCTGGGCAAGATGGTGGAAGCCATGGGTTCGGCCAACACCGAAATCTCCCAGTTCGCGCCTCGCCTGTACACCATGAAGATCAATCCGGAGAAGATCCGTGACGTGATCGGCAAGGGTGGCGCAACCATCCGTGGTCTGTGCGAAGAAACCGGTTGCCAGATCAACATCGCTGAAGACGGCGTGATCACCATCGCTTCGTCTGACGCTGACAAGGCTGACTTCGCGATGAAGCGCATCGGCGAAATCACGGCTGAAGTCGAAATCGGCGCCGTCTACGAAGGCGCTGTGACCAAGCTGTTCGACTTCGGTGCGCTGGTGAACCTGCTGCCTGGCAAGGACGGTCTGCTGCACATCAGCCAGATTGCTCACGAGCGCGTCGAGAACGTCACCGACTACCTCAAGGAAGGCCAGATCGTGAAGGTCAAGGTCCTCGAGACCGATGACAAGGGTCGCGTGAAGCTGTCCATGAAGGCGTTGCTGGAGCGTCCTGAGGGCATGCCTGAAGAGCAGCCGCGCGAGCGTCGTGATCGCGGCGATCGTGGTGACCGCCGTGATCGTGGTGACCGCGGCGACCGTGGTGAGCGTCGTGAGCGTGCACCCCGTGCCGAGCAGCAACAGCCCGGCGATCAGGGTGAAGGCGCTCAAGGTCAGCAACAACAGCAGCAATAAGCCGTATGAAGAAACTGGTTGTTGGTAA
>NZ_JBMOIR010000013.1:0-77880 GCF_049317225.1 Aquabacterium sp. | reverse complement strand
CTTCGGCGAATCACCCGGGGATATTTTTGCTTGACAGATGGGGAAGCCCTTGTAGAACTAGTTAACTGGCGCCGGAGCCCCGTAGGGGCGCAGGGCACCAGCAGCGGCCAATAAAATGCCGAAGGCATGGCCGCTGTTGGCGTCCACGTTGAACTTACAGTTAGGTTGCGGCTGTGAAGGAGCTACCATGGCTTAATTGACTGGTGCATAAGTATGCGCTCCCATGGTTCGAGCTCGCTTCCATATCCGCACAGCTCGGCATGAACTAAAGGTGGCTTTCCTAATAGTTTGGCGCAGTGGTTAAAGAGTTCGTCAATGGAACGCATATCCGTTCCTCTGAAGTAGCTAAGGGTATTTGGATTGAGTCCTGGCAATTCTCTCGGCAATAAATCTTTGACGGCAAGCGGCGCTGGGTATCTTCCGGCCCACACTGCGAAGTAAGTCATGCGCATAAGCAATTCTTTCCCAGCATCTGTGAATGAGAGTTCGGCCGTGTGAGCGAGCTTTAGGAGATCGTGCGTCTTGACTTGCTTTAGCAAAGCGTCAGGTCCGTCATTGTCGCTGGAAGAAAGCCTGCGAGCAATTATCCCTTTAAGAAGATTTTCAGCCGCAAATGCGGAAAGCATCAGATAACTTCCATGCACACGCTTTTCAACTGGCAAAGACTCACTGGGAGGTTCGACTCGGGCTTCTTGGAAGAACGCGATGTATGGCGCACGAAGATGATTTATTGTGTAGATTAGTTCACGGGCTGCATCAAACCACGAATCAGGGCTCATTACTGAATCAGAGAATTTCTCACTCCAGTAGTCGTTGTTGTCTGGGTAGTTAAAAATCGACTGCAGCATGAGCGGAAATCTCCGAGTGACCTAACGCCCTGGTTAACCGGCGCCGGAGCACGAAGTGCGGAGGGCACCGACATGGGCCATGAAAATGCCGAAGGCATGGCCCATGTTGGCGTCCGCGTTGAACCCACAGTTAGGCTGGGGCGCGCAGTGGAAGGGCGTTTTAGCTGACATGGCCTGTGTTTTGGGGCGTTGCAGCAGGTCATTTAACCAAAGTTGGCTTTACCTGTACAGCGAGCGTTCGTACATGCAACTCGGGCAAAACACGCCGTCGCTGAGTGCCTTTCCGTGGCAGCCTGCTGAGATGCAATTCTTTTCTGAAGTGCCGCCGTGTTTCTGTGCAAGATGATTCACTCTCGCAATAGTGTCGTCGTACGATTTCCAGTTGGTATCGCTGTCGATCTTAATAAAGAGGGCATCCCAGCTCAGTTGACGTAATCCGCTCTTCGTTTGGCCGTCGATTTGCCATAGCTGTCCACATGAGGTGCAACGCATCAGGTGGCTCAAGTAATAGTTGCCGAGTTCGGGGTTCAATTGAATAGGTGTTCGATGATCCAACTCTTCGAGACGCCGAAGCGGGAGTTTCTTGGTATCTCGATCTAGTACAGGTGGAAGCTCTGCGCAAGGGCAAGTTTTTTTAGCGGTCATTTTGCGCTGTGTGAAGAGAGGCCTAACGCCCGCGGTAAGCCGCGCCGGAGTGCGAAGCACGGAGGGCACCCGCAAGCGGAGCTTGTGGGCGTCGGCTTGACCAATCAGTTAGGCCAATTTGCGCCGAAAGACCAGTGGTAAACATGATTTTTATATGGCGCTAGTGTTTTTCAATGCAGCCCAAAGGTCTTTAAATGGACGAAGAGACCAGACAAAAATTGAACTCACAGTCAGTGAGATGAGAGGAATGAATAAAGCACCAGTCATAAAGTAAGCGAAGACATAAGACCACATCTTTTGAGGATTCCACAGGCCATCTTCGCCACCATAGTGTCCTGAGCCGTACAAGACGATGAAGAAGTGAAGTCCATAAGCCAGTAGCAAGAGAATGCTCGTGGCTACAACACTAAAAAAGACCTTGATGGAGTATGCAAAGATCGCAACGCCGATGTCGGGGAGTGGCTTACCTTGCGTTGCCTTTCTCACGAATGACCACGTGAAGAAGCCACTAACGCCAAATAGCGTCATGACATCAGCGACGGTTCCAATGACTGTAGCTACGGAAGTTTCTGGGTTGGGCATTTCGATGTATCGTTGCTGATTGGCCTAACTTTGTTTTAGGCGACAAAAATGTCGCATTACATTGACGCCTAACTAAGCTTGTAACACGACAGCTTTCATGCGCGGAATCACCTAAGTAGGCGTGCCACAACAACTTTTTGTGTAACGCTGCGTCCGGTTTTCCCATCAACAGTCGCAACCAACCCCGACACTGCTTACATATCGTCAGCCGCACCCACAAACAAAAAAGCCGCCCGATTGGGCGGCTCTGTTTCGCTAGGTTGTCGATCAGCCCTTTTGAGGCGTCACGGCCATATGCGTCACCTGTTTGTCCAGAATCGCTTCTGGATCTTGTGCTTCGGTCAGCGACGGGTGGTCCAGCCCTTGCTGCAAGCGGTTCATGTCCAACGCGCCGGTCATGCGCGCCACCACCAGGGTGGCCACACCGTTGCCAACCAGGTTGGTCAGTGCGCGGGCTTCAGACATGAAGCGGTCAATACCCAAAATCAGCGCCAGACCCGCCACGGGCACATGGCCCACGGCCGACAAGGTGGCGGCCAGCACGATGAAGCCCGAGCCCGTCACACCCGCTGCGCCCTTCGAGGTCAGCAGCAGCACGGCCAACAGCGTCAACTGTTGCGTCAGGGTCATGGGCGTGTCGGTTGCCTGCGCCACAAACACGGCTGCCATGGTCAGGTAAATCGAGGTGCCGTCCAGGTTGAACGAGTAGCCCGTCGGGATCACCAGACCGACCACCGACTTGCGGGCGCCCAGGTTTTCCATCTTTTCCATCATGCGGGGCAGCACCGACTCAGACGACGAGGTGCCCAACACAATCAGCAGTTCTTCCTTGATGTAGCGAACAAACTTGAAAATGCTGAAGCCATTCAAGCGGCTGATGATGCCCAGCACCACAAAGACGAAGATGAGGCAGGTGAGGTAAAACGCGCCCATCAGCTTGCCCAGCGAGAACAGCGATGCGACGCCGTACTTGCCAATGGTGAAGGCCATGGCACCAAAGGCACCCACGGGGGCCGCCTTCATGATGATGCCCACCACGTCAAACAGCACGTGCGAGAACTTCTCGATGAAGTCAAACACCATGGTGCCGCGGCCACCAAACTTGTGCAGGGCAAAGCCAAACAGCACCGAGAACAGCAGTACTTGCAGGATCTCGCCTTTGGCAAAGGCGTCCACCACCGAAGTGGGGATCACGTTGAGCAAGAACTCCACCGTGCCCTGCATCTTGCCGGGGGCGGTGTAGTTGGCAATGCCCTTGGTATCCAGCGTCGTGGGGTCCACGTGCATGTTGGCACCGGGCTGCAAGACGTTGACCACCACCAAACCAATGATCAGGGCCAGGGTCGACACGATTTCAAAGTACAGCAGGGCCAGGCCACCGGTCTTGCCGACCTTCTTCATGTCTTCCATGCCGGCGATGCCGACCACGACGGTGCAGAAGATGATCGGCGCAATGATCATCTTGATCAGCTTGATGAAGCCTTCACCCAGCGGTTTCAGGCTGGCGCCTGTTTCTGGATAGAAGTGGCCCAGCAGGATGCCGATGGACACGGCAATCAGGACCTGTACGTAAAGCGACTTGTAAAGCGGCTGGCGGGCTGGTGTCTGGGACATGGCTCGGCCTCGGTTAGGTGGAGGGAGGGGCGAGCATGCTGAGCGCGCCCCGGCGCATCCTGTGTCCGTTAATCGGAACAAGAACGACGCGAAAGATACGCATCGGGGGCCGGGCCGCCAACTGTGGCGTTCAACAGGGAGGGTTTGTATCTAGGTGGACAAACGCCCCTTTGATGGGGAGTTTGTCACGGTTCAGATCAGTAGGGGTAGGCGGGAGAGCTGCCTTCCAGCGATACCCATTGCCCAGTGCTCAGTTGATTGAACTTTTGCGCAGGTAGTGCGTAGTAGGTTGCGGAAGCCGTGGGCAGGTTCAAGGCCGCGACCGAATCCAGCGCGGTCTGGGTCAGCGGGATGCCATACATATAGAAGTGCTGTCGCATGTCTTGCCCGATGATTTTGGAGCTCAGGACGTAGAACAGGTCCTCGTTGGCAATGGTGTTGTTGGCGAAGGTGCCCATGCCATAGCGGTCCTTCTTGGTGGCATCCCAGGCTCTGGCAACCAGGCGATCGCCCTTGGTCAGCAATTGGAAGAATTCCAGCGTGGTGTCCATGGTCGGCTGGCTCAGGCCGTGACGGAACTTGGTGTACTGGAATGCCATCTGGAAATGGACGGCCCGCATCGGGTCTTGCGACGAGCCGCCCCACAGGCGCGTCTGCATGTCTTGGCGCAACGCTTCACCGGTCAGATTGGTGGCACGGTTGGCCAGAATCATGGCGTACAAGCCCGGGTGGTCCAGATTGTGGCCGGTGTCGATGCCCAGGATGGCATATTCACGCAGCATCGTGGCGCTGGCCAGAATGTTGTTGTCGCACTCGACCACGCAGCCCTTGCCGCCGGGGGCGATGTGCATCACACGCTGAACCGTGTTGTGACCCAGTTCATGTGACCATCCCCAACCGATGTTGATGCCAGCCGAGCCGTCAGAGGGGTTGCCAGAGCAGAGGAAGCCGCAGGTTGCAATCCACCCGACAAAGTGCTGCACATTGGGGGCACGGTGGTAGGTGTTGCTGACACAGTCCCAGCCAAAGTCGGCGCAAAGGCTGGTTGCCATGCTCGACATGGGCATGTTGTTGTAGCCGTTGGCAAAGTGGTTGCTGTCAAAGAGGATGCCTTTGAGGCGGTCCACCACATACGCTTTGGGTGTGAGGTTGCCAATGGCGCTGACGGCATAGTTGATCGTTTGCTGGATTTCGCCGCCCACCAGTTTGGAGGTTTGCCAGCCGAAGTCTTTGCGGCGCAGCGAGTCCAGGGCGTCCGTCAACTCCTGCTCCGTCGGGTTCTGAGTAAAGTCGAAGTGCGCGTATTTCACGGCGCCTTTGATGCGCAGCGTGACGGTGCTGCCAGCAGTGGCGCCGCTGTAGCTCAGCATCAGCGGGCCGCCAAACGGCGTCACAAAGTCCAGGTGATCCTTCAAGGGGATGTTGAACGAGTTCGGGCGGCGAGGCCTGGCGTAAGTGGTGTCAGACAGCGGCTTGCCCCACACGCGCAAGTAGCTGGTTTGAATGCCCAGGGAGGTCGCCCCGGCAGTGTTGGTGACCACTTCGATTTCCAGCGCCCGGCCCGGTACAGCACCGCGACCAATCAAGGTGATGCCGCTGGCCTGTGCAATGGTGACGGGGATGGTTTCCCATTCAGTGCTGCCCACCAGGGCGTTGGCGGCCACAGGCATGTAGTCACCCGCGCCGGCAGGGGGGATGATGGTGGCCGTGCGGTTGAACACCAGCCACGAGTCCGAGGCGTAGGTGCGCAGGAAATCGTCGGAGTCACCCTTGTAAGACAGCGGTGAGCCGTAGCGCACATTGGCGCGCTGGATGTCGGCCCACAAGACCAGCAGTTTGTACAACTCGCTGTCTGGGTCGTTGAAGACGTTGATGCCGCTGGTCTGGAAGGTTGCCAGTGTGTTGTGCACCGCATCAATCGGGGCGGTCAAACTTGTGTCGGTGGCGAAGTCGACGGTGAGGTCGGTTTTAGGCAGAGCCTGCAGTGTGGCCAACAGGCTGGAGAACTGACTGGTTTTGTTCAGCACATCTGCCCGTGTGCGCGTGGCGCTCACCGATACGCCCGTTGCGGGCGCGTAGTAGTTGCCTGGATAGCCGCCCAGTGACATGCCCATGGCAGACAACACTTGGCGGCCCCCGGCCGAATCAACCCAAGACGGGTGCATGTAGACCACGGGCTTGCCGGCATTGAGGTAGCGACGGACCAGCGCAGTGGTGGCGGTGGTGGTGCCGCTGCCAAAGACCAGCAGGTCAAGCTGCTCGGCGCAGGTGTTGGTGGTGTCCTGAATGTTGCAGGTCGATACGTTGACCGTGGCTGCGCCGATCTTCTTCAGGTAGGTCGATGCGTTGGCGCCGGAGTAGCCTGCGACCCCGATGTTCAGCGTGCTGGGGATGGTGCCGGCGGCATTGCCCGTGACCAGCCACGTCATGGCGCGTTTGAACAGTGGGGCGTGTTGCTGCTCTTTGGTGGTGCCCGCCATCCAGGCGAGAACGTCTGCACCATAGGCCAGGCCTCGGCCTGTCCCTACCGTTGCGATGGCGGCCATGCCGGTGCCGTTGTCCGAAAGGATGAGCGGCTGGGCAATTGTTGACTTCGTCGCAGTGATCGATGAACTGTTGGTTGTGTGGTTCAGCGCCAGGTTGGTGATGTCGTCAGCGTAAATGGTGGTCAGGGTGGCCAGTTGGGCATCACGCAGTTTCGCAGTGAGTGCCGTGGCACGTTGAAGGATGGTGCTGCCATGCGTGGCGTTGAGAGGGCGGGCATCGCCTGTCACCAGTGCGCGCTCAATCGGGTCGACGACTGGTGTGGTGGGCGCCGTTTCGGTTACCACCGGGGTCAATGTGTCTGTGTTGGTGTCAGTGGTGGTGCCTGTACTGTCGCTACCGCCGTTCAGGTGTGTGGGGTCGTCAGCGCCGACCACGGAGGTGTCATCGTTCTTGTGATCGTTCAGGCCAAGTTCGGCCAGCGGATCGTTCAAGCACGCGCTCAACAAGAGCGTGGTGGCCAAGATGGCCAGAATGGTTTTCTGATTCTTCATACTGCTCAAGAATCCATAACAAGGTGCGCGCATTGTGAAAGGGGGTAATGGTGCGGGGACACGAAATCCGTGCATCGATTCACGGAAGATGGTTTTGGTAACAATGCTTACGTCAAGCATTGGCGCCAGCCCAACGGCCGGCGACTTCAGTCGAGTGACAGATCCAGTTCCAGCGTGGTGTCAGTCCAGACGCTGTCCGCGTGGTCGGTCTGGTTCAGCGCGTGATACAGACGGCTGTGGTCCAACGCATCGCTCAGGTTGGCCACCACCAGGGTGGCAACGCCGTTGCCGATCAGGTTCGTCAAAGCACGGGCTTCGGACATGAAGCGGTCAATCCCCAGGATCAAAGCCAGTCCCGCCACAGGAACCTGACCCACGGCAGTCAGCGTGGCTGCCAGCACAATGAAGCCCGACCCCGTGACACCGGTTGCGCCTTTTGAGGTCACAAGCAGGGCCGCCAACAAGGTCAGTTGTTGAGCCAATGACATGGGTGTATCGGTGGCCTGTGCTACGAACACCGCTGCCATGGTCAGGTAAATCGATGTGCCGACCAGATTGAGCGAGTAGCCGGCAGGCAGCACGAGTCCCACCACCGACTTGCGGGCACCCAGGTGCTCCATCTTTTCCATCATGCTGGGTAGTACCGATTCGGAAGACGAGGTGCCCAACACGATCAGCAACTCGGCCTTGATGTAGCGGATGAACTTGAAGATGCTGAAGCCATTGACCTTGCTGACCACACCCAGCACCACGACCACGAACAGCAGGCAGGTGAGATAGAACGCACTCACCAGTTTGCCCAATGACCAGAGTGGTGCCCAGCCGTAAGCACCGATGGTGAACGCCATGGCCCCAAACGCGCCAATCGGGGCTAGTTTCATGATGCAGTCCACAGCGTCAAACAGCACGTGGGAGACCTTTTCAATGAACTCGAACACCATCGTGCCGCGTCCACCGAACTTGTGGAGACCAAAGCCAAAGAGCGCAGCAAACAGCAGCACCTGCAAGACATCGCCCTTTGCAAACGCATCCAGGGCAGACGTAGGAATGATGTTCAGCAGTGCATCGATGAGGTGCTGCACGGTGTTTGGCGATGTGTACTGCGCGACCCCGGTCAGGTCAAGGTCGGAACCGATCACATGCAAACCCACGCCCGGTTGCAAAACGTTGACCACAAGCAGACCTGCCACGATGGCAAGGGTCGGGAAAATCGCGAAATAAAGCAGGGCCAAGCCACCGGTCTTGCCCACTTGCTTCATGTCGTCCATGCCTGCAATGCCAATCACCACTGTGCAAAACACGATGGGGGTGACGAGCATTTGCATGAGCTTGATGAAGGCATCACCGGCGGGCTTCAAGCTGGCACCAGCTTCTGGTGCGACATGGCCGAGCACGGCCCCAGCGAGCAAGGCAATCAGGATCTGCGCGGAAAGCGACTTGTGAAACGGCTGACGACTGTCAGTCTTGTGCATGGAACGGCCTCGAACGTAGGGGTGTGCATCGCGCAACGGGCGGCATTGAATGTGATTCGTCCTATTAGGCAGAACGAATGCGGGCCGGAAGATACGTGTCGAGGCGAGGAGGGCCAACGGTGGCGCTCCACAGTCGGGTTTGCCCTGGGAATTTGGGTCACCGCAGGCATTGGCGAGTGATTTCTCCTAGGAGCGCTTCACCGCCGCGGCGTATGAAGCCGTCATAGGCTGGCTGTGCCGCTTGTCGTAAAGCTGCACGCTGAGATGCCGAGATTCGGTAAATTGTCACGCCTTGCTTTTGCGCTAATTCACGTTGCGCTTGCTGTTCCAGCGTGGCCGCCTGGGCGTCACTCGCTGCAAGTGCATCGTCGAGTGCTTGTTGGATCAGATCGCGATCCTCTGTGGACAGGCTGCTCCAGAACATGGGATTGGCCACGATGGCGTAGCCCAGGTAGCCATGCTGGGTCAACGTCACAGCAGGTTGAACGCTGGCCAAACCTTGCGAAACGAAGTTGGTGATGGGGTTTTCTGCACCATCGACCACGCGGTATGCCAGTGCCCGCTGTGTTTCGCCGAATGGCAGCACCACCGGTTGCGCCCCCAGTGCACGCATCTGGTCCGCCAGCACATTGGAAGCCTGAATCCGAAGACGCAGACCGCGGTAATCGACAGGGGATTGCAGCGCACGGCGACCGCTCATGTGCTTGAAACCAGCATCGGTGAAGCCCAGTCCCACCATCTGCTGGCGGCTCAGTTGTTTCAAAAGACGGGTGCCGATGGGGCCGTGGGTTACGCAATGCACCGACGCCAGGTCGGGAAACAGAAAGGGCAGGTCGAATACCTCGAAGGCCGTCACCCCTGCAGCACCAAACTTGGACAAAGAAGGCGCCAGCATTTCCACGGCACCCAAGCGCAGTGCCTCGAATTCATCTTCGTCGCCATAGAGGGACGAGTTCGGAAACACATCAACGGCAATGCGTCCCTGACTGCGTTGTGCGACCAAAGTGCGAAACCGCTCCGCCATGCGGCCTTTCGGAGTGTCGGGCGTGACCACATGCGAGAACCGGATGCGCAGCGGGCTCGCGGCATGCACGTTTCCCATCGCATGCATCGCAAGCAGCAGAACGACCAGCACCGCAGCGTGGCGTTGGGCATGGCGCATCAAGTGGAGAAAAGGCATGTCCGCTATGCTAGAGAAAAAGCGCCCCATCATGCTTGCGAAGCCCCTCGATTTCAATCTGCCTGAGTTGCAGACGCGTCAGTCGTCTGCCCTGAGTCGCCGTGCCATGGTGTGGTTGGTGGGCATGCTGTTGTTGGCGGCCTTCTCGATTGTGGTGCTGGCCTTGTTCCTGTCTTCGGTGGAGCGCGAAGACGATGAGCGACAGCGCGTGGCCGACGCACAGTGGCTGGATCAGAGCATGCGCTTTCACTTCCGTCGGCTGGAGCGCGATCTGCAGGTACAAGCCACTCCCGCCATGCGTGGCGCGCACCTCACTCCGCCGGATCTCAGACTGGGTGAGCTCTGGCGTGCTCCCGGTGTGGTGCGCTGGAAAGAATGGGTCGCCGCTGATCAACCCTTGGGCAGCAAGTCATGGCCCACCGCCATCCAGGTCATGCTGGACACGGCGAGGGGATTGCAGCGTGCCGCGTTTGCCGGCCCCTTGACCGACTCCAAGGAGCGGGGCCACTTTTTGTGGATCGCTGTGCCCTTGGTGGAGCGTGGCGCACATGTCGGCACACAAGTGGCGGTCATGGATCTGGACAAGGCCTTGGATGTGGTGGTGCCCGCTTGGTACCTCGGTAAACATCGTGTGTCGGTGGTGGACTCGGATGCCGTGTCGACCCCAGTCAAGGGCAGTGCGCAATTCTTGGCACGGGTTCAATTGCCGGGGGCGCAGTTGGCGTTACAGGTTGAGCCCTTGGTGGATGACCGTGCGCACGCCCCCCGGGTGTTTTTCAGCGTTGCGCTGATCTGCTTGGGAGGCATGACGGTGGCCTTGTCTTTGCTCTGGCGAGACATGGCGCGCCGCCAACGGGTGGAGTCGCAGTTGCAGACGCAAATGGCTTTGCGTGCCGCGATGGAGCGGTCCGTCACCCTGGGCTTGCGCGCATGGGACGTCAACGGGCGACTGCTGTACGTGAATCAGGCGTTCTGTGCCATGGTCGGCGTCGATGCCGCCACACTGCTGCAAAGCGATGGCGCACAGCCTTACTGGCCGGACGCCGAGTGGGACGAATTTCACGTCCTGCGTCAGCGCATGGCCATTCCATTGGAGCAGCAGGTTGGGGCAGAGATGACTCTGCGGCACTTTGACGGACGACCTATTGACGTCCTGGTGCATGGCGCCCCCTTGGTCATGGCCGATGGCCAGGTGGTGGGTTGGATGTCATCGGTGTTGGACATCACCGAGCGCAAGCGGGTCGAACGGCTGGCCGCGCGCCAGCAAGAGATGCTGGAGGCATCAGGCCGACTGATCGCCGTGGGCGAGGTGGCTTCGACTCTGGCTCATGAACTCAATCAACCGCTGGGGGCATTGAGCAGTTTTGCCAACGGTTTGCTGAACCGACTTCATGCCGAACGCATCACCCTGCAAGACGTGATCCCCGTGGTCGAGCGCATGGAGCGCATCGCAGAGAAGGCGGGCAAGGTCATCCAGCGCGTCAATGCGTTTGCGCGCCGCCAGGAAATGAACCGCCAGCCTTTGACGCTGAAAGCCTTTGTCGATCGTGTCAGCCATGCCGTGCCATTGCCGGATGACATGATGTTGGAGGTGAAACTGCCTGAGCGTGACTGTGTGTTGCCCGCCGATGCCTTGTTGTTGGAGCACGCGCTGCACAACGTGGTTCTGAATGCCACAGAGTGGGCTTCGCATGGGGTCCAGCAGCCCTCTCGGGTACGAGTGTCGGTGCGGCTCGAGGCAAGCATGGTGGGCCTGTGCGTCGAAGACAGTGGCCCCGGTGTTCCGTCCGATCAGTTGGGAACCATCTTCGATGCCTTCGCCACGCGCAAGGCGGGCGGCATGGGCATGGGCTTGTCCATTTGCCGATCCATCATCGAGGCACACCACGGTCGAGTAGAAGTGGCGCGCAGCGCCGAACTCAACGGGGCACAATTCATCCTGTGGTTACCCTTGGACGTATGACAACAACCGTTCACATCATTGACGATGACGCTGACTTCCGTGACGGGCTGGCTTGGCTGCTGGACTCGCGGGGGTTGGTTGCGCGCACCTGGACGGGGGGCGATGCGTTTTTGCAAGCCGCGCGACCAGATTCAACAGACTGGGCTTGCAGCGTTGTCATTCTCGACATTCGGATGGAGCCGCTGTCTGGTCTGGCGACCTTTGAGCAGTTGAAGGCCATGGGATGGCCGTGGCCCATCTTGTTTTTGACGGGACACGGTGATGTCAGCATGGCGGTGGGCGCCGTCAAAGCAGGAGCTTGGGATTTTCTGGAAAAACCTTTTCAGAACAATCAACTGGTTGACAAGGTGGAGGCGGCTTGCCTAGCGGCGCAGGCCATGCAAGCCGATGGGCAGGAGCGACGCCAGTTTCAGCAGGCGCTTGCAGCCCTGAGTGCCCGTGAGCGCGAGGTGCTCGACCTTTTGCTGCAAGGGCACTACAACAAGAACATCGCGGACCAGTTGGGTATCACGTCTCGCACGGTCGAGTTTCACCGCGCCAACATCTTTCAAAAGTTGGGTGCGCAGTCAGCGGTCGAGTTGGCGCACCGGATGGGCCGGTTCGGCGCAGAGTCGACTCAAGGCACCAGTTTCGACGGCAGCAACTGACGCAGTGCGCCTCCCGCACGTTGTCTTAAAGCCTGACTGTGCAGGCGGGCGCCGCCCAGAAGTCCGACCAGACAGCCTAGAACCGTGTCCCAAAAGCGTGCTTCCACCAAGGCGGATGCGTCGGCATGTCCGTGCGTGGCCGCTTCCGCCAGCAAGCCCCATGACACCAACAGACCCACGGCAGTGCCCAGCAGTCGCTGCAATTGCTTGGTCCACACGGCGCGCAACGAGGCGCCTTGAATCACCGCCAGACAACTGACCGGCACCCAATACGCTTTCTCCATGTGCAGCAACTGAGCCAGCCTCAGCGCCAACCCGACCATCAACGGTACCGTCATCACGGTCACCGGTGTGTACGCACCAATGGCGGCTGTCATGATGAAAAACAAGGCTTGGCATGTAAAGAAACCCCAGCCCGCCCATGGATGACACCAGACCAAAGCCGATTTGGTCGAAATAAGCCCCCACCAGCAAGGGAGTGCCGGAGGCGACGGCTGCAGCCAAAGACATCTGCCAGCCACGGTCGCTGGGGTTGACCGTGACCAGTTGCAGCCATTCCCGGTGCAGCAGAGCGCTGAATTGACGGCTGACCTGGATGAGGTTCATGTGGTGGGTGCCGAGGGGCGTTACTCGGCTGACTGGCGGCGCTGGAGTTCGCAGAACAGGCCAGACTGGTCCAGGTCGGCGAAGCCGTGCTCGGCCGCCTCGGCATACAACTGCGTCAGGTGGGCCGTGATCGGTGCCTCGAAACCCAGCTCGCCTGAGGTGTGCATGGCATTGCGCAAATCCTTGAGCTGAATGGCCAGAGAACCCCGCTTCGCGAAGTCGCCGTCCACCATGCGTTGACCATGTACTTCCAGGATGCGGCTCTCGGCAAAACCGCCTCGCAGCGCCTCGCGAACCTTGGCTGGGTTGGCCCCGCCACGTTCGGCCAGCAACAAGGCCTCGGCCACCGCGCCGATGGTGATGCCCACAATCATCTGGTTGGCCAGCTTGGTCAGCTGCCCCGAACCCGCGGGCCCCACATGGACAGGGCGCCCCAACACTTCCAGCACGGCGCGCGCACGTTCAAAGTCGGCCGCGTCGCCGCCCGCCATGATGGCCAGTGTTCCTGCTTCTGCGCCCACTGTGCCGCCCGAAACGGGGGCGTCCAGGGCCGCGACGCCTTGCTCAGCCAGCTTGCGTGCATGGGCCTGTGCTTGCTCGGGCAAGATCGAACTCATGTCCACCACCAGTGCGCCTGGTTTGAGTCCCGTGGCCGCGCCAGGCAGGGATGTGTCAAACAGCACGTCATGAACAATGCCGCCATGCTCCAGCATGGTGATGACGATGTCTGCGTTGGCCACCGCTTGCGCCGGAGTGTCGGCTACGCAGGCACCATCGGCCTGCAGCGCTTCGGCTTTGGCACGTGTCCGGTTCCAGACTGTCAAGGGATAGCCGGCTGCCAGCAGTCGGCGGGACATCGGTGCGCCCATCAGGCCGCATCCCAGCAGGGCAATCTGCATCATGTTCCGAAGTGAGCAAGAGTGGGGAGAAGGCTCGATTGTCGGATATTGACGCCTGACCTGCGGAGAAAGGTGTCGATTTGTATACTGTCAATGGGCGAAAACCCGCCGCACACTCCCATTCACAGAGTGTGAAATATGGCGCATCTTGTTTTCAAACGGGCTTTCGATCCCTCGTTTGAAGGGCGCCCACCTGACCTGATTTCGTCCAAGATCACCTCTAGCGGCGCACATGCGCCAAACACTATTGTTTCTTTGCCATGGTCGAAACTCTTGCAACCCTTGTGCCGAACGCCGGTGCGCTGAACCTTGCGGTTCTGGAAGCGCTGGATCAGTTGGGCCTGGGTGTGTTGGTCAAGAACATGGGCACAGGTCGTTATGAAGTGTCCAACGCCAGCGCTGCGCGCATTCTGGGCGTGGAGCCTCAGGCGGTGGTCGGGGCACAAGACAGCGAGTTGTTCGACGTGAATCTGTCGATGGCCATTCGCGCTGCTGACTTGCAGGCGCAGGCCGTGCCCTCCGGCGTCCGAGCCGAACACAAACTGGAGATTGGCGGTGAGCGCCGTGATCTGCTGGTGTGGCGCCAACCCGTGTCCATTGGCAACACACCTCATCTTTTGTCGGTTTGGCAGGATGTGACGCAGATCCGTCAGC
Organism: Aquabacterium sp.; assembly: GCF_049317225.1. Classification (GTDB taxonomy): domain Bacteria; phylum Pseudomonadota; class Gammaproteobacteria; order Burkholderiales; family Burkholderiaceae_C; genus Aquabacterium. The sequence continues at coordinate 63,732 of NZ_JBMOIR010000013.1, read as the reverse complement.
GCGAGCAGCAGCTTCAAACGGCGCTGTCCCAGTTGGAGCAGCAACAAAAGGCCAACGAAGCGCTGCGCCGTGATGTGCAGGACAACCAGGTGCGCGACACCGTGTCGGGCCTGTATCACCGGGCTCACTTTGAAGAGCAACTGCGTCGTGAGGCCGATCTCTCCAGTCGAGAGCAGCGCGAGTTCGCACTGGTGGCCATTGCGGTAGACAACATGGATGAGATTCGTCGTCTACATGGCGTCGAAGGCTGTGAGCGTGTGGTCGAGTCGCTGGGGCGTTTGCTGCGTGCTAATACCCGTGCCATGGACTCCCCGTGCCGTTTGGGTGGCGACCGTTTCGTGGTCTTGCTCTCGGGCGTGGGGTTGGCCACTGCGCACTCGCGCATGGAGCATCTGCGTCGGGCATGCACGCAGCACATCGTGCCTTTCAACGGGCAGCAAATCCCGTTCACCGTATGCATGGGCGTGTCCAGCTTCCCGCATACCGCCGGCAGCGTGGAAGAGTTGATGCGCAGCGCCGATCGAGCCCTGTCCAGCGCGCGGGACAAGGGCGGTAACCGCATCGTTCTGGCCAGCATTCAGTTTGTGCCGGCCACCTGATCGGTCAGTCGTCAGAGGGTCATAAAAAAAGCCAGACGCTCGAAAGAGGTCTGGCTTTTCGCATTCAGAGTGTTCGCCGCGAACCGGTTGCCGCATTCCTGAACCCAGGGGGATTCAGGTGGGCGAGGTCAGCTGCACTTCGGGTTCATCTAACGCGAGACGATCACGCCCGTGAGCAATGTTCCAGGCCCTGGCTCCAAGAGCATCGGTTCAAGGAAATAAAAACAACCGCGAACGCGACGAACGCCTTCATTCTACGGTTGTTTGTGGGCCCTGTCCGTGCAAATAGTCCGCCTGGCGACCTTCTTGCAACGCTCAGCCCAACCGCCTGTCAGATGAGGTGCCCATCCATGTCGAGCGCCTGATCCAGTCGAGCAATCAACTTGTCCACATACTCTGGAGATGGTGTGGTATCGGACGCCGCTTCGGCGCTGGCATGCGTGGTGGTGTCGCTCGACACAGTGGGGCGATCCACCAGGATGTAGGCCAGGTTCAGCGCGGCCAGCACGGCGATGCGTTCGCGGGCCTTGAGCTTGCCGCTGTCTCGGATGGCGCACATTTCGCGATCAAGCTGTACGACAGCTTCGCGCAGGCGCTCCTCGCCGCCCTCAGGGCAACCCAGCAGGTAGCTTTGTCCCATGATGGACACTTCAATTTGCTTCATGGGTGTCAGTCTTCTGTTTGCTCGTGTTCGCCGGTCAAAGCTGCAGCAACTGGCGAGGGCAGTTTGTCGATGAGGGCATCAATGCGCGCACGTGCGGCAGACAGTCGTGCGCGAAGCGAGTCCCGCTCCTGTGCCGTCACAGCGAGTTGCTGCTGCAGCAAGGCGTTGGTGCGGCGCAGTTCTTCATGGCGCACCAGCAGGCGCTCGATGCGATCCGTGAGTTCGTCGATTCTGGACATTGAGGGGCGTCAACCAGGAATGCGGGCGCGAGCGGCCCAAATCAAGTCAAACATTGTAGGCGCCTTACAATGCGACTTGTTGGTGCTCGCGCCGAGGTTCACTCGGTGCAGTTAAACGGGAAGCAGAAGGGACTGTCGCGTCGTCGACGCCAGCCTGATCTGCGCTGCCCCCGCAACGGTCGGCAATCGAGTCATGAACCTGGGTTCGTGACTCCGCTTGTGCTCTCTGCCACTGGGTTCATGACGGACCTGGGAAGGTCTCACAGGTTGCAATTGCCCAGCCCGGATACCGGCCAGCAAGGGTCAGTCGCGCCTGTATGGTGCGCCTTGACGTTTCGCCCAAGGCCTGCGGGGACGCAGGCAGGGCACTTGTCTCTTGATTCCAATCATGTTTTCCTTGAACACGGTGCGAGTGGCACCTGGGGTGCGTTCGGCTTTGGCCGTCGCGTGCGGCTTGGCTTTGTCTGTGGCGCAAACGGTGCAGGCAGCAGGCAGCGAAGAAGCCCTGGGGCCGGTGGTGGTCACTGCCAGCCGGATGAACGACCTGCTGCAGACCGCGGCCATTGGCGCAACCATCATCACAGCTGAGCAAATGCAGCGTGCTGGTGTGGCGGATGCCAACGAGGCCATTCGCAAGCTGGGGGGCGTGGCCGCTCGCTCGGATTTGTATAACGGTCGTGATCCCTCTCTGGATCTGCGTGGGTATGGCGAAGCTGCCAGTTCCAATGTGGTGTTGCTGATCGACGGCATTCGCATCAGCGAAAACGAAAACTACGCTGCACGCGTGAGTTCGATCCCTTTGTCACAGATCGACCGCATCGAGATCGTGCGCGGCGGCGCCAGTGTGATGTGGGGTGAGGGCGCCTCGGCGGGTGCCATCAACATCATCCTCAAGCACGGCACGCGCAATGAACGCTCGGCCAAACTGTCTGCGTCCGTGGCGTCCAACCGTGGGCACGAAGTGCAAGCGGATGGGGCTTGGGGTGAGGGAAACTGGAATGTCGATGCGTCTGTCCGCCGTGTGCGCACCGATGGCTATCGTGACAACAGCGGCTACAAGCAAGACTCAGGGTCGATCGGGGCCCAGTGGCAACAAGGTGGTTGGCGAGCAGGCTTCCGTATCCTGCAAGAGGACCAGAACTCTCGATTGCCGGGTTCTTTGAGCCCAGCTCAATACAAGGCCAATCCTCGTCAGACCAACACGCCAGAAGACGATGCCAGCAACCACGAAACCCGCTACTTGGGCAACGTGAGTTATCAGCAGGGGGCGTGGACGGCTCAGATGGACGTGGGGCAGCGTCAGCGGGACTCTGACTACCAATACGTGTCGTACGGTTCACCGCGCGTGTACTCGCACAGTGAACAAGGTCAGATTTCGCCCCGCTTGGCCTACGCTCAGCAGCATGGCGACGTGGGCATCAAGGCTGTGGCGGGTCTGGATTGGCAAGGTTGGGACTTTGACAAGACCGGTACTGCCGGCCCCGAGATTGGTCGTCAGGACAACAAGGCCGTGTTCACTCATGCCGACTTCAGCCTGCCCACGCAAACGCGTGTCAGCGTGGGCTGGCGCGAAGAGCGGGTGAACAAGAAAGATGCCTATCCAGGTGATCCGGGCTGGTTCTTGCCCGCCCTGAACTACAGCCGTGATGACAAGCTGCACGCCGGTGAGTTGGGCATCAATCAGACCTTGCGGAAGGGCCTGGATGCCTATGTGCGTTCGGCCACTTCATATCGCCTGGCAAACATTGACGAAAACCGGTCGACGCCCGCCAGCGCAGCGTTGCGCCCTCAGCGCAACTACGACCGCGAATTGGGCGTGAAATGGGCGCAAAACGGGCACGGTCTGACGGCGCGCTACTTCGTGCAGGAAACCGATGACGAGATCGCGTTTGACAACATCCTGTACGCCAACACCAACATCGACCCCACCCGTCGCCGTGGCCTGGAGTTGGAGGGGCGCGTGTCACTGACGCGTGACGTGGTGCTGTCTGCCACCTGGCAGCAACTCACGGCCCGCTATCGCGAAGGTGCGAACGCCGGCAAGGACATGGTGCTGGTGGCGCCCCATACGGCGACCGCACGGGCGGCCTGGCGCGTCGACGATCATCAGACACTGGATGTGGGCGTGCAATACCTGTCTCGCATGCGTTGGGGGGGCGACGAAGCCAACCTGTGCACCGAGCGGACGCCGTCGTCCCTGCTGTGGGATGCTCGCTATGCCTGGTCTGACAAGCTGTGGACCTTGGCGCTGTCGGGTGTCAACCTTACAGACCGTCAGGGTTACAACTATGCGTACAGTTGCGGTCAATCTTGGGCATCGGTTTACCCGTACAGCGGTCGTGCAGTGAAGTTCACCGCATCACGCCAGTTCTGACATGGCATTGTCGTCTCATCATCTCATCGTTGGCGGGCAGCGCAGCGGCAAGTCGCGTCAGGCCGAGCGTCTGGCTCGGCAGTGGCTGAGTGCGCCTGCGCCTCGGCGGGTGACGATGGTGGCGACTGCCATCGCGGGTGACGACGAGATGCGTGCGCGCATCGCGCGTCACCAGTCAGATCGGCCAGAAGGGGTTCACACCGTGGAGTGCCCCTTGCACTTGACAAAGACGCTCAGCGAGCAGGCCGCCCCAGATCATTTGCTGATCGTGGATTGCTTGACGCTGTGGCTGACCAATTGGTTGATGCCGATGTCCGGTGTCGTGGACCGCGAGGGGTGGTTGCGCGAGCGTGGCGCCCTGCTGGCCGCGTTACCGGGTCTGGCGTCTCAGGTGGTGTTCGTGTCGAACGAGGTGGGGTGGGGCGTGAGCCCGATCAGCCCTGACGTGCGCGGTTTTGTGGACGAACTGGGGTGGTTGAACCAGGCCGTGGCGCAGCGTTGCGAAACGCTGACCTTGATGGTGGCCGGGCAACCCTGGAGTCGCCCCGTCCAACACGAGGGGGCGCTGTGAGCCGGTGGTGTGGCCTTCTCCTGGTCGTGTGGTTGTCCTGGATGGGGGCGGCTCACGCAAGCATCACGGTCGAGGATGACCGTGGCGCCCGGGTGTTGCTGTCTGCGCCGCCCAAGCGCATCGTGTCGCTCTTGCCTTCTTTGACTGAAACGGTCTGCGTGCTGGGGGCTTGTGGGCGGCTGGTGGCCACCGATCGCTGGTCGAACTGGCCGGCTTCGGTCGCGACCTTGCCCAAGCTGGGTGGCTTGGATGATGCCAACCTGGAATTGTTGGTGGCGCAAAAGCCCGATCTGGTCTTGCTGTCGCCCTCCAATCGCTTGGCCACGCGCTTGCGTTCTTTGGGGCTGACCGTGGCCGAGCTGGATGCGGAGGATCTCCTTCAAGTTCAGCGCATGCTGCGCAAGGTCGCTGCTTTGCTCGGAACGCCGCAATTGGCCGACCAGCATTGGCAGGCCATGGACGATGAGATCCGTGCCGCACAAGCCATGGTGCCCGCCAGCATGCGAGGCACCCGTGTGTATTTCGAGGTCAGCAGCGCCTTGTATGCGGCCGGCGAGTCGTCCTACATCGGGCAACTGTTGACCCGGTTGGGGGCGGTCAACATCGTGGGCGCAGGCCTGGGGCCTTTTCCCAAATTGAATCCGGAGTTCGTGGTGCGTGCGCAGCCCGATCTCATCATGTTGTCTGCCCGTGAGGCCGGTTCGCTGGCCGGCCGGCCGGGCTGGTCCAGCATGAAAGCCCTCCGAGGCGGGCGTGTGTGCGCCATGCCGCCCGCTGATTACGACGTGTTGTCTCGCCCCGGGCCTCGCCTGGGGGCCGCAGCCAAGGTCCTGGCGCGATGTCTGGCGTCATTCAAGGGGGGCGCATGACAGTGTCTCCAAGGCTCGGCGTGTCGGCACTGACGGCGTGGGGACTGCTTGGCCTGGCGATGGTCGGTGTGGGCCTGGCCGGGCTGTCCATGGGCAGCACAGGCTGGCAATGGCCATGGGGCCCTGCCACCGATGCGGGCGTGCTGCAAATCGTTTGGGACATCCGTGCACCGCGCACGTTGGGTGCGATGTTGGTGGGTGCACTGCTGGGCTTGGGCGGTGCGGTGGCGCAAGGGCTGTTTCGCAATCCCTTGGCCGAACCCTATCTGCTGGGCAGCTCGTCCGGTGCGGCGTTGGGCATGGCCCTGCTGTTGTCCTTCGGGTGGCCCGATGCCATGTCTGAGATGCCTGGCCTGCGCATGGGGTTGACGGGGGCAGCCTTCTTCGGTGCCGTGGTCGGTGTCAGCCTCAGCCTGATGTTGGCCAAAGGTGCCGCGCACACCACGCGTTTGCTGTTGGGCGGCGTCGTGGTGGGGGTGGTTCTGGGCGCACTGACGCAACTGCTGATGGTGTGGTCGGCACCTGCCTGGCGGGCCATGCAGGCGTTCATGCTGGGCAACACCGCATTGTTGGGTTGGCAGTCGTGTACCGTGATGGGGGTGGTTTTGATGCTCACCTTGCCCGCCAGTCTGGTGTTGGCCCGTGTGCTCGACGCACTGAGCCTGGGCGAGGATGCCGCCCGAACCCTGGGCATTCCCTTGGGGGTAACGCGTGCGGTGTTGGTCGGTGTGCTGGCTTTGAGCACCGGTGCTGCCGTTGCGCAGGCGGGTCTGGTGGCTTTTGTCGGACTGGTCGCGCCGCATCTGGTGCGCAGCAGTGCGCGTGGCCGACATGCGGCCTTGTTGGGCTTGTCCACCTTGATGGGCGCGGTGCTGCTGGGCACGGCTGATGTCTTGTCTCGCTATGTGTTGGCGCCGCAGGAGCTGCCTGTGGGTGTGCTGACGGCGGTGCTGGGCGGTTCGTATTTGATTTGGTTGTTGCACCGGAGGCGCTCATGACGCCCGCCTTGCAAGCCATGGGATTACAGGTCAGCTACGGTGAACGCGTGGTCTTGCGCGAAGCCTCACTGATGGTTCCTCTCGGGCGATGGGTGGCCTTGGTGGGGCCCAACGGGGCAGGCAAGTCCACGTTGATGCGATGCCTGGCGGGGCTGCTGGAGCCCGCCTCGGGGCAGGTGTCGTTGCAAGGCAAGGTCTTGCAGGCCTGGTCGGGGCGACAACGCGCCCGAACGCTGTCCTGGATGGGGCAGGACGTGGTCGCCGATCCTGACATGACTGTGCGGGATGCCGTAGCCTTGGGGCGTTTGCCGCACCAAGGCTGGCTGGGCTTGCCGTCGGATCAGACCGGTGACCGTGAAGCCATTGAGTTGGCTTTGCAGGACGCTGACATGACTTGGGCGACCGAGCGAAGCTGGGGCGCCCTGTCGGGTGGCGAGCGCCAACGTGTCAGCCTGGCGCGTGCCTTGGCGGTGCAGGCGCCTGTGTTGTTGTTGGACGAGCCTGTGGCACACCTCGACGCGCCGCATCAGCGTTTGCTGGCGCAAGTGTTACGTCGCGAAGCCTTGTTTGGCCGCAGTGTGGTCAGTGTGCTGCACGAGTTGCCATTGGCGCTGCAGGCCGATGAGTTGGCCGTGATGCGAGAAGGGCGTGTGCTGATCCAGGGCTCGCGGGATGACCCGGCTGTGCATCGCATTCTGGAATCTGTTTTTGACCATGCAGTGGCGGTGAGCCGTCTGGATGGCCGTTGGGTCGTTGTGCCCCAATTCTGATTTGATTTGTGAAGACTCTCATGGATATTCAAAACCCTCCGACCGAAGCGCCGCAACAGCGTGAGCATGCTGAGCGTCGTGGCTTGTTGATCGTGAACACCGGTGACGGCAAGGGCAAGAGCACTGCTGCATTTGGTTTGGCCTTGCGTGCCTTTGGTCGGGGCAAAGCTGTGCGCATCTTCCAGTTCATGAAGGTGCCCTCTGCGCGCTTTGGTGAGCACCGTGCCTTTGAACAGCTCGGACTGCCCATCGAAGGCTTGGGCGATGGCTTCAGCTGGAAAAGCAAAGACCTGGAGCGCTCTGCGCAGTTGGCCCGAGAAGGGTGGCAGCGTGCGGCCCAGGCCATCACGAGCGGCGAGCATTTCCTGGTCGTGCTCGACGAGCTGACCTATCCCCTGATCTATGGTTGGGTGCCGCTGGAGGAAGTGGTGCAGACCTTGAAGCATCGCCCCAAGGAAGTCCACGTGGTGATCACGGGCCGTGACTGCCCGCCAGAAGTCATCGAGATTGCGGACACGGTGAGTGAGGTCCGCAAAATCAAGCATGCCTATGAGGCAGGCATCCCGGCCCAACGTGGCATTGAAGATTGAGGTGCTCAGCATGACTTTTGAATGGCCCTTGATTGCCGACTTGCGTGATGACGCGCTGTCTGATCGCTTGCAACACGTCATTGACCACAAGACCAAGCCCCTAGGGGCCTTGGGACAGATCGAACGTGTGGCGCATCAGATCGGGCTCATTCAACGCACTGAAAAGCCGCAGTTGAAGCAGCCGCAGATGCTGGTGTTTGCCGGTGATCACGGATTGGCCGCACGTGGCGTGTCGGCCTACCCAAGTGATGTCACCTGGCAGATGGTCGAGAACTTCCTAGCCGGTGGGGCCGCCGTCAGCGTGTTGGCGCGCCAACACGGCCTTGAACTCAATGTGGTGGATGCCGGTGTGGCCCATGACTTCGCCCCGCGCCCGGGTTTGCACCTGCGCAAAGTGGCGAGAGGCACCGCGGACTGCTCCACGCAGGCGGCCATGACGGCCGAACAACTGGACCAGGCGCTGGCCCACGGTCAGGCGGTGGTGCGCAGCTTGCCGGGCAATGCCATCCTGTTGGGTGAAATGGGCATTGGCAACACCTCCAGTGCTGCTTTGCTCATGTCTCAGCTCACCGGGGAGCCCATCGAGCAATGCACCGGCCGTGGCACGGGTCTGGATGACGCGGGCCTGGCGCGCAAACTGGCGGTGCTCAAGCAGGTGCAGGCCCTGCACGCAGGCGCCAGGCTGCCACTGGATGTGCTGGCCGCCATGGGGGGATTCGAAATCGCGCAGATGGTGGGTGCCGTGTTGCAAGCCGCTTCTGAAAACCGCGTCATCCTGGTCGATGGCTTCATCACCACCAGTGCCGTGCTCGTGGCTGCGCGCGTGCAGCCTTTGGTGCTGCAGCGTTGTGTCTTCTCGCACCAGTCCGACGAGTCCGGGCACGCACGCATGCTGTCGCACCTGGGTGTGCAAGCCTTGCTCAAACTGAACTTGCGGTTGGGCGAAGGATCGGGTGCCGCTTTGGCGTGGCCCTTGCTGGAGTCGGCTTGCCGCATCATGCGTGACATGGCCAGCTTCGAATCCGCAGGGGTCAGTGGCTCGGATGCCGACGCAGGTTCCTCACAAGCTGCATAACCATGCGCTTTCTGATCCACGAGGTTCGCCTCTTCTTCATCGCCCTGCAGTTCTTCACGCGGGTACCCATTCCACAATGGGTGGGCTACCAGCCTGAATGGCTGCAGGCCTGCCAGCGTTACTTCCCGCTGGTGGGCAGTGTGGTGGGGACAGCAGGTGCGCTGATGTTGGCGCTGGCCAGCCACTGGTGGCCGCCTGCGGTGGCGGTGATCCTGAGCATGGCGTTCACCGTGTGGCTCACAGGTGGCTTTCACGAAGACGGCTGGGCAGATACCTGCGATGGCTTGGGGGGCACTGTCACCCGTGAGCGTGCGCTGGAGATCATGAAGGACTCCCGCATTGGTTCCTATGGCTCTTTGGGTTTGATCCTCTTGCTGGGGCTGAAAGCGGCGACCCTGACCTCACTGGCGTCGCCACAGGTGGCGGAATTGAACAGCGCGCAAGCCAGCCACATTCACATGGTCTTGTTGGCCTGGACATTGATGGCTGTGATCTGGGGGCACACCGCCTCGAGGCTTGTCGCCGTCTGGATGATCCGATTGCTTCCCTACGGCGGGGATTTGGCACATGCCAAGGCCAAACCGTTGGGTCTTCAGGCGACTTGGCCGCAAGTGTTGACCGCCTCGGCGTGGACCGTGTTGGTCGCTGCAGGCATGTGGTGCTGGTTGGCCCAATCCGGCTGGCCCACCGGCACCCTGATGCAAGCCCTGACGCGATCGTCGTTGGCCATGCTGCTCGTGGGCGTGGTGTGCTGGCGCTGGTTCAAACAGCGGCTGGGCGGATTCACAGGTGACACCCTCGGGGCGACACAGCAACTTGCTGAAGTGGCGGGACTGTTGGCCTGGCTGACCGTGATTCATCCCGTTGCGTGAGGGCGATCGGCATGCATGCGTCTGAGTCTGGCTTTCCCCAACTGCTGGTGTGGCGGCATCCTCGTCCCAAAGCAGCACATGGGCGTTGCATCGGCCAAACGGATCTGGCCATTGATCGGCGCAAAGTCAAACGGCTGGCACATCGCATTCGTCAGACGGCTCGACGGCACGGATGGCCGCGTGTCATCCACACATCGCCCTTGCTGCGGTGTGCGCGTGTGGGGCGGCAACTGCGCCAATGGGGTTGGGCGCACCATGTGCATCCCGCCCTCATGGAGGCCGACTTCGGTGCCTGGGATGGCCTGCCGTGGACACAGATCAGCCATGCCGAGGTGGATGCGTGGTGCGCCCGCTTTGCCACCTATCCACCTGGCGATGGCGAGTGTTTGCTGGACGTGCTCAGTCGCGCGGCGACATGGTTGCGCGCACACCAAACTGCGGCCGCGCCGTCACTGTTGATGGTGGGACATGGCGGATGGATGCTGGCTGCACAGTGGGTGCTGACGCATGTGGAGGCCCCCGTTGATGCCCGTCAATGGCCCATGCCGGCGCAATACGGTGAGTGCTGGGCAATCAGCACGGGGCCGATTCAATACCGGCCTGTTGCGCCAGCCATCCACAAGTAGGCTTTGGCGACAAATGCCACCCAGCGGCGTTTCCAGCGTGTGCGCCAGTTGCCCGCGCCCGGCGATGCACTGGGGGGCACCTCTCGACTGAGCGCAAAGTCCGAAGCCAGTTTCTCTGACAGAGCGGCCACAAACGGTGCGTCCCTCACCAGCAAGTTGCCCTCCAGATTCAGCAACAAAGACAAGGGGTCCAGGTTGGAGGAGCCAATGGTGGCCCACTGCTGGTCGACGCACAGCACCTTGGCATGCAGGAAAGCCGGTTGATATTCGTAGATACGGATGCCTTGGCTCTGCAGCTCGCCGTACAGCACCTGTGCCGCCATGCCTGCAATGCGGTAGTCCAGCTTGCCTTGCAACAGCAAGCGGACGCGAATACCCCGTGCAGCCGCTTGCTTGAGCGCACGCTTGAGTGCGCGCCGCGGGTAGAAGTACGGCGTCACGATGTCGACGCACTCCTTGGCCTGCAAGATGGCCTGCAAGGCCGCCAACTCGATGGTGCGGCGTTGCCGCAGGTTGTCTCGCAACACAAAGGCGCAGCGCATGGGCCGATCATCGGCTTCGGCTGCACTGAGCTGGCTTTGCTCATGTGGCGTCAAGCGCAGTCGCGCACGTTGCCACATCTCTCGCAGGTGTTGCAGTTTGTTGGGGTCTTGGGCGAGGTGGACCCAATCGTCGCGCCAATCTCGCCCCACCTTGGCGCGCGTCCACATTGCCTTGATGGTGTGAAGCATCGGCGTGACCACGGGGCCCTGCGCTTCGACGGCGTAGTCCAGCCGCGGTGTGTCGCTCCATCCATGTGTCAGGTCATAGTGGTCATCGATCAGGTTGATGCCGCCGATGAAGGCCGCACGCTCATCGACGACGCACAGCTTTAGATGCATGCGGCGCCACTGTCCCGCGTCGAGGATGCTCCAAAGACGATGCAGCGGGCGATAGATGGCGAGTTTCACGCCAGCTTGCTCCATCGATTGCCACAACTGAGGCGAGGCCTCACGCGAGCCCACGCCATCCACCACAACGTGAACGTCGACGCCACGTCGTGCTGCACGCATCAAGGCTTGAAGTACGGTGCTGCTTTGCCCTTCAGGCGACACGATGTAGACCGCCATCCACACAGTGTGCCTGGCGCGATCGATTCGGTCTCGCAGCGCGGGGAACAACTCCCTGCCACCTTGCAGCAGGGTGGCCACATTGCCGCCGGTGTACACGGGGCGGCGCTGGGCGTACCAGGCCAAGGGTGCCAAAGCCTCGTCTGACACCGTCGATTCGGCTTGCGGCTGCGCCGGTCGTTCGGTCATGCCTATGCAGCGCTCAGCCGTTTGAGGTCAGCGTCAACTCTGCCACCAGGGGAAGGTGGTCAGACAGTCTGGCCCAAGTCGTGCCCTTGGGCACCATCAGGGATTGGCATTGCCACCCGCGCATGTACACCCGGTCCAGGGACAGAACCGGAATCAGCGAGGGATAGGTCGCGGCCTTCGACTCGTCGGCTTGCAAGGCGCGCGACAAGCCTGCACCGGCCAGGATGTCGTCCAGCTTTTCGTTCCAGTCATTGAAGTCGCCCGCAATCAACACCGGTGCATCGGCCGGAATGTGCGATTGCACGACTTCAGCCAAACGCTCGGCCTGTCGAACCCGGCTGGCATGGATCAGGCCGAAGTGCACGACGACCACGTGGATATCCTTGCCACGCCATTGCACGGGGACATGCAGCAGGCCGCGCTGTTCAAAGCGGTGATCAGACACATCGTGGTGACCGATGTCTCCCAAAGGCCATCGTGCCAGCAAGGCATTGCCATGCTCGCCATGCCGTGTGACCGCATTGGTGCGGTACGCCACCTCATAGCCGTTGGGGGCGAGGTAGTCAGCCTGCGGTGCACTGGGCCATGCCAGCGGACCAAAGTCGGTCTGCGAAAAGTGCCGTGCCTCGGCGTGGTTGAAGCTGCGCACCTCTTGCAGGCACACGATGTCGGCGTCCAGTGCTTCGACGGCCAGGCTTAGGTTGTGGATCTCCAGCCGCTTGGTGGGGCCCATGCCCCGCACGCCCTTGTGGATGTTGTACGTGGCAATGCGCAGCACCTGAGGGTCTTGCCCTGATGGCGTCAGCAGCGACGAATTCAGCGGGTTCAGCACAGTGACGACTCCGATAGCTTGGGACAGGATATCAGGCGCAGCCTGCGTTCAGACGTCGGGGAAGTTGCAGGATGGCTTCCGCATTGGACGGCGAAAAACACTGATCTGCCGCAGCTTGCCAAGGGCGCCAGAGGTACTGCGTGTGTTCTGCCGGCGCCAGGGTGATGGGGGTGCCTTCGGGGACGCACAAGCCAAACACGCGCTCGATGTTGTGGGTGACGCCGGGCGCATAGCGGTATCGCCAGACGGGGTAGATCTCGTAGATGTTTTCCAGGGCCCAGTCTGTCAGCGCCTGATGCGGCACGGCGGCCGAGCCAACCTGGATACCGGTTTCCTCAGCCACTTCGCGGATGGCCGTTGCGCGCCAATCTTCGTCCGGGGTGTCTTTCGACCCGGTCACGCTTTGCCAAAAACCGGGCTGCTTGGCTCGCTCCATCAGCAGCACATTGAGCTGGGGCGTGTAGATCACCACCAGGACCGACTGGGGAATCTTGTGAGGGGGCGTCTCGCTCATGATGCCAAGTGTGGCACGAGCCGCGATGCCGGGCGGCAGCACTGTCGCATTCAGGCGCCAATGTCCGCGCCATGAAAAAAGCCACCCGAAGGTGGCTTTTGAAGGTTGAGCGAGTGGCTCAATTAGCCTTGTGCAGCGGCGGCAGCCTGGGCATTGCGCAGACGGATGTGCAGTTCGCGCAGTTGCTTCTCGTCGACGTTGGATGGTGCGCCGGTCAGCAGACACTGGGCACGTTGCGTCTTGGGGAAAGCGATCACGTCGCGAATGGATTCGGCCTTGGTCATCAGGGTGACCAGGCGGTCCAGACCGAAGGCCAAACCACCGTGAGGAGGCGCGCCGTATTGCAGGGCGTCCAGCAAGAAGCCGAACTTGACCTGGGCATCTTCTTCCGTGATGTTCAGTGCCTTGAATACCTTGGACTGCACTTCGGCGCGGTGGATACGGATCGAGCCGCCACCCAGTTCCCAGCCGTTCAGCACCATGTCGTAGGCCTTGGCAATGCACTTGCCAGGATCGGTGTCCATGTAGTCCTCGTGACCATCCTTCGGAGCGGTGAAGGGGTGGTGCACGGCGTTCCAGCGGTCTTCCTCGTCGTCGTGTTCGAACATCGGGAAGTCGACCACCCATAACGGAGCCCAGCGGTCTTCGAACAGGCCGGCCTTCTTGCCGAAGTCCGAGTGACCCACCTTCAGACGTAGGGCGCCGATGGCGTCGTTCACGACCTTGGCCTTGTCTGCGCCGAAGAAGATCAGGTCGCCGTCCTTGGCGCCGGTGCGCTTCAGGATTTCTGCAATGGCCGCGTCGTGCAGGTTCTTCACGATTGGCGATTGCAGGCCTTCACGACCCTTGGCGACTTCGTTGACCTTGATCCAGGCCAGGCCCTTGGCACCATAGATCTTGACGAACTCGGTGTAGGCGTCGATTTCGCCGCGAGACATTTCGGCGCCGCCGGGCACGCACAGCGCGACCACGCGACCGCCCTTGGTGGTGGCCGGTGTCGAGAAGACCTTGAAGTCCACATCGGCCATCACGTCGGTCAGTTCGGTGAACTGCAGCTTGACGCGCAGGTCAGGCTTGTCCGAACCGTACAGGTGCATGGCGTCGGCGTACTTCATGACCGGGTAGTCGCCCAGGTCCACATCCAGCGCCTTCTTGAAGACGTGGCGGATCATGCCTTCGAACATGTCACGGATTTCCTGTTCGGTCAGGAAGCTCGTTTCAATATCGATCTGGGTGAATTCGGGCTGACGGTCGGCACGCAAGTCTTCGTCGCGGAAGCACTTGGTGATCTGGTAGTAACGGTCGTAGCCGGCCACCATCAGCAACTGCTTGAACAGCTGTGGCGATTGGGGCAGGGCGAAGAACTGACCGTCGTGCACGCGCGAAGGCACCAGGTAGTCGCGGGCGCCTTCCGGGGTCGACTTGGTTAACATCGGGGTTTCGATGTCGATGAAACCGTTCTCGTCCAGGAACTTGCGGGCTTCCATGGCCACGCGGTAGCGCAGCATCAGGTTGCGCTGCATGTAAGGACGACGCAGGTCCAGCACGCGGTGGGTCAGGCGTGTCGTTTCCGACAGGTTTTCGTCGTCGATCTGGAACGGCGGCGTCACCGAGGCGTTCAGCACTTCCAGCGTGTGGCCCAGCACTTCGATCTTGCCGCTGGTCAGGCCATTGTTTTCCGTACCGGCAGGACGGGCGCGCACAACGCCGGTCACCTTCAGGCAGAACTCGTTGCGGACGTCTTCCGCAATCTTGAAAGAGTCGGCACGATCGGGGTCGAACACGACCTGCACCAGACCTTCGCGGTCACGCAGGTCGATGAAGATCACGCCGCCGTGGTCGCGGCGACGGTGGGCCCAGCCCATCAGCGTCACGGTCTGGCCCATCAGCGCTTCGCTGACCAGACCACAGTAAGTGGTGCGCATTGTTGTTCTCTCCGGGGAGTGAGGGTCGCTGAGCTGAACCAATCGCCAGCTCCAAACCCTCCATTGTCGTTCAGGATTGGGCTGTTTCCGTGGCCGTGGGGCCCACAACGCCCATCGAAATGATGTATTTCAGCGCTTCATCCACCGTCATGTCGAGACCGCGCACCTCTTCACGAGGCACCATCAGCATGAAACCCGAGGTGGGGTTGGGGGTGGTCGGTACATACAGGGTGAGCATGTCGGCAGGCAGTTTGTCCGCCACTTCGCCGCCCGGCTTGCCGGTGACAAAGGCGATCGTCCACGAGCCTTGGCGGGGATACTGCACCAGCACGGCTTCACGGAAGGCCTGACCACTGCTGGAAAACAGCGTGTCCGACACCTGCTTGACCGAGGTGTAGATGCTCTTGACGATCGGAATATTCGACAGCACCTTGTTGGACTGCTTGAGCAGCCATTGGCCCGCCATGTTGGTCACGGCAATGCCGGTCAGCCACAAGGCCGTGACCAGGATGATGACGCTGAGTCCGGGAATGCGCTGCAGATCAGCCAGAAACGGATGCAGGCTGACGGGCAGGATGGTCTGTGCCACCGCGACAAACCAGGCAAAAACGCCGTCGAGCGTGCCAATGACGTTCTTCAGCACCCAGACAGTGATGGCCAGGGGCAGCCAGACGAGCAAACCAGTGAGGATGAATTTCTTCACGGCGAAACCAGGTTAAGAGGCGAGGTGCCGGGCATCGAGTCGGATGACACGACGAAAGGTGCGTTGCAAACACAGCGGCGGGCTCGCGCACGAAGCGCTGCCCGCCGTACCAGGGTATTGTCAGTCCAGATCAGTGACAGGCGCACGAACCGCCACAGGGTGTCGCGGGGGCGGCACTGGCCGTGTCGGATGCAGAACTGGATTCAGCCGGGCCGGTCGCGGGTGCGCTGGTACCGCCCGTACCGCTCTGGCTGCCGCGGAAGTCGGTGGCGTACCAGCCGGAACCCTTCAGCTGAAAGCCTGCAGCGGTCAGTTGCTTGGAGAACGCCTCGGCTCCACAAGCGGGGCAGGTGGTCAAGACAGGGTCGGAAATCTTTTGCAGGACGTCCTTGGTATGGCCGCAGGACGAGCAGCGGTAAGCGTAAATCGGCATGATCAAACCTTCGGGGTGAGCCCGTTCAGACGCCATTTTAATGGGGGTGGTCGGCGGGGTTTCAAGACCCCGCCAATAGACCGGTGCGGTACTCAGGCAGCGTGGGCCAGTTCGGTGCGACGATCCTTGATCCACTGTGGTGCCAGCGAGCCCGCCAGCATGCCCACCATCGCCGCCAGCAAGCCGGCCAGTTGGCATGGGAACGTCTCGCCCCAGGCTTCGTTCATCAGGAAGGCCGCCCACACGCCGATGCCGGCAGTGATCGACAGCAGCGCACCTTGGGTGGTGGCCCGCTTCCAGTACAAACCCATCACCAGCGGGATGAAGGCGCCCACCAGCGTGACTTGGTATGCCGATGACACCAGGTCGTAAATGGCGGTGCCTTGCATCTTGATGGCGTACGTCAGCACCAGCGCCGTGAACAGCAGGATGGTGATGCGCAAGGACAGCAGGATCTGGCGGTCCGTCATGCCCGGGCGAATGTTCTTCAGGATGTTTTCCACGAAACTGGTCGAGGGGGCCAGCAGCGTTGCCGACGAGGTCGACTTGATGGCTGACACCAGCGCACCGAAGAAGAAGATCTGCGCGATCAGGGGCATCTTGCTCATGATCAGCGTGGGCAGCACCTTCTGTGGATCGTTGGCCAGCAACTCACGGGTTTCGGTCGGCATGATGATCAGTGCCGAGGCCACGATGAACATGGGCACGAACGCGAAAGCCAGGTAGCTGAATCCGCCGATGATGGCGCCCTTCTTGGCCGTTTCGCTGTCTTTGGCCGACATCACACGCTGGAACACGTCCTGTTGCGGGATGGAGCCGAACATCATGGTGATCGCCGCTGCGATGAAGGCAATCCAGCCCTCCGCAGTGTGCTCTGGCAGGATCTTGAACCAGTCATTGGCCACGGCCATGTCTAGCACCTTGTCGGCGCCGCCGGCCTGATCACCCGCCATCACAGCGATGAACGACAGGCCGACCACCAGCACGATCATCTGGATGAAATCGGTCCAGGCCACGGCCAACATGCCACCAATCAACACGTAGATCAGCACCAGCACCGTCCCGATGGTCATGCCGATAGCGGGGACAATGGCGCCGCCCGACAGAATCGAAAAGACCAGCCCCAGTGCGGTGATCTGGGCCGCCACCCAACCCAGGTAGCTCAGGATGATCGCGACCGAGCAGAAGATTTCCACGCCTTCACCGTAACGATGGCGGTAGAAGTCACCGATCGTGAGCAGGCTCATCTTGTAGAGCTTGCTGGCGAAGAAGGCGCCCACCAGCACCAGGCACATGGATGCGCCAAACGGGTCTTCCACCACGGCATTCAGGCCACCCTGAACGAACTTGGCTGGGATGCCCATGACGGTTTCAGCACCAAACCAGGTGGCAAACGTGGTGGTGATCACCATCGCCAGCGGCAGGCTGCGGCCCGCCACGGCGAAGTCGGTGGTGTTCTGGATGCGCGTGCCCGCATAAATCCCGATCCCCATCGTTCCGACGAGGTACAGAAGCACGAACGCAAGCAGGGTGGTGTTCATATTCGGCTAAAACCTTTCAACTGACAGGCCGACGAACGAAAACCGCCGACACCAAAAAGCCGTCGGCGGTTGAAGGAAGGGTTGCGGGGCGCAGTGTAGTGCCAGTTTGGGGTCAGATGACACCCAGCATGTGCAGGCGAACAAAGAGCTGCGCGGTCAGCAGACCCAGAAGGAATCCCACGCCAACCCACACCACGGTGGACAGCAGGCGGTTGGTTTGACGCTGCTCAGCCAGCATGGCCGCCAGGTCACGTCGCAAGTTGGCGTCGCCGTGTTCCAGGTTGTGGTGAATCAGGCGAGGCAGCTCAGGCAGCATCTTCGCGTAGCGCGGGGCTTCGCGTTTGAGGCGAGCCCACAGCCCTCGCAGGCCCACTTGCTCGTGCATCCACTTTTCGAGGAAGGGCTTGGCTGTGCTCCACAGGTCCAGTTCGGGATCCAGTTCGCGCCCCAGGCCTTCCACGTTCAGCAGGGTCTTTTGCAGCAGCACCAGTTGTGGCTGGATTTCGACGTTGAAGCGGCGCGAGATCTGGAATAGACGCATCAGCACCTGTCCGAGCGAGATTTCTTTGATCGGTCGGTCGAAATATGGTTCGCACACGGTGCGTACCGCACCTTCCAGTTCGTCCACCCGGGTGCTGGCCGGGACCCAGCCGCTCTCGATGTGGAGTTCGGCCACGCGTTTGTAGTCGCGGTGGAAGAAAGCAATGAAGTTCTGCGCGAGATAGTCTTTGTCGATCTCGGTGAGCGTGCCGATGATGCCGAAGTCCAGCGCGATGTAGCGACCGAAACTTTCGGGATCCAAACTGACCTGGATGTTGCCCGGGTGCATGTCGGCATGGAAGAAGCCATCGCGGAAGACCTGGGTGAAGAAAATCGTGACACCGTCTCGCGCCAGCTTCTTGATGTCCACGCCGGCTTCACGCAGGCGCGCCATCTGGCTGATGGGCACACCCTTCATGCGCTCCATCACCATGACGGTGGGTGTGCAGTAGTCCCAGATCATTTCGGGCACCAGCACCAGATCCAGGCCATCCATGTTGCGGCGCAATTGCGCGGCATTCGCGGCTTCCCGAACCAGGTCGAGTTCGTCGTGCAGGTACTTGTCAAACTCTGCGACCACCTCGCGGGGTTTCAGTCGCTTGCCGTCGGCCCAGAAACGTTCCACCCAGCCCGCAATGGTTCTCAGCAGGGCCAGATCGTCATCGATCACCGCCAGCATGCCGGGGCGCAGAACCTTGACGGCCACTTCGCGGCCATCGTGCAGGGTGGCGAAGTGCACCTGCGCAATCGATGCACTGGCGACAGGGTCGGTTTCGAAGGTCCGGAATACCTCTGCGATGGGTTTGCCCAAGGCTTCTTCGATCAGGCGTGCAGATTCATCGCTGGGGAAGGGGGGGACTCTGTCCTGCAACTTGGCCAGTTCATCGGCAATGTCGGGCGGCAGCAGGTCGCGCCGCGTGGACAACATCTGACCAAACTTGACAAAAATGGGGCCGAGACGTTCCAGCGCTTCACGCAGGCGCTGTCCTCGGGGCTCGTGAAGGCGACGTCCCCACGACAGGACGCGGCCGACGCGACTCCAGCCGGGATGGCGAAAGCTGTCCAGCAGCAGGCCGTCCAAGCCGTAGCGCAAGCCAATCCAGGCGATGAAGGCGGGGCGAAACAGGGCGCGCATCCGGGCGTTCTCGATCAGTGACGCTGAGACGAAGACGGATGCGTGGCATCGCCTGGGCGCCAGCGCGACAGTGCTTGACGCACCGCGTTGGACAGGTGTCGCAGCATCTCGGCGGGCGTGTTGCCGACCAGTCGAGCCACATCGTCCTGGATGTCCCAGCGCAAATGCTTCATCAACCAGGACGCAGCTTCTGCCAGTGAAGCGTTGCCTTCAATTTGCACCTCCGGCCGCTCGCCCTTGAATGCCTGGCGAATCACGCGCAAGGGGTTGGACAGGTGCACTGTCAGGGTCAGACCGTCTGCGTTGGGGGCATCGTGGGCTTCAGACAACTCCAGCAGGCCGGCGCGCGTGATCATGAAACGCATGGCGGGGGGCAGCAAAGGGCCGCCGTCTTGCGATGGATGCAAGAACCGAGGGAGCTTGGGTGCGAAATCCGAAGCCCAGCGGATGTCGATGGTTCGACCGGCATGCGGTTGCAGTTTGGTCATGGCCACGGGCTCATTTGAGATCACGTGGTTGAGCAGCAGCGTCAGGCGCGGCAGTGCGACCGGGCCGATCCAGGAGAGGGGGTGAAGTGCCATGACGGGCATTGTAGGTTGAGGAGGACACCCCCCTGTAACGCAGGGGTTGCCGGGGGGGATTTTCCGAAAAACGGTCACATGTTTTGCTTCACAATCAGCATGCGCCCCAAGAGTGGGTGCCTGTTGTCGGCCCGGTGTCAACCATGCGTTTGCCAGCGTAGCAAGTGCTTTGCGCCTGAGGTCGGGGCTTGGGGTTAGCCCCTTGGAAGTACATGTTCAACGACCGAAACTACAACCGAACGTTTTTCAGCGCACCGCAATCAGTGACGTCGTTTGTCGCTGCATTCATGGAGCCGTTCATTACCGTGGGCGTGTTGCTGGGTGTCATGAACTGGTTCCAGCAGCCCGTGGATCGGGCGACCATGGTGCTATGCCTGATGGTGTTTGCATTGTCTTTCCCAGGGCGCAATCGTTTTTACGATTCACGACTGGAGGCCGGGGTTGACATCGTCAGCGCCTGGCTGCCGATGTTGATGATTTTGTGGCTCTGCGGGTATGCGACCAGCAGTCTTGGCTATTTCGATGTTCACGTGATGCTCGCTTGGGCTGCGGCCACTCCGTTGGCGCAGTGGCTCTTCATGCTGCTGGGGCGTGCGGTCATTCGACACCGTGCATCGGTCCCGGGGTCACGTCGTCGCGCCATCGTTGTGGGGGCCGGCCCGCTGGGTGGGAAGGTGGCCCGTGCGCTGCAGACCATCGGTGATCAGCCTGTCGAATTCGTGGGCTACTTCGATGATCGAACCGACAGCCGGGTCTTGCCAGAAGCGGTCAGCATGCGTTTGGGCGGCTTGCGGGATGTTGCAAATTACGTCTATGCCCACGGCATTCAAGAGGTCTACATCACCCTGCCTCTGGGGTCTCAGCCCCGGATCGTTGAACTGATGGAAACTTTGCAGGGCACCACCGCGTCGCTGTACTTTGTCCCGGATGTCTTTGGCATCAGCATCATCCAGGGGCGTTTGCAGGATATGAACGGGGTGCCGGTTGTCGGCATTTGTGAAACACCCTTTACTGGCACGAACGAGCTCGTCAAGCGCGTGTCGGACATCATCTTGGCCAGCATCATCTTGGTGCTGATCTCGCCCATTTTGCTGGGACTGGCCATTGGGGTGAAGCTCAGCTCTCCTGGCCCCATCATCTTCAAGCAACGCCGTAACGGACTGGATGGCGAGGAAATCATCGTCTACAAATTCCGCTCGATGCGAACGCAAGACAATGGCACAGTGGTCAAACAGGCCACCAAAGGCGATCCACGCATCACGCCTTTTGGCGCGTTCATCCGCAAAACGTCGCTGGATGAATTGCCTCAGTTCATCAATGTGCTGCAAGGGCGCATGAGCATTGTGGGGCCGCGTCCGCACGCCGTGGCTCACAACGAGGAATACCGTCGACTGATCAAGGCGTACATGGTCCGTCATAAGGTGCGCCCAGGCATCACAGGTTGGGCCCAGGTCAATGGCTATCGAGGCGAAACGGAAACGATTGACAAAATGCAGGCGCGCGTCGAGTACGACTTGGAATATCTGCGCAATTGGTCTTTGGGGCTGGACCTGCAAATCATCATTCGCACGATCCGTTTGGTGCTGTTTGATCGCAACGCATATTAAAAATCCGGAGGAGCATCAGAGATGAGCAACATGCATGCCTTTACGGCGCTGAGTTGGCGTTGGAGTGCCATCCTGATGGGGGCGATCAGCGTTTCGTCTGCGTGGGCATCTGATGAGGAGTTGCCGCTGTTTCTGAGCCTGAGTCAGAGCATGACGCGGGATTCCAACTTGCTACGGGATGATGCGAATCGCAAGCAGGATTACATCTCAATTACCTCATTGTCTGGCGGGATCAACAAGGCGTATGGGCGTCAAAACTATCGCTTGACGGCAGAGGCGTCACATCACGACTACAAGCACAACAGTCAATACAACAACGATGGTTACGCCTTGAGCGGATCGGCCGACTCCGAGCTGGGTTCAGATTTCAAATTGAGTGTGAGTGGGGCGAGTTCGCGCTTCCTTCCAAATTTTGAGAATCAGACCGATCGGTCGGTCAGGAATATCCAAACCAACAAGCAGTACGTTGCAGATTTGCGATATGGCCTGTATGGCCGGTGGTCGACCAACGCGACGGTGAGCCGAACGGAGACACGGTACAACTTCGCTACGTGGGATAACAAGACGTCCGTGGTGCGCGCTGTCGGGCTGCGTTTCATGCCATCGGATCTGGTCTATTTCGGCACATCGCTGTCTCGGTCCGACACAGATGTTCCGAATCGGGTGTTGGTCGGGGTGGCGGCGGTGGGCGAAAAAATCGAACGAACCAGCCTGGGATTCAACACGTATTGGGTTGTCACAGGGTTCAGTCGCTTGTCTGGATCGCTGGCTGTCACGAATGAAAATCATCCGGCAGACAAGCGTCGCAACTTCAAGGGTGTCACGGGTTCAGCTGCGTGGAATTACACCCCAGGCGGCAAGATGAGTTATGCGCTGACATGGGTGCGGAACACCAGCAACGAGGGCGGTCAAACCTTGGGGCAAAACATCAACGCGGATTCGGTTTTTTCTACCAACAATCGTTTGACCAACACCTTCACGGGCTCTGCACGCTGGCAAGCGACGGCAAAAGTCGGCGTCAATGCGGCTTACACCCACGCGCTGTATCAGGAAGATTATGGCGTGGGCACGGCCGTCGCGTTGACCAACTCCTCGGTGAACGGGCGCTACAACGGGCTGTCGCTGGGGGTGTCTTATCAGCCCATTCGCTCCGTTGATTTGGGCTGTGATGCGCAACGCTATGACCGTACGCGCTCGACCTTCTCGCGCGCTTACAGTGGTAACGCGTTGACCTGCCGCGCTTCGTTCACAATTGACTGATCAGTTCTTGGGGTAATTGGTGCCGTGCATCTTGTTGACTGGCGCGACCGGCTACATCGGTTCGCACACTTGGCTGGCGTTGCAGGACGCCGGGTTGGATGTGGTTGGCATTGACAGCTTTGTCAACAGTTCGCCGCGCGTACTGGACCGTTTGAAGACGATCAGCGGGCGTGATCCCGTTTTTGTGGAAGGTGACGTTCGCGATGCGGCCGCCTTGGATCGGGCTTTGGCTGCAGGGCAAGCGTACGGGGGCATTCAGGCGGTGGTCCACTTCGCGGCGTTGAAAGCCGTGGGCGAATCGGTCGAGAAGCCGCTGCTCTACTTCGATAACAACCTGGGTGGCTTAGTGTCGGTGTGCCAGGCCATGGAGCGCCATGCCGTGCGACGCATGGTGTTCAGTTCGTCGGCCACCGTGTACGGCAAGCCGGATGTGCTCCCGATCACCGAGTCGGCGACCTTGCGCGCCACCAATCCTTATGGGCAGACCAAGCTCATGGGCGAGGAGATGCTGCGCGAACTCGAGCGCTGCAATGCAGCCTGGCAACTGGCCATCCTGCGGTACTTCAATCCGGTGGGCGCACACCCCAGTGGCCTGATCGGTGAAGATCCGCGCGGGGTTCCCAACAACCTGATGCCGTATGTGGCGCAGGTGGCCGTGGGCAAGCGCGAGCACTTGAACGTCTTTGGCAACGATTACGAGACGCCCGATGGCACGGGTGTGCGTGACTACATTCATGTCTGTGATCTGGCCGAGGGGCATGTAGCCGCTTTGCGCTACCTGCTGGCGCAGCAGCACTCCCTGACAGTCAACCTCGGTACGGGCCAAGGCTACAGCGTGCTCGAATTGGCCAAGGCGTATGGCAAGGCATCGGGGCGAGACATTCCCGTGGTGTTTGCGCCGCGTCGACCGGGCGACATTGATGCTTGCTACGCCGATCCCGCACATGCCCACGCAACCATGGGGTGGCGTGCAACCCGTGGTCTCGATGAAATGTGTGTGGATTCGTGGCGTTGGCAGTCCATGAATCCGAGTGGCTTTGCCGCGTGACAAAAAATCAGGGTTTCAAAATGACTTACTCCGTTCTTCCCGTGATCATGGCTGGCGGTTCTGGCACGCGCCTGTGGCCGCTGTCTCGCGCGCTGTACCCCAAGCAGTTCCTCGTGCTGTCGGGTAATCAGAGCCTCTTTCAGCAGGCACACCTGCGTTTGCAAGGCTTGGCGGCGTCTGACATTGCAGTGAGCCAGCCTTGTGTGGTGGGCAACGAAGAGCACCGTTTTCTGGTGCTCGACCAGTTGCGCGAAGTGAAAGGTGATCCTTCGTCGTTGCTGCTGGAGCCCGCCGGGCGCAACACGGCCCCTGCGGTCACGCTGGCTGCCTTGCAAGCGGTGGCTGGCGGTGAGGATCCCATCTTGGTGGTCACGCCTGCGGATCAGACCGTGACGAACGAGCACGCTTACACCGAGGCCGTACAAAAGGCGGTCCGTGCGGCGGCAGAAGGCGACATCGTGATCCTGGGCATCACCCCGGACCGCCCGGAAACTGGTTTTGGCTACATCCGCTCCGCAGCAGGGGATGCGCAAGGCGTACGCGCCGTGATGGCCTTCGTGGAAAAGCCCGACCTGGAAACCGCCAAGGCGTATGTGGCCGATGGCGGCTACTTCTGGAACAGTGGCATGTTTGTGATGAAGGCGTCCCGCTGGCTGGCAGCCCTGGCGCACTTCCGTCCGGACATTGCGGACGCCACCCAGGCGTCGTTTGCGGTCCGCACCACGGATGCCCAGTTTGTGCGTCCCGGCAAGGATGAGTTCAAGGCCGTGCCTTCCGAGTCGGTTGACTATGCGGTGATGGAGCAGTGTCCCGCGCATCCTGAGGCAGGTTTCAAGGTCATGATGGTGCCGCTGGATGCGGGCTGGTCCGATCTGGGGGCTTGGGATGCGGTATGGCAGGTCAGCGCTCACGATGCGCAGGGCAATGCCGCTCAGGGTGATGCCTTGTTCCAGGACAGCACCAACACGCTGGTGCACTCCACCGGTCGCCTGGTGGCGGCCGTGGGGGTGGACAACGTGGTTGTGGTAGAGACGCCTGATGCTGTGTTGGTGGCCGACCGCTCACGCAGCCAGGATGTCAAAAAGATCGTGGCCAAGCTGGAGGGGCAGTCGCGAACCGAGGGGACCTTGCATCGCCGCGTGCACCGCCCTTGGGGGTGGTACGACTCCATCGACCATGGTCCACGGTTCCAGGTCAAGCGCATCATGGTCAAGCCCAAGGCCTCGTTGAGCCTGCAGATGCACCACCATCGCGCCGAACACTGGATCGTGGTGAGTGGCACGGCTGAGGTGACAGTGGGAGACAAGGTGCTGATGCTGTCTGAAAATCAGTCGACCTATATCCCGCTGGGCACGGTTCACCGCCTGGTGAACCCGGGCACGATTCCGCTGGAAATCATCGAAGTGCAATCGGGCAGCTACCTGGGTGAAGACGACATCGTGCGTTACCAGGACAACTACGGCCGTTCAGTCTGAGTGGCCGAACCTCAGAGGTACTGAAGCAGATCCATGGGGTGGGCGGTGATGACGTCAGCGCCCCAACTGCTGATGTCGCCGCTGTGGCCGATGTAGCCCCATTGCGCGGCAGCACTGGGCATGCCAGCCGCTTGAGCGGCCTGGATATCTCGCAGGTCATCCCCCACATACAAGACACGTGATGGCGTGGCGCCAATGCGCTCGCAGGCCGTGAGCAAGGGCAGGGGATGAGGCTTGGCGTGTGCCGTGGTGTCGCCACTGATCAAGACGGCGGCCCGGCTGGCCAACTGCAGGCCTTCCATCACCGGTACCGTGAAACGGTGAGGTTTGTTCGTCACCACACCCCATGCGATGCCACGCTGCTCAAGTTCGTGCAGCACGGTGTCCATGCCGTCAAACAAGCAAGTGGTGTCGGCCAGGCAACGCGCGTACGTGTCCAGAAACGAGGTGCGGAGCGGCTCAAACTCTTCGTGACCAGGATGAATGTCCAGCGCGGCGCCAATCAGGCCGCGTGCCCCCGCTGAGGCGTAGGGTCTCAACTCAGCCAAAGGCAGTGGCGTCAGGCCACGCGATGTCCGCAGGGCATTGGCTGCGCCCACCAGATCGCCCGCGGTATCGGCCAGGGTGCCATCCAGATCAAACAGGACGGCTTGCGGCGGGGCTGACCACGTGATGGTGGCGATGGCGGGGGTGTTCATGGGCGGATACCGTTCATCAGGCTGCGCTGACGGGCTTGCGGCAAGCCACCATGTAGTTCACGCTGGTGTCACCTGACAGCCAGTAGTGGCGGGTCAGCGGGTTGTACTCCATGCCTTTGAATTGCACCAGATCGAGATGCGCTTCGCGGATGCAGCGAGCCAACTCGGCCGGCCGGATGAAGCGTGCGTACTCGTGCGTGCCTTTGGGCAGCATCTTGAGCAGGTATTCGGCGCCCAAGACCGCAAACAGGAAGGACTTGGGGTTGCGGTTCAGGGTCGAGAAAAACAACCAGCCACCGGGCTTGGCCATGGCTGCACAGGCCTGGATCACCGAGGCCGGGTCGGGGACGTGCTCCAGCATTTCCATGCAGGTGACCACGTCGTATTGCGCGGGCTGCTCGGCAGCGAGTGTTTCGGCGGCCACGCAACGGTAATCGAGGTTGGCCACACCTGCTTCCATGGCATGCAACTGCGCGACTTTCAGCGATTTGTCGGCCAAATCGATGCCGAGCACGTTGGCGCCACGGCGCGCCATGGATTCGGCCAGGATGCCCCCGCCGCAACCCACGTCGACCACGGCTTTGCCTTTGATGGCCGCGTGCTGGTCGATCCAGTCCAGGCGCAAGGGGTTGATCTCGTGCAGGGGGCGGAATTCGCTCTCAGGGTCCCACCACTTGTGGGCGAGGTCACTGAATTTGGCGAGTTCTTGGGGGTCAACGTTCGTCATGGGGTGAAATGCTACCCAAACCGACGGTGTCTGCCGGGGTGTCGGGGCATTTTGTCGTCGATTTTTTGATTTGCCCCAGGTGAACAGGGGTCAATCCAGGCCTTGCTTGATGCGTCGGTACAGTGTGTTGCGGCTGATACCCAGTCTCCGCGCTGCTTCGGACATGTTGCCGCCGGTCGCGTCGATCACATGCCGGATGGCCTGTCCGGACAGTCGTTTGAGATTGGCTTCTGCCACGAAGGTGTTGGCAGCAGAGGCTGGCGTGGGGGATGCAACCTCAGGCGAGTGGACCGCCTCTTGCAGTTCCGACACCATGTCTTCGGGAAGGTGATGCCAGTCCAGCGCGGACTCGTCGGTCTCCAGCAGCGCACACATGGTGCGCAGCAGCGCATTGAGTTGTCGCAGATTGCCAGGCCACGTGTACTGGCGCATGGCCTGCATGAGTCCTGGATTCAGGGTGACGGTGCGGGCGTTGCCCATGTCGTGCATGGTGCGCGACAGGGTGGTGTGCACCAGTTCGTCAAAGTCGTGGCGTTCTCGCAGTGCGGGCAGTGTGACTGTGAGGCCGTTGAGTCGGTAGTACAAGTCTTCGCGAAAGTGCCCTGCACGGACGGCTTCCTTGAGGTGCCTGTGGGTGGCGCAAACCAGTTGAAAGTTCACCGGGAAGGATTTGCTGCCACCCAGCGGGACCACTGTTTTGTCTTGCAAAACCCGTAGCAGCCGTGCTTGAAGCGACAAGGGCATGTCACCGATCTCGTCCAGAAAGAGGGTGCCGCCGTCTGCGTCTCGGATACGACCAGGAGCGCCCTCTCGCCGGGCGCCGGTGAATGCGCCGCCGACGTAGCCAAACAGCTCGGCTTCAATCAGTGTCTCTGGTAGTGCCGCGCAATTCAGCGCGACAAATGCATGATTGCTGCGAGGGCCTTCTGCATGCAGTGCACGGGCAAAGACCTCTTTGCCGGCACCCGACTCGCCCTGAATGAGCAAGGCGATACCTTGCGCCTGGACCCGACAGGCCCTTCGGAAAGCGTCCTGGATTTTGACGTCGACTTTTGCTGAGGGCGAGGCGTTGGGGGCTGGGGATGAGAGGTCGACGGAGAGGGCGGGATGTTCGGGTTCGTGCAGGCGGAGGACGGGTTCGCCCAGATTCACCACCAATTTGTGACGGGGCTCGAGCTTGGCATGGATGGTGTCGCCATGAGGCAGGCGGCACCGCATGATGCGTCCGGGGGGGAATTGGCCGAGACGCAGGCCGGTGAGTTGCTCGAGGGTGCCGCAGCCGATTCGACCATCGCTCAATGACAGCCAGTTGCGAGCCAGTGTGTTGGCGCCGATCACCCAGCCATCGTCGGACAGAGCCACGAGTCCCTCGCCGACAGCCCCCAAGCCCTCGGGATGCGGGTGCAGCCTCAAGATCTGGTCGCGCAGATGTCGGGAGTGAAACAGTCGATCTTCAATCATGCGGGCAGCCGATCGAACGAGGGCGAAGGTGTGGGGGTGCCGACTGCGGTGGTCGCCTGAAATGTCGAGCACACCGCGTAGTTGTCCGTCAGAGGCAACGACCGGTGCGGCCGCACAGGTCAAAAAGCTGTTGCGCGCCAGATAGTGCTCTGCGCCGTGAATGACCAGCGCTCGTTGTTCTGCCAAGGCGGTTCCGATGGCGTTGGTGCCTCGGTCGTGCTCATGCCAAAGTGCGCCCGGGCGCAACGACACCCGGTCGGCTCGCTCGCTGAAATCGTTGTCGCCCAAGGCGTGCAGGAGCAGACCACGCGCATCAGACAGGATGACCAGGTTGCCGCAATCTCGAACCTGATCAAAAAGAAAGTCCATGACCGGGCGTGCGTGGGCCAGGAACTCGCGTTGTGTACCCAGCGCCTGCCGTAACTCGGCGTCATCGCAGGTTGGCGAATGTCCAGGGTGTTCCTGCGGGCTGAGGCCGGCATGGCGGCTGCGCAGCCAGGATTGCTGGAGGGCCTCGGTGACCAGCCCCGGGGGGATATCGCCCGACTCCAGAAGCCAGCGGCGCGCTTGCTGCAGTGCCGAGTCGGAGGGCGGAGGTGTCAGGTCGCGTGACATGGTGACATGGGTGTGGGTTGCACTCAGTATGGCTTTGCGGACAGGCAGGTACACCCGTAGTCACCCTGTGTCATTTTGGGACAGTGTGCCGTATCACCGCTGTCGGCTGACACAGGGGTGACAGTTCGGGTGTGAGGGCGATGCCCAGAGGCGGTGGGCGGCCGGCTCGGGATGAACCCGCACTGGCACGTGCTCTGCACTCAGGAGAGGGTGTGACGGGCAAATGGCCATGAGCGATCTGCCCGCGTTCACCTGGCCCATTGATCTGTACCCCGACCTGAAGAGGAGACTTTCATGATCTACGCAGCACCCGGCGCAGCAGGCGCACCTGTTACCTTCAAGCCCCGCTATGACAACTTCATCGGCGGCAAGTTCGTTGCGCCCCTGGGCGGTGAATATTTCGACGTGATCACGCCCATCAGTGGCACGGTCTATACCCAGGCCGCGCGCTCCGGCGAGGCAGACATCAACTTGGCGCTCGATGCCGCACACGCAGCCAAGGACAAGTGGGCGGCCACGGCGCCTGCCGAACGTGCAGCGATTTTGTTGAAGATTGCGGATCGTCTGGAGCAAAACCTCGAGAAACTGGCCTATGCAGAAACAGTGGACAACGGCAAACCCATCCGTGAAACGCTGAACGCGGACATTCCTCTGGCGGTCGACCACTTCCGCTACTTTGCGGGATGTCTGCGCTCGCAAGAGGGTTCGATCAGCGAGATCGATGGCAACACCATCGCTTATCACTTCCATGAGCCTCTGGGCGTCGTGGGGCAGATCATTCCCTGGAACTTCCCCATTCTGATGGCAGCGTGGAAGCTGGCACCCGCACTGGCGGCAGGCAACTGCGTCGTGCTCAAGCCTGCCGAGTCGACACCGGTCAGCATCCTGATCCTGATGGAGTTGATTGCAGACTTGCTGCCACCCGGCGTGTTGAACATCGTGAACGGTTTGGGTCGTGAGGCAGGGATGCCCTTGGCCAGCAGCAAGCGGATTGCGAAGATTGCCTTCACGGGCTCAACGGCTACAGGGCGAGTGATCGCTCAGGCCGCGGCGGGCAACCTGATCCCCGCCACGCTGGAGTTGGGCGGCAAGAGCCCCAACATTTTCTTTGAGGATGTGATGTCGGCGGACGACGCCTTCCTCGACAAGGCCATCGAAGGCATGGTGCTGTTTGCTTTCAACCAAGGCGAGGTGTGCACGTGCCCATCGCGTGCGCTGATTCAAGAGTCGATCTACGACCGCTTCATGGAACGTGCGCTCAAGCGCGTGGCGGCGATCAAGCAGGGTAGCCCGCTGGACACGGACACCATGATGGGCGCACAGGCTTCTGCCATGCAGATGGACAAGATCATGTCGTATCTGGCCGTGGGCAAGGAAGAGGGCGCACAGCTTCTGATCGGTGGTGATCGTGCACACCTGGGTGGCGATCTGGCTGGCGGCTATTACATCCAGCCGACCCTGTTCAAGGGCCACAACCAGATGCGCATCTTCCGTGAAGAAATCTTTGGCCCTGTGCTGGCCGTGACCACATTCAAGGACGAGGCTGAGGCCTTGGCAATTGCCAACGACACACCGTATGGTTTGGGCGCTGGTGTGTGGACACGAGACGGCAGCCGCGCCTATCGCTTTGGTCGCGGCATTCAGGCTGGGCGTGTGTGGACCAACTGCTATCACGCTTACCCTGCTCATGCCACCTTTGGTGGTTACAAGGAATCTGGCATCGGCCGTGAGACCCACAAGATGATGCTTGATCACTACCAGCAGACCAAGAATCTGTTGGTGAGTTACAGCCCGGACAAGTTGGGCTTCTTCTGACGACAAGGGCGCTCCACAAGGGCGCTGGTTAGAGGCAGGGCGGTCGAGACCGCCCTTTTTTATCTTGGTTCAACGGCAAGGGGCGCAACATGACGATGCGCGTACAGGCGACACCGGCAGCGCAATCGGTGATCGAACAACTCCAAGGCGAGCACGGCACGCTGTTGTTTTATTTGTCGCATGGCTGCTGTGATGGCAGCACGCCCATGTGCTTGAAATCAGGCGAGTTGACGCCCACTGCATCCGATGTCTTGTGGGGCGTGTTGGCTGGGGTCCCGTTTTACATGAGTGCGACGCAGGCCGAATACCTGGCCGCGACGCAATTGACGCTGGATGTTCGTGTAGGCAGTTTGGGTACGTTTTCTTTGGAAGAGGCCCTCGGATGCCACTTTGTGACGCAGTCCCGGTTGATGTCCGATGCAGAGTTGGCTGACTTGACACCTGTGCCATGAGCCAACCGAACGGTGCTGGTTTCAGGACTGTGCGACAGTTCAGCCTGTTGTTTTCGCTGAAGCTTTGAAACATGCACACGATCAT
This sequence comes from Aquabacterium sp., assembly GCF_049317225.1. Lineage (GTDB taxonomy): Bacteria > Pseudomonadota > Gammaproteobacteria > Burkholderiales > Burkholderiaceae_C > Aquabacterium. The sequence goes on along the minus strand of NZ_JBMOIR010000013.1, from coordinate 32,740 downwards.
TTACGGCATCCCAAGCTGCAATACCGTCAAGAAGGCGAGGACCTGGCTGGACGAGCAGGGTGTTGCGTACCGTTTTCATGATTACAAGAAGGCCGGGGTGCCTGAGGACCGGCTGGATGCGTGGATTCAGTCCGTGGGTTGGGAAGTGCTGGTGAACCGTCAAGGCACGACCTGGCGCCAGCTTGACGATGCGACCAAGGCCGCTGTGGTCGATGCAGCCAGTGCACGTGCATTGATGTTGGAGAAGGCGAGTGTGATCAAGCGTCCGGTGATCGAGCTGGATGGCACAGTGGTCTGCGTGGGCTTCGATGACAAGAAGGTGGCTGCTTTGATGCAAGCCTTGGGGCTGTGATGAAGTCAGTGCGTGTACGCCGTCAGCAGTCGGGTGTGATCGACGGTTTCTTGCTGGGGATGATCGGTGCCGTGATGTTGGCTTCGTTCTGGCCGGCGCTGGGGAAGACGGGTGGCCTGTTGCATGTCGACAAGGTGACGGACCTTGGCATCTTTGCCTTGTTCTTCCTGCATGGCATGGGTCTGTCGACCGCGAGTTTGAAAGACGGTGCCAGCAAGTGGCGTTTGCATCTTCTGGTTCAGCTTTGCACTTACGTGGTGTTTCCACTGTGGTGGGCCCTGCTGGCGCTGCTGGTGGGGGGGCACATTTCCCATGACTTGCTCATGGGGTTCTTCTACCTGGCGGTGCTGCCTTCCACCGTGTCCTCGTCGGTGGCCATGACGGCGCTGGCGCGGGGGCATGTCGCCGCCGCCGTGCTCAATGCCACCCTGTCGACCTTGTTGGGGGTGTTCATCACACCGCTGCTCGTGAGCTGGGTGATGAGTGGGGCAGGCCAATCCTTCGATGTGGCGCAGACCATGCTCAAGGTGGCCAAGATGCTGCTGTTGCCTTTCCTGATTGGGCATTTGCTGCGACCGGTGCTCGGCGAGCTTTTTTCCCGCATCAAGCGCTTCACCTCGGTGTTTGATCGCGCCATCATCGTCATGCTGGTCTGGGCTGCGTTCAGCGACTCTGTGGCAGACGGACTCTGGAGCCGTCATGGCTGGCCCTTGCTGGTCGAAGCGATGGTGGGGGCCGCGATTTTCTTGTTCCCCATGCTGTGGTTCACGCGTGCCGTGTCTCGCCGACTGAAGTTTGATCAGGAAGACGAGATCGTGGCGGTGTTCTGCGGCTCGAAAAAGACCTTGGCATCGGGGATGCCGATGGCCAAGTTGCTGTTTGGCGGCATCTCGGCCATGGGGGTGCTGATTCTGCCCATCATGCTGTACCACCAGTTGCAGTTGTTTGTCTGCGCGGTCTTGGCCAGGCGGTATGCCGCGCGCAGCGCCCGTCAGGTGGTGTGATGGCGCCAGAGCGTATGACCACGGTAGCAGGCGCCCGCTCCAGACGTCACGGCGGGCCACCTTCATCCATGCCGAGGATCGACTACGTTGCACCGCCTGATGAAGGCTTTGCACCGCTTTACATGGACGATGCGCTCGTGGTGGTGTGCAAGCCAGAGGGGTTGCTGTCTGTGCCAGGCAGGGGGGATGACCGGCTGGATTGCCTGATTGCGCGCGTGCAGCAACATGTGCCGGATGCGTTGATCGTGCATCGCCTGGACATGGCGACATCGGGATTGATGGTGCTCGCCAGGGGCGAGTCTGTTCACCGTCAACTGAGCAAGCAGTTTCAAGACCGCCTGATCGACAAACGCTACGAGGCGGTGTTGAGCGGGCTGCTGCCCGATGAAGAAGGCATGGTGGATCTGCCCCTGATCACGGACTGGCCCAATCGCCCGCTGCAAAAGGTGTGCGCAGAAACAGGCAAACCGTCACAGACGCGTTACTGGGTGCTCCGTCGTGACAACGAGAAGTGCCAGACCCGGGTGTCGCTGGAACCGGTCACGGGGCGCTCACACCAGTTGCGTGTCCACATGCTGGCGCTGGGGTACCCGATCATCGGCGACCCTTTCTATGGCCACGCCGAGAGTCAGGCGGGGGCACCGCGACTGCTTCTGCACGCTGCGCAACTGGGTTTGACGCATCCACAGACCGGGGCGCGCATGAGCTGGCACAACGCGGCCCCGTTCTGATCCTCACGGTTGCTTGTCCGCCTGTTGGCGCGAGACATTCACCCATCGCAGAATGACCTGATACATCTGCTGGACATCCAGCGGTTTGGTGATGTGGTCATTCATGCCGGCGTCCAGCGCTCGCTCCCGGTCGGACACCAACGCGCTGGCGGTCATGGCGATGATGGGGAGGTGGCGCCACTTCTCATCGTTTCGGATGCGTGTCGTGGTGGTGTAGCCGTCCATCCGGGGCATCTGACAGTCCATGAGGATGCAGTCAAAGGCTGCTGTTTGCGCCAGCGTGTCCAAAGCTTCGATGCCATCTGAGGCGATGGTGACCGTTGCGCCTTCGCGCTCCAGGAGTTCGCGGGCCAGCTCTTGATTGAGCGGCTGATCTTCGACCAACAAAATGGACAGGCCATCCAGCAAACGTGCACGTACCTGCGCCGGCGTGCTGCTGAGTGCCGCCGCAGGCTGGATGGGCTCTTCCAAGGGAGTGGCGGGCGATGACATGAGCGAGGTCGTCGCGATACGTGGCGACTGAACGGCCTTGCACATGCTCTCGAACAGCGTGGATGGCGTGATGGGTTTGGTCAGTACACCTGCGATCGGCGTGTCTTTGGCCTGAGCCAACGCGTCGTCGCGCTTGAAGGCGGTGACCAGCAAGATGCATGGGCTGGCGCTGGGGAAGCGTTGTTGCATGAGCTGATGGATCAGCCGGATGCAGGTCAAGCCATCCATGCCAGGCATCTTCCAGTCCATCAGGATCCAGTCGTATGGGTGGCTGCTGGCTTGAACAATGCGCAGCGCTTCGTCGCCGCTGGCGGCCGTGTCAACTGTCAAGCCCAGTCCACGAAGCATGTTGCTTTGCACCAGGCGTGCATCCGAGTTGTCGTCCACCAGCAGGGCACGTTTACCTCGCCATGCTTCTCGCTGCGCGACCATGGGGGTGGGGTGCGCGGGCAGCTTCAACCCGACGGTGAAGTGAAAGGTCGAGCCGCTGCCCGGGATGCTGTTGACCCAAATCCTGCCCCCCATGGCTTCGACCAACTGACGGGTGATCGCCAGCCCCAATCCCGTGCCACCGTATTTGCGGGTATTGGACGCATCGGCTTGGGTGAAGGGCTCGAACATGCGTTGCAGCTGCTCGGCGTCCATGCCAATGCCCTCGTCCTGCACCCAGCCGTGCAGCATCACTTCGTTGCTGCGAGCAGATTGCACTTCCAGCCCGATGGTGACGCTGCCTCGGTCTGTGAATTTGATGGCATTGGCCCCCAGGTTCACCAGAACTTGGCGCAGGCGGGTTGGATCCCCCAGCAAACGGGCCGGCAAGTCCGGTGGGGCCGTGAACAGCAGTTCCAATCCCTTTTCATCGGCGGCCAACCCCAAGACATCCGAGAGTTGGTCCAGGACCTGCTGGAGGTCGAACTCAATGCATTCCAGCTCCAGGTGCCCGGCTTCGATCTTGGACAGATCCAGCACGTTGTTGAGAATTTGCAGCAGGCTGTTGGCGGCTTGATGGGCCTTGCCGACGAAGCCTTTGACCCGGTCCGGCGATGGGTCTTGTAAGGCCAGGTGCGTCATCCCGATGATGGCATTCATGGGCGTGCGGATTTCGTGGCTCATGTTGGCCAGGAAGGCTGACTTGGCGCGGGAGGTTTCCTGGGCCGCGGTGCTGGCGCTCTTCAAGGCCTGCTCGGTGGCCTTGCGGGCGCTGACGTCATCCAGCACAGCAAAGTACAGGTTCGGGTCCTCATGGCCCAGCCACAGCATCTTGACGTCGGCATCGAAGGCCTCACCTGTCAGGCGGCACAACTGCCATTCGAAGCTGATCTGGGCCATGCCCTGGCTGTGTGCGTCCAGCAGCATCTGTGCTGCGACCAGACTGTTTCGCCCGTCAGGCTGCGTCGGCAGTGAAAGAGGGGCGAGCCAGGGGCGCAACCCCTCCAGTTGTGCGAAATCCAGCGCGGCAAACATTTTGAGCGCTGCCGGGTTGGCGCGCAGAATGCCGTTTTCGCGGTGAAAGAAGAAGAATGCGGTCTGGGCGTGCTCAAAGGCCACTTCAAAGCGCAACTCGGCTTGTCGCTGAGTGGTGACGTCCAGCCAGTACCCGTCGTACACCACGCTGCCATCGGACTCGTGCGCCGCTGCGCTGTTCACGCTGATCCAGCGTTGCCGCTCTGGCGTGTCAATGGTGTAGCTGGTTGGTTGCGTGGGAGGCGTCAATCGCTGTGGCGAAATACGTTGCCAGACACTGGCGGGTCGCAACTGCAACTGCTCAGCGCTTTGTCCCAAAATGGCTTCTGCACCGGGACCGATGTAGGTGAAGCGGCCATTGCCGTCCGGTGTGACGCGATACCTGAACAAGGTCAGGGGCAGCGCCCGTGTCATCGCCAATGTTTCTTGCCTGGCCAGATCAATGGCGTGTTGCTTGTCGCGGCGACGCCAGAAGATCCACAGCAACGCCCACCCCAGGATCCAGGCTCCCCCCGCGCTGGCCCAAATGTTGGCCACCAGTTTGGGCTCGTCGCGTAAGGTGCTGATCACCCACAATGAGTAGGGGTAGGTCGGCAGCGGTGCCGATTGGGCCAGATATGTTTCGCCGCCGATCACAAACGCTGCGTGTTGGTCGTTCCCGATCTTGATCCACTGCGTTTGCCATGGCAGCACGGGTGGGATGGTCTTGTAAGTCGCCTTGACCGCTTCCTTGTTGTTCACCAGGTTGATGTTGCCTGGCAATTGCTGCAAGGTCAGCTCGGATCGGTTGCTGGTGATGACCACCCCGTTGTTGTCGACAATCAGGATGGTGCGATCCATGGAGTCCCGTATCAGGCGTTCCAGGGTACTCGGTGTGGTCTTCAATACCAGCACGCCCAGTGCTTTGGGCCCATGGCTGATCCGCGCAGAAAAATTGAAGCCCGGCTGCCCGCTTTGGCGGCCAATGATGAACTGGAAGCCTCGCCCGTCATCCATGGCGCTGAGGTAATAGGGGCGATCGTGCAGGTTGAGGCCGAGCAGTGAGATGTTGGTGTCGATGTCACTGTCTGCCACCGTGTTGCCAAAGGCATCCAGCACAAACGCCTGTCGCAGATTGAAATCTTTGACGATTTGCTGCAGCGTCTGACTGAACTGCTGAGTACCGGGAGTGCTGGCCAGTTGTTGTCTTAACTGCAGCCTCTGAGCAGGTGTCAACCGTTCATGGATGGGAACGGGTGGCTGATCCAGGAATGCCTGAAAGTTGTACTGTTGCGCCAGAACCTGCCCCAGCGCGGTGATGGTCTGGAACTGGGTTCGCAGGTTGTCCTGCAGCAAACTCAGGCGTTGGCTGACGCGGTTCAGCGAGGTTTGCCGATAGTTCTGAACACGGTCGTAATGAAACCAGCTCCCGCCTGCGATCACTGCGATCAGCCAGAGCGCAGCCAGCATGAACAACCACCGGCGCGATGGCTGATGTGGCGTGGACTGGGCTTGCAAAGTGTCCTGAGTCACCCGTTTCTCCCTTGTCGTTTTGCACGAGGATGACGCGTGCTGGTGCACCAAATTGTGGCTCGATTTGGCCTACAAGTGCACTCAACTTTTGTAGGGGGAGATGGTGATGCATTCAACGCTTCATGCGCGCATGCCACCCTCAAGTAGGTGAATGGTGGCAAAATCCCGGGTTTTGGTCCAATCCATTGGGGTGCCATGAGCGCAGTCGTCATCAGCGGAACTGGTCTGTACCAGCCGCCTTACACCATCACCAATGCCGAACTCGTCGAGGCTTTCAACGCCTACGTTGATGGCTACAACGCCGAGCACGCCGCTGACATTGAAGCGGGCACCCTGCAGCCTCTGTCGCATTCCAGCGTGGAGTTCATCGAAAAAGCGTCCGGCATCAAGCAGCGCTATGTGATGGAAAAGTCCGGCATCCTGGATCCCAAGCGCATGTACCCGCGCTTCCAGGAACGCAGCGACGACCAGTTGTCCATGCTGGCCGAAATCGGTGTCGAAGCGGCCAAGAAAGCCCTGGAAGCCGCTGGCAAGACCGGTGCCGATGTGGATGGCGTCATTTGCGCCTGCTCCAACCTGCAGCGTGCCTATCCGGCCATCGCCATCGAAATTCAACACGCACTGGGTGCAGGCGGCTACGCGTTCGACATGAACGTGGCGTGCTCGGCTGCCACCTTTGGTCTGGCGCAGGCTGTCAACGCCGTGCAGACGGGGGCCGCCAAGTGCGTGCTGGTGATCAACCCTGAAATCACTTCGGGTCACCAGGAGTGGAAAGACCGCGACTGTCACTTCATCTTCGGCGATGTGGCCACCGCCACCGTGGTGGAGCGTGCTGACACCGCAACCGCTGCCGAGCAGTGGGACATCGTGGGTTCGCATCTAGCCACCCAGTTCTCGAACAACATCCGCAACAACTTCGGTTACCTCAACCGCAGTGAAGACAGCGACCCCAAGGCACGTGACAAGACCTTCCGTCAAGAAGGCCGCAAGGTGTTCAAGGAAGTCGTGCCTGTGGCTGCCGCCCACATCGAAACCCAATTGGGTGCGCTGAGCATTCAGCCGACCGACGTGCGCCGCTTCTGGCTGCACCAGGCCAACTTGTCGATGAACCAGCTGATCGTCAAGAAGCTGATCGGTGCGGAAGTCACCCCGGATGTGGCCCCGCTGATTCTGGACGAGTACGCCAACACCTCGTCGGCAGGCTCCATCATCGCTTTCCACAAGTACCGTGGCGACCTGAAGTCGGGTGACACCGGTGTGATCTGCTCTTTTGGCGCGGGTTACTCGGTGGGTAGCGTGGTGGTTCGCAAGCGCTAAGCGGCACGACCGCCCCCTGCCAACGGCCCGACTGGATCAGCCCAGCGGGCCGTTTTGCTTCCTTTGACCTGATTCCGACCCGGCCGCATGAGCAGCGAAGACACCTTCTACTGGCACGACTACGAAACCTTCGGCCGTGTGCCTCGGCGTGATCGTCCTGCGCAGTTCGCAGGCATCCGCACGGATGCCGATCTTCAGGAAATCGGTGAACCGTTGACGCAGTATTGCGCGCCATCGCCCGATTACCTGCCGGATCCGGAGTCGTGCCTGCTCACCGGCATCGTGCCGCAGACCTGTCTGGAGCAGGGTGTGCCGGAGCACGCGTTTGCAGCGGCCATTGAGCAGGCCTTGTCACAACCGCATACGATCGGGGTGGGCTACAACACCATTCGTTTCGATGACGAGGTGACCCGGCATCTGTTTTGGCGCAACCTCATCGATCCCTATGCGCGTGAGTGGCAAAACGGCTGTGGCCGCTGGGACTTGCTGGACGTGGTGCGGTGCACCTGGGCGCTGCGACCCGAAGGCATCCAATGGCCGCAACACGACGATGGACGACCCTCTTTCAAGCTGGAACACCTGACGGCAGCCAACGGCGTGAGCCACGAGGCGGCGCACGATGCCTTGTCAGATGTGCGCGCCACCATCGCGTTGGCCCGCTTGCTCAAGACCGCCCAGCCCCGCCTGTGGGATTTCTGTCTGAAGTTGCGCAAGAAGGATGCCGTGTTGGCCGAGACCGGCCTGGATCGTCCTCGCAGCCAATGGCGTCCCTTTCTGCACATCTCTGGCATGTTCGGCACTGAGCGTGGCTGCATGGCCCTGGTCTGGCCCTTGGCGCAGCACCCATCCAACAAGAACGAGATCCTGGTGTGGGACTTGGCCCATGATCCGCGCGAGTTGTTCGGCCTGAGTGCCGAGGAGGTGCGCCTGCGTCTGTTCACCCGCGCAGCCGACTTGCCCGAAGGCGTCACGCGCTTGCCCGTCAAGAGCGTGCATATCAACAAGTCCCCCGTGGTCATCGGCAACCTGAAAATTCTGACGCCAGCGCTGTGCGACAAATGGGGCATCGACCTGGCGACGGCCATGGCGCGTGCCGAGTGGGCGGCAGAACAGGGGCCTTCGCTGGACGGTATCTGGGCTGAAGTCATGATTCGCCCCGACCAGCGTGCCGAGGTCGATGTTGACGAAGACCTGTACGGCGGCTTTGTGGGCAACGATGATCGCCGCACCTTGCAGCGCCTGCGCACCTTGTCGCCCGCGCAACTGGCGGACAAGCACCCGGGCTTTGCGGATGAACGCCTGGACGAGTTGCTGTTTCGCTATCGCGCCCGCAATTTCCCTGACACCCTGAGTGACGAAGAGCAAGCGCGATGGCACCAGCATTGCGTGGCGCGCCTGCATGAGGGGCAAGGGGAGGGCTTGTCTCTGCAAGCGTTTTTTGAACGCATTGATGCGCTTAGTGAAACACTTGCCGAAGACGACGAACGTGGGCAAGACATTCTGGGAGCCTTGTACGACTATGCCGAACACATCGCACCCTGATCGTCCCCATGGGGAGCGCGCGCGCAGCCGCCCTGAAAGCCGGCCGTCGGTTACCCCGCTGGTGCCGCACTTTCGCAGCACCCCGCCGCATTTGAAGTACCTTGGCGGGTATCCCGCCCACATGCTGCAGCAGGTTCAGGCCCTCATCGATCAGAACAAGCTGGGTGAGTTGCTGTCCAGGCGTTACGCCGACCAACATGAGGTCCGCACCGACAAGGCCTTGTATGACTATGTGATGGACCTCAAGCAGCGCTACTTGCGAAGCAGCGAGCCCATCAGCAAGGTGGCGTTTGACAGCAAGATCAAGGTCATTCAGCATGCGCTGGGCACCCACACGATGGTGTCACGCGTGCAAGGCGGCAAGCTCAAAGCCAAGCGCGAAATTCGTGTGGCCAGCCTGTTCAAGGAAGCGCCACCCGAGTTCCTGTCCATGATCGTGGTTCACGAGTTGGCGCATTTGCGTTATCGTGACCACGACAAGGCGTTTTACGCCCTGTGCACACACATGGCGCCGCAGTACCACCAATACGAGTTCGACCTGCGTCTGTGGCTCACGTGGCGTGAGCTGCGCGGCAGCGAAGCGTCTGGTCCCGCAGCCACAACTGACTGATCACAAGATCTTGTCGATCAGGTTCTTGATTGGATCTTCCGGCTCTTTCTCTGCAGGCGCAGAGGCACCCGAAGCAGCAGCCTGCGGCATGGCAGGAATCAGGCTGGGATCAATCGGACGATCGTCCACACCCAGCTCTTTGATGAAACCGCCGTTGGCCCACTCGCTGTAGCGCCAGCCAGACTCCAGGTGCACCATGCCCTCGGGTGCCTTCATTTCAGCCACAGGCTCGCGCGCCAAGGCCGAGCCCATGAACTGAATCCACGCAGGCAGGGCCAACGTGCCACCCGAGGCATGGCTACCCAGGCTGCGCGGGGTGTCATAGCCCAGCCAGACCACTGCCACCAGATTGGGCTGGAAGCCCGCAAACCAGGCATCCACCACATCGTTGGTGGTACCGGTCTTGCCATACAGGTCCGGGCGCTTGAGCGCACCTTGCGCACGGGCAGCGGTCCCTGAGCGGGTGACTTCATTGAGCAGTGTGCCGGTCAGGAACGCATTGCGGGCGGGCACCACCCGGTCATCCTCCGTGGCGTTTTTGATCTTGGCCTCGTAAATGACCTTGCCTTCGCCGTCGGTGACACGTTTGATGACCACGGGGCTGACTTTGAGTCCTCCGTTGGCAAACACCGAATAGGCGCTGGCCAATTGCAGAGGCGTGGTCGAGCCCGAACCCAGAGCCAGCGTCAAGTTGTCGGGCTGCTTGCTGACATCAAACCCGAATTTGCCGGTCCACTCGCGTGCCACTTGCGGGCTGAGCAGCTGAACGAGGCGGATGCTGACCAGGTTCTTGGACTTGGCCAGTGCCAAGTGCAGTGGGATGGGGCCATCGGCCGTGCCATCCGAGTTGGACGGATTCCAGTCCCCCACATTGGTCAACGGCGCGTCGTTGACGATGGTTTCCGGCATCACACCGTTTTCCAGCGCGGCGGAGTAAAGGAAGGGCTTGTAGCTGGAGCCTGGCTGGCGCCAGCCTTGCGTCACGTGGTTGAACTGGTTGCGCTGGAAGTCAAAGCCTCCTACGAGTGCGCGAATCTGACCGTCATGCGGATCCATGGCGACGAGTGCACCTTCGGCTTCCGGCCACTGGGTCAGATACCAGTCCTTGCCTTGTTGCAGTACTCGCACCACGGAGCCGCGGTGAATGCGGATCTTGTCGGTGGCCTTTTTGCCCAGACCAGGTTGGGCCTGACGCAGCCCCTTGCCGGTGATGGTGACCAGATCGCCCGAGGCCAGCACCACACGAACCTCTTCGGTGGTCGCATGGGTGACGATGGCCGCACGCAACTGCTCGTCGTCGTTGTATTCAGCCAGCGCCTGTACGACGGCAGGGTCATCGTCCTTCATGTCGCTGTCCAGGTCTTCGTGCGCTTCCGGGCCACGCCAGGCGGTCCCCAGTTCGCGGTCGATCAAGGTCTTGCGCAGGGCCTTCCATGCTGCTTGCTGGTCGCTGGCGCGCAGGGTGGTCACCACCTTCATGCCGCTGGTGTACGCCGCCTCGCCGTATTGCGCGTAGACCTGTGCGCGGGCCATTTCGGCCACGTATTCACCGTGGACCTCGACGCCCCCTGGCGGGCGGATGACCAGCTTTTCGCCCTTGGCCGCCTCGTAGGCGATGTCATCGAGCACGCCCTCGGCATGCATGCGCGATAGCACCACCAGTTGACGGGTACGCGCCCGCTCAGGATTTTTGATGGGATTCACGTTGGCCGGGTTCTGGGGCAGGCCGGCCAGCATGGCGCACTCGGCTGCGGAGAGCTTGTCGAGCGGCTTGCCAAAGTAGGTGTTGGCAGCTTCGGCAAAGCCGTAGGCACGAGCCCCCAGGTAAATCTGGTTCATGTAGAGCTCAAGGATCTGCTCTTTGCTCAACTCACGCTCGATCTTGATCGACAGCAGGGCCTCTTTCAGCTTGCGGCTGATGGTCTTTTCGCGTGTCAGCAAGAAAGTGCGGGCGACCTGCTGGGTGATGGTCGATGCGCCTTGTGTGCGGCCCCCGGTGGCATTGGCTGCAACAGCCCGCAAGACGCCGATGACATCGATGCCGGGGTGTTCGTAGAAGCGCGAGTCTTCCACAGCCAGCAAGCTGTCGCGCATCAACTTCGGGATGTCATTGAAGCGCAGGTACTGGCGCTTCTCTTGCCCGAAGCCGCCAATTTCCACGCCATCTGCCGTGTACACCCGCAGTGGCAATTTGGGCTGGTAATGCTGCAGGCCACTGGTGTCAGGCAACTGTGGCCACATGACGGCGAGGAGGCCGCCCAAGGCCAACAGTCCGGCCACGGTCAAGCCAACAGCCACCCAGAGGACACGGTAACCCCAGTGGGTGGTGCGTGGTGCAGAGGAAGATTCAGACATACAGCATTCGGGGCGCTCGATCGGAGCGCCCGCCATTCAGGCAACCCTGAATTATTAGTGAAAAGGCCCACCCGGTGGCCGCATTCGTTTGGAGGGGCGGCTTATTGCCAGGTTCGAGCCAAGAGCTCGCTGAAATGGGTGGTGGGGCGTCCGAGCAGCGCTGCAATGGGCGCCGCGTCGGCCACATTGGGTTGCCTAAGCAAATCAACCGCTTCGCTGCTCCAGGGGCTGGCTGACACCAGATCGCCGCAGCGCGCGCTCAGTGAGGTGACCCATTCTGGCAGCCTGAGCACCGTGGCGGGGCGATGCCCCAGTTGCGTACGCAGGCTCGCAATGAACTCGCCCAGCTGAACGGGCTGGGGGCCCACGCAAGCCAAGGTTTCAGGGGCTTGGGCCAGGTTGGCCACCAATCGGACGACAACGTCGGCCAGATCTGTGACAGCGACGGGCTGCACCTGGGCATCGATCACAGGGCCAGGCAACAGTGCGATGGGCAGGCGGGCGAGATTCACAAACAACGCACTGCTGTCGCCGCCTTTGCCGAACACGATGCTGGGCTTCAAGATGGTGGCACCCAGTCGCCCGGCTCGAACCATGCTTCGCAGGTGTCGCTCAGCCGCCAGTTTGGTCTGTGCATAGCGCGTGGAACTGTGTTCAATGCCCAGTGCCGAGATGTGCACCACATGACGCACCTCTGCTTGCGCACAGGCTTCGAACAAGGCAATGGGGGTGTCGGCGTGAACGGCCTGGATGGGGCGCCGATGGGTGTCTCGCAAAACCCCCACTGCATTGATGACGACATCCATACCTTCGACGCGATCGCGCCAAGCGGCGGCGTGGGTGTCGCGCGCATAGTCCATGGGGATGGCATCGGTCGCGTGGCCCGAGGTCTGACTGACACCAGAGAAGACCTCGTGGCCCGCCTGACGCAGGGTTTGATGCAGATGGCTGCCGATGAATCCTCGGGCACCACAGAGCAGGATCTTCATGATGTGGTCTCCATCGTCGTGATGATGCGCTCCATCATGCCCCCTTGTTGCCCCCCTTTGGGCTTCGAGGGTATTGCGCCTTCAAAGCAAAGAGGCCCGCCGGGCTTCCCCGGCGGGCCTCTTTCATGTCAGCTCAGAGCAGGGGCTCAGGCCTTCACGGTGGCAGCGGTCTCCACGTACTCTTCAATCTGGTTGAAGTTCATGTACTTGTAGACGTTGTTGGCATCCTTGGCGACCACACCCACTTCAGCCATGTACTCGGCTGGCGTCGGCAGCTTGCCCAGCTTGGAAGCCACGGCAGTCAGCTCGGCCGAACCCAGGAACACGTTGGTGTTCTTGCCCAGACGGTTGGGGAAGTTACGGGTCGAGGTGGAGATACAGGTCGAACCTTCCTTGATCTGAGCTTGGTTACCCATGCACAGCGAGCAGCCAGGCATTTCGGTGCGGGCACCGGCTTGGCCGAAGGTGTTGTAGTAGCCTTCCTTGGTCAGCTCTGCAGCATCCATCTTGGTAGGAGGTGCCACCCACAGACGCACTGGGATGTCCTTCTTGCCTTCCAGAACCTTACCGGCAGCACGGAAGTGGCCGATGTTGGTCATGCAAGAACCGATGAAAGCTTCGTCGATCTTGGTGCCGGCGACTTCAGACAGGAACTTGGCGTCGTCTGGGTCGTTCGGGCAGCAGACGATGGGTTCCTTGATGTCGGCCAGATCGATTTCGATCACAGCTGCGTACTCGGCGTCAGCGTCGGCTTCCAGCAGGTTGGGGTTGGCCAACCAGGCTTCTTGCGCTTCGATACGACGTTGCAGGGTGCGAGCGTCTTGGTAACCGTTGGCGATCATGTTCTTCATCAGAACGATGTTCGACTTCAGGTACTCAGCCACTGGCTCCTTGTTCAGCTTGATCGAGCAACCCGCAGCGGAGCGCTCAGCCGAAGCGTCGGACAGTTCGAATGCTTGCTCAACCTTCAGGTCTGGCAGGCCTTCGATTTCGAGGATGCGGCCCGAGAAGATGTTCTTCTTGCCAGCCTTGGCCACGGTCAGCAGACCAGCCTTGATGGCGTACAGAGGAATGGCGTGCACCAGGTCGCGCAGGGTGATGCCAGGTTGCATTTGGCCCTTGAAGCGAACCAGCACGGACTCAGGCATGTCCAGAGGCATCACGCCGGTGGCGGCGCCGAAAGCGACCAGGCCGGAACCAGCGGGGAAGGAGATGCCAATGGGGAAGCGGGTGTGCGAGTCGCCGCCGGTGCCGACGGTGTCAGGCAACAGCAGACGGTTCAGCCACGAGTGGATCACGCCGTCACCAGGACGCAGGGCCACGCCGCCGCGGTTCGAGATGAAGGCGGGCAGTTCGCGGTGCATCTTCACGTCCACGGGCTTCGGATAAGCAGCCGTGTGGCAGAACGATTGCATGACCAGGTCAGCGGAGAAGCCCAGGCAAGCCAGGTCCTTCAGCTCGTCGCGGGTCATCGGGCCGGTGGTGTCTTGCGAACCCACGGTGGTCATCTTGGGTTCGCAGTACGTGCCAGGACGCACGCCTTGACCTTCGGGCAGACCGCATGCACGGCCGACCATCTTCTGGGCCAGGGTGAAGCCCTTGCCGGTGTCCTTGGGGGCCACAGGCAGGCGGAACAGGGTCGAAGCGGGCAGGCCCAGGAACTCACGTGCCTTGCCAGTCAGCGAGCGACCGATGATCAGGTTGATACGGCCACCAGCGCGGACTTCGTCCAGCAGCACTTGCGACTTCAGAGCGAACTCGGTCACCACGGCGCCGTTCTTCTCGATCTTGCCGTCGTACGGGAAGATGTCGATCACGTCGCCCATTTCCAGCTTGCTCACATCGACTTCGATGGGCAGGGAGCCGGAGTCTTCTTGCGTGTTGAAGAAGATGGGGGCGATCTTGCCGCCCAGGGTCACGCCGCCGAAGCGCTTGTTGGGCACGAAGGGGATGTCTTCGCCGGTGGCCCAGATCACGCTGTTGGTAGCCGACTTACGCGAAGAACCGGTGCCGACCACGTCGCCAACGTAGGCAACCAGGTTGCCCTTCTTCTTCAGGTCTTCGATGAACTGCATCGGGCCGCGCTTGCCGTCTTCTTCGGGCTTGAAGGCCGCGTCAGGACGGGTGTTCTTGAGCATCGCCAGATAGTGCATCGGGATGTCAGGGCGGCTCCATGCGTCAGGAGCAGGCGACAGGTCGTCGGTGTTGGTTTCGCCAGGCACCTTGAACACGGTCACGGTGATCTTCTTGGCGACTTCAGGACGGGTGGTGAACCACTCGGCGTCGGCCCACGATTGCATCACGGCCTTGGCGTTGGCATTGCCAGCCTTGACCAGTTCGGCGACGTCGTGGAAGGCGTCGAACATCAGCAGGGTCTTTTTCAGGGCTTCGGCAGCCACGGCGCCGACTTCGGCGTTCGACAGCAGGTCGATCAGCGGCTTGACGTTGTAGCCACCAACCATGGTGCCCAGCAATTCAGTGGCCTTGGCCTTGGAGATCAGGGCCACAGCGATGTCGCCATGGGCCACAGCCGACAGGAAAGAAGCCTTGACCTTGGCAGCGTCGTCCACGCCCGGAGGAACGCGGTGGGTCAGCAGGTCGAGCAAGAATGCATCTTCGCCAGCGGGCGGGTTCTTGATCAGCTCGATCAGGTCAGCGACTTGCTGAGCGTTCAGGGGCAGCGGAGGGATACCGAGGGCAGCGCGCTCGGCAGCGTGTTCGCGATAGGCTTGCAACATGGTGTTCACCTGGTGTTGAGGGGGCAAGGGGCTCGGACACGGCGCCACTCGAACATGCTGGGTCTGCAAAGACTCACCAAATCAGGGCGGCCACCGTTCCGGTCGCTAGGAAATGCAATTTCCGTGCAGCCGCGTATTTTCGCCTAGCAGCGCCCTCTGTGTCACAAGAATGTCGAGAAAACATTCAAATTCGATCGACTGATTGTTGTTTGACGCGTTGTATTGGCGCAGAACGCACGTCGATGGGGCGGAAAACAAAAAGCCCGGCACGAAGCCGGGCTTTTCAGGTGAACAGCCAGTGTCTGCTCGTTACTGACCTGTGGCAGGTGCCTCGAAAATCGATTGACGGGGATTGCGGCTCAGGTCGGCCTCGGCTGCACGCTGAACGTCGTGGACGCAGCCATCCACCAAGCGGCGACCCGCTTTGGGGTCCATCACCATGGACTTGGTCAGGATCTGGATCAGCAGGGCGCCACCCTTGATGTCTTCCAGACGGATCGCGCCGGTCGACGACTGAACGGGTTTCATGATCCAGGACTGGCTGCCCAGCTTCATGTTGAAGTAGCCCTTGTGGCTGGACTGAGGGTCCACCGAGATGCGCTTGCCGAACTCGCATTGGTAACCGCCAGTCAGCACGCGCTCGGCCGCAGCGAGTTGCTCACCGGTGGCTTCGGGCAGGTTGGTGAACTTGTCGCTCAGCGTGTTGGCGCGAGCGGCCTTTTCAGCCTTGGTGATGGCGGCATGGGCCATTTGAGGCACCAGTGTCGTGGCGAACATGCCCAAAACCATGCCGGCAGACAGGGCCAGGGTGCGGATGCGTTGGTGGCGGTGCAGGGAAGACTTCATGGCAATGCCGATCATGTTCGATGGATGGGATGGAGGCGATTGTGCCGCCATTTCGAATGGTTTGCGCATGGGGATAAGACCGAGGCGTGCGACGTGTCACATACAGGATGCAAGGGTCGTAAGCAGATGCAAGCCCCATGAAAAAGGCCCGATCGCGTGAGTGACCGGGCCTGAGGTGCGGATGCGTTGAGCGTTTAGAACGTGTCGCCAGGAACGCGGACCCAGCCTTCCATGATGATGCGCGCGCTGCGGCTCATGATGGCTTTGGTGACCGTCCACTGACCGTTGACCTGTTTGGCCTGGGCGCCGACACGCAGGGTGCCAGAGGGGTGACCGAATCGCACGGCTTCGCGCTCGCCGCCACCAGCGGCCTGGTTGACCAGGGTGCCAGGGATGGCCGCTGCCGTGCCGATGGCCACCGCGCAGGTGCCCATCATGGCGTGGTGCAGCTTGCCCATCGACAGCGCACGCACCAGCAGGTCCACGTCACCCGCGTTGATGGTCTTGCCGCTGGAGGCGGTGTAGGCTGTCGGCGGGGCCACAAAGGCGATCTTGGGTGTGTGCTGGCGGGTGGCGGCCTCTTCAGGCGTCTTGATCAGGCCCATGCGCAGGGCGCCGGCCACACGGATGGCTTCGAAACGCTTTAGCGCTTCGGCATCGCTGTTGATGTGCTCGCGCAGCTCGGTGCCCGTGTAGCCAATGTCCTTGGCGTTGACGAACACGGTGGGAATGCCCGCTGTGATCATCGTGGCCTTGAAGGTGCCGATGCCGGGCACATCCAGGTCATCGACCAGATTGCCGGTGGGGAACATCGAACCACTCTCGTCACCGTCGTCGGACGGGTCCATGAATTCGAGCACGATCTCGGCGGCCGGGAAGGTCACGCCATCGAGCTCGAAGTCGCCGGTTTCCTGCACCTGACCGTTGGTCACGGGCACGTGGGCGATGATGGTCTTCTGGATGTTGGCTTGCCAGATGCGAACCACGGCGGTGCCATTTTGCGGAATGCGAGCGGGATCAACCAGGCCGGCATGGATGGCGAAAGCCCCGGCAGCGGTAGAGAGATTGCCGCAGTTACCCGACCAGTCCACGAAAGGCTTGTCGATGGAGATCTGGCCATATAGGTAGTCCACATCGTGATCGGGCACGCTGGACTTGGACAGGATCACGCACTTGCTGGTGCTCGACGTGGCCCCGCCCATGCCGTCGATGTGGGCTGCATAGGGGTCGGGGCTGCCGATGACGCGCATGAACAGCTTGTCACGGGCTTCACCGGGTTGCTGACATGCCTCGGGCAGGTCTTGCAGGCGGAAGAACACGCCCTTGCTGGTGCCGCCACGGATGTAGGTGGCGGGGATCTTGATTTGTGCGGGATGAGCCATTCAGTGCTCCTTCAAAAGGTAAAAAGCCGAAGCGCGCAATGCTTTGCGCCACTCCGGCCTGACCCAGCGGCAGCCGTGGATCCGGCTTTGCCGGTCCACTGGCTGCGCCCCCTTGAGGGGGAGCGCCAAAGGCGCTCGGGGGTGGTCACTTGTTTTCGGCCAGGAAGTCCTGCGCGAAGCGTTGCAGCACGCCACCGGCTTCGTACACCGACACTTCTTCGGCGGTGTCCAGGCGGCTGGTCACGGTCACGCGCTCGGTCTGACCGTTTTTGCGGTGGATCACCAGGGTCAGGTCGGCGCGCGGCTTCAGGTCGCCTTCCACGTCGAAGGTTTCAGTGCCGTCCAGGCCCAAGGTCAGGCGGGTGGTGCCTGGCTTGAACTCCAGGGGCAGCACGCCCATGCCGATCAGGTTGGTGCGGTGGATGCGCTCGAAGCCTTCGGCCACGACGGTTTCCACGCCAGCCAGACGCACGCCCTTGGCAGCCCAGTCACGCGACGAGCCCTGACCGTAGTCGGCGCCGGCGATGATGATCAGCGGCTGACGGCGGTTCAGGTAGGTCTCCATGGCCTCCCACATGCGCATCACCTGGCCTTCAGGTTCCACGCGGGCCCACGAGCCGACCTTGATCGAGCCATCTTCCTTGCGCACCATCTCGTTTTTCAACGTGGGGTTGGCGAAGGTGGCGCGCATGGCGGTCAGGTGGTCACCACGGTGGGTGGCGTAGGAGTTGAAGTCCTCTTCTGGCAGACCCATCTTGGCTAGGTATTCACCGGCGGCCGAGCTGGCCAGGATGGCATTCGAGGGCGACAGGTGGTCGGTGGTGATGTTGTCCGGCAGGATGGCCAGCGGGCGCATCGCCTTCAGGGTGCGCGGGTTGGCTGCCAGGGCGCCGACGCCTTCCGTGTCCCAGTAGGGCGGGCGACGGATGTAGGTCGACATGGCGCGCCAGTCGTACTGCGGCGACACCTTCTCGCCCTTGTCAGCCTGGATGGCGAACATGGGTTCGTACACCGCACGGTACTGTTCGGGCTTCACAGCAGCCTTCACCACGGCGTCGATCTCTTCGTCCGAAGGCCAGATGTCCTTCAGGCGGATTTCCTTGCCGTCGACCACGGTCAGCACGTCGTTTTCGATGTCGAAACGGACGGTGCCCGCGATGGCGTAGGCCACCACCAGCGGGGGCGAAGCCAGGAAGGCTTGCTTGGCATAGGGGTGGATGCGGCCGTCGAAGTTGCGGTTGCCCGAGAGCACGGCGGTGGCGTACAGATCACGGTCGATGATCTCTTGCTGGATCTTGGGGTCCAGCGCGCCCGACATGCCGTTACAGGTCGTGCAGGCAAAGGCGACGATGCCGAAGCCCAGCTTCTCCAGGTCGCCCAGCAGATTGGCTTCCTTCAGGTACAGCTCCACGGCCTTCGAGCCAGGGGCCAGCGAAGACTTCACCCAAGGCTTGCGGGTCAGACCCAGCTTGTTGGCGTTGCGGGCCAGCAGGGCGGCCGCGATCACGTTACGTGGGTTGGACGTGTTCGTGCACGAGGTGATGGCAGCGATGATCACGGCGCCATCGGGCATCGTGCCTTCGTCGGCCTTGGGCATGGTCCATTGACCCGAGATGCCCTTGGCAGCCAGATCCGACGTGGCCACACGGGCGTGTGGGTTCGACGGGCCAGCCATGTTGCGCACCACGCTCGACAGATCGAATTCGAGGTTGCGTTCGTACACCGCGTTCTTCAAGCTGTCGGACCACAGGCCGGCAGCCTTGGCATAGGTCTCGACCAGCTTGACCTGGGCGGCATCGCGGCCGGTCAGGTTCAAGTAATCCAGCGTCTGCTCGTCGATGCTGAACATCGCGGCGGTGGCGCCGTATTCAGGGGCCATGTTCGAGATGGTGGCACGGTCGCCGATGGTCAGCTTCGATGCACCTTCGCCGTAGAACTCGAGGTAAGCACCCACCACCTTGTTCTTGCGCAGGAATTCGGTCAGGGCCAGCACCACGTCGGTCGCGGTGATGCCGGGCTGGCGTTGACCCGTCAGCTTCACGCCGACGATTTCAGGCAGGCGCATCCACGAAGCACGGCCCAGCATCACGTTCTCAGCTTCCAGGCCACCCACGCCGATGGCGATCACGCCCAGCGCATCCACATGCGGCGTGTGCGAGTCGGTGCCGACGCAGGTGTCGGGGTAGGCCACGCCCTTGTCGGCATGGATCACAGGCGACATCTTCTCCAGGTTGATCTGGTGCATGATGCCGTTGCCCGCGGGGATCACGTCCACGTTGGCGAAGGCCTTCTTGGTCCACTCGATGAAGTGGAAGCGGTCTTCGTTGCGGCGCTCTTCGATGTCGCGGTTCTTCTGGAAAGCTTGTGGATCGAAGCCACCGCATTCCACGGCCAGCGAGTGGTCCACGATCAGCTGCACGGGCACCACGGGGTTCACCTTGGCCGGGTCGCCGCCTTCCTTGGCAATGGCGTCACGCAGGCCGGCCAGGTCCACCAGGGCGGTCTGGCCCAGGATGTCGTGGCAGGCTACGCGAGCCGGGAACCAGGGGAAGTCGAGGTCGCGCTTGCGCTCGATGATTTGTTTCAGGCAGTCGGTGATGATGGCCGGATCGGCCTTGCGCACGATGTTTTCAGCGTGCACGCGGGCGGTGTAGGGCAGGGTGGCCCAGGCGCCAGGCTGGATGGCTTCGACCGCGGCTTGCGTGTCGAAGTAATCGAGGTCGGTGCCGGGCAGCGGCTTGCGGTATTGGGTGTTGATGTTGCTCATGGCCGGTGCGTTCTCGGAACGGTGGGGGCTCAAGGTAGAAAGGCGCCACATCACCTGTTGGCAATGTGGCGCCCTTGACTGGCTGGATTACTTGCGGTCCTTCAGCGGCACGAAGACCTGATCTTCAGGGCCGGTGTAGTTGGCCGACGGACGGATGATCTTGCCGTCAATGCGTTGCTCGATCACGTGGGCCGACCAGCCCGAGGTGCGGGCGATCACGAACAGCGGGGTGAACATGTCGGTGGGCACGCCCATCATGTGATAGCTCACGGCCGAGAACCAGTCCAGGTTCGGGAACATCTTCTTGATTTCCCACATCACCGACTCCAGACGCTCGGCGATGTTGTACATCTTCATGTTGTTCTGTTCGGCGCTCAGGTCGTGGGCCACCTTCTTGATGACCACGTTGCGGGGGTCGCTCACGGTGTACACGGGGTGACCGAAGCCGATCACGACTTCCTTCTTCTCGACGCGGGCACGGATGTCAGCCTCGGCCTCATCGGGGTTGTCGTAGCGCTTCTGGATTTCGAACGCGACTTCGTTGGCGCCGCCGTGCTTGGGGCCGCGCAGGGCACCAATGCCACCGCACAGAGCCGAGTACATGTCCGAACCGGTACCGGCCACCACGCGCGACGTGAAGGTCGAGGCGTTGAATTCGTGCTCTGCGTACAGAATCAGGCTGGTGTGCATGGCGCGCACCCAGCTGTCGCGGGGCTTCTCGCCGTGCAGCAGGTGCAGGAAGTGGCCGCCGATGGAGTCATCATCGGTTTCGACTTCGATGCGCTTGCCGTTGTAGGCAAAGTGGTACCAGTACAGCAGCATCGAACCCAGCGAGGCCATCAGCTTGTCAGCGATGTCGCGGGCGCCTGGGTGGTTGTGGTCTTCCTTTTCAGGCTTGACGCAACCCAGCACGGACACGCCGGTGCGCATCACGTCCATGGGGTGAGATGACGGGGGCAGTTGCTCCAGGGCGACCTTCACAGCTGCGGGCAGACCGCGCAGGGCCTTCAGCTTGGCCTTGTAGCCAGCCAGTTCGGCCACGTTGGGCAGCTTGCCGTGAACCAGCAGGTGGGCGATTTCTTCAAATTCGCAAGTGGTGGCGACGTCGAGGATGTCGTAGCCACGGTAAGCCAGGTCATTGCCAGTGCGGCCCACGGTACACAGGGCGGTGTTGCCGGCGGCGGTGCCAGACAGGGCCACAGACTTCTTGGGCTTGAAACCGGGGGTGGTCGTCTCGGGGGTAGCGCTCATGGGATGTGTCTCCAGATGAGAGGGGGCAACAGGGAATTACTTCTTGGCGGCAAACAGCGCATCGAGCTTTTGCTCGAAGGCGTGATAGCCGATGCGGTCGTACAACTCTTCGCGAGTCTGCATCAAGTCCACGACATTCTTTTGATGGCCGTCACGACGGATGGCGGTGTACACGGCTTCGGCGGCCTTGTTCATGGCGCGGAAGGCGCTCAGCGGGTACAGCACCATGCCCACGCCGGTGGGGCGCAGGTCGTCCACGCTGAACAGCGGGGTCTTGCCGAACTCGGTGATGTTGGCCAGCACGGGCACGTTCACGGCCTTGCAGAACTTCTCGTAGGTGGGCAGGTCGTAAGCGGCTTCGGCGAAGATGCCGTCGGCGCCCGCTTCCACGCACTTGATGGCGCGCTCGATGGCGGCGTCCACGCCGTGCACCTGAATGGCGTCGGTGCGGGCGATCAGGAAGAAGTCGGGGTCGGTCTTGGCATCGGCAGCGGCCTTCACGCGGTCCACCATCTCTTCGGTGGTCACGATTTCCTTGCCGGGACGGTGGCCACAGCGCTTGGCGCCCACTTGGTCTTCAATGTGACAAGCGGCGGCGCCAGCCTTGATCAGGCTCTTGACCGTGCGCTCGATGTTGAAAGCCGAGGGGCCGAAGCCGGTGTCGATGTCGACCAGCAGCGGGGTGTCGCACACGTCGGTGATGCGGCGCACGTCAATCAGCACGTCGTCCATCGTGTTGATGCCCAGGTCAGGCAGACCCAGCGAGCCTGCAGCGACGCCGCCACCCGACAGGTAGATGGCGCGGTAGCCCGCACGCTTGGCCAGCAACGCGTGATTGGCGTTGATGGTGCCCATGATCTGCAGGGGCGATTCGTCTTTGAGGGCCTGGCGGAAACGTGCGCCGGGAGAGGTGAGGGCCATGTTGGTTCTCCAGATGGAACGGTCAACGAGATACTTCCTGCTCTAGCGCAACCTGCGTGCCAGCATGGCCACGTCGCGGTGCGTGCGTGGCCGCTTGCGCTAAGTGCTTGATTTGGCGCCGATTTGTGCCGCGCAGCAAAGAGGGTTCACCCGATGCTCTGTTTCAAGAATTGTTTCATGAAACATGTTTCATTTTTGTGTGAAACTCATGAAACGTTCTGAATGTCCCGCTCATGCTGCCTTCACCGAGTTTGCACGCCAGTCTGCCCCCCTCGATCCCGCGCATCGTGGCGGTCGGTTTTCGACGCATCAACAAGCTGCTGCAAGAGCTGGCGCCCGAGTTCGCGGACCGCGCCGCCGTCGAGGTGCTGGACATGGGGTTTGACCAGGCCGTGGCCCGCGTGCGTGAGTTGCAGCGACAGCGGCCGGTGGACGTCATCGTGGCAGCCGGGTCCAACGGCGCTTATTTGCGGCAGCGCCTCGATACCCCGGTGGTGTTGGTGAAAGTGGGGGGTTTTGACCTCATGCAGGCGCTCACCCATGCCCGTCGCCTGTCTGCGCGAATCGGGCTGGTCACATACGAAGGCATGGCGCCCGACATCACGCAGTTCGACAACTTGTTTGCCTTCGGCGTGTCTCAGCGCAGCTATCGCACCGAAGAAGAGGCTCAAGCCTGTGTGCGCGAGTTGCAGCAGCAGGGCATCGAGGTGGTGGTCGGTTCGGGCGTGGTGGCGGATCTGGCTGACCAGCACGGCATGACCGGCATCTTCCTGTACTCCATTGATGCAGTGCGTGGGGCGCTGGAGGATGCTGTGGAAGTGGCGCGGGCCTCGCGCATCGAACAAGCCAAGCGCGAGCGACTCAGTACCATCCTGGCGCAACTCAGCGATGGCGTGATTGCCGTCGATCGGCAAGAGCACATCCTGACCCTCAACCCCACCATGGCGCAATGGCTGGGCGTCACGGCCGAGCAGTGGCTCGGGCGACGCCTCAGCGAGGTGTGCCCCGAACTGAGCCTGCAGCACACCCTCCGCTTGGGGGCGCAGGACCTGGAGCGCATTGAGCGCGTCAAGGGCAAGACCCTCATCGTCAACCGCATTCCGCTGATTGAGCAGGGGGTGCTGACCGGTGCGCTGCTCAGCAGCCAGGACCCGATCTCGATCCAGCGGGTGGATCGCCATATTCGGACCCGTATCAAGCCGCAGGCCCAGCACGCGCGCTACGAACTGCACCAATTGATCGGGCACAGCCAGGCCATTGCTCGCGTTCAGCGCATGGCGTCGAGTTGCGCACGCAGTCAGGCGACCGTGCTGCTGATCGGTGAGAGCGGGACGGGTAAGGAAGTGGTGGCTCAAGGCATCCACATGGCCAGTGACCGGCGTGACATGCCTTTTGTCGCCGTCAACTGTGCGGCGGTGTCCGAGTCCTTGCTCGAAAGCGAACTGTTTGGCTACGAAGAAGGGGCGTTCACCGGTGCTCGCCGGGGCGGGAAGATCGGCCTGTTCGAAGCAGCGCACAACGGCACCATCTTTCTCGACGAAGTGGGCGAGATGCCGTTGTCACTGCAGACCCGTCTCCTGCGGGTGCTGCAAGAGCGTGAGGTGCTGCGTGTCGGGGCCACCGAGCCCACGCCGGTCAATGTGCGCGTGATCGCGGCCACCCACCGCGACCTGGCCTCGCACGTGGCCGAAGGGCGTTTCCGGCAAGATCTGTTTTATCGCCTCAACATCCTGCGCATCGACATGCCCGCGCTGCGCGAGCGCGCCGAGGACGTGCCCGAATTGGCGCAAGCCTTGCATGGTCGGGTGTGTGCGCGCCTGGGTTTGCATCCGTCGGCCACTTTGGCTTTGCTCGGGGCCCTCATCGAACAATCCGCCCATTACCCCTGGCCCGGCAACGTCCGCGAGTTGGAGAATTTGATCGAGCGACTGGTGGCGTATGCGGCCTCGCGCTCAGAGCCCATCCCCGCGTGGCAGTTGGCGGGGTTTGTGCAGGACACGGCACCCGAGTTGTTCATGGCGCCAACCGTCGCCGTTCGCCCGTCGCGCATGTTGACCGCTGGGCCGATGCCTGCGCCATCGACTGAGCCGCGGCGTCCCGTGTCTCTTGCCGAGATTCAGCGAGTGCTTCAGGCCTGTGAGGGAGACAAAGGTCGCGCCGCGCAGCAATTGGGCATGAGCCGAACCACCTTGTGGCGCAAGCTGCGAGAAGCCTGACCCCCACCTACAATGCCGCACCCTTTGCGACCCACTCAGCCAAGCCGTCCCGCCATGCGCGTCCTGTCTCTCATCCCACCCATGACGCAACTCAACACGCCGTATCCGTCGACGGCGTATCTCACGGGCTTTCTGCGCAGCCGAGGGGTCGATGCCGTCCAGGAGGACCTGGCGCTGCAACTGGTGCTGAGTTTGTTGTCCAAAGAAGGCTTGCGCTCGGTCTTGGCGTGCGTGCAGGCCTTGTCCGACGAGGCGCGCACGGCGCCCGTCAACTTCTTTGCCGATCACGTCGAGCGCTACCTCGCCACCATCCAGCCCACCATCGCGTTTCTGCAAGGGCGTGACCCCACCTTGGCGCATCGCATTGCCAGCCGAGGCTTCTTGCCCGAGGGGCCCCGGTTCAGTTCGCTGGATGTGTACGTCGATGATGAGGGGGGGGACCCCTTGGGCTGGGCCTTTGGCGCATTGGGGCAGCACGATCGCGCCAAACACCTGGCCACCTTGTATCTGAATGATCTGGCCGATGTCCTGCGCGACGCGGTGGACCCTCGATTTGAATTCGTGCGCTATGCCGAGTCCCTGGCGACCAGTCAGCCCACGTTCGAACCGCTGGCTGAAGCCCTGGCGGCACCCATGAACCTCGTGGATGACACCCTGCTTGCGCTGACTTTGCAGGCTTTGGCCCGCCACCAGCCCCAACTGGTCTTGTTGTCCGTGCCTTTCCCCGGGGCCGTCTATGCGGCATTTCGCATGGCGCAGGCCATCCGGCAGCATGCGCCTGAGGTACGCATCGTTCTGGGCGGGGGCTTCGTCAACACCGAATTGCGCGAACTCACTGAACCACGCGTGTTCGACTACGTGGATTTTGTGACGCTGGACGCGGGCGAGCGCCCCCTGTTGGCCTTGCTGGAACACCTTCAAGGTCAGCGTTCGGCGCAACGCCTCGTGCGCACGTTCATTCGTGAGCCCGACTCGGCTCAGGTGCGTTACATGAACTGGCCCGAGCCCGATGTGCCCTTTGCTGAAGTGGGCACGCCGACGTGGGATGGCTTGCCGTTGGATCGGTACCTGTCCTTGCTGGACATGCTCAACCCCATGAACCGGCTGTGGTCCGACGGCCGCTGGAACAAGCTCACCGTGGCCCACGGTTGCTACTGGAAGAAGTGCAGTTTCTGCGACGTCAGCCTTGATTACATCGCCCGCTACGAAGGCGCCGAAGCCTCGGTGCTGGTCGACCGCATCGAGGCCATCGTTCAGGAAACCGGCCAGACCGGCTTCCATTTTGTGGATGAGGCTGCCCCGCCCAAAGCCCTCAAGGCCCTGGCGGAGGAGCTGATCCGGCGGGGTGTCGCCATCTCATGGTGGGGCAATGTCCGATTTGAAAAAACCTTCACCCCTGAACTGTGCCAACTGCTGGCCGACAGCGGATGCATTGCCATTTCGGGCGGACTGGAAGTCGCCTCAGACCGCTTGCTCAAGCTGATGAAAAAGGGCGTGTCGGTGGATCAGGTGGCGCGTGTGACGCGGGCCTTCACCGATGCCGGCATCCTTGTGCATGCCTACCTGATGTACGGTTTCCCTACTCAGACCGTGCAAGACACGGTGGATGCGCTGGAGTACGTGCGCCAGTTGTTTGCAGAAGGGTGCATCCAGTCGGGCTTCTTTCACCGTTTCGCTTGCACGGTGCATTCGCCCGTCGGTTTGGATCCCCAGGCCTACGGCATTGAACTGCTGCCGCTGCCGCCCGTCACCTTTGCCAAGAATGATGTCGGTTTCATCGATCCGACCGGGGTGGATCACGACCGACTGGGCAAAGTGCTCAAAAAGGCCATCTACAACTTCATGCACGGCATCGGCCTGGATGAAGACGTGCGCAGCTGGTTCCCCTTCAAGGTGCCGCGCACCACCGTGCCGCGTCACTTCATTGAGCGCGCCTTGCGTCAGCACTGACGAACGCGCGATCAATCCGCAAAGAACGCGCGCTCAATCTCTTCAGGCAAAGGCTGTCCGGTCAGCCAGGCGCGCTCCAGTACGTGCCAATAGTGGCGGTAGCTCGCGCGGTCATGCAGCACGCCGTGGTACGACGTCGGGGCCCAGTGCGCCGCCTGTGCGGCCAGCAAAATGTCGGCGGCGTCATCCACCTCTGCCGTGACGGGCGCAAAGGCCTCCACGATCACGGGAATCTGGTCAGGGTGGATGCTCCACATGCGCGTGTAGCCCAGTTCGCGGGCGGCACGCTCGGCCGCTTTGCTCAAGGTTTTCTTGTCCTTGAACTCCGTCACCACGCAGTGTGAGGGCGTGATGCGTGCGGCGTGGCAAGCCGCCGCGATCTCCAGTTTGGCGCGCACTAGCAGGGGGTGGCTGAACTGCCCGGTGGCGCTCATGGCTGACGCGGGCAGCGCTCCCCGATGTTCCGACACAAAATCCATCAGTCCAAACGACAAGGACTCCACGCCAGACGTTGCGGCGATGTCGAACACCTCGTGAACCGCCTGATGCGTCTCGATCAAACCATGTACGGGCACGATGCGCTCGATGCCGTGTTTGATCCGCGCCGCCTTGATCGTTGCTACGGCGCGCTGCGCTTCCTCGGCACTGCCCAGCTTGGGCACCATGATGTAAGCCAGACGGTGCCCGGCTTGCCGAATCAGGGTGTCGACGTCTTCCTCGAAGTGGCGATGACGCGGATCGTGCACCCGCACGCCAGCGCGGCCAAATGCGTTGGCTGAACTGTTCACCAGTTCTGTCACCAGCGCCAGGTGCTCCGCTTCCCCGCCTACGGGGGCGCCATCTTCCAGGTCCAGTGTCACATCAAACACCGCGTGTCCACATGCCTCGCCCATCTCGGCTTGCAGTGCCAGGCTTTTGCGCATCCTGGCCTCTACGCCAGCATAGTGATCGCAGACAGGCAGAGCGGGGGAAGCTGTTTCGGCGCCGAACAGCGCCTGGCGTGGATGAATGGTGCTCAAGGTCGACATAGGCGGGTCCTGTCCCAATCGGGCAATAAAAAAGCCGGCCACCCGAAGGTGCCGGCTTCATTGTGATCCACTTGCGCGCCAACGGGGTGTCAGCGCATCAAGTCGTCACCAACGCGCATCACAGCAGGTGCTTGACGCCGTCTTGTTCGCCTTGCAGTTCAGCCAGGGTCTTGTTGATGCACTCTTGCGAGAATGCGTCGATTTCCAGGCCTTCAACGATCTTGTACTCGCCGTCAGGGGTGGTGGTGACGGGGAAGCCGAACACGATGCCGGCTGGGATGCCGTATTCGCCGTTCGAAGGCACGCCCATGGTCACCCATTCGCCGTTCGAGCCCAGGGCCCAGTCGCGCATGTGGTCGATGGCGGCGTTGGCAGCCGAAGCAGCCGACGACAGACCGCGAGCGGCGATGATGGCGGCGCCACGCTTGCCGACTGTGGGCAGGAACACGTTGGCGTTCCATTCCTGGTCGTTGATGGTTTCCTTGACCGACTTGCCGTCCACGGTAGCGAAGCGGTAGTCAGCGTACATCGTGGGCGAGTGGTTGCCCCACACGGTCAGCTTCTTGATGTCGCCAACCTTGAAACCAGCCTTGGCAGCCAGTTGCGATGCAGCGCGGTTGTGGTCCAGGCGCAGCATGGCGGTGAAGTTCTTGGCAGGCAGGTCCGGAGCCGACTTCATGGCGATGTAGGCGTTGGTGTTGGCGGGGTTGCCGACGACCAGAACCTTCACATTGCGCGAAGCCACGGCGTTCAGAGCCTTGCCTTGAGCGGTGAAGATCTGGGCGTTGGCAGCCAACAGGTCAGCGCGCTCCATGCCGGGGCCGCGAGGACGTGCACCCACCAGCAGAGCGTAGTCGGTGTCCTTGAAAGCGGTCATCGGGTCAGAGTGAGCTTCGATGCCAGCCAGCAGAGGGAATGCGCAGTCTTCCAGCTCCATGATCACGCCCTTCAGCGCGTTTTGAGCCTTCTCGTCAGGAATTTCCAGCAGTTGCAGGATCACTGGTTGATCCTTGCCCAGCATTTCGCCAGAAGCGATGCGGAACAGGAGGGCGTAACCGATTTGACCAGCGGCGCCGGTAACGGCGACGCGAACGGGTGCTTTGCTCATATGCAACTCCGAGATAGGTAAGGAGATGGGACTGGGTGAAAACCCACAAGTGTAGCGTTGTGCGCAGGCTTGCAGGGGACTGTCATCATACTGTCTTCGTGATCAGATGTCTTATATAAGACATAAGCCACATCACCAGTGGACTTCACGTCACGATTGTGGTGCAATGGCATCCGGCTGGCACATATCCATGCCTGCGCCGAACCCGCCCGCGATCATACCCCGATCGATCAACAGAGACTACACGCTGTGGTGACCCCTACACCGTCCTCCGCTATTTCGCACGACACCGCTTCGGCGTCGGTTGGCGTTGCCGGTGGGCCGTCCTTCAGCCCGCTCTACCAGCAGATCAAGGCCTTG
The DNA here is from genome assembly GCF_049317225.1 of Aquabacterium sp. Taxonomy (GTDB): domain Bacteria; phylum Pseudomonadota; class Gammaproteobacteria; order Burkholderiales; family Burkholderiaceae_C; genus Aquabacterium. The sequence goes on along the minus strand of NZ_JBMOIR010000013.1, from coordinate 3,805 downwards.
ATCTTGCGCAGCCTGCAGGCGGGTGAGTGGAAGCCCGGTGAGGCCATTCCTTCCGAAGTCGAACTGGCGGCCCGTTTCAAGGTCAGTCAGGGCACCGTCCGCAAGGCGGTCGATGAACTGGCGGCTGAAAATCTCCTCACGCGTCGTCAGGGCAAGGGCACTTTCGTGGCGACCCACTCTGACGAAGAGCAGGTCCAGTACCGCTTCCTGCGCTTGATCCCTGATCGCGCCGATGCGGGGGGCGAACAATCCCGTCGAGAATTTCTCGACTGTCGTCGCATGCGTGCGCCCGCCGACGTGGCGCGCGCCCTGCAACTCAAGGCAGGCGACATGGTGGTTGAAGTACGCCGCGTGCTGCATTTTGTCGGCGTGCCGGTGGTGCTCGACGACATCTGGCTGCCCGGTCACCTCTTCAAGGGGCTGACTGCCGAGCGCCTGAGTGAATACCAAGGCCCGATGTACGGCCTGTTTGAATCCGAATTTGGCGTCAGCATGATCCGCGCAGAAGAGAAGTTGCGCGCGGTGGCGGCTGATCCATCCGTGGCTGAGTTGCTGAAGGTCGATGCGGGCACGCCGTTGCTCAGCGTTGAGCGACGCTCCTTCACCTATGGTGAGCAGCCGGTCGAGCTGCGCCGCGGCCTTTACCGTACCGATCAACACTACTACCGCAATGAACTGAGTTGACGAAACAGTTCGTTTTGGACCCTTGTTCGCGCATTGTTGACGCTGTCCGAAAGGATGGAAATAACAGTGCGAGTTCGTCGGGCTGGGGATTGCCCTAAAATCCCGGATCCTCTTGACAGATTTTTGACGCTCGGCAGGAGCCCCACCAACATGGCTGACAACGCGAAAAAACCACGCCCCGTCTACCGGAACATCCACGTGACGGACATCGTCACCTACCGACTGCCTCTGGCCGGGATCGTCTCGATCCTGCACCGGATCAGCGGTGCCCTGATGTTCCTGTTGATGCCCTTCTTCATCTGGATGTTCGACAAGAGCGTCACTTCCGAGATCTCGTATGACGAATTCACCTCGGTCTTTGCCGGGGACTTCGGCTGGTTCTTCAAGTTGCTGGCCCTGGGCCTGATCTGGGGCTACCTGGTGCACTTCTGCGCAGGCGTGCGTCACCTGGCCATGGAAATCACCCACAGCTACACCAAGCAAGCTGGCAAGTCCACTGCTGGTGTCGCCCTGGTGGTCAGCACTGGTCTGACGATCGTTCTGGCTGCCAAGCTGTTCGGTCTGTTCTGATCCCCGCTTTTGTTTCCCTGATTGCAGGAAATCACAACCATGTCTCAAAACTACGGAACCAAGCGCATCGTCACCGGTGCGCACTATGGTCTGCGCGACTGGCTGGCTCAGCGTGCAACGGCCATCATCATGGCCCTCTTCACCGTCGTCCTGTTGGCGCAGGTCATCTTCGGTGAGCCCCTGAGCTACTACAAGTGGGCCGGTATCTTCTCGTCCCAGTGGATGAAGTCCCTGACCCTCGTGGTCATTGTGGCCATGCTCGTCCACGTGTGGGTTGGCGTTCGTGACATCTTCATGGACTACGTCAAGCCCGTGAGCGTCCGCCTGACGCTGCATGTTCTGACCCTCGTGTGGCTGGTTGGCTGCGCTGGCTGGGCGATCCAAGTGCTGTGGAGACTGTAAAAAATGAGCGCTACTTCTCTTCCTACCCGTAAGTTTGACGTCGTGATCGTCGGTGCCGGTGGCTCCGGCATGCGCGCTTCGTTGCAACTGTCTCTGGCTGGCCTGAACGTGGCCGTGCTGTCCAAGGTCTTCCCGACCCGCTCGCACACGGTGGCCGCCCAAGGTGGTATCGGTGCGTCGCTGGGCAACATGTCCGAAGACAACTGGCACTATCACTTCTTCGACACCGTCAAGGGTTCCGACTGGCTCGGCGACCAGGACGCCATCGAATTCATGTGCCGCGAAGCACCGAAGGTCGTGTACGAGCTCGAACACTTCGGCATGCCTTTCGACCGTAACGCAGATGGCACCATCTATCAGCGTCCGTTCGGCGGCCACACCGCCAACTACGGTGAAAAGCCCGTGCAGCGCGCTTGCGCGGCGGCTGACCGAACCGGTCACGCGCTGCTGCACACGCTGTACCAGCAAAACGTCAAGGCCCGTACCCAGTTCTTCGTGGAATGGATGGCCCTCGACCTGATCCGCGACGCCGATGGCGACGTGGTCGGTGTGACCGCCCTGGAAATGGAAACCGGTGACGTGCATGTGCTGCACGCCAAGACCGTGTTGTTCGCAACCGGCGGCGCTGGCCGTATTTACCAGGCTTCCACCAACGCCTTCATCAACACCGGTGACGGTTTGGGTATGGCAGCTCGCGCTGGCATCCCTCTGGAAGACATGGAATTCTGGCAGTTCCACCCCACCGGCGTGGCCGGTGCTGGCGTGTTGCTGACCGAAGGCTGCCGTGGTGAAGGCGCCATCCTGCGTAACAGCAAGGGTGAGCGTTTCATGGAGCGCTATGCGCCCACGCTGAAGGATCTGGCTCCTCGTGACTTCGTGTCGCGCTCGATGGACCAGGAAATCAAGGAAGGCCGCGGCTGCGGTCCCAACGGTGACTACGTCCTGCTGGACATGACTCACCTGGGCGCAGAGACCATCATGAAGCGTCTGCCTTCGGTGTTCGAAATTGGCCATAACTTCGCCAACGTCGACATCACCAAGGAGCCGATCCCTGTTGTGCCGACCATCCACTATCAGATGGGTGGTATCCCCACGAACATCAACGGTCAGGTCGTGGTTCCGGGCGCTTCCGGCCCCAACGAAATGATCAACGGTCTGTACGCTGTGGGTGAGTGCTCTTGCGTGTCGGTGCACGGCGCCAACCGTCTGGGCACCAACTCCCTGCTGGACTTGGTGGTGTTTGGTCGCGCAGCCGGCAACCACATCGTGGAATTCGCCAGCAAGACCAAGTCGCACAAGCCGCTGCCCAAGGATGCCGCCGACTACACCCTGTCGCGCCTGGCTCGCCTGGACAACTGCAAGAGCGGCGAATACGCCCAAGACGTGGCCAACGAGATCCGCGCCACGATGCAGAAGCACGCTGGTGTGTTCCGTACGCAAGCCTCGATGGACGAAGGCGTCCAACGCATCGCTGCAGTGCGTGAGCGCGTGAAGGGCATTGGTCTGAAGGACAACTCCAAGGTCTTCAACACGGCCCGTATCGAAGCGCTGGAAGTAGACAACCTGATCGAAGCTGCACAAGCCACCATGGTGGCCGCTGCAGCCCGTCCGGAAAGCCGTGGCGCTCACGCTCACAACGACTACCCGAACCGTGACGATGCGAACTGGATGAAGCACTCGCTGTGGTACTCGGAAGGTAGCCGTCTGGACTACAAGCCCGTGAACCTGAAGCCTTTGACCGCAGAGTCCGTGCCTCCCAAGGCCCGTACCTTCTGATCGTCAGCGACCAGTTTTGAGGATTTCAAAATGAGCCAAAAGCGCACTTTCCAAATCTACCGCTACGATCCGGACAAGGACGCCAAGCCGTACATGCAAACCATCGAGATCGAACTCGAAGGTAACGAGCGCATGCTGCTGGATGCCCTGGTCAAGCTCAAGGCCGTGGACCCCACGCTGTCGTTCCGCCGTTCGTGCCGTGAAGGCGTGTGCGGTTCCGACGCCATGAACATCAACGGCAAGAATGGTCTGGCCTGCCTGACCAACATGCGCACGCTGCCTCAGACCATCGTGCTGAAGCCGCTGCCTGGCCTGCCCGTCATCCGCGACCTGATCGTGGACATGACCCAGTTCTTCAAGCAGTACAACTCGA
>NZ_JBMOIR010000012.1:0-84515 GCF_049317225.1 Aquabacterium sp. | reverse complement strand
TTGAGCGACTTGTACGAGTCCGACAGGTCGGTGTACTTGCCGCACATGGCGATGGTGACAGCGCCCTTGGGGTTTTCAACCTCGTTGACCAAGGTATCCCAACGGGTCAGGTCAGCTGGCTTGGTCTGCAGTTGCAGCTTCGAGCAGATCAGGTTGTCCAGACCTTGCTCGTGCAGCATGCGAGGCACCTTGTAGATGGTGTCCGCATCCCAGACCGAGATCACGCCAGACTGAGGCACATTGGTGAACAGCGAGATCTTCTCGCGTTCGTCCTCAGGAATGGCACGGTCAGCACGGCACAGCAGCGCATCGGGCTGGATACCGATTTCGCGCATTTTCTGCACGGTGTGCTGTGTCGGCTTGGTCTTGAGCTCACCAGCGGCCGCGATGAACGGCACGTAGGTCAGGTGAACAAACGCAGCATTGGTGGGGCCGACCTTCAGGCTGAGCTGGCGCGCCGCTTCCATGAAAGGCAGCGATTCGATGTCACCCACAGTGCCACCGATTTCCACGATGGCCACATCCACCGCGTCAGGGGTACCCACGCCAGCACCACGACGGACATAGTCCTGAATCTCGTTGGTGATGTGAGGGATGACCTGAACGGTCTTGCCGAGGTAGTCGCCGCGACGCTCTTTTTCGAGCACGCTTTGGTAGATCTGGCCGGTGGTGAAGTTGTTGGCTTTCTTCATCCGCGTTGTGATGAAGCGCTCGTAGTGACCCAGATCCAGATCGGTTTCCGCACCGTCGTCGGTCACGAAGACTTCACCGTGTTGGAACGGAGACATCGTGCCCGGATCGACGTTGATGTACGGATCCAGCTTGATCAGGGTGACTTTGAGGCCGCGCGATTCGAGAATGGCAGCCAAAGACGCAGCGGCGATGCCCTTACCGAGGGAGGACACCACACCGCCGGTGACGAAGACAAACTTGGTCATGTGCGCATAAGCACTCGCTTAGAAACGAGCGCTGCGGTGGTAAAGCGGCATTATAGGCGGTTCGAGACCCACATCGGCGTGCATTGCTGCACGACACTGCGAAACACTCTGGGTAACGACATGTAGATAATCGCGGTCGTCATCCATTTGCTGCATATCCGGCGCCAGACGCCGAAAGACTGGAGTTCACGTGCTCTTAATCATTCGCACGCTGTTGTTGAGCGTGCACTTTACCTTGGCGAGTGTCATTGGTCTGCTGATTGGCCTGTGTCGCCCATTCAACCCGGACAACAGCCGCCTGTGCGCCCGCGTCTACGGCATTCCCGCCGTCTGGATCATGGGCTTGAAAGTCAAGCTGGAGGACGACAGCGTTCGCCATCACAAGCGATCTGCCGTCATCATCTCCAATCACATCTCCAACTTCGACTTGGTGACGTTTGGCCTGACGGTGCCCGTACGCACATCCAGTCTGGGCAAGAAGAGCCTGAAGTACGTCCCGTTTTTTGGACAGCTCTACTGGTTGGCGGGCAATGTGCTGGTGGACCGCGGCAATGCGGCTCAAGCCAAAAAGGCGATGCTCACGACCACCGACACCCTGCAGCATAAGGACATGTCGCTGTGGGTGTTCCCGGAAGGCACGCGCGGACATGGCAAGGGCTTGAAACCCTTCAAGAAAGGCGCGTTTCAAATGGCCATCACGGCCGGCGTGCCGCTGATTCCGATCTGCGCCAACAACTACGTACGCGGACTGAACCTGAACCGCTGGCACAGTGGCACGGTCATCATTCGATCTCTGCCGCCAGTGCCGACCGACGGGCTGACGATCGACGACTTGCCCGCATTGATCGACCGATGCCACGCGGACATGGCCGCATGCATTGATCAACTCGACCAGGAGGCTGGGACCACCCAGCGCACCTGATCCTTGTACGCTCAGCCCTGCGGGGCTGAGACCTTGCTCAGTGGGTTCATTGCCTGAGCCTGAGTCGGCAGCGCTTGACCACCACCCAAACAGTCGGCACTGCCATTCCAGCTTGGTTCCGGAATGGAGTCAAACACGTCGCGCAGACGTTGCCCCCAGCTGGAGCGAATCATGCGGAAATACGCATTCGATTCGTCGATGTTGATCAGCTTATCGACCTTGAGCGAATCAGCCTCGTACACCAGCATGTCCAGTGGCAAGCCCACAGACAGATTGGACTTGAGCGTGGAATCCATCGAGATCAGTGCGCACTTGGCCGCCTCTTGCAAAGGCGTGTTGGGTGTGACCACGCGATCAATGACAGGCTTGCCGTACTTGGATTCCCCGATCTGGAAGTAGCACACGCCATCAATGCCTGCCTCGACAAAGTTGCCAGCCGCGTAGACATTGAATAGGCGCATGGTTTCGCCCTTGATCTGCCCGCCGATGATGAGGCTACAGTTGAAGTCGATGCCGTGCTTTTTGAGGGCGTCGGCGTCGCGCGCATGCACTTTGCGCACGGCGCTGCCCACAATGCGCGCCACATCAAACATGCTGCGCGCATTCCAGATGGTGACCGGTTCGCCATCTGCCCCGTCAATCGTTTCGCTGCTGAGCAATTGCTTGACCGCTTGGGTGATCGCCAGATTTCCCGCCGACATCAACACCAGCACACGGTCGCCGGGCTGCTCATACACAGTCATTTTGCGGAAGGTGCTGATCTGATCCATGCCCGCGTTGGTGCGCGAGTCAGACAGGAAGACGAGGCCGGCATTGAGCCGCATGGCCACACAGTAGGTCATGACGAAATCACCGATTTGAGTTTGTAGAGCGCGTCAAGCGCCTCACGTGGGGTCAAAGTATCCGGGTCGATGCTTGCCAGCAAGCCGAGCGCCTTGGCCTCGGTTTCCGTCATGGCATCACCCGAGAGTGAAGCAAGGTTTGCACCACCTTGGGTCGAAACCGCATCGACATCCAGGCCGGGCGCTTGCACTTGGGCAAACAGATCAATTTGGTCGTCACCCTGGCGCTGGTGTGCCTCGAGTGACTCCAGTGTTGCCCGCGCCTGGCGGATGACGGTATGGGGCATGCCCGCAAGGCGCGCCACCTGCACCCCGTAGCTGCGACTGGCTGGACCATGCTGCAATTCGTGCAGGAAGATGATGTCATCCCCTGACTCAGCCACCCCCACGTGCACATTGATGGCGCGCGGGCACTTCTCTGGCAAGGTGGTCAACTCAAAATAGTGCGTGGCAAACAAGGTGAAGGCCTTGTTTTTGTCGTGCAGGTGGGTGGCAATGGCCCCCGCTAGGGACAGGCCATCGAACGTGGAGGTGCCGCGGCCAATTTCATCCATCAGCACCAGCGAATGCTCGGTGGCGGAGTGAATGATGGCAGCAGCCTCGGTCATCTCCATCATGAACGTGGACTGGGCGTTGGCCAGATCGTCGGCTGCACCAATGCGGGTATGGATGGCGTCAATCGGCCCCAATCGGCACGAGGCGGCCGGTACATAGGAGCCCATGGCCGCCAGCAGCACAATCAAGGCCACTTGACGCATGAAAGTCGACTTACCGCCCATGTTGGGACCCGTCACGATCATCATCCGGCGATTGACGTCGAAGCGGCAATCGTTGGGAATGAACGCGGCACCGCTGGATTCCATCAAGCGGGCCTCGACCACGGGGTGACGGCCCTTTTCAATTTCAATGCACGGATGCACGCTGAACTCAGGGCGCGCCCACCCCAGGGTGGCGGCGCGCTCAGCCAAAGCAGCCAAGGCATCCAGCGACGACAGCGCACGCGCCAGCGCACCCAGCGTCGCGATGTGCGCTTGCAGGAAATCGATCAGCTGATCAAACAGGAATTTCTCGCGTGCCAAGGCACGGTCTTGCGCGGACAAGGCCTTGTCTTCAAACGCCTTCAGCTCCGGCGTGATGAAGCGCTCGGCGTTCTTCAAGGTCTGCCGGCGCTGGTAATCCAGCGGCACCTTGTCGATCTGGCTTTGGGTGACCTCGATGTAAAAGCCATGCACCTTGTTGAACTGCACCCGCAGGTTGGCAATGCCCGTGCGCTCGCGCTCGCGAACCTCCAGGTCCAGCAAAAATGCATCGCAGTTTTGCGAGATGGCGCGCAACTCGTCGAGGTCGGCATCAAACCCATCGGCGATGACGCCGCCGTCGCGCAGCAAGACTGCCGGGGTTTCGAGCAGCATCGCCTGCAATTGACGGGCGATCGCTTCATCGGGCTGGAGCGCCGTACGCAACTGCGCCAACAGGTCTGCGGCATCGGGCACACGCGCCAGCAGTTGCGGCAGGCCCAGCAAGGTGTCACGCAAACCGGCCAGTTCACGCGGACGCACCTGACGCAGCGCCACACGGGCTGTGATGCGCTCGACGTCGCTCATCTGGCGCAAAGCCTCGCGGATGGCGTCATAGCCCTGGTCGTGCGAAGGCGGGCTCAGTAGGCAGGCAATCGCGTCATGCCGCGCACGCGCGGTGGCACGGTCACGCAGAGGCTGCGTCATCCACTGGCGCAACGCGCGGCTGCCCATACCGGTACGGCAGGTATCCAGCAGCGACAACAAGGTGGGGGACGATTCACCGCGCAGCGTCTGCGTCAATTCGAGGTTGCGCAGCGTGGCCGCCGGCAGATCCAGCAATTCCGACGTGCGCGGCACTTCCAGCGTCGACACGTGCGACAGCGCCCTGCCCTGCGTGTGCTCCGCAAAACTCAACAGCGCGCCCCCTGCCGCGTGGGCCAGCGTCAGATCCTGGGCGCCATAACTTTGCAGCGTGGCGACCTGCAACTGTTCGCACAGTTTGCGGGCGCCCAGTCCGGGGTCAAACTGCCAACCAGGTCGGCTGGTCATGGCCACCGAGCGCGTGCCTTGCATCAGCAAGGGCTGCAAGGTGGGGGGGATGCGCTCACGGTCGAAGAGGATTTCGGCAGGCTGCAAACGAGCCAGCCAACCGCCCAGGTCGCGCTCCGTGCACTCGGTCAAGCCAAGCTTGCCGCTGGACAATCCCAACCATGCCAGACCACAGGGCACCGCGTGCTCGGCGTGGCGACCGCGCTTGTCCATGACCACAGCCAGCAGCAAGGCATCGGCACGCTCGGACAGCAATTCGGTGTCGGTCAAAGTGCCAGGCGTGACCACGCGCACGACTTTGCGCTCAACTGGCCCCTTGCTGGCGCCCACCTCACCCACCTGCTCGGCAATCGCCACTGATTCACCCAGCTTGATGAGCTTGGCCAAGTAGGTCTCGACAGCATGCACCGGCACACCGGCCATCACCACAGGCTCCCCGGCCGATTGGCCGCGCACCGTCAGGGTGATGTCAATGAGGCGATTGGCCTTGCGAGCGTCTTCGTAGAAGAGCTCGTAAAAGTCCCCCATCCGGTAGAACACCAAAGTATCGGGATGTTCTGCCTTGATGCGCAGGTACTGCTGCATCATGGGCGTATGGGCGCTGAAATCCATGGTCGGGATGGTTGACATCAAACGGCCAGCAGGGTCGGTGACGGAGGTGCGCACGCCTTGCGGGCACCTTGCCTAAGGTCAGATCAGAAAGGAGCGTCGTCCTTGCCAGCAGCATCGGCGGGCCTGTTGGCCGTGATGCGGATGCGCTTGGGCTCGGCGGCCACCTTCTCATCGCGGGCTGCGTCTTCGGCGGCCTGCAGGGACGCCAGCAGCGCTTCGTCTTCCGGATCCGACTCACCCTCTTCGCCCTCGCCTTCAGGCAGGTTGTCGTCGGTGATGACGCGGGTGTACTGCGCCAGGGTCTTGACCAGCTGACCGTAGATACGGGGTGTACCGGCCAGGATCTCGCGTTGATACAGGTAGTCAGGCTCGCCGGTGAAGTTACCCACCAAGCCACCGGCTTCGGTGATGATGAGCGCACCCGCAGCCACATCCCATGGGCTCAGACCGGTTTCGAAGAAGCCATCGTAGAAGCCAGCCGCGACGTAGCACAGGTCCAGCGACGCTGCGCCAGGACGACGCACGCCAGCGCACTGCACCATGACGTCTTCAAACATCTTGAGGTAACGCTGGAAGTTGTCGCCCTTGCGGAAAGGGAAACCAGTACCGATCAGGGCGTCCAGCATGCGGGTGCGCTTGGACACGCGGATGCGGCGGTCGTTCATGTACGCGCCCTTGCCCTTGGAGGCGTAGAACAAATCGTTGCGGCTAGGGTCGTACACCACCGCTTGCTGCAGTTGACCTCGGAAGGTCAAAGCGATGGAGACGGCGTACACGGGGAAGCCGTGGATGAAGTTGGTGGTGCCGTCCAGAGGATCGATGATCCAGACGTAGTCGCTGTCCTTGGCGCCATGTGCGCGGCCCGACTCCTCGGCCAGAATGCCGTGGCCAGGATAGGCTTCCAGAATGGTGGAAATGATCGCCTCTTCTGCAGCCCTGTCCACCTCGGTCACGAAGTCATTGTGCGACTTGGCCTGAACCATCAGGCGCTCGATGTCGAGCGATGCTCGGTTGATGATCGCGCCAGCTGCACGTGCAGCTTTGATGGCGATGTTGAGCATGGGATGCAGGGTTTGGGACATGGTTTAACCTTGGAAATCGGACGACGGGTGCCGAGTGACCACCACCTGCCGCCACATGGCACAGGTGGAAGGGAAGAGGCGCAGCGATGATCAAAGAGCGATGGGGTAAACGATAATTGTAGCCAAGCCCGATGACTTGTGCATCAACTTTTTCAACGTTTCTCCGCAAAATCAATGGCTTATGACCCAACCCGCTTCATCCTGATCGGCACAAGCCATCCGGGCAACGTGGGATCAACTGCCCGTGCGATGAAGGTCATGGGCTTTTCCGAACTGGTGTTGGTCAAACCGCGCTTCGACAATGTCTTGAGTCAGGAAGAAACCGTGGCCATGGCCAGTGGCGCCGCCGACGTCTTGGTGCGCGCCAAGATCGTGGACACACTCGCGGAGGCGCTCGAAGGCGTGACCTACGCCATTGGCACAGCGATGACACCACGGGACTTCGGCCCGCCCACGATCACACCGCGCGACGGACTGGCCAAGTTGGCGCATTACACGCCGGCTCACAAGGTGGGCTTTGTGTTCGGATGCGAACGCTACGGTATGAGCAACGACGATGTGTACCGCTGCCACGCGGTGATGAGCATTCCCACAAACCCAGACTACGGCTCACTGAACCTGTCGCAAGCAGTGCAGGTGCTCGCCTACGAGTGGCGCCAGGCCTTGGGTGGTTTTCCGGTGCAGGCGCGCACACCCGACGTCGAACTAGCCGATGGACAGTCGGTTCAAGGCGCCCTGCGCCACTGGGAACAGGCGCTGACCGAGATCGGTTTTCTGGACCCGACTGCACCCAAAAAGCTCATGCCCCGCCTCAACCAACTCTTCAACCGCGCTGAACTGCGACAAGAAGAAATCCACATCCTGCGCGGCATCGCCAAGGCCATGAGCCCAAAACGATAAGTGCCGGCGCTGCCAGTTGGGGCTTTGCAGGCCCGCTACACTGACAAACTGTTCGAAAAACAATCGCCCGTCCCCCATGTTCTTTGCCCGACTGCGAGAAGACGTCGCCTGCATTCTGGAACGAGATCCAGCCGCCCGCACCGCCTGGGAGGTTCTGACTTGTTACCCGGGGCTGCATGCCCTGACGATGCATCGGGCCGCGCACTGGTGTTGGACCCATGGCCTGAAGTGGCTGGGCCGCTGGATTTCGCACTGGTCGCGTTTTTTCACTGGCATCGAGATTCACCCGGGTGCCAAAATGGGCCGCCGTGTCTTCATTGACCACGGCATGGGCGTCGTGATCGGCGAAACCGCTGAAATCGGTGACGACTGCACGATTTACCAAGGCGTGACCCTCGGCGGCACGTCGCTGAGCAAAGGCGCCAAGCGTCACCCCACCTTGGGCAACGGTGTGATCGTAGGCGCCAACGCGCAGGTGCTGGGCGGCTTCACTGTGGGCGATGGCGCGCGTGTCGGCTCGAATGCCGTGGTGACCAAGCACGTCCCTGACGGCGCCACGGCCGTCGGCAACCCAGCACGCATCATCGTCGCCAAGCAAACGCTGATGGATGAGAAGCAAGCCGAACGCGAGGCCATGGCCGCTCGCATGGGCTTCTCTGCCTATGGGGTCACCGAAGGCGATGACCCGCTGTCTCAAGCGCTGCGTGGCCTGATCGACAACGCCGCGGGCAGCGACCACCAGATCGCCCTGCTGTGGCAAGCCATCGAAAAACTGGCCGATTGCGCCCAAACCCAGGCCGCCCGCGATTGCATGCCGGACGATGCCAAGAAAACGGAATGCTTCGATGCCGTCGGGCTCAACAAGCTGGTTTGAAATCCGCGCAGAAGAAACTCAAGCAACAAACAAAAAACGGGACCACAAGGCCCCGTTTTGCTTGAATGCACAATGATCAAGCCAGCAAGTAGCCGCCATCCACATTCAGGCACGTACCCGTGGTATAGCTGGCTGCATCAGAAGCCAGATACAGCGCCGCACCCGCCATTTCAGACGGATCGGCAACGCGGTTCATCGGGGTGTGAGCCATGACCATTTTCAAGATGGCATCGTTGGTTGTCAGCGCAGATGCGAACTTCGTATCGGTGGCGCCAGGCAAGATCGCGTTGACACGAACCTTCATGGGGGCGCATTCCTTCGCGAACGCATGCGTCATCGAAATCACCGCCGCTTTGGTGATCGAATAGATGCCTTGCGCCATACCCGGGATCACGCCATTCACCGACGCGATGTTGATGATCGAGCCGCCGCCGTTCTTCTGCATCAGCTTGGCACCCTTCGAGCACATGAAGAAGTAGCCACGGATGTTCACATCCACGGTCTTCTGGAAGGCGTTGAGGTCGGTGTCGGTGATGTGGCCAAAGTAAGGGTTGGTCGCGGCGTTGTTCACCAGAATGTCCAGGCGACCAAACTGCTGCTCGACTGCAGCAAAGACCTGATCGATTTGATCCATCTCGCCAACGTGGCAAGCCAGCACCGAGGCCTTGCCACCGGCTTCACGGATGGAGGCTGCCACTGCTTCGCACGGCTCCGCTTTGCGGCTCGAAATGATGACATGCGCACCGTGTGCAGCCAGCAAACGGGCGATGGCTTCGCCGATGCCACGGCTGGAACCCGTCACCAGGGCAACCTTGCCGGACAGATCAAAAGTATGGGGAACGCTCATAGATGTCTCTCGAAAAACGTGATTTCAAACAAACGACGAAAGCAGACCCGGATCACAGATTCGATTGGGTGATGATGCCCACGCAACGCTGTTCCAGGTAGCTCACGAACGGACCAAACGTCGCGAACACTGGGTTGCGCGCATTGCCTTCCTTGAATCGCTTGTAGATCTGCTGCGCAATGCCTGCCAGACGGAACAGGCCGTACACGGTGTAGAAGTCGAAGTTCTCAACACTGAACCCGGTCTTCTCGGCGTAGTAGCGAATGACTTCCTCTCGCGTCAACATGCCAGGCGCATTGGTCGGCTGGCGACGCGAGCCCTTCATGAACATGTCGTCATCAGCCTGAACCCAGTACGCGAGCGCGCTACCCAGATCCATCAACGGGTCACCCAGCGTCGCCATCTCCCAGTCCAACACGCCAATGACCTTCAGCGGGTCGTTGACATCAAGCACCACGTTGTCAAATCGGAAGTCGTTGTGAATCAGGCTGATGGCCACTTCCTGCTTCGGTTGCTTGTCATGCAACCACTGCATGACTTGTTCGAAGTCCCCCACGTCTTCGGTGCGAGCAGCACGGTAACGCTTGCTCCAGCCTTCAACCTGACGGGCCACGTAGCCCTCACCCTTGCCCAGGTTGTCCAGCCCAGCCGCTTGGGGATCAAGCTTGTGCAGCGCCACCAGCGTGTCCAGCACGTTCAGGCACAACTGGCGGGTCTTGGCCTCATCCAGCCCCAATTCGGGTTGCAGGTTCTGGCGGGGGATCACACCTACCAGGCGCTCCATCACATAGAACGGTGCACCGATGACGTCCACATCTTCGCAAATGGCGTAGATCTCAGGAACCTTGCTGTAAACCGGCTTGAGCTTGCGCATGATCTCGGCTTCACGCACCACGTCGTGAGCCGATTTGGCGATGTGGCCAAACGGCGGGCGCCGCAGGATCATGTCCATGTTGGCGTAACGCACCATGTACGTCAGGTTCGAGGCACCACCTGGAAACTGTTGCAGCTCCGGCTCGCCCTGAACATCCAGTCCTTGGGCCTTGAGGTAAGCGGTGACCTTGGCCAGGTCCACTTCTTCACCGGCGCGCACTTGGCCGGCATGGTCGATCAATTGTTCGTTCTTGACGTCGCTCATTAGCGGGGTCTCCTCGTTGGATCAACGAGTGTAGAAACCCCACGCCAATGAATCAAATGAATTATTTGAATCCACACTCATTCACCGCACAAATGAGTGAGTGTGCAAACGGAATCAGCGATCAAACCTTGAAGGTCGATACCAGGCGCGTCAAATCCACGGCCTGATGATTCAAGCTGGCGGCCACGGCACTGCTTTCCTCTACCAGCGCAGCATTTTGCTGAGTGGCGTCATCCAGATTGGCGACCGCCTGCGTCACCTGCCCCAGCCCAGCGCTCTGCGACTCGGTTGCGGCGGCAATGTCTGCGATCAACTGACTGACTTGCCCAATTTGCTGCAGCGCCTCGTCAATGGTGCGCCCCGCATCGTGAACTTCTTGAGCCCCCTGCTCCACCTTGTCCACGTTGGCCCCGATCAACGACTTGATTTCACGCGCGGCCTGGGCGCTTCGCTGAGCCAGCGTTCGAACCTCACCGGCCACGACAGCAAACCCTCGACCCTGCTCACCTGCCCGAGCGGCCTCGACCGCTGCATTCAACGCCAGGATGTTGGTCTGAAATGCGATGCCATCGATGACGCCCGTGATTTCGGAGATCTTTTGACTATGCTGACGAATCGATGCCATCGTATCAACCACACGCTGCACGGATGCACCGCCATGAATGGCCGACTGGTTGGCTGATCCTGAGAGCTGCGAGGCCTGCCGTGCCGCTTCCGCGTTCTGCGAAACCATGTTGTGCATATGACTCATGGACGCAGACACTTGCTGCAAGCTGCTTGCCTGGTTTTCGGTGCGCGCAGACAAGTCCAGATTGCCCGTGGCAATTTCCGATGTGGCCGTGCTGATGCTTTGCGACACCTGATTGATCCCGGCGACAAAACCCCGCAGTGCCACCTGCATGCGCGCAATGGCAGCCATGAGGCTGTAGGTATCCCCTTCTTTGACGGGCACCTTCACCATGAGATCGCCAGACTCCACCAGCGCAAGCACCTCGCGTGCCTCAGAGGGATCGCCCCCCAACTCCAGTTCCACGCGACGACGAAGGGCCATCAAGTTGTACGCGGCAACCACTGTGGACACCAAAGCAACCAGAACAGCGCCCACACTGGCCGTGCGGAAGAAGGATTCCGCATCAGCACGAGCCAGGGCCTTGCGCTCGGCTGCCTGCTTTTTCAACGCCAGCAACTGCTCGCGGAGCTCTCGCCAAAGTGGGGTTTCTTCTTTCTTGAGGGCATGGATGGCGGCCGCCTGATCATTGGCGGCAAGGCCGATCACTGCTCGCTGCTTGTCCAGCAGCTTCGAGCGCAACCCCTCCACCTGCGTCAGCACGCCAGCACTATCTGGATCCGCCGCTGCGGTCTTTGCCGCATTGTAGGCATCGGAAAAGGCCTTCTCTGCCGCATCAAAGTTGTCGTACGCCTTGCGGTTTGACGGATCAATGACGATGTTGCGTAACGCTTGACCTGATTGCAGCCCCTGCGCATACATCTCGACCGTCGCCTGAGCGAGCGCGTCGTCCCGCTCAAAAAATTGCGCCAGTGCCGACTTCAGCGTCACCCCACCAACCGCAATGCCAACACCCGTGAGCAACACCAATGCAGCGGGTACAGCCAGCGAAACAACCACCCTCGTCATGAAGCGCATTTCTTCTCCTCGGAAAACCTAGGTAACAACCCCTTGTTTTCGGCGAGGGGGCGTCAAACTTAACGCCTCGACGCAGCAGGCACGCTCAAGACTTTGGAGAACGCAGCGCTGACTTGGGCCGGAATACAGCGCACACCGACGGGTCACTTTCGATGTAGGGGCCGCCAATCAGGTCAATGCAATACGGCACAGCGGCAAAAATGCCTGGCACCAGAGACTGACCGTCAGCGCCTTTCAAACCTTCCAGCGTCTCAGCGATCGACTTGGGCTGCCCTGGCAGATTGAGGATCAAGGCCTGCTTGCGAATCACCGCCGTCTGGCGCGACAGGATTGCCGTCGGAACAAACCGCAAACTGATCTGTCGCATTTGCTCGCCAAAGCCTGGCATTTCCTTGTCCGCGACATCCAGCGTTGCTTCCGGCGTCACGTCACGCGGGGCTGGCCCCGTCCCACCCGTGGTCAAAACCAGGTGACACCCGGCGTCGTCCACGAGTTCGCGAAGCGTTGCCGCAATCAAAGAACGCTCGTCGGCGATCAGGCGAGACTCCCATTCAACAGGATTGCGCACAGCGCGCCCGAGCCAGTCCTGCAATGCCGGCAGGCCTTTGTCTTCGTACACCCCCGTGCTGGCCCGGTCGCTGATCGAAACCACGCCAATGCGCACCACGTCCAAGTCAAGCGCCGACATTGCTTACGCCTCGTCGCTGTCGTGGGACTGCTCGTAAGCGTCCTGGGCCGCCTTGGATGCTTTGTCCTGCTCGTCCATCGCATGCTTGATGTACTGGAACAACTCGCGGAAAGCGCGACCATTGCGCTTTTCGGGCTCCAACGCAGCGTCCTTGCGGGCATTGCGGATCAGCGCGCGCAATTGCTGCAGGTCAGTGTCTGGGAACGCCCCCACCCACCGGGTGACGACATCCTTGTCATCGCTGACCAGTTCGGCACGCCAGCGCTCCGCCTGATGCAGGGCCAGTGAGTTGCGTGCATGCCCCAGTTGGAACTCGGCCACGGCTTCACGCAGCGGCTCGGCGTCTACCTCGCGCATGACCTTGCCAATGAACTGCAACTGACGACGACGACCTTCGAAGGACCGAGTCTTCTTGTAGTCAGCCAAGGCGTCTCTCAGGCGCTCAGGCATCTCGATGCTGTCCAGACGGCTGTCGGGCATTTCGAGCAACTGCTTGCCGAGTTTCTGCAATTCATCGCTGGCACGCTTGAGCATGCTCTTGCTGGGAGGACGGTTGTCCTCCTCGTCGGGGCCGTAGCCCTCGTCGTGATCAAAGTGTTTCGGATTCATGTCCTCGCTATGATACGGGGCTGCACCAACAGTGACTACAACATGGCCGTCAAATCCAGCAAGTCCCCCGAGAAGTCCAACGGTTTCGCCTACAGCCGTGAGCAATTTCAACAACTGATTGAAGATTCGCTGAACCTCGCCAAGAAACTGGGCGCATCGGATGCGGCCGCAGAAGTCTCCGAAGGCATGGGCCTGTCGGTCTCCGTGCGCAAGGGCAAACTCGAAAACGTCGAGCGCAACCGCGACAAGACCATTGGCGTGACGGTCTACCTGGGCCAACGTCGCGGCAATGCCAGCACGTCGGACTTCTCCCCGCAGGCACTGGAACAAACCGTGCGGGCGGCCTACGACATTGCCCGCTACACCGCAGAAGACCCCGCCGCCGGCCTGCCGGATGCCGAGGATCTGGCCACCGGCCGCGCCGCCAAGCGCGACTTGGACCTGTTCTACCCCTGGCATGTGGACGCAGAACGTGCTGCCGAACTGGCACGCCGCTGCGAAGCCGCCGCCCTGGCCGTTGACCCCCGGGTGACCAATTCCGAAGGCGCCGGCGTTTCGGCTCAGCAATCCCATTTCTGGGCTGGCAACAGCCGCGGCTTCCGGGGTGGCTATGCCAGTTCCCGCCATTCGCTGTCCGTGTCGCCGATTGCCGGCCGAGGCAACGACATGCAGCGAGACTTCTGGTACACGTCCGAGCGCGACGCCAAAGACATGGCTCGCCCCGAAGCCGTTGGCCGCTACGCTGCCGAGCGCGCCCTGTCGCGCTTGAAATCACGCAAGATCGCCACCTGCGAAGTGCCCGTGTTGTTTGAAAACACGCTGGCAGCCGGCCTCTTGGGCGCATACGTTCAAGCCACCAGTGGTGGCGCGCTGTACCGCAAGGCCACCTTCCTGCTCGACAGCTTGGGCAAACCCGTATTCCCCAAGCACATCGACATCATCGAAGACCCGCACATTCTCAAAGGCAAGGGCAGCGCCCCCTTTGATGACGAAGGCGTACTCACACGCAAGCGTCGCGTCGTCAAGAACGGCGTCGTGCAAGGCTACTTCCTGTCCAGCTACTCGGCACGCAAGCTGGGCATGCACACTACTGGGCATGCCGGTGGCTCCCAAAACTTGACGCTGCAAAGCAAGTTGACCAACCCGAAGGACAACCTGAAAGCCATGCTCAAGAAGCTTGGCACCGGCCTCTTTGTCACGGAGCTGATGGGGCAAGGCGTCAACTACGTGACTGGCGACTATTCCCGCGGTGCTGCAGGCTATTGGGTGGAAAACGGCGTCATCCAGTACCCGGTGCACGAAATCACCATCGCCGGGCATTTGGGCCAGATGTTCCAGGACATCGTCAGCGTTGGGGCTGACGCCTACACTTACGGTAGCAAAACCGTGGGCTCGATCCTGATCGAAAAGATGAAAATTGCCGGTCATTGAGGCCCATCTGGCTAGGCAACCCCATTAAATGGGTCCACAATGACCTCAAACATGTCGAGAAAGTCGCTCATGAACAGGCGCAAACAACCGCACAGCCCCGATTGGAGTGATGCTGCACTGCAGCGCACGTGGCGCTCCGTCAGCGTCTTGCTGTGGGTGATGGCGCTGGGTAATGCTTTCGTGTCGTTGATTTCGGCCGGTGCTTTCATGCTGCTGGGCACATGGGCTTATTTCAAAAGTGCCCCACTCTGCAGCGCCCGAATTTCCAATCGGATCAGCTGACACCCAAGGCCTGACCACCAAAGCAAAACGGAGCCTCAAGGGCTCCGTTTTCTATTGGCAACCACTGCGATCGAATGTGTTCAATCGTCCAAGGCAATCGCTTGCATGTAGAGCTTGGTCGAACGTGCACCACTACGGCAGAACATCAACAAAGGGCGTGGCAACGTCTTCAGGAGCGCCGCACACTGCGCAATTTCTTCAGGCGACTGATAGCCGCCCTGCACTGGCAAGTGTGCATAAGCCAACCCCGCAGCCTGAGCTGCCTGCTCAATGGATGCGCTGCTGGGCTGGTCGGGGCCGCCTTCCATATCAGGGCGATTGTTCAACACCGCCTTGAAGCCAGCCTCGGCCACAGCCGCCATGGCTTCAGGCGTGAGCTGAGGGGCAGCAAAAACTTCAGGCGCAATCGGTTGCAGCGTCACAGATTCGCTCATGGTCAGAACCCTTGAATGTGAAAGTCTGGATTGTGTCGCAATCAACCAGCCAGCGCTGCCTTGACCGCAGCAGACACCAATCCCATATCAGCCTGGCCCGCCAAGCGCTGCTTGACGACACCCATCACCTTGCCCATGTCGCCGGGACCCGCTGCCCCCAATTCGACCACAATGGCTTTCACGGCACCCGAGATTTCTTCCGCAGACAAGCGCTTGGGTAGGTAGCCCTCGAGCACGACGATCTCGGCCTTTTCCTTGTCAGCCAAATCTGCACGGCCTGCCGCATCGTATTGCTGGGCGGCGTCCTTGCGCTGCTTGATGAGCTTGTCCACGATCGCGACGATCATGGCATCGTCCAGCTCGACACGCTCATCCACCTCTTTCTGCTTCATGGCTGCCAACAGCATGCGGATGGTACCCAGGCGGTCGGCTTCTTTGGCACGCATCGCGGCCTTCATGTCGTCAGAGATGATTTGTTTGAGGCTCATGGTCTGCTCTTCAAAAACAGTTCAGAAAAAGACAAAGCCCGCATGGGCGTCCCCGCGCGGGCTTGTGGTCTGGTTGACGCCGCCGGTCAGCGAAGCCAATCCGACAACCGAAGAAGCAATTAGTACAGCTTCTTGGGCAGCTGCATGCTGCGCACGCGCTTGTAGTGACGCTTGACGGCAGCAGCCTTCTTGCGCTTACGCTCAGCGGTGGGCTTTTCGTAGAACTCGCGAGCGCGCAGTTCGGTCAGCAGGCCCAGCTTTTCGATGGTGCGCTTGAAGCGGCGCAGGGCAACGTCGAACGGCTCGTTCTCTTTGACACGGATGGTCGTCATTACTAATTCGCTTTCAGTGTGAATGCATTCAACAGGGCCCGAACATGGCCACCAACCGCACATTTTCAGGTCGCCACACAAGCCCATAAGGGTCTGCATACTGCTGCCACCAGGGTCTGGGCCCGCCCCCGTTTACCACGTCCGGAATTCGCGGCTGGAAAACGGGCTGACCTGTCTCGGTGTGCACAGCGATGACTGAACACGCTTGGCCAGTGGACTTCTTTGCAAACATGCACGAAGCCCCACCAACAAAGCCTGAGATTCTACCCCGATTTCAACAAATATTCCAGATTTACCCGCAAGAATCTGGACAGATGAACTCAAAAAGGCTGATCCAGGCGCTCAATACCCTGCTCTTGCGCCAGGATCGCGCGCCGGCCTGCGTCCGGAAGGTTTTCTGCCATCAGCATGGGTAACAGCCCCTCAAGGCTTTCAGGCTGACGCTGCAATGTCTGCACGACATCCCAAAGCGGCTCCAGTACGAAGGCACGCAGCACCATACGGGGGTGAGGCAAATGCAGTGGCTCGGCCTCGCGCTGCAACCCACCGTGCCACAACACGTCGAGATCCAGGGTGCGCGGGGCATTCACGTAGGGGCGCTGACGGTCATGCTGAATCTCCAGCACCTGCAGGCAACTCAGCAATTCCAGGGGGCCCAAGGCCGTTTTCAGCGCAATCACTGCGTTGATGTAATCAGGTCCTGTTGCATCGACGGGCCTGGTTCGATACAGCGGTGATGACGCCAGTACTGCCGTTGACGGAAACTGACTCATCGCATCTCGGGCCTGGCGCAACCGGGTGTGTACGTCCCCGAGATTGCCGCCCAGCCCGATGTAGGCAATGAAGTGCGGCGCGGCGGACAAAGCTGCGCCACTCGACTGCATCAAGATGCGTCTCCGCCACCATGGCCAGATGCCCCGCCCTCGCCTGCCGGCTTGCGGCGGCGACGGCGGCGCTTCTTGGCGGCAGAACCAGCATCATCCCCAGCGACATTGGCCCCCTTCGCGGAGGCTGGACGGGCTTGCTGCCGTTTGCTGATTTCCTGCTGGCGCGCAGCATCCATTAAATCCCGTTGTTCAGCCTCATCGGCCAGCGAGAAATCCTCCCACCAGCGGGCCAGTTCGGGATCTGCCTCACCAGCGTTAGCACGCAAACGAAGAAAATCAAAACCCGCACGGAATCGAGGTTGCGCCACCAGTGTGTAGGGGCCGTTGCCGACGCGGCGATCAAAACGCGGCTGCATGGTCCAGATCTCACGCATGTCAGTGGCAAGCTTGCCGCGACCAGAGATGTCACCAATGCGCGCATCAAACACTTGATCCGTCGCCGTCTGAAGGGCGGGGAACACAGGCTCACCCTGCGCCTGGTTGCGCTTCCAATGATCCAGCACATCGTGCCAAAGCAAACAGGCCAGCAAGAAGCTGGGCGCCACCGGTTTGCCCTCACCCACGCGGCGATCGGTATCCGCCAGAGCCAATTGCACAAACTGCTCACGACCAGGATGTCGACGCGCCTCGTCGAAGACAGCATCCAGAATCGGAAATACACCGCTATCCAGACCCTGTCGTCGCAATTGCGCCAATGACGCTTCGGCATGCCCGGTCTGCAGCAGCTTGATCATTTCGTCAAACAGGCGAGACTGCGGCACATTGGAGAGCAGTTCAGACATCTCCTTCAATGGCTCACGGGTCTTGGGCTCAATATCGAAACCCAATTTCGCAGCAAACCGCACCACGCGAATGATGCGCACCGGATCTTCCCGATAACGCACCACCGGGTCACCAATCATGCGAAGCACACGCTTTTTGGCATCCTTGATGCCACCGTGGTAATCGACCACGACACCCGTGCGGGGGTCGTAATACATCGCGTTAACAGTGAAGTCGCGACGCGCAGCGTCCTGATCCTGAGGCCCCCAGACGTTATCGCGCAACACACGACCGCTGGCATCCACCACATGAGATTTGTCGCCCAACTCCTTGCGCGAAGTCTTCTCGTTGCCCGTCACCTGCTCGGCCGCATTGGGGTCAAGGTAAGCGCGGAAAGTCGAGACTTCAATCACCTCGTGCTCACGGCCACGTCCATACACCACATGAACGATGCGGAACCGACGCCCGATGATGAACGCACGGCGAAACAAGGCCTTGACCTGTTCAGGCGTGGCGTTGGTAGCGACGTCAAAGTCCTTCGGACGATGCCCCAGCAGCAGATCGCGCACGGCACCGCCCACGATGTAAGCCTCGTAGCCAGCGTCTTGCAGCGTTTCCACCACGCGGCGCGCACGATCATCCACCAAGTCCGGATCAATGCCGTGTTCGGACTGCGGCACATCGACGCGCTTGCCTGTCGGGATACGCGAAGCCTTCGCCCCCGTGCGGCCACCTTTGGTGCCGGGGTGCTTGCGGGCTTGGTCTTTACCCAGGATTTTGTCTATCAGGCTTTTGATCATTCAAACAACTTCAGGATGCGCCAGCCACGTTCGCGGGCAACGCTCTCCAGCGCAGGGCTGGGATTGGTTGCGACCGGATCGCTGGCTCGCTCCAGCAGAGGCAGGTCGTTGGGGGAGTCACTATAGAAACTGACGCGATCGAAATCGCCCAGCTGCCGGCCTTGACCGGCAAGCCATTGTTCCACACGTGCGATTTTGCCTTCTCTGAAGGATGGAATGCCGGCGATTTCCCCTGTCACGCGGCCTTCTGTATCCCTCACCAACTCCACGGCCAACAGGTCATCAACATTGAATGCATCGGCGATGGGGCGCGTCACGAACTCATTGGTGGCCGTCACGATGGCAATCAGATCACCCTGATGGCGATGTTGCTCGACCAATTCCAGGGCCTGCGGCTTCATCGAAGGATAAATGACCTCTTCCATGAACCCCTGTTGCAAGGCTTCTTGGGCCTTGGCATCCATTTGACGCCAGACACTGGTGGTGAAGCGGATGTAGTCAGCGAGCACCAACGTGCCCTCACAGTACTGCTGATAGAAGCCGTCGTTGGTCGCACGGTACGCCGAAGCATCCACCAACCCTCGCCGAATGATGAATTCGCCAAACTCGTGATCCGAGTCCAATGGCAGCAAAGTATGGTCGAGGTCAAACAAGCAAAGATTCATGCGGTCTCCGAGGCCAGCATCTGTTTCAGCAAAGGGACGGTGAGCATGCGCTGTTCGGCCAGAGCGTAGCGATCCAGTCGATCCAGCAGGTTCATCAAGAAGCCCAAGTCACGGCTGTAGCGCGTCAGCAAGTAAGACAACAACTCGTCACCGAGCGTCATGCCACGGCGGGCGGCTTCATGCGTCAAGGCCGCTTTGAGCCCGTCCTCAGGCAGAGTATGCAAGACGAATGTCAGCCCCCACCCCAGGCGGGTGCGCAAATCGTCGCGAACCGCCAAGTCGATCGCAGGGGTCGCGCCGGCAGCGATGATGTAGAGCGGTCCAACCGAAGCGTCCAAACGCTCACCACCGGCCAACGCGGCAGCCCCGGCGGCAGACTCGATGAAAAGATTAAACGCAAGATGCTGGTGATTGGCATCCAGTTGCTCGCACTCGTCGATCAGCGCCAGTGTCGGCGCCCCAAAGTCTGGTGCATCCCACATCTGACAAGTCTGCGCATTCAGCCAGATGACACCAAAACCCGATTGCAATGCGCGCTCGATCATGGCACGCAGCAAATGGGTCTTGCCCGCGCCTTTCGGGCCCCACAAATACACTGGGGTACTCGGTCGCTCGACAGCAGGCCACGCTTTGAGCCAGGCCAACAGTTCGTGGTTGTCGCCTTCGATGAACTCGTCCAGCCCGGGCACGCTGACGGGCCCCAGATCCAAGGGGATCTGGCGCATCGACGGCTGGCCGGAATTGGCAACAGGAGTGAGCGAAAGGCTGCTGATCATGTGGGCGGAGATTCTATCGATCTCCTGCCCTCCCTTTCGCAACAGGCTGCTTAATTCTTGCCACCGTACACCGCGATGCGGGCAGCCTCCAGTGCCTCCTCCAACTTGGCCTGACTGCGGTCGTGCTCTGGCTTTGCCTGGTAGTCGGCAACGATCGCGGCTTCGCGTCGCTTGTACTCCGCCAGCCGAGCACTGTCATCGGCTTGCTGCTTGGGGTCGGGTTGTGGCGCAACGGCCTTCAACTCAGCAGACAGCAACTCGAACTTCTGCTTGCGCAGCGTCTCATCGGGCTCGATGTCGCCCAAGAGCGCTTGCTGGAGCATCACGGCTTCGCCAGACGTGATTTCGCCCTGCTTCAATCGGTCAGGAACCTGATCCAACAGGCGCTGGGCCAATTGGTGTCGCATGCCGACGTCAGAGCTGTCCCGCAAGGCTTGCCACTGACTAAACCCTTTTTGAAAGCGCAAATAGGCTACCAGCCGATCAAGCTCTAGCTGTGGACTGTCTGCGACCGATGCCGCATCTTTCAGCGCCCGCCAATCTTCTGCAGAGAAGTCCGCCGGGCGCCCGTCCGGCATCACGGCTGGAGGCACCAAAAGGGCAGCTGGCGCCTCACCGCCGGTTTGAGCCATGTGCGCCTCCAACCCTCGCAGCGAATGCCCATCGGATACGGCTGCGCCGTGCGTGGAAGCGTCCGCACGTGCATCCCAAAACCAATAGCTCAAGCCAATCAGAATGCCGGCTGTTGCTGCCAGAAACCAGGGGCGCTGGTACCAACCTGAACGCTCGTAAGAAATCATGCGGGCTCGACCTGTATTTGTCTGAAGTGCCGCGATTCTCTGAATAACGAACAACGATAAGAGATAGTAAAAACCCCCTCGAACAATGGATCGCCCCTTAATTGGAGGGGGGTTGAGCCACTACACTGGCGGCCTGTCAAGATTCTGTCTGTCCTGGTATGAACCTGTCTTCTCTGGATCCTGTTGCGCTGGCCGCTGGCGGCGCAGTGATTGCTTACCTGATCGGCTCCCTGTCGTTTGCCGTGATCGTGAGCCGCCTCTTTGGTTTGGCCGATCCACGCAGTTACGGCTCGGGCAACCCGGGTGCGACCAACGTTTTACGCTCGGGCAACAAGGCTGCGGCCATCTTGACCTTGGTGTTTGATGCGTTGAAGGGCTACATCCCCGTCATGATCGCGGTGCAAATGGGCCTGGACATGACCGTGGTGACAGCCATCGGCTTGGGCGCTTTCTTGGGTCACCTCTGGCCGGTGTTCTTCAAATTCGAGGGCGGCAAAGGTGTTGCAACCGCCGCCGGTGTACTGCTGGGTTTTGCCGGTGGGCTGGGTGGCCAGGTCTTGCTGACGTGGCTGGCTGTGGCCGTGATCACGCGGTACTCTTCGCTGGCCGCGCTGATTGCTTCGCTGGCTGCGCCGGCCATTCAGGTGCTCGGCTGGGGACTGAGTGTGCAGACCCTTGGCGTTGTGGTCATGAGCGCGCTGCTGATTTGGCGCCATGAGGCCAACATCCGCAAGCTGCTTGCCGGGCAAGAAAGCAAGATTGGTCAAAAGACCAGCACGCCCCCTGCATCCAACGCCTGACGCCATGAGGCCCGCACACGCGCCATGGGGCCGGTCACTGTGGTCACTGGCACTGCTGCTGGCCGTCGTGTCCGGGGGATTTCAAGCGTATCACTGGTGGCAGCGCGAACAGCTGTCTAACTCGATCCAGTCACGTGCGCAAAGCGTGCCTATCACGCTGTACACGACATCTACATGCCCCTATTGCGCACAGGCCAAGGTCTGGCTGGATGGGCACCAAGTGCGCTGGACTGAGTGCAACATTGAGCTCGACCAGGCTTGCCAGGCTGCCTTCAATCGGCAGGGAGCACCTGGTGTGCCGCTGATGCATGTGGGCGATCGATGGCACCTTGGCTTTGATGTGGCCTGGCTTGACCAAGCCCTTCAGTCCGTCAATCCAGACCGAGTACGCTGAGATCCCCCCGTCCCTCGCGGACAACTTCCACACTGCCTTTACTGAGGTCAATCACGGTGGTCGGCTCCATCGGGCATGCCCCGGCATCGACCACCGCCTGAATGCGCTTTTCAAGCGCATCACGGATCTCATCAGCATCGTTGAGCGGCTCATCGTGATCAGGCAGGATCAAGGTGGTCGCCAGCAAGGGCTGCCCCATCAACTCCAGCAACGATTGCGTGACCCGATGATCCGGCACGCGTAGCCCGATGGTGCGCCGCGATGGATGAGATACCCGGCGAGGCACTTCTTTCGTGGCCTCGAGAATGAAGGTGTAGGGCCCCGGCGTCGCGGCCTTCAGCATGCGGTATTGCGCGTTGTCGACTCTGGCGTAGTTGGCCAGCTCAGACAGGTCGCGACAGAGCAGCGTCAGATGGTGCCGCTCATCCACACCGCGTACACGACGCAAGGCATCGACGGCGGCTTTGTCATCAAGGTGGCACACCAAGGCATAGCTGGAGTCCGTGGGAATGGCCACAACGCCACCTTGATGCAGGATGTCGGCCGCCTGCTTGAGCAAACGGGGCTGGGGATGTTCCGGATGAACTTCAAACAACTGCGCCATAGCCGTTCAGCCTAGCGCACCGGCCAAGCGTAAGCAAATCAGATCACGCACGCACGATGCGATGTGACAACGCTTCCCAAACCGGCGTCAGTTTGCCCGGCAAGTCCGGCAAAGCACCGAGGTCAATGTGACTCTCGGAAGGATCATGGAAATCTGAGCCGCGAGAGGCCAACAGATCGAACGCCCGGGCCATGTCTGCGTACTTGACATATTCATCAGGCGTGTGGCTACCAGTCACCACTTCCACCCCTTCGCCCCCCAACGCCTTGAACTCGGTGAACAGCGCATGCTCTTCGTTGGGCGTGAAGTCGTAACGACCAGGGTGGGCGATCACTGCCACACCACCTGCCTGCGTGATCCATCGGACCGCATTGCCCAATGTCGCCCAACGGTGCCCCACGTAGCCTGGCTTGCCTTCGACCAGATAGCGTCGAAATACTTCGTGCGAGTCAGCACAAAGCCCGATCTCAACGAGGTAACGCGCAAAGTGCGTGCGAGAAATGAGGTCAGGGTTACCAACGTACTTCAGCGCACCCTCGAAGGCACCGTGAATCCCGACCTTGGCCAGATCCTCGGCCATTTCGTGCGCACGACGCTCCCGGCCGCCACGCGTGTCAGCCAGCCCCTTCACCAACTGTTCGTTGTCGGCATCAAAGCCCAAGCCCACGATGTGAACCGTCTTGCCTGCGTAGGTCACCGAAATTTCGCTACCGGTAAGGTAATCCATCCCCAAGCGGTTGGCCGCTTCACAGGCCCGGCGCTGCCCCCCCACTTCATCGTGATCCGTCAAGGCCCACAAGCGCACACCATTGTTGAAGGCGCGCTCAGCAACTGCCTCAGGCGACAGCGTGCCGTCTGAAACGTTGGAGTGGCAGTGAAGATCAGCGTTGATGGATGACATGTGCAAATGCTATCAAGCCCCGGATACGCGCCGCATCACACGCGGCATTAACCCCATCGGCGACTGGCTCGCGCCGCTGCAGAGGCCGCAGCCTGAAGGCTGCCCAGGGTCAGTTCACGAACCAGTTGCTCATCCACGGGATGGCGATACCGGACTTTGATGTGACGCATGCCTTTGCCTGCGCCTTCCAGTTCGGGAAATTCAGGCACCAGCATGACGCCATTGAAAATCTGCAAGTGCGCATTCATCTTGTAGAGCACGATCGCCATGACGTTCTCGTGTTCGTTCATGAAGCACAGGTTGCCCCATTTCACCTCGGGTCGGAGATGTGGCGCAGCGGCCAAAATCGCGCGATGCATGGCCTGCGCAGTGTCCCGTTGTTCGGGGCGCAGGCTGTCGTAAAACGCATTGATCAGCGCGGGGGACTGAAGAGGTCGGCGCATGAGGGTAGGCCCATCACAAAAGGTACAACAAAAGGCTTCCGTGCGCTCAACCCTCCCGAAGGTCTGACGACCTTCGCATGAGCGCGCAGCCCTGGTGACCACCTCTTCTGTGTTGATGCTTATGGGCTTGAACGATGCGCCACCGACGCTCGTTCGACTGGAATGCCAGAGGGGCAGAGTCTAACAGAGCGTCGGAAAACATTCCGCTCAACCAAGGGGCGGCCTATCGAGAGACTGCATGCCCCAATGATGTCAGGTCTTGGGCAGTGTGACACCGGTCTGACCTTGGTATTTGCCACCTCGGTCACGGTAACTTGTCTCACAAACTTCGTCGCTCTCAAAAAACAGCACTTGCGCACAACCTTCACCCGCGTAAATCTTGGCAGGCAGCGGCGTGGTGTTGCTGAACTCGAGCGTCACATAACCTTCCCATTCAGGCTCAAACGGCGTGACGTTGACGATGATGCCGCAGCGCGCGTAAGTGCTCTTGCCCAAACAGATGGTCAACACGTTGCGTGGGATGCGGAAGTACTCCACCGTGCGAGCCAGCGCAAAGCTGTTGGGCGGGATGATGCAGACATCGCTGTTGATGTCGACAAAGCTCTTCTCGTCGAAGTTCTTGGGATCCACAACGGTCGAGTGGATGTTCGTGAACACTTTGAACTCGGGCGCCACGCGGATGTCGTAGCCATAACTGCTGGTGCCATAGCTCACGATCTTCTGGCCGTCGGCGGCATAGCGAATCTGCCCGGGCTCAAACGGCTCAATCATGCCGTGCTCCTCGGCCATGCGACGAATCCAGCGGTCTGACTTGATACTCATGCAATCTCCTGTTCTACAGGCGTAATTGTGCTTGATTGCAGCGCCGTTGCTGCGAACTGTCGTTCTCGGCAACTTGTGCACCGATGAAATGCACACCTTGTGGCACAGAAATCGCTTGTTGAAGCTCACCAAAAAACAAGCACGAGCCCACCGAGAGGGGTTATGTGCAATACGCTGAGGTTCACATGTCAGATTTCAAAGCCTTCCTGAAGGCAGGGCATCCTCCGACCCTGCTCGCTTCATTTCTTTACTTCGATTTCACCTTCGCCATCTGGGTGCTCAACGGTGCCATGGCGCCGTTCATCTCCGAGACCTTCCATCTGACGCCCGCTCAGAAGGGGTTCATGATCTCGGTGCCCATTCTGGCCGGCGCACTGATGCGCTTCCCGCTTGGCGTGATGGCACAGTACATCGGCCGCAAAAGCGCTGCGATGGTGGAAATGGGGCTGATCATCCTGGCCTTGCTGTTCGGCTATTTCTTCGTCGATACCCACGATGAAGTGCTGGCCATGGGTGTGTTGCTCGGCATTGCCGGCGGCAGCTTTGGCATCGCTTTGTCACTGGGTTCAGGCTGGTTTCCTGCAAAGTACAAAGGTTTGGCCATGGGCATCGCAGGTGCAGGCAACAGCGGCACAGTGCTGGCTGTCTTGTTTGCGCCACCGCTCGCCACCAAGTTTGGTTGGCAGGCGGTCTATGGACTGGCTGCTGCCACGATGGTCCTGCCCATGATTGTCATGGCCGTGATGGCCAAGGAGCCCCCAGATCGCGAACATCAAACCTTTCGCGAACACGTGGCTTGCCTGTTCGAGAAAGACGGTTGGGCATTCAGCCTGATCTACGTGATCACCTTTGGGGGCTTCATTGGTCTGGCCAACTTCCTGCCCACCTACTTCTACGACCAGTTCAAAGTCACCAAGATTGAAGCGGGGCAACTGACGATGCTGGCAACGCTGATGGGGTCTGCCACGCGGGTCGTGGGTGGCTACGTGTCGGACCGCTGGGGTGGCATCAACGCGTTGACGGGTGTATTGGCACTGGTGATCGTGACACTGGTGGTTTGCGGCACGATGGGACAGAACTTGGCCCTGACCACGTTGCTGTTCATGCTGTGTTTTGCGGCATTGGGTGCGGGCAATGGCGCTTTGTTCCAATTGGTTCCTTTGCGCTGGCCCCTGACCACTGCAGTCGCAGGTTCCATGATCGGTGAACTGGGCGCACTGGGGGGCGGCTTCATCCCCAATGCGATGGGCCTGTCCAAACAGCACTTTGGCACGTACTTCTACGGCTTTCTTGCCTTTGCGGTTTTAGGGGTGGCTGTGCTGGGCATGATGCGCGTCATGCAAATTCGCTGGACCCGAACCTGGGCTGAAAAAGGCGGCAAGGCACGACGGACACCCGTCGCCAATCGGCGCTGATACACGGAACGTCGTCCACCAACGAAAAGGCTCCCCCGTTCACGGCGGAGCCTTTTTGCTTTGTGACGTCTATCTTGCCGCGCTGGACGCTCAGGCCTTGGGCAAAAAGACGACCCAGTACACCAGCAGCAAATTGAAGAGCACGGACAAGCCCAACGCGATCTGCCAGAGGGCCAAGGGGTCTCGGGCGATGAGGGGCGTCGACAGGGGGGCATTCAGTGGGCGAGATGCGCCCCGATCGAGTGCCAGAGCCATTTCTTCGGCCGTTTCAAAACGCTGACGCGGATCCCTGGAAATGGCTTTGAGCACAATGTGATCGAGCCAGATGGGCACATCAGGGCGCAGACGCGATGGCGCGACCGGATCCCGCTTGTACCGCCCGAGCTGATAGGGCTCAACATCGCCATAGGGCAACTTGCCTGTGAGCCACTCGTACAGCGTCACCCCCAGCGCAAAGAGGTCGTTTTGTGGAACTGCCTGCGCCAGGACATCGTCGTCATCCCATTGCTCAGGATTCATGTAGCTGGGCGTGCCAGCATGGAGGACACGCAAGCCTTCCGGCTCCTTGCCTGACAAGGCCACACCCAAATCAAAGATGCGCCAGTAGCCATCTTCGCTGCGGTGGATGTTGTCAGGCTTGATGTCGCGGTGGATCACGCCATGTTGGTGCAAACGCCCCAGCGCCCGCACCACAACGGACACTGCATCGACCACTTCTCGCACCGTGAACTGCCGCTGATCTTCGAGCATGTCTCGGAGCGTGGCACCGTCGTGCCAGTCAAACAGTGCATAAAACCGGCTGGCAGCCCCTCGCTCGTGCACGCGTACCAGCCCCCGGGGGTCCCGCTCCGTGACGCGCGCGCCCAACCAGGCCTCATGCGCCAGCATGGCCAGCTCCTCCGGGTCACTGGCCCGCGCTTCGTGCAAGGTCTTCAAGGCCAGCCATTGCCCGGTTTGCACATCTTGCACCTTATAGAGTCGATGGATGCCATTGGCAAAGACGCATCGCTCGACACGGAGTCCGTCCAGCACATCCCCCGCATTCAGCCTGGGTGGAACCGGCAGCGTTCGGCCCCGTCTCTCGGCATCTTGAAGTCGGCTGCCCGCCAGGCCCTGTATGCGGAGCACGACAGCGGTGGCATTGTCTTTCCCTCCGGCCTGCAAGGCTTTTGCAACCAGCGCCTCCGCGACATCTTGCGCCGCCCCCCCAGCCACCAGCTCCAGCATGACCTTGGGCTTCACAACGCCATGCACGCCATCGCTGGTGAGCACAAAGACGTCGCCAATCTGCAGGTCACCTGTCTGGTATTCGACGCGGATGCCGTCGTCCAGCCCAATGGCGCGTGTCAATCCATTCTGAAACGGCAGTGAGCCCAGTGTGTGATCTTGGGTGAGTTGTACGCACTCGCCACCCCTCACCAAAAACGCACGACTATCGCCGACGTGAGCCAGCGTGTAGCCGTGCCCCTGCAAAACCAGCGCGGTCAGGGTCGTCATCCCGGTGATGCGATCTGACTCATCGCTGATGTTCTGACGCCGCCGGTTGTGATCGACGAGCCAGGTGTTTTGTGCAGAAATGAGGCGCTCAAGCGCCACCGTGGTGTCCCAGGTGGCTGGCGTGCAGTAGTAATCGGACAGCAACGCATGCACGGTACTCCGCGCAGCTTCGCGCCCTCCTCCGCCGGTTGACACGCCATCGGCCAGCGCAGCCAACACCCCAAGGTGCTCGTCTGCGGACACTGGCGAGGCAACTTGGGCGTAGTCCTCTAACTCGGGACGCGGGCCAATTCGGCTGCACACCCCCACCTCAACATCAAAGCTCATTGTTATCTTTCCTCTGACCGTCCTCAGCGGCGTGTGCACGCCCTGCGCGCCACGCTTTTATGCCTGAGCACGGGAGCAATTTCCAAGCCCAGCGTCAACCCAAGGAACTGGCCCGATTTCTGCTTGGTGATCGGCATAACGATTCTGATATTCGCTGACGGAGCATTCCCATGACCAAGATGAAACTGGTGATGGTGGGCAATGGCATGGCTGGTGTTCGCACGCTTGAGGAACTGCTCAAGCTGGCGCCGGACATGTATGACATCACAGTCTTTGGGGCTGAGCCACACCCGAACTACAACCGCATCCTGCTGTCTCCGGTGCTGGCCGGGGAGCAAACACTGGATGAAATTGTTCTTAACCCGCTGGAATGGTATGCCGAGCATGGCATCACCCTTCACCTCGGCAAGCGGGTAGTGAGCATCGATCGCAAACGAAGGATCGTCACGGCAGACGATGGCACCCAGGCAGAGTACGACCGGCTCTTGCTGGCAACCGGCTCGAATCCCTTCAAACCACCCGTTGAGGGCGGCGACCTGGAAGGTGTCATTGCCTACCGCGACATCGCCGACACCAACTACATGATCGATGCGGCGCGCACCAAGCGCCACGCCATCGTGATTGGCGGAGGCTTGCTCGGCTTGGAAGCCGCCAATGGCTTGATGTTGCGAGGCATGGATGTCACGGTGGTGCACATTTCCCGCACCTTGCTGGAGCGTCAACTCGATCACGTCGCTGCGGGCTTGCTTCAAGAGGCTCTGGAGCTGCGGGGTCTCAAGTTCCGCATGGGCGTACAGACCAAGGAGATGCTCGGCGACACCTCTGGCCATGTGCGCAGCATCCGCTTCACCGATGGCGGGTCGCTCCCTGCTGATCTGGTGGTAATTGCTGCGGGGGTCCGACCCAACACGACTTTGGCCGAGCAGTCCGGCATCCACTGCAACCGCGGCATTGTGGTGACGGACACCATGCAGACCGTGACGGACCCGCGCGTTTACGCCGTGGGCGAGTGTGCTGCGCACCGTGGTGTGGCCTACGGGCTGGTCGCGCCACTGTTTGAACAAGGCAAGGTGTGCGCCAACCATCTGGCCATGTTCGGCATTGGGCGGTATGTGGGCTCGCAGACATCCACCAAGCTCAAAGTGACTGGCATCGACCTGTTTTCGGCGGGTGACTTTGTCGGCGGAGAAGGCACTGAGTCCATCGTTCTATCGGACCCCTTCGCCAAGGTGTACAAAAAACTGGTGCTCAAGGACGGAAAACTGGTCGGCGCCTGCATGTATGGCGACACGACGGATGGCAGCTATTACTTCAGATTGATCAAGGATGGCAGCAACATTGCATCCATTCGATCTCAATTGATGTTTGGCGAGTCCGTTCAACACCAACCAGTTCAAGGACAGACGTCCGTGCTGAATCAATCATCGCCATGCGCTGCCACGCAGCCTGCTGAGAAGGAAGGCGTCCAAGAGGGCGTGCTTACCTGACAGCTTCGTCCGACACCATTACAGCTTCTATCCATCATGACAAATCAACTTTTCGAGCGTCGTGCGCTCCTCAAGGTTGGCGCAGCCCTGCCCTTCGCCATGCTGCTGCCTCACGCTGCCTCCGCGCAAGTGGTCAACATGAACGATGCCATCAACAAGGCTGGTCGTCAGCGCATGCTGTCACAACGGATGGCCAAAGCGTGGCTGGCCGTCGGGCAGGGCATTGAAGCCCGGAAGGCGGACAAGATCTTGTCTGACTCGATGGCTCTCTTTGACCGGCAACTGACTGAGCTCAAGGCCTACGCCCCCAGTCCTGACATCAAGACGACGTACAGCACCCTTGACTCGGTCTGGAGCGACTACAAGTCTGCGCTGGTGGGCAAAGCACCTGACCGAGGCACAGCTCAGCAGGTCTTGGCGCTGGAAAGCCGTGTGTTGAAGTTGGCCCATCAGGGTACGGTTCAGCTGGAACAGATGTCTGGTCGGTCCGTCGGCAAGCTCGTCAACATGGCCGGGCGTCAGCGGATGCTGTCACAGCGTTCTGCCAAGTGCTATCTCAGTAAGGCATGGGGCGTTGCAACACCTGATCAGCTCAAGGAACTCGACGTCGCGAGAAAAGAGTTCGTGGACGCCTTGCAGACGCTGAAGAGCGCACCAGAAACCACTGCGGCCATCAAGGGGCAGCTGGAGATGGCTCAGCAGCAGTGGATTTTCTTTGACAACGCACTGTCGCGCGCGGGTGATACGGCCAATGCCTCGCTGCATTCCAGCGAGGTGTTCGCCAGCAGCGAGAACATTTTGCAAGTCATGGACTTGGTGACAGGCTTGTACAGCAAGCTGACCTGATCGCAAGACACCGAGGCGGTCAGCACGGCATGACCGCCCATCCCGCTGAGAGAACTCAAGAGAGAAGCGTCATGACCGAAGCAAAGCCCTGTGTGACCCGTGCAACCTGTCCGTATTGCGGTACGGGGTGCGGCGTACTGATTGAGTCCAAGGAGGGTCGAATCACCCATGTGCAAGGTGACCCGGCGCATCCTGCCAATCGTGGCCGGCTTTGCACAAAGGGCAGCACGCTTCACCTGACCGCCGCACACAGCCTTCAGCAACAAGTGCGGCTGCTGACACCCATGCGCAGAGCGCAGCGCGATGGAGAGGCTGCCCCGCTGTCGTGGGACAACGCACTGGAAGAGGCGGCTGACAAGTTCGCCGCCATCATCCGGCAACACGGCCCAAACGCTGTGGCGTTTTACGGGTCAGGTCAGCTATTGACCGAGGACTACTATGTTCTCAACAAACTGGTGAAGGGTTTGATTGGCACCAACAACCTCGACACCAACTCCAGGCTGTGCATGAGCAGTGCAGTCACTGGGTACAAAGCCACCCTGGGCAGCGATGCGCCACCTGCGTGCTATGAGGATTTCCAGTTCGCACAGACGCTATTCATCACCGGCTCCAACACGGCTTACGCGCATCCCATTCTGTTCCGCCAAATTGAAGATGCGCGACAGGCCAACCCGGACATGAAGTTGATTGTGGTCGACCCTCGTCGCACGGAAACGGCCGAGATGGCCGACCTGCACTTGGCGATTCGGCCGGGAACCGATGTGGCGCTGTATCACGGCATGCTGCACATTCTGCTGAAGGAGGGGTTGACGAATGCCGCCTACATTGACGCGCACACCAACGGTTTCGAAGCCCTGAAGACGCAGGTGGCGTCCTTCACGCCAGGTCATACCGCTGCGGTATGCGGCGTACCGGCCGAGGACATCATTCAGGCAGCGCGATGGTTTGGCGCACACACGCCCACCCTGTCCCTGTATTGCCAGGGACTGAACCAAAGCAGTCGGGGCACCGACAAAAATGCAGCACTGATCAACCTTCATCTGGCGACAGGACAAATTGGACTGCCGGGGGCTGGGCCGTTTTCGCTGACCGGTCAACCAAATGCCATGGGTGGGCGCGAGGTGGGCGGCATGTCCACGCTACTCAGTGCGCACCGTGATCTTGGCAAGCCCGAAGATCGTGCTGAGGTGGCATCCCTGTGGGGTGTGAAAGATGTGCCGGCCACACCCGGCTTCACCGCCGTGGAAATGTTTGAAGCCGCTGCCAGGGGCGACCTCAAGGCCATCTGGATTGCGTGCACCAACCCCGCTCAATCGTTGCCGGATCAGACCCTTGTTCGCGAAGGTTTGAGTCGCTGCGAATATGTCGTGGTGCAAGAAGCGTTTGCCAGCACGGCCACTTGTGCCTTTGGTGACTTGCTGCTTCCCGCGACCACCTGGGGAGAGAAGGACGGCACAGTCACCAACAGCGAGCGCCGCATCAGCCGCGTTCGTGCAGCCATCGACCCCATGGGAGAAGCCCGACACGACTGGGACATCTTCTCCGAGTTTGGCCGTCGACTGGAGCGGCGACTGGCGCCACAGGCCGACCGCTATTTGCCCGGCACCACCACACTGTTTCCGTACGACACACCCGAGTCTGTTTGGAATGAGCACCGTGAATCGACCCGTGGGCGTGATCTGGACATCACGGGCATGAGCTATGCACTGCTGGAGCAGACAGGGCCCCAACAATGGCCCATGCCTGAAGGCGCCCATCAAGGAGTATCTCGCCTCTACACCGATGGCAAGTTTCCGACGCCAGACGGGCGTGCGAAGTTTGCGCCGGTGCGGTATGAGACTGTGGCCGAGCCCACAAACGGCGCCTACCCTTTTGCCTTGAACACGGGACGTCTGCGGGATCAATGGCATGGCATGAGTCGAACAGGCAACCTCGGACGATTGTTTGGCCATGTGGCCGAACCCGCGCTGGAGATGCACGCCGACGACATGCGTGCGTTGGGCCTGTCCAACGGTGATTTGGTTTGCATGGCGTCGCGTCGTGGCGAACTCGTCGCACCGGTTCAGGCCAGCGAAGCCATGGCGCAACGCCAAGTCTTCATGGCCATGCATTGGGGCGAAGAATTCCTCAGTGGGCACGACCGTCACAACAAGCCCATTTCCGGCGTCAATGCGGTCACAACGGGGGCGTTCTGCCCAACGTCGAAGCAACCTGAGCTGAAACACGCGGCCGTGCAACTCACCCCCGTCAGCCTGCCCTGGCGCTTGCTGGCCGTGGCGTGGTTGCCCGAGTCGGAGGCCATGCACGTACGCACAGCATTGAAGCCATTGATGCGCAGTTTTGCCTTTGCGAGCTGTGTCCCATTCGGGCGTGAGCCGCATGCGGAGGGCAAGGTCGGCATCTTGTTCCGTACTGCACACACCGCGCCCATCACAGAAACCGTCATCCTGCAGATCAAGGAACTGCTGGGCATTGGCGACGTCGATGTCATGACCTATGCAGACCCGCACGCGCATCAAGAGCGGACCATGCACATTGAACGCACTGCCGGGGGCTTGCGCCTGCGCGCCGTCATCATGACGGGTGACATCCGCTCCGAAGCGTGGTTGCGCCCCCTGCTTCAAGACGAACAGATCATCGACAGCTATGGGCAGCGACTGCTGACGCCGGGCCCCGTTGCGCCAGTCGAAACGGCTGCAAAGGGTGCGCAGATCTGTACCTGCTTCAATGTGAGCGAGCCACAAATCGTCACGGTGCTAAGGTCTACAGAGGGCCAGCCAGATGTACGACTGACATTGCTGCAGCAGGCACTGAAGTGCGGCACCAACTGCGGTTCGTGCATTCCCACGCTCAAAAAGCTGGTCAAGCAAACGCCTGTCGGTGAACACACAGAATCAGCGGCACTGGCATAGAACGTCATAATCGGTGCGCCCCTAATTGAGACCCTCCTATGAGCATCGCACCCTACATCAAGGAAATTGGCCGAGGCAAAGACGGCGCACGACCATTGACCTCAGATCAGGCTGAGGATCTGATGGGGCAGATTCTGGATGGGAAAGTCACAGATCTGGAAATCGGCGCCTTTTGTCTTGCCATGCGGATCAAGGGCGAAACGGCCGAGGAACTCAAAGGCTTTGTGAAAGCCACCATCGAGCGCTGCCTGACACTCACGGACTGCGAGCAGGCAGCCAAGGCCGGTATCGTTGTGCTTCCCTCTTACAACGGCGCGCGCAAGCTGCCGAATCTGACCGCATTGTTGGCCCAAACATTGGCACGTCAGGGCGTGGGCGTGTTGGTGCATGGGCCCATGCAAGACCCCACGCGGGTAACGACGGCACAGGTTTTTCAAGCGGCCGACATGCCAATTGCGACCTCATCGGAAGAGGTTCAGCGAGCATGGGAACGCGGGCAACCCGCTTTCATGGCAACCGAGGTTTTGTGCCCGCCCTTGGCCAAGTTGTTGGCCGTCCGCTGGACGATTGGCTTGCGCAACCCTGGGCACACCATCGCCAAGTTGCTGGACCCGTTCACCTTGGGCCATGCCCCCAGCATGCGGGTCGTCAATCACACGCACCCGGAGTACGCGCACTCATTGACTGATTATCTGGCGCTCACGCAAGCCAATGCTCTGCTCATGCGTGGCACCGAAGGTGAGCCAGTGGCCGACGCACGCCGACAGCCTAAATTCGACGTGTTCATTGCCGGGCAGCGACAAGCCCAACTCAGCCGCGCTACACAAGACGGGGTTCTGACCAGCCTACCGCACCTCCCAGAGACCTCATCACCGGATGACACAGCCCGCTACATTGCCGGCATCGCGTCCGGGCAGACCGCGCTACCGGAATCGATTGGCGCCCAGGCCTCATGCCTCGTGGCGGCCTTACAGGCCATTTCCAGCTGATTCAAGGCTGACGCACGACAGCGATGATCGGAGCCACATCGACGATCACCACCCAGCGTCCAGACCATGGTGTGGGGCGTCGCTCTGTCAGCCAGAACCAAGGGTGTTGGCCAGTCTCGACGTGCCACTGCTCAAAAGCACCATCCAGGACCCCGTACTCATCGAGGAATCGATTGAGCCCCGCATCAATGCGGATGCAGCCCTTTGATGCGGGACGTCCAAGCCGCGCTTCCAGCACCGGATCCGTCGCGTGAATCTGCAACCGGATGATATTCAGCCCCCCTGGCCCCCACGCTTTCGCGGCCTGCACCCACCCGAGGTCAAATATCCGCATGCCCTTCAAGCCATAGCCACGGATGTGGTTGCTGTTGAAAGTCCCCTCCGCACGAAAGCTCCCAACATTGGGGCCGTGCTCGTACAAGCCGGTTGGCGTGAAGTAGTGATCAAACTCACCCGGCCGGCCTGTGCTCACTTTGGCAGCACCAACCACCAGCCATCCACCATCGGCTTGGGCCAAAGCGACGACCAGCAATTGCACCTTGGGATGCCGGTCAACGACCACCAACAACTGTCCGACGGGCCACCCCCGCCCTTCGCGCTCGAAGGTGGACTGCGCAGCAGATTGCAATGCGGCCAGCATCATCGGATCAGCTGACACGGCGTGCGTGACGAGGCGCCGAAAGCCCAACATCATCCGCGCCACTTCGCCGTCGGGCGCAGCAGGCGACACATCGGATGCGAGCTCCAAGCGCTGCGCATACCCCGACACAGCCGACAGCGAGCAGACCACGAGGCACAGCACGCGCAGCGCCACCAACAGCCTTGCGGCAAAGCGGTGATGCGATATCGACGGGCGCACAGCGTGCACAAGACGGTGGCGGATGTTCATGGTGACATTGTGCGCTTGCCCCCTCAGGCAAGGGGCCTCACACGGTAATGATCCCTATGAGGACCGCACAAGGTGGCTCCTACACTGCAGCGCATCTGTACCACCGTTGCTGAACATGCGCCGTCTGAATTCGTTTTTATGGGCCGCGGCCCTTGGTTTGACCATGACCAGCGTTGGGGCACAAACCAGTGCGGCATCGGCACCTGCAGCCAAGCCGGCCCGCATCGTTGACATCGATGATGCCGATCCGTTGATGAAACAGGCATTCATTCGGGCTCGCGCGTCGCTCAACGGCTTTCTGAAAACGGCCGAGTCGGGCAACCCTGCCATCACGAACGCGGCACTGCGTGTGGTCATCCGCGAAGGCGATGTTCAGGAGTACATCTGGATCTTGCCCTTCAAGCGAACCGGCAACAACTTCTCGGGCACGGTGAACGCTGTGCCACGCCTTCTCAAGAAGGTAACCGTTGCCCAAACCGTGACTTTCACCCGAGCTGATATCGCCGACTGGATGTATGTCGACACATCCAAGAAGGCCATGTACGGGAACTACACCACCTGCGCCATGGCCTTTAAAGAGGCGCCTGGTGACATTCCCGAACTGAAGAAACGTTTCGGTCTGGACTGCCGTCGTTAAGCGGACGTTTCAGGTCGCACGATCTGGATGGGCTGTGCCTTGCTGTGGCGGGCGAGCTTTTCGCGCGCACGAAGTTGGCCGCAGCCCCCATCCACATCCTGCCCTGCTGACTGCCGCAGCTTGGTCAGAATGCCGCGTTGGTGAAGGGTGCGTGCAATGGCTGCTGCTTTCTCCCAGGCGGGACGCTGATAGGGCAGCTCGGGCACAGCGTTGTACGGAATCATGTTCATCAAGGCGTACTTGCCCTTGAGCAAACGCACGATGCCATCCAGCTCCTCTGGCGTATCGTTCAGACCCTCAATCAGGGTCCACTGATACTGAATGGGGTAGCCCGTGGCGCGGGCATAGCGTTCCCCCGCCTCCACCAGTTCTTCTGGCGTCATCCGGGGGGCGCGTGGCAACAGTTGCTCACGCAGTTGCGCACGGGTCGTGTGCAATGAGAGCGCCAACGCCGGCTTCACCCGTCCCTGCGGCAATCGCTCAAAGGCCCGATGGTCGCCAACAGTGGAAAACACGAGGTTTTTGTGACCGATGTTGCCCACCGTTCCGAGCAAGTCAATGGCTTCCAACACGTTGTCAAGGTTATGGGCGGGCTCCCCCATCCCCATGAACACGACTTTCTTGACCGGTCTCAGTTGCCGGGCCAATGCCACTTGCGCAACGATTTCAGCACTGCCCAGCTGGCGGATCAACCCCTCCTTGCCGGTCATGCAAAACACGCACCCCACGGCGCATCCGATTTGAGTGGAGACGCACAAACCGTCGCGAGGCAATAGTACGCTTTCTGCCGTCTGGCCATCTTGGAGCCTGACCAGCAATCGGGCCGATCCGTCCTCGCCAGGATGCTGCGACACCAGGCAGGTCAAGCCTTTCAGCTCAGACTCGATCTGTGGCAAGCCTTCGCGGACCTCTTGGGGCAGAAAATCCTCCACGCGACGTCGACCGCTGTCTTGCGGCAAGGCTTGCGCCCACAGACGCAACACACGTTGCTCGTGGATCGGTTTGGCGCCTAAATCACGCAGGCGCTGGCGGATGGTCTCAATGCGCATGGGTCAGCAAAAATGAGGCGACAGTGTAGGGGCATTCACGCCTCAAGACTGCGCCCGCAATGCACGCCACGCTTCCAGCGCTTTCTTGACACTGTCGGCACGCACCACGCCGTAGCCACGGATCATGTCCGGCACCGCCGCCATCTGGCATGCCCAAGCCACATTACCCTTGTTCAACACACTCAGCACATGCTCAATTTGGTTCAGGTAGTGGGCCAACAGGGCACGGTTGTCTCGATGCTCTTGGGTCCAGCGCAGTGGGTCCAGCCACGTGCCACGCACATGGCGCATGTACGCCATGGCCTTGAGTAGCCACACCGACGCCTGCCCCCATTCGTGCTTATGCGGACGCGCCCCCTCCGGCGTGAGAAACGGTGGCGCCAGATGGAAGGTCAAGCGCCAGTTGCCTTCAAACATGGCGTCCACTTGCGACATGAACTCAGGGCTCGTCAACAGGCGAGCAACCTCATATTCATCCTTCACAGCCATCAGCCTGAACAGGCTCCTGGCCACCGCCAGCGACAGCTTGTTCGAACCCAGTGGCTGCTCAGCCTGCCGCACGCGTGACAAGACGTCACGATAGCGTTGCGCCCAAGCTGGCCCTTGGTAGCGTTTCAACCAAGACTCATGTTGCGCCATCAAGGCATCCAGATCTTCAGGGTGCCATGGGCTACGAGCCCCGTGCCATGTCACCTTCTTTTCCGGCGTGGTCCACCGTGCAACCGATATGGGATCGTGCGCCGCACGGCGCCCCCACTCGAATGCCTGCTTGTTTCGATCCACTTGCACACCATTCAATTCGATGGCACGCATCAGCGTTGCAAGTGCCAGCGGAATCCAACCGGCTTGCCAAGCAAAGCCAAGCATCAAGGGGTTGGCGTAGATGGCATCGCCCAGCACACGCTCAGCCAAGGCGACACTGTCAATTCGCTTCACCCGCGCCGCACCCACAGCTGCCTCCAGTGCGGCATGGCATTCCGCTGACGGAAACTGCCAATCCGGTTGTTGCATGAGCGCCGCCGTCGGGCTGGCATGCACATTCAAGGCCACATGGGTACGCCCCTCTCGCATGAGCGACACGGTCGCATCTTGGGCAGCCACGATCGGATCACAGGCGAGCACCAGATCCGCCTCCGCCATTGCCACGCGGGTGGTGAAAATGGCGCGTTGATGGGCTGCAATCTGGATATGACTCCAGGTTGCGCCGCCTTTTTGTGCCAGCCCTGCCGCATCTTGAACCATGATGCCCTTGTCTTCGAGATGCGCGGCCATGCCCAGCAACTGCCCGATGGTGATGACGCCCGTACCGCCAATGCCTGCGACCACAATGCCAAAGGCTTGCTCGCAAGACGGCAGATCAGGCTCTGGGATAGGGGGCAAATTGGCCAACGCAGGCATGCCCGGAGCGGGTTCGGGCTTGCGCAAGCGTCCCCCGTCGACGGTGACCAGACTGGGACACAGTCCATTCAGACAAGAGAAGTCCTGATTGCAGCTGCTTTGATTGATGCGCCGCTTGCGTCCAAGTGGGGTCTCGACCGGCTCCACGCTCAGGCAATTCGACTGCACTGCGCAGTCGCCGCATCCTTCGCACACTGCCTCGTTGATCAAGACACGACGCGTGAGCACCGGTAGCTTGCCACGCTTGCGACGACGACGCTTTTCTGTGGCGCAGGTCTGGTCATAGATCAACACTGTGCAGCCGACAGTGTCTCGAAGTTGGCGCTGCACTTCATCCAGTTGATCCCGATGACGCACGAGCACGCCTGGCGCCAGATCTGTCATCAACTGATACTTCTCGGGCTCATCGGATACCACAACGATCTGCCGCACCCCCTCGGCCTGCAACTCTCGTGTCATGGCACTGACGGAGAGCGTTCCGTCAACGGGCTGCCCACCGGTCATGGCGACCGCGTCGTTGTACAGAATCTTGTAGGTGATGCTCACCTTGGCCGCCAAGGCCTGACGAATGGCCAGCACGCCCGAGTGAAAGTAGGTGCCGTCGCCCAGGTTAGCGAACACGTGCCCCTCGTCCGTGAAGGGTGCTTGCCCCACCCACGCGACGCCCTCTCCGCCCATTTGGGAAAACATGCTGGTTTGTCGATTCATCCACATGGCCATGTAATGGCAACCAATGCCAGCCATGGCTCGCGAGCCATCAGGCAAGCGGGTAGACGTGTTGTGTGGGCAGCCACTGCAAAACCATGGGGGGCGCTCCACGGCAGTGGCGGCACCGCTTTGCAATGCCCGCTCCTTGGCTTCAATGACGTGAAGACGTTCGGCGATCCGTTGGCGCAATGCGGGCTCGGCGTCTCGCAACAAGTTGAGCTTGTCGATGCGTTGCGCCACGGCTCGGGCAATCAGGGCCGGATTCAAGTCAGCCTTGGCCCGCAGCAACCAGCGCGTCGCAGGATTGGGCATGGCCCATTCACCGCCCGTGATATCGCCCTCGGGCTCGGCAAACTTGCCCAGTACGTTGGGACGCACGTCCTCGCGCCAGTTGTACAACTCTTCCTTGAGTTGGTACTCGATGACCTGGCGCTTCTCTTCGATCACCAGGATCTCTTGCAGTCCTGTTGCGAACTCCCGTGTGATGCTGGCCTCCAGTGGCCACACCACCGCCACCTTGTGTACCCGCAGGCCAATGCGTCGGCAGGCCTCATCATCCAGCCCAAGGTCGTGCAGCGCCTGGCGAAGGTCGTTGTAGGCCTTACCGCTGGCGATCAGGCCCAAGCGCGCATGGTGGCTGTCCAGAACAGTTCGATTCAAACGATTGGCTCTGACATAAGCCAGCGCGGCATACCACTTGTAATCCATCAGACGGGCCTCTTGCGCCAGCGGCGTGTCGGGCCAACGAATGTGAAGGCCGTCGGGAGGCATGTCGAAATCCTCGGGCAAGACGATGTTGACCCGATCAGGATCCACCGACACCGTGCAGGAAGACTCCACCACCTCCTGAATGGTCTTGAATCCACACCACAAACCGGCATAGCGACTCATGGCAAGGGCATGCAGCCCCAGATCCAGGATTTCCTGCACGCTACTGGGAAAGAAGACCGGCAACCCACATGCCTTGAAAATGTGGTCACTCTGATGTGCCACAGACGAGCTGCGGGCGACGTGGTCATCCCCGGCCACGGCCAACACCCCACCAAGACGGGCGGTGCCGGCCATGTTGGCATGTTTGAGCACATCGGCGCTGCGATCCACGCCAGGGCCCTTGCCATACCACAGGCCAAACACGCCATCAAAGCGGTGAGGCCCAGGCGTCAAAC
The DNA here is from genome assembly GCF_049317225.1 of Aquabacterium sp. Lineage (GTDB taxonomy): Bacteria > Pseudomonadota > Gammaproteobacteria > Burkholderiales > Burkholderiaceae_C > Aquabacterium. Next base: position 44,408 of record NZ_JBMOIR010000012.1, on the reverse strand, counting down.
CAAGTTGTTGAGAGCCCCAGACAGCCGTCGCGGCCAGTTCTTCATTGACGCCGGGTTGGAAAACGATGTGGTGCGCCGCCAGATGTGACTTGGCTTGCCACAAGGCCTGGTCGTAGCCACCCAACGGTGAACCGCGATAGCCACTCACGAAACCCGCCGTACGATGACCCGCCATGTGGTCTCTCGTCTGCTGCAGGATGGGCAGCCGCACCAAGGCCTGAATGCCGCTCATGAAAGCGCGGCCGCGCTCCAGTGCGTACTTATCGTCCAGCGACAAGGATGTCAGGGCCTGAAGAACCTCTGCAGGGATGGGCGCATTCATATCGACCTCCGCCGGTATGCCGCTTCGCTGCATGGGGCCTTGTGAGTCCGGGCAGTCTGGCGACAACGAACCTGAGCCACTTTCAGTTTAGGTCGCCGCTTTGTGTACAGTGCGCTGGTTTCTACCGAGTCAGCTTCGCCACGTGTGAACCTTCATGCGCTTATGTCATGAGGCACGGCAAATAACGAGCTTGAACTGCATGAGCGACTGCGCTTAAGCTGCTGACTTTCTTACACAACACCTGCACCAGGAGACTCGCATGAGTGATTCCAACTGGAAGTTTGAGACCCTGTCGGTTCATGCCGGCTACAGCCCTGATCCCACCACCAAGTCGGTGGCAGTGCCCATCTACCAAACCGTCGCCTACGCTTTCGACAGCGCCCAGCACGGTGCGGACCTGTTTGACCTGAAGGTGCCAGGCAACATCTACACCCGCATCATGAACCCCACGCAAAGCGTGCTGGAAGCCCGTGTGGCCGCCCTGGAAGGCGGTATCGGAGCGCTGGCGCTGGCATCGGGTCAAGCGGCCATCACGTACGCCATTCAGACGATTGCCGAAGCTGGTGACAACATCGTGTCGTCGACCGCCCTGTACGGCGGCACCTTCAACCTGCTGGCTCACACGCTGCCTCAGTACGGCATCACCACCCGGTTTGCCGATCACCGCAGCCCCGAGAGCTTCGAGGCGCTGATCGACGAGCGCACCAAGGCCATCTATGTCGAGTCGCTGGGCAACCCAGCCGGCAACGTGACCGACATCGCCAAGATCGCTGAAATTGCGCACCGCAACGGCGTACCACTGATCGTGGACAACACCGTGCCGTCACCTTACCTGTGCCGCCCCATCGAACACGGTGCGGACATCGTGGTGCAGTCGCTGACCAAGTACATGGGCGGTCACGGCAACAGCCTGGGTGGCGCCATCATCGACTCGGGCAAGTTCCCGTGGGCCGAGCACAAAGCACGCTTCAAGCGCCTGAACGAGCCTGATCCTTCGTACCACGGCGTGGTGTACACCGAAGCGCTGGGCGCCGCGGCCTACATCGGTCGTGCCCGCGTGGTACCCCTGCGTAACACGGGTGCCGCCATTTCGCCCTTCAACTCCTTCCTGATCCTGCAAGGCATCGAAACGCTGGGCCTGCGCATGGACCGCATCAGCAGCAACACGCTGAAGGTGGCCGAGTTCCTGAAGGCCCACCCCAACGTGAAGTGGGTGAACTACGCTGGCCTGCCAGACCATCCTGACCACGCACTGGTGCAAAAGTACCTGTCAGGCCAGGCCTCGGGCTTGCTGACCTTCGGTGTACCCGGCGGCCGTGAAGGCGGTGCCCGCTTCCTCGACGCACTCAAGCTCTTCACCCGTCTGGTCAACATCGGCGACGTGCGCTCGCTGGCCACCCACCCAGCATCCACCACGCACCGTCAGCTGTCGCCCGAAGAACTGGCCAAGGCCGGTGTGACGGAAGACACCGTCCGTCTGTGCGTGGGCATCGAACACATCGATGACCTGTTGGCTGATCTGAGCCAGGCACTGGACGCGGCCAAGTAAGCAAACGTACTGGGGTGTCTCGCCCACAGTCCAAGCCCGGCTCTGCGAGTCGGGCTTTTTTGTTGCAAGATGGGCCCATCAGAGCCTCACTGGTTCGCTGGGTCGGCGCCTCGGTGACACAATGAGCGCCCCTTTCGACCCGCTCCCTAAAAAGGTGACTTGTGATTGTTCGCCCCCGCCCCAACTGGCTCTTCATGCTCTTTGTGTGGCGCGGCTCCATCATTCACAAGATCGTGCCGCAGTTGCTGGTCACCACCCTGATCTCCATCCTGGTGGTGATCTTTCACGGTGAATTGCTGCACTGGAAAGTCACCCTCACCGCCGTGCCATTTTCTTTGGTGGGCGTGGCGCTGGCCATCTTTTTGGGCTTTCGCAACAGTGCCAGTTATGACCGCTACTGGGAAGCGCGCAAGCTATGGGGCAAGCTGCTGACCGACAGCCGCAATGCGTGTCGGCAGTACATCACGTTCGGTGGCAACGAACCGCGCACCTTCGTCTTGGGGCTGGCCGCATTTGTACACGCCACACGTCACCAACTGCGCAACACTGATGCCCGAGCGGACATGGCACGATTGCTGCCCGACGCCGTGGTGGCCGATCTGGCGCACCGTCGCAATCCACCGCTGCGGATTCTGATGTGGTTGTCCGACCTGGTTCGGCAAGAGCGGGATGCCGGCCGCATTTCGTCCATGCTGGCCACACAACTGGACAACTCGCTGAACGGCTTGAACGACGCTTACGGTGGCTGCGAGCGCATTGCTTACACGCCCCTGCCCTTCACCTACTCGGTGATCCTGCACCGCACGGTGTACATGTACTGCCTGATGCTGCCCTTCGGCCTGCTGGATTCCATCGGCATCATGACGCCCCTGATGGTGGCCTTCGTGGCCTACACCTTCTTCGCCATCGAGGCACTCAGTGACGAAATCGAAGAGCCCTTCGGCACCATGCCCAACGACCTGGCCCTAGGGGCCATGGCCATCGGCATTGAAAGCGCGGTGCTGGAGATGCTGGGAGACCGCGATCTGCCCACCCTGCCCCAGCCGGTCGATCACATTCTGAATTGACGCTCAAGGGGGCATGCTGGTGCTCGCATCCAGCATGGTGATCAAGCCGCTGGCACGACGCGTGGGGCGTTGAATCGCATCAGCCCAGGTTTCGGTGTTGGCCGACACGAGCGTGAACGCGGTTTTCGCCCGCGTGATGCCGGTGTAAATCAATTCGCGCTGCAACATGCCTTGCCCATAGGGTGGCAGCACCAGCACGGTGTGTGCGAACTCGGAGCCCTGGCTCTTGTGGACCGTCATGGCAAACGCCGTCTCCACATGGGCCATGCGACTGACACTGACCGAGCGCAGCTCCGGTCCATCCATGAAGTAAGCACGCAGCGTGCCCCCACGATGTGCCGGGCGCAAGGCAATGCCGATGTCACCATTGAACACGCCCAGCACCGGATCGTTGCGGGTGACCATGACCGGGCGCCCCTCAAACCACTCGCCCGACACCCTCAGCAAGCCAGCCTGAACCAGCGCGGTCTGCACCGCACGGTTCAAGCCTGCCACACCCCACTCGCCTTCGCGCACCGCACACAACAGGCGGAAACGATCGAAGGCTGTCAGCACGCGCCGCACCCACAGCGCATGAGCGTCGACATCGCCCTCGGCGGGGCGCTCGGCCATCGCTTGCAGATACTCGGCGTAGCCGCCGGGCGCTCCGTCACGCCCCGACAAGGCCAGGTCAACGATCGCATCCGGGCTATCCGACTTGATTTTGTAGACGGCCCGGGTGGCATCCCTGTCCAGCACGCGGGTGGCGTCGGCCACATGACCATCGTTCACGGTCTTGGCCAACTGACCAATCGGTCCACCAAAACGACGGCTCTTGCGCAACATCACCGTCTGCTGCGCCAACAGTGGCGCCTCACCGCTGTGGTCCTGGTAGATCAGTTCCAGCTCTTGGCCGGCCACACGGCGGGCATAGGCCAGCGTTTCGGGGCTGTAGCGACCATCGCGCGCATCCCGGCACAAATCCCCCAGCACCGCGCCGGCTTCCACCGAGGCCAACTGGTCCTTGTCCCCCAGAAAGACGATGCGCGCCTGCTGTGGCAAGGCATCCAGCAAGGCTGCCATCATTTCCAGGTGAATCATCGAGGCCTCGTCCACGATCAGCACATCCACATCCAGCGGATGCGAGGCATCGTGACGAAAGCGCCGGGTATCGGGTCGAGCCCCCAGCAAGGCGTGCAGGGTTCGGGCTGCGCCCATACGCTGAATGAGGATGTCCAGTTCAATCTGGTCTCCCAAGGCGCGCTGCAGGTCTTCCAGCGAAGCATCAATCGACTGCTTGAGGCGAGCCGCCGCCTTGCCAGTGGGAGCCGCCAAGGCCACACGCAGTGGCCCCGCTTCAGATCCCATGGCAAACAACAAGGCCAACAGACGCGCAGCCGTGTACGTCTTGCCCGTACCAGGCCCCCCGGTGATCACGGTCAATTGTGCGCGCAGAGCCACGGCACACGCCAGTTTCTGCCAATCCGTTTCGGCCTCCTCGGCAGGCGCGGCGTCGCCATGCGGGAACAAAAGGTCCAGCAGGGACTGGGCCTTGGCTTCGTCAACCGGCAAGCGCTCGCCCACCCGTTGGCGGAGTTGGGCCGCCACACGCCGCTCATACAACCAGTAGCGGCGCAAATAGAGCAAGGGATCGTCCTCAGTACCGCCCAACACCAAGGGCTGTCCGGCATCGACCTGATCGGCCTCGCGCACGATCGTGGATGACGTGAGTGCCGTCAACCACGCGTCGAGGCTGGCTGGCAAGGTGGGCCACAGTTGAGACAACTCGGCCGCAAAGTCGTCTGGGGCCATGAGCAGGGCATGAGGTGCCGCCACCAACTGCTTCAAAGGCAGACAGGTGTGGCCGCGCCCTTCCATTTGCGACAGCACGGCCGACGCCATGAGCAGCGCCGGGGTGGCCTGCGGGCACAGGGTCAGGCAGAAGCGGGCCAGGGCCGCATCCAGACGACGAATCCAGCACTTGTCAGCCCACTGGTCCAGGGTGTCACACAACGTGCTCATGCTTGTTCCTCTTCCATGCTGAGCAAATCATCTAGCGCGTCCAGCAAGGGCCAGACCGGCGGCATCACATAGCTGCCACGCTCTGGCCCGTCAATGCCGCGCAAAAACACGTACACGGCGCCGCCCAAGTGCTGCGTGGGCTCGTAAGCATCGCCCAACCGCACGCGCAGCAGGCGATGCAGAGCCAGCAGGTAGATGGCCGCTTGCACGTCGTATCGGTGCACGGCCATGGCCTCTTCCATTGCGGCATGGGTGTAGGCTGCACCGCTGTCCCCCAGATGGTTGGACTTGTAGTCGAGCACCCAATAACGCCCCTCGTGCTCGAACACCAGGTCAGCAAAGCCCATCAACATGCCATGCAATTCGCGCTCGGGCAGATCGGGACGCGCCCGACCATGCAAGAGGTGCGCTTGGCACAAGCCGTCAATCTCCTGCGCACTCAAACGCTGGGCGGGCAGCCAGAACTCCATCTCTGGCAACACATGGCTGAGCGACTGTAGGCTGGCACCCACGCCACCGAGAGGCGTGCTCACCACCTGCTGCAACCAGCACCGCACGTCGTCAAACTGTTCCAGGCGACCGGCACGCTCACATTGCTTGCGCAAACGCTCCTGTGTGTCTGGGCGCGCCAAATCAAAACGCTCGGCTGACAGCCACTCCAGTTGGTCGTGCAGGAAATTGCCAGCCACTGCCCCCTTGGTGAAACGGTGCCAGGCAGGCGGCGCTCCCCCCTCGACGACCGACGCAGCACGCTCAGGGCTGGCTACGCCCTCGTCGCCCGCTTCTGCGGGCCACTCGTCATCCGCAGGGCGCACTGTGCCCACAGTTGCTGGCGACACCTGCAGTTGCCCCAAGGCACGCACCAGCGCCGAAAAACTGGCAATGGTCCAGCGGCGATCAAATGCCGCGTCGTACGCGCAGGGCGCCCCCAGCGGCAACGGCTCGTTCTCCCGCAAGAGCAGCGTCTGCCCCACCTCGTCCGGCAGGGCTTGCAATGCCATCTCCGCGTGTTCTTGGGTCAGGGCTTGCAGATTCGCCAACAAGGCTGCAGGCGACACCTGCTCCGCGCCAGCCAAGAGATAGCCCGAGGCACTCAAATGATTGCTGCACACCTCCGAACCAGACTTGCCCAAGGCAGGCAGGCCCAGCCACATGTGGTGACGGGCACGGGTCAGCGCCACGTAGAACAGGCGCAAATCTTCCCGCAAGCGATCTCGATCTGCCAGCTCTCTTACAACCGGATCCGACAGGTCCAGCACCAGTCGGCGGATGCCCTGCTCATCCAGCAAGTTCACAAACGTGGTACGTGCCGGATCAATCTGCTTGAAGCTGGCGGCAAAGGGCAAGCAGACGACGGGGTACTCCAGCCCCTTGCTCTTGTGCACGGTCACCACCTTGACCAGATCGGCATCACTTTCCAGGCGCACCACCTGCTCTTCGCCGCTGGCGCCCCCCTCTTCCATCTGGGCCACCAGCCACCGCACCAGCGCTTGCTCTCCATCCAACTGCGTGCTGGCGTTTTGCAGCAACTCGGCCAGGTGCAGATAGTTGGTCAGCTTGCGCTCGCCGCCGGTCTCAGCCAGCCAGCGCGCGGGCAAGTCCAGCTTGTGAAGGGTGTGGCGCAGCATGGTCAACACGCCCTGGTTTTGCCAGACCGCGTGCAACTCACGCAAAGTCTCGCTGCGGGCATCAAAGGCCTCGTCGTTGGCCGCCAGCCAGCCCAATTCATCCAGACTCAAGCCCACCATGCGCGTGGCCAAGGCCGCACGGGCCAGCCGAACGTCCATCGGAGACGCCACCGCACGAAGCCAGAACAGCAAGTCCCGCGCCTCGTCACTCCAGAACACCGAGTCCTTGTCAGAGAGGTAAACCGAAGCCACACCCCGACGGGTCAGTTGCCGGCGCACGGCCTCCGCCTCGTTGCGATCACGCACCAGCACCGCAATGTCAGCTGGCCGCAAACGGCGCTGCATCACGCCCTGCTCGACAAAGCCAAAGGCTTCATCGTTCAACCATTGCACGATTTGCTCGGCACACATGGCTGCATAGGGACGCAACCACGACTTGGCCGATTGCACGGTATGCAGGCCATGCACCACGGTGATGGCGGGCATTGCCGTCTCGCCATGGGCCAAGACCTCGGCGCGCCCCTTGGCCTTCACCGACTCAAACGGCAACACGCTACTGGCCTGCCCAGGCTCGCGGAACAAAAAGGCCCCACGGCCTTCACGCTGCTCGGCCTGCACGAACCAGGCATTCACGGCGGCTACCAGGGAATTCGTTGAGCGAAAGTTCGTGTCCAGCACATAGTGCCGACCTTCTGTCGCCTGCCGAGCAGCCATGTAGCTGTGAATGTCGGCCCCGCGAAACCCATAGATGGACTGCTTGGGGTCCCCAATCAAAAGCAACGCACTCGCGGCATCGTTCGTTTCGGTGCGATAGATCTGATCGAAGATGCGGTACTGCAGCGGTGAGGTGTCCTGAAACTCGTCCAGCAGTGCCACCGGGTATTGCGCCAGCACACGGTCCCGCAAGCGATGTCCATGTGGACCTGACAAGGCCGCATCCAGTCGGTGCAGCATGTCGGCAAAACCAAAGGTGCCCGCCTGCTGCTTGAGTTGCGCCAGTCGGCGCCCCACACATGCGGCCGCATGCAGTCGCACGGGCACACTGATCTTGGGCAAGGTGTCCAGGTCGGCCAGCAGGCGTTCAAACGCGTCAAAGTCTTCAGGCAGACGCAGGCTGCCGAGGTCGCCCTTGAACGCCTCCATCAGGCCTTCCGGAGTCAGGCGATGGCAAGCCGCCTCCGTCAGATCCAGCACCTCCAGATCCGCTTGCTCGGCCCATGCACGCAAGGTGGCCAACCAGCCCCGATAGTTGGCGCTGGACAGCTTGCGACGATCCCAATCGCAGACCTTGGGCGCCGTTTGCTCATCCAGCCACAGCAGCATGGCGTCGGCTCGCGCCACCCAACCAGCCTTCACATCGGCAAGATGCCGAGCGCGCAACGCCTGTTGGGTGGCGACCACGTCACTCAACGGCCCGCCGCCAATGTCCTCGCCCACCACCTGTTCGTGCAGGCGCGACACATCGCTCACCAGCTCATCCACCCCCGACCAGATTTTCAGCACCTCGGTCAGTTGCGCCTCGCTCAAGGGGTAGCAATGCTGACGCCAATAATCCTGCGCGGCCTCGACCAACAGGGTTTGCGCATCGGGCTCCAGCGTTTCTTCAAACAGGCACCCGCTGTCAAAGGCGTGCTCACGCAGCATGCGCTGGCACCAGGCGTCAATGGTGTGAACCGACGCTTCGTCCATGCCCTCGGCCGCCAACGACAAGCGCCAAGCAGCCTGACTACGTTGCGACTCATCCGGATAGGCCGCCAGCAAGGCCTGCAACATGGAGTCATAGCCACCCACTTGCGGCTCACCACGGAAACATCGGGCCGCCTCAATCAGCCGCGCACGAATGCGGTCCGACAACTCTCGGGTAGCAGCACGGGTGAAGGTCATCACCAAGATGTCTGCCGGCAACAGCGGGCGACTAAAACCATCCGAACCACCATGCCCCAGCACCAGGCGCACATACAAGGCGGCAATGGTCCAGGTCTTGCCCGTGCCCGCACTGGCTTCAATCAGTCGGCTGCCCCACAAGGGAAAGCTCAAAGGATGCAGGGGCTGGCTCATGCGGCCTCCTCATGCAAGATCACAGTCACATGTTCCTTGGCCCAAGCATCCACACGTCCCCACAGGTCGTTCGCCAGGGTCTCAAAGCGACCATCGACGCCCAGCGCTTCAAAGTCAGGAAAGACACGGGACCAGCAAGGGTCAGCAACGTCGGCTTGCATCCTGAACCCACCTTCATACGTCGCTTCGGCATCTTCGTTGAGCACACAAGCCACCCCGGTGCGCATCGGCAGGGGCAAGGGGGCATTCATGCCCTCGCGCCACAAACGCAAGATCACATCCAGCGCTTCACGTGCATGCTCGACAGACATGGCCTCGCACACCAGCGTGGCGTCATTGCCCACCAGAATGCCGCTTACTGGCACCTGGCAGTTCACTGCCGCGACCATGCGCAGCCACGCCAGTCGCAACTTGTCCAGACGAGGTGACGGCGGACCCTTCTTGGTCGCCTTGCCCTTAGTGAGCTTGCTGGCCGACAACTCCAGCCACACCGCAACGGCGTCGCCCTCGTCGGCACAGCGCAATTGATCCAGCCAGTCCTGCACCACCAGACCGTAGCCCGCCAGTTGCACCAGTCGTCGCTGCGTGCGGTGCGGGTACGCGGCCAATTGCTGGCGCCAGGCACGCAGGAGCGGCAACACGGTCTGCGCCAGCGCTTGCCGGGTCCACACACCCAACGCCCCCATGGGCAAACGCCCAGCTCGTCCCAGGCGCGCCAATCGCGCGTCCAGTTGTGTCACGAGGTCTTCTGTGGCGTCGGCATCGTTCAGATCGGACAGCACCTCGTCCATCAACTGCGCGACCAACTGGTGCTCCTCCAAACCGGCCAGCCCAAACGACTCTTCGTCTTCCGGCTCAGCGTCGGGTGCATCAAACACCACATTGAGCCGCTGCCGGAAAAACACCTGCACCGGATGCCGCATGAACTGCGCCAACTGTCCCAGCGTCAACGGCACGTGTGGATCAGGCTCATACGGGGGCAAGGCAGGCGCCGCCGTCGCAGCCACGCCCATCTCATCGCTGCCATGCGCCGCACGCCACTCACGGGCATGCGTGATCAGTGGCGACCCCTGCTCGAAATAGCGGCGACTGAATGGCTGCAATGGGTGCTCGGTCGTGCGCGCAGCCACCACGGTCGCGCCCCAGCCTGAAGCCAGATAGTCCCGCAACTGAGACACCAGCACCGAGGGGGGCTGCTCGCTGTTGTCGCGCACACTGCGGCCCGTCCAGCTCACATACAGCCCCCGTCGAGCCGACAACAAGGCCTCCAGCATCAACTGACGGTCATCGTCTCGCCGCGAGCGGTCTCCCGGTCGATTGGTACCGGGCTGCATCATCAAATCAAAGTCCGCGCGGGTGGCACGGCGAGGGTAATCGCCATCGTTCATGCCCAGCAGGCACACCACCTCAAACGGAATCGCCCGCATCGGCATCAAGGTGCAGAAGGTCACGCCCCCCGCCTTGAAACGCTTGTTGACCGTGGGCTCATTCAGCGCCGACAGCCATGCCTCCCGGGCCACAGGCAAGGGCACCGGCTCGTCAAACCCTGCCTGTCCGCACGCATCCAGCCACCCCCGCAGGGCATCATCCAGTGCGGACAGAATCAAGCGATCGGCATCGTCCTGCGGGGACACCATGTCCGCCAGCAAGGCTCGGCCCCGCTCGGCCCAGACCGTGGGCGTGGCCGGCTCCGACAGCACCTCATTCCAACGTGACAAGCGGCTCAACAAGCTGGCCAGCGATCCGACCAGTTCGGCTTCCAGTCCACCAATCTCGTCGTACGCCTCCATGCCCTCAAACTGCCCCTCCCCTGCGGCATAGCCCAGGAGCATGCGGTGCAGGCCAAACCAGCTGGTGTTTTGGTCCCCGCACGCGTCCAACCCCAGGTGAGCTCGGTGTGTTTCGTCCAGCCCCCAGCGAATGCCCGCCCCCGCCATCCAATGGGTCAAGCGAGGCAACGCATCGGCGCTGATGCCAAAGTGCGCGGCGATGGCCGGCACGTCCAGCAGATCGCGCAACTCACTAAAACGACACCGCTGCATGGGCAGGCGCAACAGCCACTCCAATGCCACCACCAGGGGGCTGCTGGTGCGTGCGCTCAAATCGGCAATGTCAAACGGGATGAACCGGGGATCGTGCCGCCCATATTGACCGAACACCGCCCGGATCGCCGGCGCAGCCTGATCAATGTCAGGCACCATGACCACCACATCCCGAGGCTGCACCGCCCCCCCACGGCCCGCCGTGTCCGCAAACAACTGCAACAGCTGGTCGTGCAACACCTCCACCTCGCGCAGCAGACTGTGCGCCACATGGAACACGATGGAGCGATCGTCATCCGGCACGCGCACCGACGCATGCTCGTTCATCGGCACCAGATCGCGAATGCGTTGCTGCACCTGCGTCAGCAGCGGCCCATCGTCTTGTTCACCCTCGTCAAACAGGTCCACACGCGGCAAGGCAAACCGGGTTTGAGCGGCCCGTACATCGTCAAACTCATCGAGTTGACGCACAAAATCTCGGCTCTGACGCCCCCACGATGCGAGCAAGGGGTTCGCATGGGCATGCATGTGATCCAGCGGCAAGGCGGACAGGTTCACTCCGTTTTTCCAGCCATGCCGGCGTCGTGCAATGCCGCGCAACAGTTCCCGCCCATCCATGATGTCGGCCCAGTGATGGCGACAAGGATTGGGCACGGCCATCAGCACCTGGCTGCGCTCGCCCAAAGCCGCCAGCAATTGCAAGGTGGTCAGGGGAATGCTGGTCATGCCAAACACCACCACGCGCCGTGCCACCGGCGACACCGTGACAGCCCCGGAACTCAAGGCCTGCAACACCTGTTGATGCACTTTGGGGCGGATGCTCGCCACCTCTTGCGGTGCCAAGGTAGCCACAATGGCCCGCCACAACATGGGTTGCCAGCGTTGATCGGCCGACAGGGGCGCCGAGGGACGCCCCGGGTTGAGCAAGACATCGTCCCCCTGCGCCCACGCGTCCAGCCAATCCGGCCGATACACCTGGTACTGATCAAACAAGTCAGCCAGTCGGGATGCCAACTGAAACAGGCGATCGGGTTCATCGCCGACCAGAAAGCCCGCCACAGGCTCAAAGCCTTCTTGCTGGATCAGACTCGGCAACAAGCTCATGAGACGCCAAGTCATCGGCGCCTTGTCGGTAGCGCACTGCGATGGCACCGCATCACGCCCCAACACCTGCCGATACGTGCGCCACAGAAAACGAGCAGGCAACTCCACCCGCATGGCGGCACACACGCCCCCAGCTTGCGCCAGCGTCATCTTGAGCCACTCAGCCATGCCGGCGCTTTGCACCAGGATGACCTCTTCTTCCAGTGGAGCCAAAGGATGACGCTGCAGCCACGCCAGAACGGCGTCGGCCAATTGCTCTGATCGATTCCCGTGGATGGCGAGCAAGCCTGGCTGAATCTCAGTACGCATGGATATGTGCATAGATGACGTCAACGGCATCATCGCCGACCAAGGGCTCATGGGATGAGCCGATCAAAAGACAGAACCTCAAGCGGCTAAGTCGTATGGTCAGCACAACACATCACGCACTGGCCACAGTGGATCGCACAAAGCAAAACGCCGACAGGTGCAGGACCTGTCGGCGTTTACTTAAGCGGTGGGGTGGCTGATGGGACTCGAACCCACGACAACCAGAATCACAATCTGGGACTCTACCAACTGAGCTACAGCCACCGCAGAACAGAAATAAATTATAGCGTGCTTTTCAGCGTTTTACTGGTTCGCCGAAGATTTTGTTGTTTCTTTCGACTTGTCCATCAACTTCTTACCTTCGTTGAGGAACTGAACCTTGTACTCACGCTTGAGTGCACGGTAATAAGCATCGGCTTCCGCCCTTGCCCAGTACCCGCCGAATTGTGCCTCAGTTTCCTGCAGTTCCTGAGGACTGATCTGCAATGGCACGATCTTGTTCACTTTGACCAACGCCGCACCTTCAGCCCCCAGGTCAACCACCGTCCACGCTGGCAATTGCTTTTCAGGCACGCGCAAGACCGCATCCAGCACGGCAGGCGGTTGTGCCATCACCGTGCGGCGAGACATCTGAACTGCTGCAGGCATTTGCGCAGATTCAGGAGACTTCTTCCAAGTTGCCATTTTCTGCTCAGCATCAGCACGAGCAGCCTTCAAAGCTTCAGCCTTGACCCAGTTATCACGCAACACGCTGCGCGCTTGATCAAAGGGCATCACGGCTGCAGGGTTGTACTTCACGATGCGAGCCGACACCAAACGGTTGGGTGCAATTTCAACAGCCTCGGTATTACGGCCCTTGCTGCGGTTGTTCTCATCAAACAACGCATTCAACAGACGAACATTCGACAAAGCACCTTGATCCTTGGCGCCAGGCTGATGCAGCACATCGTTCATCGACTGAACGGTGAGCTTCAGTTCATCCGCCACGGGCTTCAAGCTGTCAGATTGTTCATACACCGCATTGGTGAACTTTTCTGCCGCTTCGGCATATTGGCGCTGTGCCAACTGCTTGCGTGCATCCTCTTCAAGCTGCGCACGCACCGCTTCAAAAGGTTGGGCCAAGCCACCGCGAACCGCAGTCAGTTGAATGATGTGGAAGCCAAACTCACTCTCCACCAAGTCACTGATCTGACCGGTCTTCATCGAGAAAGCAGCATCCTCAAATGACTTGACCATGGCGCCACGGCCGAAGAAATCCAGATCGCCACCGCTTGCAGCGGAACCGGGGTCATCCGAGTTCTTTCGTGCCAGCTCGGCAAAAGCCGCTGGATTCTTCTTCAGTTGCACCAACAGTTGCTCGGCCTTGGCACGTGCAGCCTTCTTCTCGTCAGCCGTCGCACTCTTCTCGGCCTTGATCAAGATATGGCTGGCGCGGCGCTCTTCAGGCGTAGTGAAGCGAGTCTTGTTCTCTTCATACGAGCGGCGAAGATCGTCTTCCGACACGGAAACACGCTGTTTGAGCGCCTCAATGTCCAACACAACGTACTGCACGTCGGCCTTTTCAGGCGTCTTCAGCCAAGCCTGATTGGCCGGGTCCTTGTAGTAGGCCTGCAGCTGCTCTGCGGTAGGTTCCAGCTTGGCTGCGTAAGTTTTGGGCTCGAACTTCATCCACTGAACATCACGCACCTGAAACAGCGCATCCACGGCCTGACGGTTCGCCAGGCTCGACGATTGGGCACTCACCAGAACGCCGTTGAGCACTTGGTTCACGGTGATTTCTTCACGCAACATCGATTCGAGCTGGACAGGCGTCATACCGCGAGCCTCGATCAATGCTTTGTTCAGCGAGCCGTCCGGGTTGCGCAACGCCGCGTATTTGGGATCAGAAACGAAAAAGCGCTGAACGCGTGCCGTTGGGGCTGCCAAATGCTGATCGCGAGAGGCTGCCGTCAACACGTATTCACGAACCAAGGCATCCAGCGACTGCAGCTTCAACTCAGGCTTGTCCAGCAGGCTGATGTCCAAGTCAGGCTGCTGCGCGCGAGCGCGCTCCACCACATTGCGATGAGCGGCATCCCACTCCTGCTGCGTCACCTTCTGCTTGCCAACCTTGGCAACCGTACCCGTGTCATCACCGAACTTTGAATAGCCCTGAATGCCGAACACGACGAATGACGGCAAGATCAGCAAGATCAGGATGAGCTGGAGAATGCGAGTGTGTTTGCGAACGAAATCAAACATGACTGTTGGCCGGCTGGAAACCGACCTGCTTGGCATTGATCAGTCGCGACGCCCGTGCCTTCTGTGTAGACAACACAAAGGCGAACCGAAGTTCGCCTTGCATGACTACCCGAGGAACGCCAGCTATCGCGACAAATATGGATCACCAATGTTAATGCATGGATGGGGTCATCCTCCCTGCAACAAACACGGAGTATTCGGCGCGCCATGCAGGAACTCAGCCCGATGAAAGCCAGCACGCGCAAACAAAAAAAGCACCACGGAAACCGAGGTGCTTTCAATGAAAAGGATTGATGGTGGTGGGTGCTGAGGGGCTCGAACCCCCGACCTACGCCTTGTAAGGGCGCCGCTCTACCAACTGAGCTAAGCACCCATCAATCAAGAAGCGGGAGTATATCAGTTCACCGCATCCTTCAGTGCCTTGCCTGGGCGGAACTTAGGCACCTTGGCCTTCTTGATCTTGATTTCCTCGCCTGTGCGTGGGTTGCGCCCAACACGCGCAGGACGCGTGCTCACCGCAAAGGTACCAAACCCCAGCAAAGACACGCTTTCACCCTTCTTGAGCGAAGCTGTCACGCCACCCACCACGGCTTCCAGCGCACGAGCAGCGGCGGCTTTGGAAATATCTGCTTGCTGAGCAATGTGCTCAATCAACTCGGACTTGTTCACTACGACTCCCCTCAGAGGCGAATGCCCGCATCACTGAGCGACAAACGCCAAGCAACAACACCCCACCCCACCGTCTGTGGAATGGCGCCTTGAATTCTAGGGGGAATATCCGCGGGGGCTTCTGATTCAGGTCAGCGGAGATCCGCGCCTTGACAGCCATCAAAACAGATCACCCCGTCACGCAACCTTAGCGTGCCTTGGCTCGGATATCTGGCAGTGACTTCTTCAGGTAGTAGGCCATAGACCAGATGGTCAACGCGCAGGCTACGTAGATCAGCCATGTCCCCAACATGTGACAGTCGATCACACCCCAAAGCTTGCCATCAAACAGCAGCAAAACAATTGCAGCCATTTGAGCAGCCGTCTTCAACTTGCCAAGCATGTGGACCGCCACGCTGCGCGACGCGCCGATTTGCGCCATCCACTCACGCAAAGCAGAGATGGCAATTTCACGCCCGATGATGATGAGCGCAATCAGCGCCGTCACCCGCCCCAACTCCAGCAGCACCAACAGCGAAGCGCTCACCAGAAACTTGTCAGCGACCGGATCGAGGAAGGCGCCAAACGACGACGTTTGATTGAGACGACGAGCCAACCAGCCATCCAGCCAATCGGTCAACGCGACCACAATGAACAACACGCTGGCGGTCAGATTGACTTCAGCAATGGGCCAGGGCAGATAGAAGACACCCACGATCAGCGGAATCGCAACGATCCGCGCCCAGGTGAGCAATGTGGGCAAAGTTAGAAACATGCCGCCATTGTGCCGTGAAGTTGTGCCACGTTAACGCTTGTCCAGCGTCATGGGCTTGAACTTTCTGTCATCGTTGAACAAGAAAGTCTCGTTGAACTTCCAAGGCTTCGGCAGATGTGAGACGTTACCGAAGGGCGCTGCGCGCCGGATGGCCTGAATGGCCAGGTTCACGGTGTCCCGCGCCTGGCTGGGATAGCGCATGACCGAGATGTCCCGGATGCTCCCGTCACCATTGAGCTCGATGGTCATGACCGGGATCGCCAACAAGATGTCCGGCGTTTTCGACATGTAAGTCATGTCGGGGTTGGCGGCAAGCATGCGGCGAGCTGCCTGCTGTCGCGCATCTGCCCACGTTCTGGGCGTCTCGGGTGGCGGCAACTTCACGCCACCAGCACCACCCGCCTTGCCGGACGAGGTGGCCGGCGCAGGCGCCGACTTGCCCGCCGGAGCACCTTTGTCGTCAGACTTCTCAATGCCGGGCAGGACACCGCACCCGGACAGAAACAACGCGACGCTCGTGGCGGCACCCAGCAGCCAGGCAGGAATATTGGCTTTACGTGTCATGCGCCTATTGTTATCGCAAGGCACGGTAAATTTCTTCGGCCAGATCATGGGAGATGCCCTCAACACTGGCCAACTCGTCCACGCTGGCCTGCGCCACGCCCCTGACCCCACCAAAGCGTTGCAGCAGCTTGGCACGCCGCTTGGGGCCGACACCGGGAATGTCTTCCAGACGGCTACCACTCGTGCGCACGCTGGCCCGCTTGGCACGCATGCCCGTGATGGCAAAGCGGTGCGCTTCGTCCCGAATTTGCGCCACCAGCATCAGTGCCGCCGAGCTTGGGGGCAATTGCATCTTGGGGCGGCCATCGGCAAACACCAACTCCTCCAGCCCCACCTTGCGACCTTCGCCTTTTTCCACCCCCACGATGCTGGACAAGGGCAAGCCCTGCGCCATAAACACCTCGCGGGCCATGGCCACCTGCCCCTTGCCGCCATCAATCAGCACGATATCTGGCAAACGCGCGGCTTTCAGTCCTGTCGCGCTGTAACGCCGCTCCAAGGCCTGCTTCATGGCCGCATAGTCATCACCCGGCGTGATGCTGTTGATGTTGTAGCGACGGTATTGCGAGGGCTGCATCTTGTGCCCCTCGTACACCACGCACGATGCCTGGGTCGCCTCCCCTGCGGTGTGGCTGATGTCAAAGCACTCGATGCGCAAACCCGCCAATGGATCGTGGCAAACGGTTGGCGCCTTATTGGCTGCCCCCACGACGACCTCTGCCGCATCACTGCTTTCGCCATCAGACGACGCATTGGACTCCAGCCCCGCCTCACGCGCATCCAGGTCCAGATCGAGTTCCAAGGCATCGACCAAGGCACGCGTTCTGGCCTGTTGAGACCCTTCCTCGCTCAGCAAACGAGCGAGCGACAAATCGGCACCCTTGATGGCCATTTCCAACCAGACCCGGCGCTGCTCACGCGGCTGATGCACCACGGTAATCTTGCGCCCTGCCTGATCCCCCAGCGCCTGAATCAACTCCGGGCTTACCGCGTGACTCAGGAGCAACAACGCCGGCACGCTGCCACCCAGGTAATGTTGGGCCAGGAACGCCTCCAGCACGCGCACTTCGGTCGACTGAGTCATCTCTTCGGCGCTCAAGGGCACGGGCGGCTGAGCCGTTTCGGGCGGCTCGGCATCATCCGGCGCCAAAACATGGTCCTGCACATGGACCGGGAAATGAGCCCTGTCGCCCAAGTGGCGACCACCCCGCACCATGGCCAAGTTGACACACGCCCGCCCGCCATTCACCTTCACAGCCAGCACGTCCACGTCCTTGTCCATCACGGTGTCCACCGACTGCTGATGCAGTACTGTGGACAAGGCCGAGATCTGATTACGAATCTCGGCCGCCTTCTCGTACTCCAGCCGCTCGGCATAGTCCATCATGCGCGACTGCAAGTCGGCCATCACGGCCTCAGGTTCGCCCAGCAAAAAGCGCTCGGCCTGCGCTACGTCACCTCGGTACGCTTCTTCGCTGATCAACCCCACGCAAGGGCCGCTGCACCGCTTGATCTGGAACAGCAGACAGGGTCGCGTGCGGTGGTTGTAGACCGAATCCTCACAGGTGCGGATCTGGAAAACCTTCTGCAGCAACTGAATGGTTTCCTTGACGGCCCAGGCATTCGGGAACGGTCCGAAGTAGCGGTGCTTGCGATCCACCGCCCCACGGTAATACGCCATGCGAGGGAACGCATGCGACGCGATTTTCAAATACGGGTAGCTCTTGTCATCGCGAAACAAGATGTTGAATCGCGGGTTGAGCGTCTTGATCAGGTTGTTTTCCAGTAGCAAGGCTTCGGCCTCACTGCGCACCACCGTCGTTTCCATGCGGTGAATCTTGGTCACCATGTGACCAATGCGCGTGCCACCATGATTGCGATGGAAGTAGCTGGACACCCGCCGCTTCAGGTCGCGCGCCTTACCCACGTAAAGCACCTGCCCCTGCGCATCAAAGTACCGATAGACCCCCGGCAAGGCGGGCAGACTGGCCACTTCTTGCAGCAAGCGGGCCCAAACCGCCTCGCGATCGGGCAATGTGGGCGCGGTTTCAGGATCGTGATCTGGACAGGTCTCGCTCATGGGCTGAATTGTGAACCAGCGCCGACGGTGCTGCCCGCACCGCCATAATCAGCCTATGCTTTGGGACGTGTTCTGTCGAGTCATCGACAACTTTGGAGATGTGGGTGTCTGCTGGCGCCTGGCATGCAACCTCGTGCAACGCGGGCATCGGGTACGTCTGTGGATGGACGACGCCAGCGCACTGACATGGATGGCCCCGGCCTTGCGCTGGGAGTGCCACCCCACCTGGGGCGTCCAGACCGGGCGCATGCCCGGCATCGAGGTCGTGCGCTGGGATGACTGCGACACCGTGCTGGCTCGTGATCCCGACTTTGCCTCTGGCGAGGTCGTTGTGGAAGCCTTTGGCTGCAACCCGCCAGAAGCCTTTGTGGCCCGGATGCAGCGTGCGACACCGCCCGCATGGATCAATCTGGAATATCTGAGTGCCGAAGACTACGTCGAGCGCAGCCATAAGCTGATGTCCCCCGTATGGTCGGGCCCTGGCGCCGGCTTGCACAAGCACTTCTTCTATCCTGGCTTCACACCATCAACGGGCGGGTTGCTGCGTGAATCGGACCTGCCTGCCGCAAAAGCGGCGTTTGATGCCACGGCCCGAAGTGCGTGGCTCGCCCGCTTCGGCATTCAGCCACAGCCCGATGCCTTGTTGGTGTCACTGTTCTGCTACCCCTCCGCCCCGGTCGACGCCTTGCTCGATCAGTTGTTGACACAGGCGGGCAGCACCATGCGCCCGGTTCACGTCTTGCTGACAGCCGGGCATGCCACACGCTTGGCTCACGCCTGGGCAGAGCGGCATCCGCAGGCCCTGCCCATGCTGCACCTGCACGCACTGCCCTTGCTCAGCCACGCCGACTTTGATCGCCTGCTGTGGTCATGCGACCTGAACCTCGTGCGTGGCGAAGACTCTGCCGTTCGCGCGTTGTGGGCAGGGCGACCCCATGTCTGGCAAATCTACGAACAGGACGATGGCGTGCATGCAGACAAGTTGCACGCCTTCATGGACCGGTGGATGGCCATGTGGCCCGATCAACTGCGACACGACGTTGCAGCATGGTGGATGGGCTGGAATGGCCTGGCGCCCTTGCCCGCGACGCTCCCCGAGTTCGCGTCCGGCACCGCGCCGTGGGGAACTTTCAGCGTCGCCAGCCACGAAACTCTGGCCGCACAAACCGATCTCGTGACGCAATTGATCGATTTCGTCACTTGCTCAGGGTAAAATGGTGAGCTTTGCTTCTGGCTGGATGCGCGGTATTGGCGCAGACATTCCCAAGGTGCCGGAAGAACAAATCCCAGTTTTTGCATAGGCCCGTATCGGGAATCCACCATGAAAATCGCTCAAGAAATCCGCGCTGGCAACGTGATCATGCAGGGTAAGGACCCGATGGTCGTCCTGAAGACCGAATACAGCCGTGGCGGTCGTGGCGCTGCCACCGTTCGCATGAAGATGAAGAACCTGCTGAACGGCTCTGGCGCCGAAGTGGTCTTCAAGGCTGACGACAAGATGGACCAGATCATTCTGGACAAGAAGGAGTGCACCTACTCCTATTTCGCCGATCCGATGTACGTCTTCATGGACACCGAATACAACCAGTTCGAAGTTGAAGCCGAAAACATGGGCGACGCCGTCAGCTACCTGCAAGACGGCATGGAAGTCGAAGTGGTGTTCTACGACGGCAAGGCCATCTCCGTTGAACTGCCCACCATCGTTGTTCGCGAAATCGAAACTGAGCCAGCCGTGAAGGGTGACACCTCCGGTAAGGTGATGAAGCCTGCTCGCCTGGTCGGTACCGGCTTCGAAATCTCCGTGCCCCTGTTCGTGGAAAACGGCGACAAGATCGAAATCGACACCCGTACCCACGAGTACAAGAAGCGCGTCTGATTTCTTCAGATCCCGCTCAGCGAAAAGCACCCCTCGGGGTGCTTTTTCTTTGCCTGTGGCGTGGAGCAGAAAGGTCAAGCCGACACAGAGTCATCCCTGCGTGGCGGACGCTCGTGCGCGATCTTCATCACATCCGACGGCAACATGTCCTTGAGCTTGTGATCCGACCACACCTGCCGCCAGCGACGCGCCCCAGGCAAACCGCTGTACAGCCCCAAGATGTGGCGAATGACCTGAGGCCAACGCACCTCGCCATGGGCCCAACCGGCTGTGCGCTGCATTTGGTACTCGGTGTAGGCCACCATGGCCTCTTCCACGGCTTCGCGGGTCAAAGGCACCTCGCGAGCAGGCAGACCAAACAACAACTCATCCCACTCCGACAACATCCAGGGTGTGTGGTACGCGGCACGCCCCACCATCACACCATCCAGCGCCACGCCGGGCAATACTGCGCCAGGCGCCAGCTGTGTCACGCACGATGCGTTGTCTGCCAAGCCGCCGTTGAGCACAATCGTCAGGTGCGGAAAGTCGCGTTTGAGTTGGTGAACAAACTCGTAGCGCAGGGGCGGAATCTCGCGGTTTTCCTTCGGACTCAAGCCCTTGAGCCAGGCGTTGCGGGCGTGCACGATGAACACTTCGCAGCCTGCTTGCGCAATCGTGCCCACAAAGTCGCGCACGAAGTCGTAGCTTTCGATCTGGTCAATGCCAATGCGGTGCTTGACGGTGATGGGCACATTGGGGTCGCCGCCAACCGCGTCGATCATGGCCTTCACACAATCGGCCACCAGTGTGGCCTCGTTCATCAGACACGCACCAAAGGCCCCACGCTGTACACGCTCGCTCGGGCAGCCGCAATTGAGGTTGACCTCGTCATAGCCCCACTTCTGGGCCAGCTTGGCGCAATGCGCCAGATCGGATGGCTCACTGCCCCCCAGTTGCAAGGCCACAGGATGCTCTTCCTGGTTGTAGTCCAGAAAGCGGGTCATGTTGCCATGCACCAGCGCACCGGTGGTCAACATCTCGGTATAGAGGCGCGCATGGGGGCTCAACAGCCGATGAAAGAATCGGCAGTGGGGGTCAGTCCAGTCCAACATGGGAGCCACGCAGGCGCGCCATGGACTCAATTGGGTATCCATCGGTGTCACACAACAAAAATGATTGGGCTCGCCTTGGCGAGGCCGCTACTTTAATCGACCAAGTCTCTCAGCGGGTGGGCGTAGGTGGGCCAAACCTGATCAAAAAAGGCCTCGACCATTTCAGGCGTCACAACCTCGATCATGGGCGGCTGCCACTTTGGCTCATGGTCCTTGTCGACCACCAGGGCCCGCACGCCTTCCACCGTTTCACTGGCTGCGCCGGTACGCAACTGAAAGCAATGCCGCACCATCGTGCGCTCCATCCTGAACACCTCCGCCAAGGGCATGCAGCGGGCGCGACGGATTTGCTCCAGTGTCACGCTCATCATCAGCGGCGAATGCCCCGACATCTGCGCGCGCACCTGCGCTGCCCAAGTTGAATCGTCGGCCAACAAGGATCGCCAAATGTCTGGCAGTGTATGGTGGCTGAAATGCCGGTTGATCTGATCGAGGTGTGAGGTCACTGTTGCGTCCGGTAACGACGCCAAGGCACAGACATCCAGGTGCGCACGAACACGGGCGATCAATGCCTCCGCGGTATGCGCGGGCTGCTGCCTCAAAGCATCCAGCATGGTTGGCAAAGCATCGCTGTGCGCATGTGTGTCGGCCAAGCCCAAGGTCAAGGCATCGGTTACATGCAGGTGCGGGCCCACGATGCCAAGGTATTCGCCGACCGAACCTGTGCAGCGCGACAAGAAATAGCCGCCGCCCACATCCGGGAACAAGCCAATACGTGTCTCTGGCATGGCCATTCGCAAGGACTCGGTGGCCACGCGCAGTTGGCAACCCTGAGCCAACCCCATGCCTCCGCCCATGGTCACGCCTTCCATCCACGCCATGGTTGGCTTGGGGTAGACGTGGATGAGGTGGTCCAACGCATATTCTTCTGTGAAAAAATCTTCCACCGCAGGGTCGCCCCGCATACCAGCGTCGTACATGAAGCGGATGTCTCCGCCCGCGCAGAAATGCGTCGACGGGTGCTTGCCGGCCTCCGCAGGCCGCGCCGCTCCATGAATGAGCACACCCAGGACCCGGCTGTCTTGTGCCCACCCCCGCAAGACCACGGTCAACTCGCGAACCATCTCGAGCGACAAGGCATTCAGGGCCTTGGGCCGATTGAGGGTGATCACACCCAGTCCTCCGATGATCTCGGTCAGGATCACACCTTGCATCATGTCCCTCACAACAAAAAAGGCCGCGTTGTCACACGCGGCCTTTTTACATCAATCCATCACTGTGGATCAGGATTCGCGCGCAGCGCGCTTGCGATCGTGTTCCTTCAGGTAGCGCTTGCGCACACGGATCGACTTGGGCGTGATTTCGACCAGCTCATCATCATCGATGAAGTCCACACCATATTCGAGCGTCAACTCGATAGGCGGTGTGATCTTGACTGCGTCTTCCTTGCCGGACACACGGAAGTTGGTCAGCTGCTTCGTACGAGTGGCGTTCACAACGAGGTCGTTTTCACGGCTGTGGATACCCACGATCATGCCTTCGTACACGGGGTCGTTCGGCTTGACGAACATGCGACCACGGTCGTCCAGCTTACCCAAAGCGTAGGTGAAGATTTCGCCGTCGTCCATGGAGATCAGCACACCGTTCTTGCGGCCGCCGATGTCGCCCTTGTGTGGCTCGTAGCCGTCGAAGATCGACGAGATCAGGCCCGAACCACGGGTCAGGTTCATGAATTCGTTGCTGAAACCGATCAGGCCGCGAGCTGGAATGCGGTATTCCAGGCGCACACGACCATGGCCGTCCAGCTCCATGTTGATCATGTCGCCCTTGCGCAAGCCCAGGGCTTGCATCACGCCGCCTTGGTGCTCTTCTTCCACGTCAGCGGTCACCAGCTCCATGGGTTCGCACTTCACGCCATCGATGTCTCGGAACATCACGCGCGGCTTCGAAACGGCCAGCTCGTAACCTTCGCGGCGCATTTCTTCCAGCAAGATGGTCAAGTGCAATTCGCCACGGCCGCACACTTCGAAAACACCGTCTTCATCGGTTTCCTTGACGCGCAGGGCCACGTTGGAACGCAGCTCTTTCTGCAGGCGATCCCAAATTTGGCGGCTGGTCACAAACTTGCCTTCACGACCTGCCAACGGCGAGGTGTTCACGCAGAAGTTCATGGTCAAGGTAGGCTCGTCAATCTTCAGCATCGGCAGAGGCTGAGGATTGGCGGGGTCGGTCACGGTTTCACCAATACCAATGTTTTCGATACCGCTGATCAACACGATTTCGGAAGGACCGGCTTCGGTGGCTTGCACACGGTCCAGGCCTTGGAAGGTGTGAACCTGGTTGATCTTGCCTGTGTAGGCCTTGCCATCAGGACCCGCCATCACGGCCACTTGCTGACCGGGCTTCAAGGTACCTTGGGTGATGCGGCCCACGCCGATACGACCCACGAAGGTGGAGTAGTCCAGCGCCGAGATTTGCAATTGCAGCGGCGCAGTTGCATCACCCTTGACCGCAGGCACGTGCTCCAGAATGGTGTCGAACAGGGCCGACATGTCTTCGCCCCACTTGCCGCCAGGCTCGCCCTCGACCTTCGAAGACCAGCCATTGATGCCCGAGGCATACACCACAGGGAAGTCCAACTGTTCGTCGGTCGCACCCAACTTGTCGAACAGGTCAAACGCTGCGTTCACCACCTTGTCAGGGTTCGCACCAGGCTTGTCCACCTTGTTGACCACCACGATGGGCTTCAAGCCCAGGGCCAGCGCCTTCTTGGTCACAAAACGCGTTTGAGGCATCGGGCCTTCTTGCGCGTCGATCAGCAGCACCACGCCGTCAACCATGGACAGCGCGCGCTCCACTTCACCACCGAAGTCCGCGTGACCTGGTGTGTCGAGGATGTTGATGTGGGTGTCTTTCCAGGACACGGCACAGTTCTTGGCCAAAATGGTGATGCCGCGCTCACGTTCGATGGCGTGGTTGTCCATCACGGTGTCGACCACCTTTTCGTGTTCGGCGAAGGTGCCGGACTGGCGCAGCAATTGGTCCACCATGGTCGTTTTGCCATGGTCAACGTGGGCAATGATCGCGATATTGCGAATTTGGGTGCTCATAGAAAAGCTCTCTGGTCCTGAATCATCAAATCTGTACAGCGGGCTCGGCGGTGACCTTCGGGAGTGACTGCATCAGCACTCCCTCGATCTCGGCCGGACTCAGCAGGCGCGTAGGAATCAACTCACCGGCCTTGACATGGGCACTGCCCAGCAACACACGGCGTTCCGGGAGACTGCCCGGGCCAGGTAAGGGCCCATACACACGCACCTGGGGCGCATCGGCCATGGAAACTTTGCGACGCATGCCGGTCAGGAACCGCCCTGCGTCTGACTCGGACAGCACCACGTCGGGCCAATCGCTGAGCAGCACATCGGGTGGCAACAGCCACGCATCGCGCTCGCCCTCGGACAGCACCTGTAACGCCTCCAGCGTCACGGCCTTGTCCAGGGTGACACCGCCCGTACCGGTGCGACGCAAACCAATCAGGTGCGCGCCACAACCCAGCCACTCGCCGATATCCTGCGCGAGTGTACGGATATACGTGCCCTTGGTGCAACGCACATCCAGGGTGAGGACGTCACCTTGCCAGTCGAGGATGTCAATACCGTGAATGATCACACGACGCGCAGCGCGCTCGATCTCAATCCCCTCACGGGCATATTCGTACAGGGCGCGGCCCTGGTGCTTCAACGCCGAATACATCGGCGGCACTTGGTCGATCTCGCCCGTGAACTGTTGGCAAGCCTGCGCAATGCGTGTCGCGCTCACGTTCTCGCCGTTGACCTCGCATGTGTTCAGCACTTCACCTTCGGCATCGCCGGTGGTCGTGGTCTGCCCCAACTTCACGGTGGCCGTGTAGCGCTTGTCTGCGTCCAGCGACACCTGCGAAAACTTCGTCGCAGCGCCAAAACACAACGGCAGCAAACCGGTGGCCAGCGGATCCAGCGTGCCGGTGTGACCGGCCTTCTCGGCTCGGAACAACCGCTTCACTTTCTGCAATGCGTCATTGCTCGACAGTCCGAGCGGCTTGTCGAGCAAGATCACGCCGTGCAAGGCACGACGAGGTTGACGCACGGGCTTGTTCACGCTTGACCGCCCTCTTCGTCCGCATCCTTGGCCTTGTCAGCCACGGCACGGTTGATCAGGGCATTGATTTCGGCCGCGCGCTCCGTGGTGCGGTCAAAATGGAAATGCAGAGTCGGAACGGTGTGAATCTGCAGGCGTTTGAACAGGCTGTTGCGCAGGAAACCTGCGGACTCATTCAGCCCTTCTTCACTGGCCTTGGGGTCACCGATCAGCAAAGAAAAGTACACCTTTGCATGGGCGTAGTCAGGCGTCACCTCAACACTGTTGATGGTGACCATGCCGATGCGCGGATCTTTAAGATCGCGGATCAGCTCAGCCACGTCGCGCTGAATCTGGTCAGCGACGCGGTTGCTGCGATTGGGGGTTGAGCGTTTATGGCGCATGGTGATCTCCTGCCGATCAACTCAGTTGGCTCTCTCAAATACAAACCCCGCCTAAGACTAGGCGGGGTTGCGGGGGAAGGCCTCCTGTACGGCGTATTACAGCGTACGAGCCACTTCCTTGATTTCGAACAGCTCGAGGATATCGCCTTCCTTGATGTCGTTGTAGCCCTTGATGCTGAGGCCACACTCGAAGCCCTCGCGGACCTCCTTGACATCGTCCTTGAAGCGCTTGAGGCCTTCGAGTTCGCCGGTATAGATGACGATGTTCTCACGCAGCAAGCGCAGCTTGCAGTTGCGACGAACGATACCGTCGGTGACCATACAGCCAGCGATCGTGCCGATCTTGGACGCCACGAACACCTGACGAATCTCGGCCGTACCGATGACTTCTTCACGTTGTTCGGGAGCCAGCATGCCACCCATCGCTGCCTTCACATCATCCACGGCGTCGTAAATGATGTTGTAGTAACGCAGGTCAACGCCATTGTGCTCGGCCACCTTGCGGGCATTCGCGTCCGCACGGGTGTTGAAGCCAATGATGACGGCCTTGGAGGCGATCGCCAGGTTGACGTCGGACTCGGAGATGCCACCCACGGCGGCGTGCACGACCTGCACACGCACTTCCTCGGTCGACAGCTTGAGCAAGGACGTTGCCAGAGCTTCTTGCGAACCTTGCACGTCGGCCTTGATGATAAGGGGCAGCGTTTGCACTTCTGCGCCCGACCCCATCTGTTCGAACATGCTTTCCAGCTTGGCGGCTTGTTGCTTGGCCAGCTTGACATCGCGGTACTTGCCCTGACGGAAAGTCGCGATTTCGCGTGCACGGCGCTCGTCGCCCAGCACCATGAATTCGTCGCCAGCCGATGGCACTTCGGTCAGGCCTTGAATTTCGACTGGAATGGACGGGCCTGCCTCGGTGGCATTCTTGCCGTCTTCGTCCAGCATGGCGCGAACACGGCCATACGAGGCACCGGCCAGCACGACATCGCCGCGCTTGAGGGTACCGGACTGAACCAGCACGGTGGCCACAGGACCACGTCCCTTGTCCAGACGCGCTTCGATCACCAGGCCCTTGGCCATGGAATCCTTCGGCGCAGTCAGCTCCAGCACTTCAGCTTGCAGCAGTACGTTTTCCAGCAGGTCTTCGATGCCTTGGCCGGTCTTGGCCGACACCGGCACGAACGGAGAATCACCACCGTAGGCTTCTGGAACGACTTGTTCAGCCACCAGTTCCTGCGTCACGCGGTCGGTGTTGGCGCCCGGCTTGTCGATCTTGTTGATCGCCACGACGATGGGCACACCCGCAGCCTTGGCGTGGTGGATGGCTTCCTTGGTTTGAGGCATGACGCCGTCATCGGCCGCAACGACCAGAATGACGATGTCGGTGGCCTTGGCACCGCGAGCACGCATGGCCGTGAAGGCCTCGTGACCCGGGGTATCCAGGAAGGTGATCATGCCGCGAGGCGTGTCCACGTGGTACGCACCGATGTGCTGCGTGATGCCGCCAGCTTCGCCAGCAGCCACGCGGCTGCGACGGATAAAGTCCAGCAGCGAGGTCTTACCGTGGTCAACGTGACCCATGACGGTCACCACTGGCGCACGTGGGAAGGCCTCGGCAGCCTGATCGGCGTGTTCTTCTTCCAGGAAGGCATCCGGGTCATCCAACTTGGCCGCAAACGCCTTGTGGCCCATTTCTTCCACCACGATCATGGCGGTTTCCTGGTCCAGTTGCTGGTTGATGGTGACCATCTGGCCGAGCTTCATCATTTGCTTGATGACCTCGGAGGCCTTCACGGACATCTTGTGAGCCAGATCGGCCACAGAGATGGTCTCGGGAATGTGAACCTCTTGGATTTGCGGTTCGGTCGGCGCCACGAAGGTCGACTGACCTTCACGCTCACCACCACGGCGACCACCCTTGCCACCCGGGGCCTTCCAGCCATTGCGGCCACTGCCACCAACGGGATCGGGACTACGGCCCTTGCCATTGCCAGCACCGCGCTTTTTGGCATCATCAGCCCAGCTCGACGACAGCTTCTCGGACTTGACCGACTTCTTGTCGCCTGCCTTGGCGGCACCACCAGCCGGCGCGCCTGCAGCAGGCGTCGCGCCTGGAGCGCCCTTGGGCTTGTGAATGGTGCCCTTGATGGCTTCAGCAGGCTTCGGCTCTTCAGGCTTCTTGGCTGTCAGCACCTTCTTGGGGGCGCTCATCATGGCGCGGATGGCCGCTGCTTCGGCTTCAGCAGCCTTGCGACGACGCTCCAGATCGGCCAGACGTTGCTTCTCTTCGGCTTCTACGTCGGCTGCCTTCACCACTCGCACCGGGCCCTTGCCAGCTGCGGCAGGCGCAGCGGCCTCTGCAGGCGCAGCGGCGACGGGTGCAGCAGGAGCAGGCGTCACAGCAACGGGGGCAGCGACAGGAGCTTCAGCAGGCTTCTCAACAACCTTTTCGGCAGGCTTCTCGCTGGCAGCCTTCAATGTGCCCCCCTTGGCGGCGCGTTGTGCAGCGGCGGTCAGTGCAGCAGCTTCAGCACGCGCAGCAGCCTGAGCCGCAGCACGACGGGCAGCAGCGGCCTCACGCTCAGCTGCTTCCTGCTCTGGCGTCTTGATACCGGCTTTGGCGGCAGCCGCAGCGGCTTCTTGCTCGGCCAATTCTCGAGCAGCACGCTCAGCAGCAGCTGCGGCGCGCGCTTCAGCCTCTTCGCGCTCGCGACGCTCTTGCTCTTCGCGTTGACGACGGGCTTCAGCCAGTTGTTCTTCCTGAATGCGCAGTGCTTCAGCCTGGGCACGAGCCTCTTCCTCACGGCGAGCCAGTTCGGCCTCTTCCTGTGCGGCTTGAGCTGCGTCGTCACCCGTGGCGTCGTCACGCTTGACGAACACGCGCTTTTTCTTGACTTCGACCTGAATGGTGCGGGCTTTGCCAGAGGCATCAGCCTGCTTGATTTCGGTGGTCGATTTGCGGGTCAGCGTGATCTTCTTGCGATCGCCGCCGGCGGAGCCGTGAGCGTTGCGCAGATGTTCCAGCAGACGCTCCTTATCGGCCTCCGTGAGCACGTCTGCGGGAGATGCCTTGGGCACCCCTGCAGACTGCAGCTGTTCCAGCAGTGTCGCAGCCGGGCGATTGAGCTCCGCGGCGAATTGTGCGACGGTGGTCACGGCCATGTGTTAATCCTTGCGATGAGCTTGCTTAAAAGTGTCGATGTGATGAACCAGAGGCAGCGAATCAAGCGAACCAGTGTTCGCGCGCCTTCAGGATCAGGGCACGTGCCTGATCGCCGGAAACACCCGTGATCTCGGTGAGTTCGTCCACGGCCAGATCGGCCAGGTCGTCACGTGTGTGGATTCCAGCTTCAGCCAGCTTGGCGATCAGCTCAGGGGTCAAGCCTTCCAGACCCTTGAGATTCTCAGACAAAGCTTCGACTTCTTCTTCCTTGGCGATTTCCATGGTCAGCAAAGCATCTTTCGCGCGGGTACGCAGCTCATTGACCGTGTCTTCGTCAAACGATTCGATTTCCAGCATTTCCTGAAGCGGCACGTAAGCCACTTCTTCCAGGCTGGTAAACCCTTCGGCAATCAGGATGTCTGCCACTTCCTCGTCCACGTCGAGCTTGTCGACGAAGAGCTTGCGGACGTTGTCAGACTCTGCTGCCTGCTTCTGGGCCGATTCTTCGGCCGTCATGATGTTGATGCGCCAGCCTGTCAGGTCGGACGCAAGGCGCACGTTCTGACCACCACGACCGATGGCGATGGCGAGGTTTTCCTCGTCTACCACCACGTCCATGGCGTGCTGTTCTTCATCAACAAAAATGGATTGCACGTTGGCAGGGGCCAGCGCACCAATCACGAATTGCGCTGGATCTTCCGACCACAGCACGATGTCCACCCGTTCGCCAGCCAGTTCGTTGGTCACGGCTGTGACGCGCGAACCACGGACACCCACGCAGGTACCAATGGGGTCCACACGCTTGTCGTGCGACAGCACGGCGATCTTGGCGCGAGAGCCAGCGTCACGGGCGCAGCTCTTGATCTCCAGCAGGCCTTGCTCGATCTCGGGCACTTCCTGACGGAACAGTTCGACCATGAAGTCAGGCGCACTGCGCGACAGCATGATTTGCGGACCACGGGCCAAGCTGTCCACACCCAGCATGTAGGCGCGAACGCGGTCACCGGTACGCAGGTTTTCCTTGGGGATCATCTCGCCGCGCTTGAGGCGGCCTTCGACGCGACCGGATTCGACGATGATGTCGCCCTTATCCAAACGCTTGACGGTACCCACGAAGATTTTTTCGCCGCGCGACAGGAAATCGCTCAGCAGTTGCTCACGCTCAGCGTCACGAATCTTTTGCAAGATGACTTGCTTGGCGGCTTGCGCACCGATACGGCCAATGGGCACCGACTCGATGGACTCTTCGATGTGGTCGCCCACCTCGATGTCAGCGATGCGATCTTGCGCATCGGACAGGATTTCTTCGGCTTCGGGATTCTGCAGACCGGCTTCGTCAGGCACAACCAGCCAACGACGGAAGGTCTCGTATTCACCGCTTTCGCGATCGATCGCGACACGGATATCTACTTCGCCCTGATACAGCTTCTTGGTGGCGGAGGCCAGCGCAGACTCAACTGCACCAAACACCACTTCACGGTCAACGCTCTTCTCACGAGAAATGGCGTCCACCAACATCAGCAATTCACGATTCATTTTTTCTGACCTCCGAGTTCTTGCGCCTCATCTCCGGCAACGGTACTGCCCGCCGGGCTTGCGTCCCGACGGCTACGCCCTTTGAAACTCACCTCAGGCACCAGACGCGCCTCGCGAATTTCATCCAACGTGAAACCTAAAACCTGATCGGTGGGCTGCTGTGCATCAGCACCAGACTTGGCTTGTTCTTTTGCAAGCTTCTTGGCGGCAGTCTTGGAGAGAGGCTTGTCCGCATCAGCAGACTTGAGCAGCAATCCCCACGCCAGACCAGCCTCAATCGCCTGCGCATCGCCATCAGGCGACGCACACAGCACACCGCTGTACTTCTTGCGCCCCTGGAAAGGCACCTTCAAGCTGATCTCGACGTTTTCGCCCACAAAGCGAGCAAAGTGCGCAGGCGTCTTCAGCGGACGATCCACACCAGGCGACGAAACCTCCAGGCGGCTGTAATCAGCATCGATGGTCTCGAGCGCGTACTGCAACTGACGGGTGACCTTCTCGCAGTCGTCCACCGTAACGAGATCGCCCGGCAAATCGTAGGCCTGATCAGGCAGGCGATCGATGTACACGCGCAGCAATCCATGCGAACTGCGTTCGCAGTCCACAAGTTCGTAACCGAGACCGGTCACAGTGGTTTCAACAACTTTGAGCCAGGACATCCAATGAAAAACAGTCGAGCAAAAAAAATGGGCTGGAAAGATCCGCCCATTCGTGACAAACACGAGACCGATCTGCTTTTGACCCGCATCCACAATTGCTTTCGCACATCGTAAATAGCAAAGCCAAGCAGCCAATCGCTTATTTTACCCTGAGGAATGAGCTGCAGCAAGGCATTCCCTCTAAATTCGTCCTTTCGCGCTGTCCGTGCCAAAATCCGGGCCTCGTTAAGCACTCTCTAATGGAGACCTCATGGGATTTCTCGCTGGCAAACGCCTGCTGATCACCGGCCTGTTGTCCAACCGCTCGATCGCCTACGGCATCGCCAAGGCCTGCAAACGTGAAGGTGCCGAACTCGCTTTCAGCTACGTGGGCGAGCGCTTCAAGGATCGCATCACCGAGTTCGCCAAAGAATTCGACTCCGAACTGGTGTTCGATTGCGACGTGAGCAGCGATGAGCAAATCGATGCCATGTTCGCCGATCTGTCCAAGACTTGGCCGAAGATCGATGGGTTTGTGCACGCAATTGGTTTTGCGCCCCGCGAGGCCATTGCTGGCGACTTCCTCGACGGGCTGTCGCGTGAAAGCTTCCGAGTCGCACACGACATTTCGGCCTACAGCTTCCCTGCAATGGCCAAGGCTTCGCTGCCTTACCTGAATGAGGGCGCGTCGCTGCTGACGCTGTCCTACCTGGGGGCAGAGCGCATTGTGCCGGCATACAACACCATGGGCTTGGCCAAGGCCTCACTCGAAGCCAGCGTGCGTTACACCGCTGGCAGCCTGGGCCCCAAGGGCATCCGCGTCAACGGCATTTCAGCCGGCCCGATCAAGACCTTGGCCGCTTCCGGCATCAAGGGTTTCAGCAAGATCCTGAGCGTGGTGGAAGACAACGCGCCACTGCGCCGTAACGTCACGATTGAAGACGTGGGCAACGTGGCGGCATTCATGCTGTCGGATCTGGCCGCTGGCGTGACCGCCGAGATCACCTACGTGGACGGTGGTTTCAGCAAAGTGATGGCGGGCGCTGACGCTGCCTGATCCAGATCAGTTGCGCGCAAAAAGGGGGCTTTCAGCCCCCTTTGTTGTTTGATGAGTCCGCTAGTCGTCGCACAATCAATGCATATCACGAAAGGATGGTTCATGA
Organism: Aquabacterium sp.; assembly: GCF_049317225.1. Classification (GTDB taxonomy): domain Bacteria; phylum Pseudomonadota; class Gammaproteobacteria; order Burkholderiales; family Burkholderiaceae_C; genus Aquabacterium. Next base: position 12,030 of record NZ_JBMOIR010000012.1, on the reverse strand, counting down.
ATACACAGCAAGTGTCGTCGCTGCTCAAGAAGCTTCAAACTGAGTTGGAGTCTGGCAAACCGATTGATGACTCCCTGCGTGACTCACTCCAACAACTGGATCGCGATATCCAGCAAGTCCTGAGCAAGCCTGCACCGCAAGCCGAATCCGACACCAGTTCCATCGAGTCACGCGCACAAGCGCTGGAGGCTCGTTTTGAGTCCGAGCACCCCTATTTGGCGAGCATGGTTCGCGACGTCATGGATGCCCTGGGCAAGATGGGTATCTAAACCCCAGCCAGCGCCGGAGTTCGCTCAGACTGGTCGTTTTGGCACGGCGGCCAGCAAGGTCCGGGTATAAGTGTGCGCGGGCTGGGACAACACCTGCTCGCAACTACCCTCTTCCACGATCCGGCCTTGCTGCATCACCGCCACGCGATCGGCAAGGTAGCCGACAACACCCATGTTATGGGTGATGAACAACAAGCCCAAGCCAAGCGCTGACTGCAACTCACGCAGCAAATTCAGAATTTGTGCCTGCACGGAGACATCCAGTGCTGAGGTTGGCTCATCACACACGAGAACCTGAGGTTCCACAGCCAAGGCTCTTGCAATGGCCAAACGTTGACGCTGCCCGCCAGAAAACTCGTGGGGGAATCGAGACAGCGCATCGGATCTGAGGCCAACCTGCTCAACCAGCGAGCGAACCTTTGCCAGGCGCTCCTCACCGTTCCATTCCGGCCTGAGGGTCAGCATGCCCTCCTGCAAGACATCGATGACGCGCATGCGCGGGTTCAATGACGCAAATGGATCTTGAAAAACCATTTGAATCGCACGTCTGGCCAAACGCAATTTTTCGCCTTGAAGTGCGAACAGATCTTCACGGACGCCACCGTGACAAAGCCAGGCTTGGCCACTGACCTGGATGTGCGACTGACCTCTCAGAAGCTGGACGATGGCGCGCCCCGACGTTGTCTTGCCGCAACCTGATTCGCCCACCAGCGCAAGTGTTTCACCGCGTCGCACCTGAAAGGACACGCCAGATACAGCCTGAACGACTTTTGGCGCAGCAAACAAGCCGGCGCCTTTGGAAAAGCTGACACCCAATTGCTGCACATCCAGCACCAACTCTGACGCAACGGGCAACGCCACCTGCACAGGCTGATCCGACGACAAGACCGCCCCCCCAGGCGGCACGTTCGAATCTGCCGCATCAGGATCAATGGGATGCAAGCAGCGCACCTTTTGCCCGCCCTGCTCCGCTAACGGGATGTCGGCAATGCGGCAGGTGGTCTGCGCCCGATCACAGCGTGGGGCAAAACGACATCCTTCAAACTTTTGCCAGAGCGGAGGGACGGTGCCCGAGATGGAAACGAGGGGCTTGCCCCTGCGCTCGGTATCAGGCAAGGCTTGAAGCAACATCCGTGCATAAGGGTGACGAGGCGCCTTGAAGAACACGTCGGCATCCGCCTCTTCAACGATCTGCCCCGCGTACATGAGCGCCACACGATGCGCCATGTCCGCCACGACAGCCAGGTCATGTGTGATCAACAACAGACCGAGTTGTCGCTCTTGTTGCAGCGCTTTGAGCAAGTCCAGTACTTGTTTCTGAATGGTCACATCCAACGCTGTGGTTGGCTCGTCTGCAATCAGATAGTCTGGCTCTGCGGCCAGCGTCATGGCGATCATGACGCGCTGCTTCTGCCCACCGCTCATCTCGAAGGGGTAGCTGTCAATGCGACGCTCCGGCTCAGGGATGCCCACGCGACGAAGCCAGTCAATGGCCTTGTTGCGCGCTGCCCCACCCCTGAGCGAGGTGTGCGCTTCAATGGCCTCAACGATCTGATCGCCCACACGCATGACAGGATTCAGACTGGTGGCAGGCTCTTGAAAAATGATGCCAATGTGCCCACCACGCACCCTGCGCATGTCGACCTCTGGCAGTCGCAGCAACTCTGTCGGCTTGGCGTCAGGTACCTCGGCACCCAGATCAATTCGACCCGCCAGCACGCGCCCGTTATCGGGCAGCAATCGCATCAAGGCCAATGCGGTCATGCTCTTGCCGCATCCAGATTCACCGACCAGCGCAAACGTCTCACCACGCTGCAGTGACAGGCTCAGGCCGTCCAGTGCGCGCACCAAGCCGGCCTCTGCGTCCAGCGCTACATGCAAGTCATCCAAGTTCAGCATGTTGTTCCTCAGGCAGCAGTAGGACGCTTCAGGCGCACGGGGCGAGCCACACGGGCACGAGGGTCAAACGCGTCTCGCACCGCATCCGCAAAGATATTGGCCGACAACACAATGCTCACCATGAACACAAATGCGGCGGCAAACGACCACCAGACGATGGGCTCACGAGACATCTCAACGCGCGCCTGATTGATCATCCCCCCAAAGCTGTTCATGGAGGGATCAACCCCCACCCCGACATAGGACAAAACGGCTTCGTACAAGATCAGCCCCGAAAACTCGAGCACGGTGGTGATGAGCACCAGATGCATCACATTCGGGAGGATGTGCCACCGCATGATGCGCCAGTGGCTGGCGCCAAAAGCCGTTGCGGCCTGAACGTACTCCAACTCTCTCAGCTTGAGTGTTTCGGCTCGAAGCAGGCGACACAGGCCAGCCCACCCCGTTACCCCCAGGATCACGCAAAGCAAGAAGATCTTGAGATCGGCTCGCTCCAACCCCGTTTCGAAGAGATCCATGTGCTGATCCATGAAGACCTGCACCATCAGCACGCAAGCTGCAATCAGCAAGATATTGGGAACCGACGAGAGCACGGTGTAGATGTACTGGATGACATCGTCCACCCAGCCTTTGAAGTACCCCGCAGCAATGCCAAAGGCCAGCGCCAAAGGCAGGGTCGCCACCGTTGCCAAACTACCGATCACGAACGCTGTTCGAATGCTCTTGATCGTCATGTACAAAACGTCATTGCCGGTTCGATCGGTGCCCAGTACGTGATAGCCCTGACCCCAACTGAGGGCGATCGCCACACTCAGCATGGCCATCATGACGGAGCATGCCACCCAGGCGGCATGCCACGCCGGGCCATCTGTGCGCTCACGGGGCAAGATGCGTCGCAAGACCAACGTCCCGAACAACGCAGCCAACGCGCCTAAACCAACACGGCAGGCGATGTCTGTCGACCAGTCCTGACTCGGGTCTGCCAGTCCTGCACCACCATGCTTCAGTCGCGGGTATGCACGAGGCGGCAATTTGGGCACACCGTGTTCATCGAGTTCCGGCAAGGCTCCCGGCGATGGCGGAACCGTTTGCTTGCTGAATCCATGCGTCGCCCAAGGGCGTGAGTAGCTGTCCTCTCGACTCGCCACCAGCTTGGCCAAGGCCACGTCCAGCAAAGAATCCGTTCGCGTGTCATACGCCTGCACGCCACCGCGAACATCCGGCAGCGCCCGGCGAAAGTGAACGCTATCGAACAAGGTGATGGCAAGCATCGTGGTCAACACGGCCGCAGCAGCCATGGCAGCCGGCACCACAAACACACGGCGCCAGGTGGCCTGCAATGTCTCATCTCGGCGTACCACCCGCACATATGCAAACAGCCCGACCAACATAGCCCACAGCACCACGTCAGTCCACAACACAACCAATTTAAAAGGCAAATTCATGGTCTAACGTCCTCACTGCATCCGCACACGCGGATCAGCCAAGGTGTAGGTGATGTCGATCAGGATGTTGGAGATGATGTAGAGAACCGCCCCCAAAAACACCATGGCCCGCACGATTGCAAAGTCCTGGCTGGCGATCGCATCGACCGTGTAAGAACCAAGCCCGGGGATGCCGAAAAAGCTCTCTGTCAGCAAACCGCCCATGAACAATCCGGGCAACGCGCTGCCTGCGGTGGTGATGATGGGCAGCATGGCGTTACGCAACACATGCCGACCCATGACCACTGTCTCCGACAAACCCTTCGCTCGTGCTGTACGCACGTAGTCTTTGCCCGCTTCCTCCAGAAACAGGGTTCGGAAAAAACGCGCCTGACCGGCCAGACTTGCCACCAGCATCAGTGCGATGGGCAGCAGTAAAAAGCGCACCGCCTCCAGCCCTGGCGCATACCCCGAGATCGGCGCCAACTTGGCCACCCGCGAAAACAGGTACTGTCCAACGATGATGTAGAACAGGCTGGAAATGGACATCATCACCACACAAAGGACAACGCCCCAGAAGTCCATGGGCGTGCCCCGAAACATCACCAGCCACAAGGAAAAGATGACGCTCGCCAGCAAGCCCAGAACGAAAATGGGCACCGTCAACTGCAGGCTCACCCCCATGCGCTGTCGAATCTGATAGCCGATGTCACCGCCACTGGCGTTGTCGGCCCGGCCAAATTTGAACGCAAACAGGGACACCGACCGATCCCAAAAAACCGTGTTGGTGAGCATTTCAACCCCGTCAGCTTTGGCGTTCAAAAGCATGGGCTTGTCGTACCCGCGCTCCACCTTCCACTTCTCGATTTGCTCCGGTGTGACCCGCTTGCCCCCGATGTTGAGACGCGCCATGTCGTCGGGCGTGTTCACGGTGAAGAACAGCAGAAACGTGATCAGATTGACGCCAATCAGAATCACCAGCCCGTACCCCAGGCGCCGCAAGATGTAATTCAGCATCAATGCTCCCTGAATGTGTTGGATGACCTGGCCGGCAGTGCGGTTGCCCGCTCGCGTGAGCGCAAAATTTTCGCTGCGCCCCAGACCATGCCGAACACCAGCAAGGCCACCGCGGCTAATGGCCAGTACTGCGGCCTGTTCCACTCGCGCAGACTGCGTGCACGCTCCGTCACATCCAGCTTGTAATACTGCGCTTGGTCACGCACCATGATGCTGGGCTTACCGTTACGAACCCACTTGTGATAAGCGCCAGAAGAGTAAGGGAAGTAACCCCATGACCATGGCGCATCCTCCTGAAGAATTTTGACCATGCGGTCAATCACGGACTGCTTGGCCGGACCGTCGTCCATGAACCGAAGTTGGCTGTAGAGACGGTCGTACTCTTCATTCTGGTAATTCGAAGCGTTTTCACCATCGTGCACCGACTTGGCATTCGGTCCGTACAGCAGGAACAAGAAGTTCTCAGCATCCGGATAGTCTGCCAGCCAGCCCCAAGTGAAAATCTGATGTTTGCCTCGCCGCACTTTGTCTTGGAACTGGTTGTAGTCCGTTGCACGGATTTCCAACTGGATGCCCAGTTTGGCAAACTGCTTGGCCGTCCAATCCAAGTTGGCCTTTGAATCAGGCGTTGCCGCCGCACCAACATCGTAGTTGAGCACCAAGGGCTTGCCTGTGCGCGCATCTCGTCCGTCTGGATAGCCGGCCTCCGTCAGCAGCCGCTTGGCCTCGTCCAAAGAACGGCGAACAATTTGACCGCTGACCACTTTGTGGGTCACGGGATTAAAGCCCCCGTTCGTGCCGTGACGCGACCCAAAAACGCCGCCCGGCAACGGCCCATGTGCCACCTCACCTGCAGCCTTGGGAAAGATACGGTTGTACTCGTCCCAGTCCATGGCAATCGACAGCGCCTGGCGCAACTTGCGGTTACGCAGCCGCTGCTCAGGCGTATCACCCTGCCCCACCACAGGATCCAACCAATTAAAGCCCATGTAACGACTGGAGAGGTCAACCGTTCTGGACAGCACAATGCCCTTCTGGGTGAACTCCTGATTAAACGCTTCCGAATCCTCCATCTGGATCTTGTAAGCGTTGCCATAGCTCATCTGGTCGAACTCTGGCACATCCAGGTAGCCCTGACGGAACTTGGCGTCCTGCGGAACGGCTTCCTTTTCAATGTTGAAGACCAGTGTGTCCACGAACGGTGTTCTTTGACCGCAATCGTTCAAACGCCCTTCGGCCTTGTCCTGCGCGGAGCCATCACATGGATAGGGCTCTCCGCGGTAATTGGGATTGCGCTTCAACACGTGACGGCGGTCCTGCACATACTCAGCCATCATGTAAGGGCCCGTGCCAACCGGCCACGTATTCAGTGACAAGCCATTGGCAGCCATGCCAGGCTGCGCGTAAAAGGCATCCGCCTCCCAAGGAACAGGAGCCAGGAAGGTCATCGCCATCCAGTACTTCCACTGAGGATATTTGCCAATGATGCGAATGCGCAGGGTGTGCGAATCCAGCGCCTGTGCGCCCGCCAAGGGCCAGCGACGGAAGTCCAGAAATGGCTTGTCTTTGGCCGTCGGAGGCAAACTTGCCCGCAACTTCTTGTCCTCAGCCTTGATCAACTTGCCGTAATCCGCCAAGCCCACCACATACTCAGAGAAGATGCCGAACACTGGCGCAGCAGTGCGTGTAGTGGCGTGGCGCTTGAGCGCGTAGACGAAGTCCTCCGCCGTTAACTCTCTTGTGCCAACCTGAGGAAAGTCCCAAGGCGATCGCTTGTCGCCTAACTGGGATGGTGTCAGGCGGTGGTACAGGTAGGCCCCACTCGCATCCTTCGCAAAGGCGGGGTGTGGTGCATACAAAACGCCATGCTTGATGGGGATGTCGTAGACGCTCTCGGCAATTTGATCTGCGGGCGCATCCTCTGGCAGTGACTTGCCGTTCTTGTCGACATACTTCGGCTGCACCACCGATGCCGCGGCCTTAGGCGTCAAGACATAAGGTCTTTTGAGGTAGTGATAGCCGTACAGCGGCTCATAGATTTGATAGGTGTACGGCGTCTCGTTACTGCTGTAGGACGACGTCGGGTCCAAGTACCGAGGTGAACGCTCATTGAAGGCCGTGTAAAGCGTGTTGCTCTCTGCCGAGCCCTTGGCGTAGGGGCTGTTGTCACACCCCGCTAGCCCTAAGCCGATCAGACACGCCAAAGCAGCCGGGCAGACCCCTGCACGAATCCAGTCTACGGCCTCAACAAGGCCTCCCTGCAACGATTGCAACCACTTTGTCATGCAGCTATTGTGGCCTCATGCGTGGCTCCGTCACCTAGGTGGCTTCACCACATCACAAAGGCGTCGCGTCCCTGCACCACCAAACCGACCTTGCGCCCCAATGGCAAACACAACTTGGTTGGCACGTGACCAAATGGCAGCCCAGTCAGGATGGGCGTTTTGGTAAGGGTTCGCAAATAAGTGATGACCGTCTTGAGGTTGTAGCCTCGGTCCAGCGGCGACTTTCGATATTCTGTGAAGGCGCCGAGGACGATGGCCTTTTGCTGATCGAGCACGCCCGACTGGTGCAATTGCAGCAGGGCTCGTTCAATCCGGTACGGATGCTCATTCACATCCTCCAGGAACAAAATGCCGTTGCGGATTTTTGGGAAATGCGGGGTTCCCAGCAGCGCTTGGGTCACGGCCAAGTTGCCCCCCCACAGACGGCCGGAAACCTCCAGCCCGTCAAAGCCTTGGTCCGTGCGAAACCCGACCGCCTCCAACTCACCGGTCATGGCTTCCACAAAGCAGTCCTGGGTAACGTCGTCACCGCCCTCCGGGCTGTCGGAGCGTCCAAAGTCATCACACGCCATCGGCCCAGCCCAAAAACCGGCCGTCACACCCTCTTCGACCTGATGCGGTCCGGTCGCCTTGTGAGCGAGGGCGGCCAATTGCAATGCGGTCACATCGCTGTAGCCCACCCAAGCCGTGCCGCGTTCCACGCTGCGGGAAATCACAGACCAATCAATGCGATCGAGCAATCGAGTCAATCCATAGCCACCGCGCGTGGCCAACGCAACCCGAGGAGCAGCCGTGGCAACACGATGAATCGCAGCCAATCGCACATCATCGTCACCCGCGAAACGCTGATGCTTGGTCAAGGCAGACTCATCCACTGCTGCATCAAAACCTAGCGCCGTCAAACGCTTGACTGCTTTGCGAACTGGCGCCACTGCGGGCACGATGCCTGCAGGGCTGTAAACGATCAGAGAGGGTCGGGCGTTAGTCATCCTGACATTCTCACTCAATCAGCCACGGGAGCACACATGACCCAATCCAATCGCGCACGGCGTCCACTCGCTTGCTCGGCCTTGTTGCTGGCAGCCTTCAGCCTGATGGCGTCACAGACGACCCATGCAGGTCCGTTGCGTGATTGGCTCGCCTCTCGACACGCCCAAGGAGCATCCACCCCCACCGACGACAACGTGCCCGAGGATGATGATCAACCTGCACGCATCGACCAGCTTCCCGCCAACAGTCGCGTGATCAAAGACATTGCATATGGGAGCGACCCCAAGCAGCGCTATGACGTGTACTTGCCTGCCAAACCCAACAACGCTCCTGTGGTCTTCATGGTTCACGGGGGCGCTTGGGCGATTGGCGACAAGCGCCACAGCAAGGTCATCGAAAACAAGATCCGGCACTGGGTCACGCAAGGCACGGTACTGGTGTCTGTGAACTATCGCCTGGTGCCAGACGCCGCGCCACTGGAGCAGGCTCAAGATGTCGCTCGTGCGCTCGCCTCTGCGCAGCAGAAAGCGAAGGAATGGGGAGCCAACCCTCAACGATTTGTTTTAATGGGCCACTCGGCAGGCGCCCATCTGGTCGGGCTCATTTCGTCTCAGCCTGATCTGGCAAAACAAAAAGGCGCACTACCATGGTTGGGCAGCGTGATGCTGGACTCTGCCGCGATGGATGTCGTCAGCATCATGGAGAGCAAGCATCACCACCGCTTCTACGACAAGGCATTTGGTAACGACCCGGCTTACTGGCGACAAACCTCGCCCTTGCACGTGCTGCAACCCAACACCGCCCCCATGTTGCTGGTTTGCAGCAGCAAGCGTGACGACTCATGCCCCCAAGCCGAAGCTTTTGCCAAGGCTGTTACCAACAATCGGGCCATCGCCAGCGTGTTGCCTGAAAACCTCAGTCACTCCGACATCAACGGAGAATTGGGCTTAACCAATGGTTACACCAAAGATGTCGACCAATTTCTGGCGTCTTTGCCAGGTTTCAGGCGCCCGTGACCTGCCCGCGGCCCGTGAAGCACCGGGCCCGCAGCAAGGCAACACACTCCGCCAGGCCGACCAGTATGGCCACCCCTAAGGCAAAGAGCTGAAAGGCATGACGTGAGAGTTTTTTAGTCTGCATGATCGCGATCTGATTGGCGTAACTGAGGCTACCCAGCCCCGATGACAAGGGCATGACACACCGTTGTCGCCACCCTGACATGTATCGCTGACAGCATTGATTGATTCCATCCACGATGCCCAGTCGATCGCCACATGCCATCAGATCTTCCCGAGCTGGATGCGCTCCTGCGCATCATTGAACTGGGGCGGCCATATCTCGACACAGAGGTGGCGTGCACCACTCAGGTTGGAAGACATCAACTGGAGGTACTGACCATCGCACTGGGCAACCCCTCCCCCAACGTTCCCGCCATCGGATTCTTCGGCGGGGTCCATGGTCTCGAGCGCATTGGGGCCGAGGTGGTCATGACCCATCTGGCCAGCCTGGTGCAGCGACTCAGATGGGACAGCCTGCTGCATCACCAACTCGAATCGGTTCGCATGGTGTTCATGCCATTGGTGAATCCCGGGGGCCTGTGGCAAGGCACCCGCGCCAACCCAAACGGGATTGATCTGATGCGAAATGCCCCCGTCAACGCCACAGAGCCAGTCCCCTTTCTGATCGGAGGACAGCGCCTCAGCGCCGCCCTACCCTGGTACCGAGGTGCAGCCAACACCCCCATGGAGGCGGAAAGCCACGCGCTATGCAACGTTGTGCAAAAGGAACTGCTCCCTCGCCCGTTTTCCATCGCTGTGGACTGCCACTCAGGCTTCGGCACCCAGGACCGAATCTGGTTTCCGTTTGCTCACACACGCAAACCGATTCATCACCTGCCTGAAGTCCACGCTTTGCATCGAATCTTCGACCAAGCTCACGCGCACCATCGGTATATCTTTGAGCCGCAGAGTGTTCAGTACCTGACGCATGGCGACCTCTGGGATCACCTGTACCTGCAAAGCAGGCAGACCCAGCCCGATCACGTTTTCTTGCCCCTGACCTTGGAGATGGGCTCATGGATGTGGGTCAAAAAAAATCCCCGACAACTTTTCAGTCGCCACGGCATCTTCAATCCACTGATCGAGCACCGACAACAGCGGGTGCTTCGCCGGCACATGGCGCTACTCGACTTCATGGGGCGCGCAAGCTGCAGCCACGATCGCTGGCTCCCAGATCCTGACGCTCGCGCACTGCATCACCGGCAAGCTCTCGCCCGCTGGTATCCCGATCAACCACGCCCACGGTTCACGCACGAATGACGACTTGGATACTGCTCCGAGGCCTGACCAGGGGGAGCGGCCATTGGGGCCAATTTCCCGACATATTGCGAGCGCATCTGCCGGCAGGGGATCTCATTCTCACGCCTGATCTGCCGGGCAACGGCAGCTTGCACCATCTTCGCAGCGCAAGTCGCGTTAAGGACATGGTGGCGCAATTGCGGCAAGCCACCGCCTTAGATACTGCTTCAGCGCAGGTGCGTCTGATCGCCATGTCGCTGGGCGCCATGATCGCCACCGAGTGGGCGCACACGCACCCAGAGGAGATTCAGGCCTGTGTCCTCATCAATACCAGCATGAGGCCTTTCAGCCCCTTCTGGCGCAGGCTGCGCCCCCAACACTATGGACGCATCGCATCCCTGCTGACGCGCCAAGCATCGGCTGACGAGTGGGAACAAGCCATCCTCGACATGACCTCAAGGCACCCCGCCGCCCTACACTCAACCCTCCAAACCTGGCGCCAACTGAGAGTGAATCAGCCGGTCCAGACGGGTAACGCAATGCGCCAACTTTGGGCCGCAGCCAAGTATCGAGCGCCGCAAACAGCACCTCAAATGCCGGTCTTGATTCTCAATGGCCAAGGAGACCGCCTGGTACACCCATCTTGCTCAGCGCAAGTGGCAAAAGCCTGGCAGACCCCCATCATCACGCATCCCACGGCGGGGCATGATCTGCCGCTGGATGCTGGGCCTTGGGTTGCTCAGCAGATTGCGGCGTGGGCGCTGCACCTCCCATCACCTGCTCCCCGCCAAGCGCATCAAGAAGATCAGGAATCAGCTGACTCAATTCACCGGTCGTGATGGCCACGTCCGCATCGAACGTCTCGCCTTTGTCCACAGCCACAGCCCCCTCGAACACCACATCCTGGAAGGACACCTTCTTGAGTTGCAATGACTCGGTGAGGATGAACGAAACCCGATCGCGCCAAGTCATCCCGACGCGCGTCGGCACCTTGCCGCTCACGATGTGCTGCTTGACTTCATCGGTGTCGAGCGGATGGCGCGCATACCGCACAACTGACTTCATCTCGTCCTGAGACTTGAGCTCACACTCGCGGTCAATCGAGAACGCGTATGGTGCCTCGCCTGTCCCCAACCAATGCGTCATGGCTGCTGCCGGTGACATGTCGGTTTGCAGCAAGGACAACGCCAGGCCATCGAACGACTTGATCAACAAAGTCACGACTTCGTCGGCTTTGGACTGACTGCCCGTGTCCAGCACCAACAATTGGTCCTTGGGCGAAATCCACACTCGCGTCACAGACTGCTTCGTGAACGCCATGGGCAAGAGCTCATGCAGCGCCTGCTCTTTCAGATCCTTGATCTGCTTCTTACCCGGCTTACGGCCAGTCTGCTCTTCAATCTGTGCCGCAATTTCCTCGGTGCGCTTCTTGATGACAGAGCCTGGCACCACGCGCTGCTCAGTCATCAACTTCAGCAACAACTGACCATCGACCATCTCCACCAGCGGCGCATGAGCCTCGCCACGCGGCTCCACCCATCCGGAGGACTTTTGCTGCGTGGCTCCGCATTCCACGAATCGCGCCTTGTCGAGCTCCGCCTCGATCTCCGAGACAGTGGCAGCCCAACCTTGCCCGATACGATAAATCGTCAGATTCTTGAACATGCTGATTTCTCCACAGCGCGCCTGAGACGCACTCAAGGGTTGCGCACAAAAGAAAACGCCCCTGACGAATCAGGGGCGTTCTTGTCTTGGCGGAGTCGGAGGGATTCGAACCCTCGATGCAGTTCATCACCGCATACTCCCTTAGCAGGGGAGCACCTTCGGCCTCTCGGTCACGACTCCAGCA